>NZ_JBIDDF010000008.1:0-251892 GCF_043205035.1 Nocardia sp. NPDC047654
TGCCGATGGATGTGATCTCCGAGCTGATGGGGGTTCCGGCGGGCGATCGGGTGGAGATCCGCCGGTTGGCGGATCTGGTGGTGCACCGGGAGGACAGTGTGCTGGATGTCCCGATGGCGGCGGCGGAAGCGTCGATGAAGTTGCTGGGTTATTACGCCGAGATGGTGGCCGAGCGTCGGCGTGCCCGGCGGGATGATCTGACCTCGGCGTTGCTGGATGCCGAGATCGACGGTGACACACTCGCCGATGAGGAGATCATCGGTTTCTTGTTCTTGATGGTGGTGGCAGGGAATGAGACCACCACGAAATTGCTGGGCAATGCCTTGTATTGGGGTGCGCGTAACCCGGGGGAGTACGCGAAGGTCGTCGCGGATCCCGACCTCGTGGGTGATTGGGTGGAGGAGACGCTGCGCTATGACACCTCCAGTCAGATGATCGCGCGTTCCGCGACGGAAGACCTCGCCTACCACGACGGGGTGATCCCGGCGGGAGCGAAGGTGCTGCTGCTGATCGGTTCGGCCAATCGTGATCCCGCGGTGTTCGACGACGGTGACAGTTTCCGTATCGATCGTGCCGACAAATCCGGGCTGGTGAGTTTCGGTGCGGGAGTGCACTTCTGCCTGGGTGCGCACCTGGCGCGGCTGGAAGCGACCGTCGCCCTGCACGAGTTCGGCTCCCGAGTGCGGTCCTACGACGTCATCGAATCCGGGATCGCACGTGTTCATTCGTCCAATGTGCGTGGGTTCGCCCACCTTCCCATCACCGTGGAGACCCGATAATGCCAAGATTCGCACCCCATCCCGAGCGCAGGCCCGCGCTCGTCTCCGGCGCCTCCTCCGGGATCGGCGCGGCCACCGCCGTGGCCTTGGCCGAGCTGGGTCACCCGGTCGCGCTCGGCGCCCGCCGCGCCGAGCAGTGCGCCGAACTGGCGGACAAGATCCGCGCCAACGGCGGTGAAGCCTTCGCCCACCGCCTCGATGTCACCGAGCCCGACTCGGTCGACGAGTTCGTGCGCGCTGCCGAAGAAGCGCTCGGCCCCACCGAGATCCTGGTGTCCAGCGCGGGCGACATCGAGTTCGGACAGGCATTCGCGATGGATCCGGAACGGTTCGTGCGCCAGGTGCAGGTGCATCTCGTCGGCGCGCAGCGCCTCGTGCACCGGGTGCTGCCCGGCATGCTGCGCAGGCAGCGCGGCGACGTGGTGCTGATCAGCTCGGACTGCGCATCCGAACCGCGTCCGCGCACCGGCGCCTACAGTGCCGCCAAGGCGGGTCTGGAAGCGATGGCCACGCAGATGCGCATGGAGCTCGAGGGCACCGGCATTCGCCTGTCGCAGGTCCGGCCCGGCCCGACCCTGACCGGTATGGGCATGGACTCCACGCCCGAGATCGTCGGCCCGGTGCTGGAGGACTGGAAGGCCTGGGGCTTCGCCAGGCACCCGTACATGCTGCGCGCCGGCGACCTGGCCGCCGCGGTGGTGGCGGTGGTGTCCACGCCGCGCGGCGCACACCTGGTGCTCGTCGAGGTGCAGCCCGAGGCGCCGGTGCGTCCGCTCGCGGACGACCCGGGATCGAACGAACAGTAAGGAGCGACGATGCGAGTGCTGGCCGATCTGGATCTGTGTCAGGGACATGCCGTGTGCCAGGACGAGGCACCCGAGGTGTTCCACGTCCCCAAGCGCGGCAAAGTGGAGATCCTCGATGCCGTCGCCGACCCGCGAGCACGGGCCGACGTGCAGCGCGCGGTCCGCTATTGCCCCACCCAGGCGTTGACGATCGCCGCGGACGAGTGAGCGGAATTCTTCGCGCGCGGCGGGTAGGCAGGGCGGGCGGGGACGAATACGATGAATCCGAAACCGGAACGTGTTCTAATTCAGGCGCACTGTCCGGCCCGGCACCTGCGGCGATGTCCGACGTCATGGAGATGATCCGATGAGCACAGCACACACCGACAAGGCGGCGGGCGCCCTGCCCGCCAGGATCACCGGGGAGCTGATCACCCGGCTGACCGGCCTGGTCGCCGCGGACGGTAGCGCGGCCCCGTTCGAGATGACCGAGGTCTACACCGGCGCGCCGGTCGGTGCGCTTCCGCAGTCGACCCCGCAGGACGTCCTGCGCGCGTGCGCCAAGGCCAGGACGGCGCAGACGGAATGGGCCGCGCAGCCACTGCGGGAACGACTGCGGGTATTCGAGCGGCTGCACGAGCTGATGCTCGGCGAAGTGGAGACCATCGCCGATCTCATCCAGATCGGATGCGGTAAGACCCGTCGCATGGCGGTCGAGGAATCCTGCGACGTGCCCATGGTGGTCAGCCACTATCTCAAGACCGCGCGCCGGGTGCTGCGGCCGAAGCGGCGCGGCGGCCCGATGCCCCTGCTGACCACCTCCACCGAGCAGCACCGTCCCAAAGGGCTCGTCGCGGTGATCGCGCCGTGGAACTTTCCCTTCGCCATCGCGCTGTCCGACGCCATGCCCGCGCTGATGGCAGGCAACGGCGTGGTGCTGAAGCCGGACAACAAGACCGCGCTGTGCGTGCTCTTCGGTGTCGAGCTGCTGCACCGGGCGGGGTTGCCCCGCGGTCTGGTGCAGGTGGTCTGTGGTGAAGGACCCGATATCGGGCCGACCCTGATCGACAACGTCGACTTCGTCATGTTCACCGGCTCGACCGCCACCGGCCGGATCGTCGGCGAGCAGGCCGGTCGCAACCTCATCGGGTGCAGCCTGGAGTTGGGCGGCAAGAATCCGATGATCGTGCTCGCCGACGCGAACCTGGACGAGGTCGTTCCCGGCGCGGTGTTCGCGGTGTTCGCCAACTCGGGGCAGGCGTGTATGCACATCGAGCGGATCTACGTGCACCGCTCCATCCATGACGAGTTCCTCCGCCGGTTGGTCGCCGCCGCGGCGGAATTGAACGGAAAGATCGGCGCGGCCTACGACTACACGCCGGAGTTCGGCTCCCTCGTCTCCCCGCAGCACCTGGAACGGGTCGCCGCCCACGTCGAGGACGCGCGATCGAAGGGGGCCACCGTGCACGTCGGCGGGCAGGCGCGGCCCGACGTCGGTCCGGCGTTCTACGAGGCTACCGTGCTGACCGGGGTGACCCCCGAGATGACCCACGCGACGCTGGAAACCTTCGGCCCGGTCGTCACCGTGTACCCGTTCGACGACGAGCAGGAGGCGGTGCGCCTGGCCAATGCCACCGACTACGGCTTGAACGCCAGCGTCTGGACCCGGGACTTCGCGCACGCCGAGCGGATCGCCGCCCGGTTGCAGGCGGGCAATATCAACATCAACGACGGTTTCGTCGCGACCTACGCCGCGAAAGGCACGCCATCGGGTGGCGTGAAGCAGTCCGGTGTCGGCACCCGGCACGGTGACCAGGGCCTGCTGAAGTACACCGACACGGTGAACGTCGGCGTGCTCAAGAAACAGGTGCTCGCCGCGCGGGCAGGTCAGCCCTACGACAAGCAGCTGAAGATGACCCTGACGTCGCTGCGGCTGATGCGCCGAACCAGGTTGCGCTGAGCGCGGTTCCCCTGCGGGAACCGCCGCGCCCGCAACGGTCACAGCCTCCGCCGATCCGGTAGCGTGGCCGTCGGGGTGGATCCACGGCATCGAGAACGGATACGCATGAGTCTTCGAGAAGTTCCGCTACGCACGCTGTCCGGCGAATCGACGACGCTGGCCGACCTGGTCGGCGACCGCGCTGTCCTGCTGGTCAACGTGGCCTCGAAATGCGGCCTGACGCCGCAGTATTCCGGTCTGGTCGAGCTGCACAAGTCCTTCGGTCCGCGCGGTCTCAGCGTGGTCGGCGTGCCGTGCAACCAGTTCATGGGCCAGGAGCCGGGCACCGCCGAGGAGATCCAGGAGTTCTGTTCCACCACCTACGGCGTCGATTTCCCCTTGCTGGAGAAGACCGACGTCAACGGTGACCAGCGCCACGCCCTCTACCAGCAGTTGGTGGAGACCCCCGATGCCGAAGGCAACGCGGGCGACATCCAGTGGAATTTCGAGAAGTTCCTGATCGACCGCGACGGCAAGGTCGCGGGCCGCTTCCGCCCGCGCACCACCCCCGAGGCGCCGGAACTGGTCGCGGCCATCGAAGCCGTGCTCTGAAGCAGTCGCGAGAATCGGAGCCGTCGTCCACCCGGGGACGGCGGCTCCGCTCGCTTCGGCCCGCAATTCATGAGCGGTCGGCCTCCCAAGCCCGGCACGCGTGGCGCATCCTCTCGGCGATGTGCCGCTCGACGACGTCGGCGTCAGGATCGCCGGGTGAGGGGCTCGCGTAAGCCGAGGTGGTCACGCAGGGTGGTGCCGGTGTACTCGGTGCGGTAGACGCCGCGATCCTGGAGTTCGGGGACGAGCCAGTTCACGATCTCGTCCAGGCCGGTGGGGACCAGGTAGGGGGAGATGTTGAAGCCGTCGGTGGCCCCGTGGCGGACCCAGCGGGCCAGTTCGTCGGCGACCTGGGCGGGGGTGCCTGCGAAGCCGGAGCGTTCGGTGGAGGCGATCACCACTTCCCGCAGGGAGAGGTTCTCCGCCTCGGCCCTGGCTCGCCATTCGCGGGCGATGGTGAGCGGGTCCTGTCCGGAGCGGGGGGCGCCGCGGGTTTCCGAGATCGGTCGTGGCTGGGGATCGTCCGCGGGCAGCGGGCCGTCCGGGTCGAGTCCGGACAGGTCGCGGCCCCAGATCTGACCGGCCAGTGACAAAGCGGTCTGGCCGGTGTACTGGCCGTTCTTCACCCAGCGCACCTTTTCCTCCACCTCGGACTCCTTCTCCGCGAGGATGATCTGCGTGCCGGGCAGAATTCGGATGTCGTCGTCCGGGCGGCCCGCCGCGCGCAGGCGTGCGCGGATGTCGGTGGCGAAGGCGAGTGCGTCGTCGAAATGCGTTCCGTGCCTGGAGAAGATGACATCGGCATGCGCGGCGGCGAAATCGCGACCGGCGGGTGAGTCGCCTGCCTGGAAGATCACCGGATGGCCTCCAGCGCTGCGCGGCAGCGTGGGGGTGATCGTCACGTCGAAGTGCGGGCCGGTGCGCACGACCGGATGGATGGCCTCGGCGCGCGCCCACGACGGGCTGTGCTGCGAGGTGGCGATCGCGCCGTCGTCCCAGGCGTCCCAGATCGCCCGTACCGTCGCGACGAACTCCGCGGCGCGCTCGTAACGCTGGGCGTGATCGAGGAATCCACCGCGCCGGAAGTTCGCGCCGGTCCACGCGTTGTCCGTGGTGACCGCGTTCCAGCCCGCGCGACCGCCGGACAGCAGATCCAGGCCGCTGAGTTTGCGAGCCAGGTCGGCGGGCTCGTTGTAGGTGGTGTTCTGGGTGGCCACCAGGCCGATGTGCCGGGTGATGCCCGCCAGTGCGGCGAGCTGGGTGATCGCGTCGGGGCGGCCCGCGATATCCAGTTCCAGGATCGAGCCGTCCTGTTCGCGCAGGCGCAGGCCCTCGCCGAGGAAGAAGGCGTCGAACAGGCCGCGCTCGGCGGTCTGCGCGACCCGGCGGAAGGTTTCGAAATCGATCTGCGAGCCGCTGGACGGGTCGGACCAGATCGTGGTGTGGTTCACGCCTTGGAAGAAGACGCCGAAGTGCACTTGTGCGTCGGGGCGCGGGAAGTCGGTCACGGAAACGATCTCCTGACGATCAGCGTGTGGTCGCGTAGCGGTTGGCGGGGCGGGTCAGGCCGAGGTTGGCGCGCAGCGTCGAACCGGGAACAGGGCGATGCGCGACCCCGGTGCGCAACAGGGCGGGCAGGACCTCGCGCGCGAGCACGGGCAGGTCCTCGTCGATCACCGCGAGGTGCAGCCGCACGCCGTCGAAGTGGTCGCTGAGATCGGTCAGCAGATCCGTCAATCCCCGGGCCGAACCGGAGAACCCGAGTCGGCCCGGCGAAGCGGAGGCTTCGCCGAATCGCTGCGCGGCAGGAACACCGGAGACATCCAGGGTGACCTCGACCTCGGCGAAGACCAGCGAATCCCCGGCCGAGCGCGCCGCGGCCGCTGACTCGGCGGCCGCCGCGACGGAATCGGCGGCGACGAACCGGACGTCGACCGGGCCTTCGGCGCCGAACACCACCGGCTGACCTTGTGGCGGGCGCGGCACGATGGCCGGGCCCTTCACCGAGAAGGTCTCGCCCTGGAAATCTATGTAGTGCAGCTTGTTCCGGTCCAGGAAACGCCCGCTGGTGTAGTCGCGGATCACCGCGTCGTCTTCCCAGGAATCCCACAGGCGACGGGCCACCTCGATCGAATCCCGTTGCTCGCGAGCCAGGTCGGCGTCCCCTGCTACCGGCCGGCGCCCCCAGGTGGCGGCGGCGCGCGGGTCGTCGACGCGCTCGGCGATCCATCCGGCCCGCCCGCGCGAGGCGTAATCCAGCGACGCCACCTGCGATGCCGTGTGAAACGGTTCGGCGTAGGTGGTGGCGACGGTGGGCACCAGGCCGATCGTGCTGGTCGTGGCCGCCACGAAAGACGCCCGGGTCACCGCGTCGATGCGACCGGGAATGTGGTGCTCCGGCAGGATCGAGTCGGCGAACGTGGCCAGTGTGAATCCGGCGTTCTCGACTGCGGCCACCCGCGCGCGCAGGGTGTCCGCGGTGAGCAGGCGGTCGGGTGTGTGCGTGGCTCGCCGCCATGCCTCGGGGCGGAACCCCTCTCCGTCGAGTTCTACGCCGAGCGCGAAAACGCCCATCCGACACCTTCTTTCGTCCCGCGAGCCACCGAGCCGCCGCCGGGAGCGGTGGCCCGAGCCGGGCACGATCCGGTTCGGGCCACCGACGGCGCACCCATTGGTGAGGATGCGCGGCGGCGGCGGCGATTCGCGATGGTTTGACTCGCGATGATTCGAAGGTCGTCGAACGGCGGGCCGGCTACCGCGCGGCGCGTGCCGCGAAAGCCGCCGCCACCAGGACCGTGCTGCCCTCGGCGATCGCGGTGCCGCCCAGCGCGTGCGCCGCGCTGGTCACCGTGCTGCCCGCGAGGCCGAGGAACAGCGAGCCGAAGGTGGCGATCCCGACCACGATGCCCAGTTGCACGTTGGTCACCAGGATGCCGCTCGCGTCCGCGGCCGAAGTCGTCGGGACCTTGGCCAGCGTGCGGGTCATGAGCGGACTGAACGCGATGCCGTTGCCCGCGCCGCACAAGCCGAGCAGTGTCAGCGCGAGCGGACCGACCTCGGCGCCGTCGCGCAGCAGCGCGCCGAGGGTCACCATGCTCGCCGCGCCGAGAACCAGCCCCAGCGGGATCATCGCCGGGTGGAAACGAGCCGGGATGCGCTCCCAGTTCAGGCTGGCGACGGCGAAGGTCACGCCGAGCGGGACGAACAGCAGGCCCGCGTGCAGGGCGCTGTAGCCGAGCGTGCTCTGCAAGTGGATCGCCATGACGAACATCCAGCCGCCGAAGGTCGCCATGATCACGAACAACGCGACCGCGGCGGAGACCAGGCCGGGCGCGGTGAGCACCGCCCGCGCGAACAGGGGTTCGCCGCCACGGGAGGCGACGATTCGCTCGATCACCACGAACAGCGCGAAGCCGATCGCGCTGGCGATCAACGCGATCCACGACCACATCGGCCAATCCAGCTCGCGCCCGAGCACCAGGGGCAACACCAGCAACAGCACCGAGGCGGTGAGCGTGGCCAGCCCGGGCAGGTCGAGCCGCCGCTCCAGGCGCCGGGCCGAGGGCGGCAGCATGCGCGGCGCCGCGACCAGCAGCGCGACGCCGATCGGCACGTTCACCAGGAACACTCCGCGCCAGCCGCTGCCGAACAGGTCCGCGTTGACGATCAGTCCGCCCAGCACCTGCCCGGCGACCATGCCGCCGGAGATGATGGCCGAGTAGACGCTCAGCGCCCGCGCGCGGGCATGACCGGTGAAGGTGCGCTGGATGAGCGTCATGATCTGCGGCACCATCGCGGCCGCGCCGACGCCCTGGGCGAATCGGAAGACGATCAGCGAGGTCTCGTTCCAGGCCAGTCCGCAAGCCAGCGAGGCGAGGGTGAACAGCGCCAGTCCGGCGACGAACGTGCGGCGCTGGGTGAACCGGTCGCCGAGCCGTGCGCCGGTGACCAGCAGGACGGCGTACGCGATGACGTAGCCGGCGACGATCAGCTGCAGGGCCGCGCCGCTGGTGTGCAGCGAACCCCGGATGGAGGGGATCGCGACGTTGACGATGGAGGAATCGAGCACCGCCATGAACTGGCCGGTGAGGATGACGGCCAGGACGGCGAGCGAGTGCCGCGCTCCCAGCGCGGCGGGTGAGGCGGCCGGAGCGGCGGCGGGCGTCGTTGCCGCCGCCGGACCCGGCGATATGGTCTGTGTCATGCTCCGAGCATGCGGTGCGGCGTGCACCGGTAACAGGAGCCCGTTGACACTGGTACCGGCAGCACCAGGCTGAGCGTGTGCCGCAAGGGAATACCGGACCATTTTGGGACATATCCGGCACTGTGTCCGGTGTCACAGACGCTTACCTCCGCTATCGCCCGCCCGAAGTACTTAGGCGAGCTAACGTGTTTGGTGAACGCGCGTTCCGGACGAAGGAGGTCGTCGTGGCACTCGAAACACGCGGGGAGCGGCTCATGCGCCGCATCACCCGGCTGTACGCCGAAAACGACGACATTCGCGACGCCACCCCGCGTGCGGAGGTCGCCGAGAAGCTTCGCGAGCCCGGCGCGGGGCTCGCCCAGATCGTCGAGACGGTCATGGTCGGCTACGCCGACCGGCCCGCCCTCGGCACGCGCGCGACCGAACTCCGCACCGGAGAGACCGGCCGCACGACGCTGAGCCTGCTGCCGGAGTTCGACACGATCACCTACGGCGAGCTGTGGGAGCGCGTGCGCGCCGTGGCCGCCGCATGGCACGGTGATGCGCGCGAGCCGCTCCGAGCGGGCGATTTCGTCGGCATTCTCGGCTTCACCAGCAGCGACTACACCACTCTCGACCTGGCCTGCATCCACTTGGGGCTGGTCGCGGTTCCGCTGCAATCCAGTGCGCCGGTCGCCCAGCTGTCGGCGATCGTCGGGGAGACCGCGCCGCGGGTGCTCGCCGCGACGCCGAAGCTGCTCGACGCCGCGGTGACGTGTGCGCTGTCGCAGGCCGGGCCGCAACGGCTGATCGTCTTCGACTACCACCCGGGTGACGACGACCAGCGCTCGGCGTTCGAAGCGGCCCGCGCCCGCCTGGCCGAGGCGGGCAGCTCCGTGCTCGTGGAACCGCTCGAGGAGGTGCTCGCGCGAGGTAGGTCGCTGCCGCCCGCGCCGCTGTTCGTCGCCGAGCCGGGTGCGGACCCGCTGGCGCTGCTGATCTACACCTCGGGCAGCACCGGGACCCCCAAGGGGGCGATGTACTCCCAGCGGCTGGTCGCCAGGGGATGGGTGAACCGGCGCGATGTCGCCGCGATCAACCTCAACTACATGCCGATGAGCCACGTGGCCGGTCGCGGGTCGCTGACCGGCGTACTGGCCCGCGGCGGCACCGCCTATTTCACCGCCGAGAGCGATATGTCCACGCTCTTCGACGACATCGCGCTGGCGCGGCCCACCGAGCTGTTCTTCGTTCCACGGGTGTGCGACATGATCTTCCAGCGCTTCCGGGGCGAGGTGGATCGGCGCGACGGGCCGGGCGTCGACCGGGTCGCGCTGGAAGCGCAGGTGAAAACCGAACTGCGCGAGCGCTTCCTCGGTGGACGCATGGTCATGGCGATCTGCGGAAGCGCGCCGGTGTCGGCGGAGATGAAATCGTTCGTCGAGTCGGTGCTCGAGCTGGAACTGCACGACGGGTACGGGTCCACCGAGGCGGGCGGCGTCGTCGTCATCGACGAACGGGTGCAGCGGCCGCCGGTGCTCGATTACAAGCTCGCCGACGTCCCCGAGCTGGGCTACTTCCGGACCGACAAACCGCATCCGCGTGGTGAGCTGCTGCTGAAGAGCACCACCCTGATCTCCGGCTACTACGAGCGGCCGGAGCTCACCGCCGAGATCTTCGACGACGAGGGCTTCTACAAGACCGGCGACATCGTCGCCGAACTCGCCCCGGATCGCCTGGTCTACGTCGATCGGCGCAACAACGTGCTGAAGCTTTCCCAGGGTGAATTCGTCGCGGTCTCGCACCTGGAGGCGATCTATGCGACCAGTCCGCTGATCCAGCAGATCTTCGTGTACGGCAGCAGCGAACGTGCGTATCTCCTGGCCGTGATCGTGCCCACCGTGGACGTGCTCGGTTGGGGCGACCTCGAGAAGATGAAGACGGCGCTGAGCGAATCGCTGCGACAACTCGCCAAGGACGCCGAACTGCAATCCTATGAGATCCCGCGCGATTTCCTGATCGAGCCCGAGCCGTTCACCACCGCCAACGGTTTGCTGTCGGGCATCGGAAAGTTGCTTCGCCCCAAGCTGAAAGAGCGGTACGAGCCGCGCTTGCGGCAGCTGTACGCCGACCTGGACGCCGGGCAGGCGAACGAACTGCTCGATCTGCGCCGCACCGCGGTCGATCTGCCCGTGCTCCAAACGGTGAGCCGCGCGGCGAAGGCCGTGCTGGGCTGCGCGGACGCCGATCTGCGTCCCGACGCGCACTTCACCGATCTCGGCGGTGATTCGCTGTCGGCGCTGTCGCTGTCGAACCTGCTGCACGAGATCTTCGATGTCGAGGTGCCGGTGTCGGTGGTGATCAGCCCGGCCAACAATCTGCGCGAGGTGGCGGACTACATCGCGGCCGTGCGTGTCTCGGGCGGACGAGGCGCCACGTACACCACGGTGCACGGTGCCGGGCCGCAGGTGCGTGCCGCCGATCTGACGCTCGACAAGTTCCTCGACGCCCGCACGCTCGCCGCGGCGCCGTCGCTGCCGCGCCCCACGGAGACCGCGCGGACGGTGCTGCTCACCGGCGCGAACGGCTATCTCGGGCGTTTCCTGTGCCTGGAGTGGCTGCGGCGGATGCACGACACCGCGGGCACACTCGTCTGCCTGGTCCGTGGCTCCGACGCCGCCGCGGCGCGCCAACGCCTCGACAGCGCTTTCGACACCGGAGATCCCACGCTGGTCCGGGAATTCCGCGAGCTGGCCGCCGCGCACCTCGAGGTGATCCCCGGCGATATCGGGGAGCCGAACCTCGGCCTGGACGATCGGACGTGGGATCGGCTGGCCGACCGCGTCGACCTGATCGTGCATCCCGCCGCGCTGGTCAATCACGTGCTGCCGTACCGGCAACTGTTCGGCCCGAACGTGGTCGGCACCGCGGAGTTGATCCGCCTCGCCCTCACCACGCGGCTCAAGCCGTTCACCTATCTGTCCACGGTCGCCGTGGCCGCGCAGATCGATCCGGCCGTCTTCGCCGAGGACGGGGACATTCGCGAGATCAGCCCGGTCCGCGCGGTGGACGACAGCTACGCCAACGGCTATGGCAACAGCAAGTGGGCGGGTGAGGTGCTGCTGCGGGAGGCCAACGACCTGTGCGGACTGCCGGTGGCGGTGTTCCGGTCGGACATGATCCTCGCCGACCGGCGCTACGCCGGCCAGCTCAATGTGCCGGATATCTTCACCCGGCTGCTGCTGAGCCTGATCGTCACGGGGATCGCGCCGTTCTCCTTCTACCGCACCGACGCCGACGGCAACCGCTCGCGCGCCCACTACGACGGCCTGCCCGCCGATTTCACCGCGGACGCGATCACCGCCCTCGGCGCGACGGCCGGCACCGGCTTCCAGAGTTTCGATGTGCTCAACCCGCACGACGACGGCCGCTCGCTCGACGAGTTCGTCGATTGGCTGATCGCCGCGGGCCACCGGATCGAGCGGATCGCCGACTACCAGGAGTGGTTCACCCGGTTCGAGACCGCCCTGCGCGCGCTCCCGGAATGGCAGCGCCAGGCCTCCGTGCTGCCCCTGCTGCACGCGTATCGGCGACCGGCCCCGGCCGTTCGCGGCTCGGCACTTCCCGCGGAGAGATTCCGCTCCGCCGTCCGAGCGGCGAAAATCGGCGCCGAGCACGATATTCCGCAGATATCCCGGGAGCTCATCGAGAAATACGCGACGGACCTGCAATTACGGGGTCTGCTGTAGGAGTCAGGACGGTTTCGGCACGGCATCCAGCAGGGCGTTGCCGATTCGTTCGGCTTGGACCAAGATGTTCGTCTGCGCCGAGATGTAGTCGCCGATACCTTCGTCCTGGGCGGCCCGCAGATACGGCGGCAGCGGTTGCTGGATCTCGGTGCGGATGACGTTGTCGAGCAGCGGTTCCATGTCGCCGCGCAGCGGATTCCCGGTCGCCGCCTGGTTGTCGAGTTCGAGCCGGCCGCCGTCGGTGCTGTAGTCGTAGAGTTCGAACTCCTGCTCGCGCGTCGGATCGATCTGGATCCGGCCGTGCACCCATTGGGAATAGGACGCGAACTTCGCCTCGGCGGTGCGCACCATCGCGACGTGGCCGGGGGCGTCCTGGTTGAACAGGATCGCGGCTTCCTCGATCGACGCCTCGTCGGTCGTGTGTGCGACCCACGGGCGGCCCGCCGCGCCCGCGTCGCGGCAGAGCGCGGCGATGTCGAAGCGTCCGCTGAGATGTTCGTAGCGTCCGTCACCGCGCCATTCGTTGCCGCCGGTGCCGATGGTGAGCAGTAGTGGAGTGAAGTCGACGCTGGAGGTGAGCTGGTCCCTGGTGGTCGTGCCGTCCACCGGGCTCAGGTATCCGCGCGGGTCGTGTACGTAGAGCGGCACCCGCAGCGCCTCGTCGTAGGCGGCGCCGCCTTTGCCGTGCAGGCCGTGGGAACCGGCGTAATCGCCGTGGTCGGAGGTGAAGACGACGACGGTGTTGGCGGCGACATCGGGACGGGAGTGCAAGGTGTCGAGCACGCGGCCGATCTGGATGTCGACCTGCTGCTGCGCCCACAGATACAGGTTGCGCATCTCGATCCAGGCCTGCATGGCTTCCGGTGTCCCGTAGGGCGCCACCCCGAACGCCACCGCCGAGACCTCGACCAGCGCCATCTGCAGGCGGGGCTTGCGCGAAAGCTGTTCGAGGGATTCGAAGTTGGGCGGCAGTTCGTTCATCCACCGCGGGATGTCGGCGTTGAATTGGTCGCGCCGGGTCCAGCGCGGCCACCACTGGATGTCGTGCGGGTTGACCAGCGACACCGTCGTACACCATGGCGCGGCGCCGGAATCGTTGTGGAACCAGTCGGCGAACTGGTCGACGATCTTCGGGTCCGCTTGCAGCCCTTGCCCCGGCGCGCCGTTCGGGGAGGGATAGGTGCCGCCGTGGAAACCGTAGGCTTCCAGCGCGCCCGGCGTGCGATCCGGGTAGCTGCCGAGATGCCACTTGCCCCAGTACGTGGTGTCGTAGCCGTGGTCGCGCAGCATCGATCCCCACGTCGGGAACAGGGGCGACAAGGTCGACTCCGACACGACCATGACCCCGGTCTGCTGCGCGTAGAGGCCGGTCAGCAGGCAGCCGCGAGCGGGCGTGCAGTCGTTGGCCGCCGTGTAGTGATTCTCGAACGACACACTGCCCCGGCGGATCCGGGCGATGTTCGGCAGGACGGTGTCCAACGTCTGCTGATCGGGAAACCACACGGGCGTCCGCATCTCATCCACGATGATCACCAGGATGTTCGGCTTGTCCGGATCGGTGTCGGCACGCGCTCTGCCCGGAGCGGCTCCGGTCGAGACGGCGGCCGCGGCCGTCGCCGAGGTGGCCGCACTGGAGAGAAAACCCCTGCGGGTGAACGAGCTCGGCAATGTTCCTCCACGAATGAGTGATTTTCGTCGGGCGAATGGAACGCGGAGAATCTCGGTGCTGTCACCGTAGCGCTGCCCGGATCGCGGTAGCCGCACTCCGGTGCGGACACGCCGCCAGGTGATCGCCGCAGGTGAGCCGGTCGGGGCATGCGGAGCCGGTTTCGTTTGGGGCCGGGACGCTTGCGACGGTGCGGAGTACGTCGTGAGAGCCTGAATCCGGGGTTACGGCAGGCCGACCAGATCGGCCATCACGTTCATGTGGTGGGCGAAGTAGTCGGCGCGGGCATCGATGATGCCGTTGAGCCGCCCGAAGACCTCGAAGTTGAGCAGGCCGAACAGCTGGGTCCACGCCGCGAAGACCCGGTCGAGCACGTCCTCGGGCAAGTCGGAGGACTGCTGCTCGATCAGCCGGCGCAGGTCGGCGTGCACGGGTGCGGGCAGCGCGGACGAAAGCGGCGGCGGCGTCAGCTTTTCCGCACCCGCCTGCGCGATGGCGACAAGCCGGAAGACCACGGCCGCGGCGGGGGCCACGGTGTCGTCCGGAGCGTCGTATCCGGGCACCGGAGTGCCGTAGAGCAGGCCGTATTCGGCCGGATGAGCCTGCGCCCAGCCCCGCACGGACGAGCACACCGCCATCCACCGGCCGCGCAGATCGGCGGCAGGCAGCCTCGTGTCCGCGACTTCGGCTTCGGCGGCGAGCGCTTGGTAGGCCTCCATGATCAACGCGGTCAGCAGGTCGTCGCGGCTCGGGAAATACCGATAGAGCGCCGAGGCGACGATCCCCATGTCCCGGGCGACCCCGCGCAGGGACAAGTTCGCGCCGTCCACCGCCAACCGTTTGCGCGCGGCCGCCTTGATCTCCTCGATCATCTCGGAGCGGACGCGGGCGCGCAGTGACTGGGCGGACATTCCTCCCAGTGTAGGGAACAAAGGACGGAGGGGAGAACATCCGCACGGATTGTGAACAGTGTTCTTGACTCGGATAGGCGTTCTGACTTAGGCTCTAGCTGTCAATGAGAGAGCAGTGTTCTCTATAAAGAGCGTCAGACAGGTTGGTAATGCCATGTCCCTGCACGTCGTCATCGGAGCCGGTCCGGTCGGAACGGCCACGGCCCAGTTGCTCGCCGCACGCGGCAGCCGGGTGCGTGTGATCACCCGGCGCGGTAGCGGTCCGGACCACCCGCTGATCGAGCGCGTCGCCGCCGACGCCACCGATTCCGAGGCATTGATCCCGCACTGCGAGGGCGCGGAGGTCGTCTTCCAGTGCGCTCAGCCGCCGTATCATCGCTGGGCGACCGACTTTCCGCCGCTGGCCGCCGCCGCGTTGCGGGCGGCGGAAGCGACCGGCGCCGCGCTGCTCAGCGTCGGGAACCTGTACGGCTACGGGCAGGTCGACGGCCCGATCAGCGAGCGGCACGAACTACGCCCCAACAGCGTGAAGGGGCGGGTTCGGGCGGAAATATGGGCCGAGGCGCTGGCCGCGCACGACGCGGGCCGCGTCCGCGCCGCCGAGGTGCGCGGATCGGACTACCTCGGCGCGGGAGCGAAATCGGCGTTCACCATGGTGGCGCTGCCCGCCGTGCTCTCGGGGCGCCGCGCGCAGTTCCCCGCCGATCCGGACGCCGCGCACAGCTGGACCGACGTGGGTGACACCGCTCGCACGCTGGTCGCGGTCGCCGCCGACGAAAGTGCGTGGGGCCGAGCATGGCACACGCCGACCGCGCCGCCCATGTCCATCCGTGAACTGGCCGGACTGGCCGCGACGGTGGCGGACGCGCCGCCCGCGCGCGTGAGCCGGATGCCCGCCGCGATGCTGTGGGCCGCAGGGCTGTTCGATCCCAACGCCCGCGAGCTGCGCTACCAGTTCGATCGCCCGTTCGTCATCGATTCCTCCGCCGCGACCGCGGCCTTCGGCATCGAACCGACACCGACCGCGGAGTCCCTGCGCGCGACGATCGCCGCGCTTCGCGCGGAAGAATCGGCGAGCATAGGCTGAGCAACGCGGTCCGTAGCGACGTCGTCTCGCGCATGCGAGACCCTGGATGTCGGCGCTACGACGAAAGGCGTCCCTGCGACGACAATCGGTCGGGTAGATAACGACAGGATCCGGCATGGATCGGCGGCAAGTTACGCCCTGGCCAGGCGGTTTGTGCCTCGCGGAGATCGGTGGCAGGGCCGGTAAGACGGCGTCGAGAACGCTTCCACTGCCCCGGCGTTACGGACTCGAGGAACGCCGGGGCCGGACCAGGCCGATGTCATAGGCGAGCACCACCGCCTGCACTCGATCCCGCAGGCCGAGCTTGCGCAGGATCGCCGAGACATGGGTCTTCACCGTGCCTTCGGTGACAACCAGTTTCGCCGCTATCTCGGCGTTGGAGGCCGCTTGCGCTATGAGGGTGAGGACCTCGACCTCGCGAGGCGTTGCGTCGCCTGCACACCGTCGACGCGCGGCATCCGCAGATCCATCAGCACGACGTCGGGCAGTGTCTGCGCGGCCAGATGTACCGCTTCCTCCCCATCCCGGGCCTCGCCGACGACCCGGATGTCCTCGCGTGCTTGCAGAATCATCCGGAGCCCGGTGCGGACCAGAGCCTGATCATCGGCGACCAGTACGGTGACGGTCATCCCCGCCGCCGTCCGGTCTGCCGGGTGCCCGCCTGTCGCGGCGGCCGATTCATGGCGAGCATCCAATCCTCCGAGTGTGCTGATCCGGCCTGCGGGCGCGTCAGTCCTTCACCGGATCGGCTCCCACGTGCTTGGTCACCGAATCACCGGCTTGCACTGTTCTCCACAGTTTCCGGTCGACCCGGACCTTCACGGTACTGCCGTCCGATAGCCGGACGGTCAAGCGCCGGTACAGGTTCGCCCCGTCGAACAACCCGCGCGACTTCTCGACAACCGTCCCCCGCCATTCCTGCTGTTGCATCGGTCGACTCCTTGTTTCGCTGAGCATTCACGCCACGGGATCCCGTATGACGTGATTCCAGTGTTTCCTGTGGCCGCCGCGGGAACATCCCCTTGCAGGGGTGTATTGGCCTCTGTCGAAAGTCGGAGACCACCGTCGAAAGGACTACCGGTCAGCGGGTGATGGCGTCGGCCGCGACGTGATCGGTGCAACGCCGAGCGCGGATCTCGCCTCGGGTGCCATGCGGTCCGATCCGAAACCTGCTCATCTCGGCTACGACTGGACCGGAAGCCATGCCGCGACGCGGAAGCCGCCAGCAGTGGAAGGGCCTGCCTCGAATCGTCCGCCCAGCTCGGCGGCGCGTCGGCGCATACCGTCGAGTCCCCGACCGCTGCCGTGCTCGAGCCGGCTACCGCCGCCACGTCACAGACGCTACCGGGCCCGGCGCCTCGACCGCCCACGACGAGGACCGAGAAGTCTGTCGCCCGGAACCGGGAAAACCGGTAGTACGTGAGCATCTGGATCTCGCCGGGGCGGGCGGTCCTGAACGACCATGCCGGACATCGCATCCAGCACCCTCGCCGACAGGGAGCCGATTGTGCGCCGACCTGCCAGGCCCGCGGTGCTGATCAGCGACCCAGGCCTGGCACAGGGGGTGTCGACCGTTATGCGGGCAGGTGGCCGTAGCCGAAGATGTTGATGAAGTAGTTGCCCGGGATCAGTTGGTTCATCACGTGCCACTGTCCCGCGGGGTCACGCTGGTAGTAGGTCACCGGCAGCGAACCGACGTCATAGCAGACGATGTCGGCAGTGCCGAACGGGCTCCAATAGGTGCTCGTACCCGGGCGGCCGGGTTCGAGCGGGGTTGTGAACAGGTGACCGCACGGGGTGACGCTCGGTTCGTAGATCGAGGGCGCGGCCGCGGCGGTCGGCGCGAGGCCGGCCATGCAGATACCGCCCCATCCCACACAAACCGCTGCGGTCAACACACGAGGGACAAAACGTCCCATATCGGTTCTCCTCAACTATTCCGATCACTGACAGTGCGTACACGATAGTGGTCGGAAGCGAGGGCCGTAGCGTCGTGGGCGAGGCGGCGGAATCGTTGCTAGTCCGCAACGGGTTCCGGGGGCGCCACCCGCTGGTGGATGGTCAGCAGCAGATGGTCGAAGCGGGTGCGTTGCTGAACCAGCGCACCGCCCATCGCGACGACGTCGGTGACGAGCTGCTCGGCCAGCGTGCGGATCTTGACATTGGTCTCCTGCGAGCGCCACCGCAGCACCCGGAACGCCTGATCGGCGTTGACGCCGTAGACGAACATCAGGACGCCCTTGGCCTGTTCGATCACCGCGCGCGCGTCGATCACGTCGGGCAGCAGGTCGTCGAGGGCTTCCTGGAGGTTGCCCTCGAGTGTCTGGGTGACGTCGATGAAGTAACCGGCGGAGCCGACCACAGTGCCTTGCTCGTCGAACAGCTGGTCGCCGATGACGATCACGTCGTGCGTCTCGCCCTCGGTGTCGATGATCCGGTGGCGGGTGCAGAACGGAGTCGCGGTCTCGATGGCGTCGGCGAGGGCCTCGGCGACCCGCTGGCGGTCGTCGGGGTGCTGGTGGGTCTGCAAGAGTTCGGTGGACGGCTCGACCTCGCCCGGGGCGTACCCGAAGATCCCTGCGGCTTCCTCGGACCATTCCCACCGCTGGTCTGCGAACCAGAATCGAAAGCTGCCGATATCGGGGCAACCGCCGAGCATCCTGCGTGCAGTCTCCCGCTCGCGTTGTCCCATCTCAGTCACCGGTCCAGTATGGCCCGAATACAACCCCAGGTCAGGCGGGGGGTGTGGCGTTGTGTGGCACGCACCTCCCGGATCGGGGCCGCCGCATCGCCGCATCGCCGCGTCGGCGCGAAAAGTGAAACAGGAATGGCCGCGAACCCGGTCTTTTGGTATCCCGAAGATCGGGAAGGCTAGCGTGGACAGTGTCGTCGCTGACGATCCCGGCGTGCGGGGTCGGCGTCCGGCAGCACTCGGACCAGCGTGACAGGACTCGATGACCGAACCCGGCCGACCGGGTTCCGGACGAGGAGACAACAGACCATGCCGAAAATCCTTTTCGTGATGACCGGAGCCGATCACTGGACTCTGGCCGACGGGACCCAGCACCCGACCGGCTTCTGGGCCGAGGAATTCGTGGTGCCCTTCGAGAAACTGAAAGCGGCGGGTTACGAGATCGTGGTGGCCACCCCGGGTGGCGTCGTACCGACCGTGGACAAGAGCAGCCTCGCGCCCGAGGCCAACGGCGGTCAGGAGAACGCCGACCATCGAGCGCACGTGATCGGCACGAGCACCGAACTGAACAACCCCGTGGACTTGGCGGGGGTGGACCTCGCCGACTACGCGGCGGTGTTCTACCCCGGCGGGCACGGGCCGATGGAAGACCTCGCCGTCGACGCCGACTCCGGTCGGTTGCTCGCCGACATTCTGGCATCCGGCAAGCCGCTGGCGGTGGTGTGTCATGCGCCCGCGGCGCTACTCGCCGCGAAGGGAGCAGACGGAGCGAACATCTTCGCGGGCTACGCCCTGACCGGCTTCACCAACGCCGAAGAGACCCAGGCGGGCTTCGCGGACAAGGCCGAATGGTTGTTGCAGGACCGGCTCGTCGCGATCGGAGCCGACTTCCGCGAGGGCGATCCGTGGGCCCCGAAGGTCGTCGTGGACCGCACTCTGATCACCGGCCAGAATCCGGCATCCTCCGCAGGCGTGGCCGACGAGCTGCTGAAAACGCTTTCTTGACCACCGGTACCTGTCGGTCCGGCCGCTGAGCGGGCGCGGCGTGCGAATGCGACGGCACCGACGCAGCGCCCCGCGGTCCGGTCGACGGACCTGTCAGGGGCGGTGACCGGCCGGTGGCAGGCGATACCCGCGGTCGGAAAGCAACGCGCGCAGCACGTCCGGTCGGTTGGTGATCAGGCCGTCCACGCCGAGGTCGAGCAGGGCGTTCATGGTGGGCCGGTCATCGACCGTCCAAGGCACCACCCGCATGCCGCGGCGGTGAGCGGCGCGGACGAGGTCCACCGTGGTGAAAGGCTGGTAGTCCGGAGCGGTGACGGTGGCGTTCTGCGGAGTGCCGTGCACCGGCGAGACCGCGGCGGCGCCGATGGCGGCCGCCGCCGCGACGTACTTTTCCTGCAACGATCCCGGGAAGTCGTCGATATCCATGCCGCCCAGCCAGGGGGAGCCGCCGGGTTCGCCCGCACGCAACTTCGGCTGACCATCGGTCAAGACGATGATCGGCAGGTCGGGCGCCACCTCCCGCAGCCGTACGAGGGTGCCGAAGTCGAAACTCTGGATGGTGACCTGCCGCCCGATTCCCGCCCGGCGGATTTCCGCCACCACGACGTCCACGAACTGGTCACGCGGCGCGGTCTGCTCGGGGGCGGCTGCCTCGACCTTGGTCTCGATGTTCAGCTTCACCTGATCGGCGCGATACGCGCGCACCAGGTCGAAAACCTCCGCAAGCAACGGTATTCGCGCTCCCGGCGCTCTCCGCTGCTCGGGTTGCTCGGCGGACGGCACCGAGCCGCAGTCGATCGTCCGGACCTGAGCCAGGGTCAGATCCCGGATGTAGGTGGTTCCCGGGACATAGGGGAACTTCGGGTCGCCAGGAACGGCGGGTGTGGTGTCCACGCACTTCGCCGGATTCGGATCCCGATCGTGCGTGACCACCGCATAGCCGTCCGCGGTGATCTGCACGTCCAACTCCAGCGTGCTCACCCCGAGCTCCAACGCGTTCGCGAACGCGGGCAACGTATTCTCCGCCACCAGCCCCAACCCGCCCCGATGGGCTTGCAGGTCGAACGCGGCCGGACCATCGGCCGCTCCCGGGGCCACGTCGACCGTCAGGACACCGGCCGCCAGAACCCCTGCCACGCATATCCGCCACACCGGCCCATCCTCTCGCTGGACGGTCACACGCGGGTGAAGAAGCGGCGAGCGGCGTAAGTTCACCGCCGCCGCGGTCGGGACACAGATGTAGTTTCGGGCCTTGGAGAAATGGCGGAAAAATCGCCACCGGCCGACATTCTCTGTTCGGCTACGCCATAATGATGGCCGTTCAAGATCTCGCCATGTGTCGAGGGCTCGGTAGCAGCTCTTCTGCGGGGGAAGGCCGGGGGTACGTGAATCGCTATCGGATATTTCTCAGCTATCGCAGGGATGGCACACACCACTTCGTCGGCCGGCTCCGAGCTACCTTCGAAAAGGAGCTTCCGGACGTTAGAACACCCATTCCGCAGCGAATTCGCCACAAAAGTGGGTTCATAGCACGTTACCCTACCGTGTCGGTCTCGCCGGGCTTGCGCCAACCGTTGGACGACAGTGGGTGTCGCGTGCCGATGGGAAGCAGTGGATGGGCCTCGCCGGTCAAGGCGACGAGCGCCTCGACGACGTCGAGCAGGCTGGCTTTGGTGTAGGTGAGGGTGGTAGGACCCGACCCGGGCCTGACTTGGTGGCCGGCGTACGCGCTGGAGACCGCCATTCCGAACTCGCGCTCGACGAAGGTCAGCGTCGTGTGGCGTACCCAATGTGCGGAAACCCCAACCGACGATGCCCAAGGAAGGAATTTCCTGATGCGCTCGAAGAGGTTGTCTATGCGCGCTACGCCGACCGGTCTTCCGTCCCGGTACCGAAGGACATGCGGGGTCGCTCAGAAGATCATGCGGCTGCGCGACCAGCCGCGAGTCATCTTCTGCGATTGGCATGGCGTGCTGTGCCGAAAGCCGTTCTGGCACAGCATCACCGACAACCCCGGTCACTCCTCACACACGATCCTCACTCGCGAGCTGGATCGACTGTTCACACCCGGCAACCGCGAGGGCCGCGACTTGTGCGGGACACGGACCTCCCGCGATATCCTCACCCACCTCGCCACCCAGCACCGTGACCTGGACGTCGACCTCCTGCTGACCCAGCTCGTAGACGACAGCGCCGCAATGCCCGTCGACCAGCCGCTCATCAACGCCCTGCATCGAGCGCGGTCCCACACGACTGTCGTCCTGGCCACCGACAACATCGACCAGTTCTCCAGCACATTCCGCACCGCCGCCGCGCGAACCGATCACCGACCGGCGACACCAGCCAGAATGCAGACCATCGCCGCGAAATTCGATGACATACTCAGCTCCAGCGAAATCGGAGTACTGAAGGTCGAAGACCCCGAATACTTCTTCGGGCCTCGGCTGAAGAGGACCGGACTGGCCTGGTCGGATGCGCTCCTCATCGACGACCGGCCAGCCAATTGCCGCGCGTTCGAGGAGATGGGCGGCACGGCCCTCGAGTGGGTGACGCACTCTGCCGAGTGAATGGTCGGAAACGAAACCCTAGCTCGGCAGCACAGTGACCGGGGCGGTGACTGTGCGGGGCGGTTTGTCCGGCCGCACACCTGGCCAGCTCGGGTGACGCAACCCATCGGCCGTGACCTCGCGAAATTCGACCAAGCCGACGATCTGCGGCTCGACCCCCGATGAAGTCGACGGTTCATTTCAGCGTTCGGTGACGCCTTTGCTTGCGATCATCGGGACACCGAAGTCAGCGGAAACCTCGGTGATTCGTTCGAGGTCCTGCAACCGTTTGGCGTCATCAGCCTTCAACCCACCAAACTGGTTGCGCCACCGGTAGTACGTGGCCTCGGTGATCTGCAGAACCCGGCACACATCGGCGACGTCCTTACCCTTCTCCGAGCAGCCGATCCGCCTCGGTCAACTTCCGCACCACCTGCTCAGGGGTGTGCCGTTTCCTGGTGCTCATCGCTATCGAGCCTTCCTGCCCACAACGTGGGCCGCAAGACTCTCACACACGACGGACCGAACCAGCGGGGGACTGTCGGGTAAGTCGTTCAGACGCCGTTGTCGCGGGTTTCGACAGCCTTGACGGTCTTGTCGAGGGCCTGTCGCAGGACGCGTTTGCCGACGGTCCCGACCACGACTTCGAGGACCCGGCCCTTGAGGTTCTTGCCCTCGCGCACGATGACGACATCCAGATCGGTCTTCCCGTCGGGCCGGCGCTGGAAGGTGTAGGTGTGACCTGAGTGGCCGCCCCATACGTTCGAGTCGGTGGTCGTCATGACTACACGTTCGGGGTTCGACCAGTCGTAGTGCAGGCGTTCCCAGATGCCGTGTGAGCCTTCCGTGACGTCGGCTTCACGGCTGCCGCGGTTGTGCACCTCGAGGTATTCGTCGGCGCTGTTGCCGAACACCTGGGAGCGGCCGGGCCCGAAATCGGTGAGCGCTGCCACGAACTGCTCCGGTGTCGAGTTCGTCGTTTCCTTGAAGTGGATGGTGGACATTGCCTGGTCCTTCGCATTCGGAGATTTGCTTCAGTGGTTGACGGGCACGCTTCGGGGCGTTGCATCCGCAGCGAACGAGCCCTGGGCGGCTCGCAGGTCCGTGTCGCTCCGCTCCGCTTCGACAACACCGGTTCACCACCACGAAGTGAGAGCGATCCGAGCGAGGCCCCTCATCGAGGTGTGTTCGCATCCACGAGTGCGCTGGCACCAGTCCACAGCAGCGTCGGCCCTGGACACTGCGAACCTTCTGATCGCCCTCAACCTGCGTCTATTGATGAAGCATGAGCTGCGGACGCATGTCGGCGCAAGAGCGCAATCGTGATCTTGTCCACCTGCGTAGACGCAAAAATGTTACGGATTTCTTGCCAGGGCGGCCGAGATCGGCATGGGCGAGGCCTGAACCCTGACTTGGCTGCGCCGCGCGGGCCGACTGCCGTCCTCTTGGGCGTGGGGAATTGCCACCTCTTGTGCAACCGCACCGGGCGCGCGACGGTGTGAGTGTGCGTTCCACGCCGCCGGGCTCGTCGGCGGACCCGACGGACCGACCGACCCTTGGGAGGAAAGATGGCGAACAGGTGGGCCGAGCAAGACATACCAGCCCAGAAGGGACGACTCGCAGTCGTCACCGGCGCCAACAGCGGACTCGGGTTCGAGACGGCCCGAGCGCTCGCGGCGCACGGCGCGTCGGTCGTCCTGGCGGTGCGCGATATGGACAAAGGCAAGCATGCCGCGGACCGTATTGCCAGTGCGGTCCCTGGCGCGGACACCACCATCCAACCGCTGGACCTGACCTCGCTGGTATCCGTACGCGCTGCTGCCGAACAGCTGAAATCCGCTCACGCCACGATCGACCTCTTGATCAACAACGCCGGAGTGATGTACCCGCCGAGACAAACCACCAGCGACGGGTTCGAGCTGCAATTCGGGACGAATCATCTGGGACACTTCGCGCTCACCGGCTTGTTGCTCGACAGAATGCTGCCGGTGCCGGGCTCGCGGGTGGTCACGGTCAGCAGTGTCGGACATCGAATCCGGGCGCGGATCGACTTCGACGATCTCCAAGCAGAACGCTCCTATAACCGAGTGGCGGCCTACGGCCAGTCCAAGCTGGCGAATCTGATGTTCACCTACGAACTTCAACGCCGCCTGACCGGCAACGGCAAAACAATCGCGGTCGCAGCACACCCCGGTGCCGCGAACACCGACCTGATGCGCAACATGCCCACCGCGCTGCGTGCGCTCGTGCCTGTCATCGCGCCCATCGTCACGCAGACCCCAGCGATGGGCGCCTTGCCGGTCCTGCGCGCAGCCACCGATCCCGGCGTGCTCGGCGGTCAGTACTACGGACCGGGTGGATTCCTGGAGACCCGCGGTTACCCGAAGCTCGTCGAATCCAGCGCCCAATCACATGACACGGCGATTCAGCAACGCTTGTGGCAGGTTTCGGAGGAGTTGACCGGCGTCACATTCCCTGTCTGATCGCTGCGTTGCGGCACGAACCTCGGACGCATTTCGGCGCTCGGGCGAGCGCATTCCGCGACGCAACTCGCTGTGGAGTCCTGCTGGTCGGTGTCGCTGCGAAGTACTCGGGTGTGCTGCCTGCGGGCCAATCGGAGACCCCACACGCTCAGCGAACCGGCGAGACTCATGTAGATGAGGTATGCGGGGACGACCAGCCAGCCGTAGTCGCGTAACCAACTCCTGGCCGGTAGTAGCGCGGCGAACCCGGCGCCGAGCAGTATGACGCCCAGAACCAGTGCGGGCGCTCCGAGGGGGAGGATATCGTCGGACGCGTGCTCGACATTCGGTGAGGGAGAATTCTCAGAGCTGTTCATTGCCGGGGCGGTATAGGGGGCGGCCGGTGTATCCGATCGTGGCGATGGTGATTCCGCCGGAATGAAAACAACCAATTAATTCTCCTGGATGAGGCCACGGCCCTGCTGTGCGGTTGGCTCGGGATCGACGCCAGAACAGTAGATCGGCGCGGAGATCACGCCCTCGTTTCAAGAGGACGAAGTCTTACGGCACGTTTGTCATCGGCGAAGCGCTACGCCGGGTCCCGGCGCAACGCGGCGCTTCCGTACCACTGGCACACCAATAACGCCATCTCGACTTCGAGCCGGTCGTCGTCTACCGGTCGGCCCCGCCGGGCGACCGCTCGCGCTATCCGGTACTTCACGGAATTGGAGTGCAGGTGCATTTCCGCGGCCGCGGCCTTGTAGCTCGATCCGGTGCGCAGGAACACCCGCAGGGTCTCGCGGAGCCGCTCGTCGTTGTCGTTGTCCGAAGCCAGATCGCCGAGTACCTCGCTCACCCAGTCCCGCGCTTCGGCCATGTCGCCACCCAGCAGCGCCGCGGCCGACAGTCCCGGATCAGTCGCGGCGAAGACCATCGGATCGTCCGCGCCGCGGGTGAGCGCGACCGCGCGGGCGGCCTGAGCGTGCCGATGTGACCGCCGGAAGCCCTCGACACCGGCGCCGGGTGTGCCGATCGCGAAGCAGGGAGTGTCGGCCCGGTCGCGTGCGAACCTGCGTACGGCGCCGACCGGGTCGGCGGGAACCGACCGGTAGGGCAGCCAGGCCCATGCGCTGACCCGGTCGACGGCGGCGAACAGCGGGCGCGCCGACGTCTCCGCCGCTTCGGCCAGTTCCCGCACGAACCGCTGTATCCGGGGGAGCTCGTCACCTTCGGTGCTCAGCTCCGAATACCACAGCACCAACGCGAGGTGATGCCAGCGCAGCGGGTAGCGGATCGAATCGGTCGCCGCGTCGACGTCGACGGCGCTCGTCTCGGTGAGCACTTCGCGGACCTGGAGTGTGCGGATACTGTTTTGATTCTCCAACCACTGTTCCCGCTCGCCCTGGTAGGCGGCGACGACCTGCCGAGTGATCGAGTCGATGTAGTTGAACAGCGTCGTAGTGATGGTCTCCAGGACGTCGACACGCTGCTGCGCGGTGATGTCGGCGGCGCGTACTTCCGCAAACACCAGTTCGCTCATCCGTCGCTGCCCCACCCAGTAGGCGCGGATCAGCGCATTGAGCGAAACTCCGTGCTGGGCGAGACGTTTGGCGTATTCGATCGCCGCCGTCGGCGCCTGTACGCGCGCGACCGGAATATCGTGGCGTAGCCCCTGCAACAGTGTCTCGACATTCGCTTCCACGCTGGCCCCGAGCAGTCCCAGGGAATGCGTGTCCTCGCGCAGTTCGGCTATTTCTTCCTCGAGTTTGCGCTGGATGATCGCGCCGATTTCCGTCACCCGCTCGTTCATCCGGGCGGCGATCGCTCCGACGTAGTCGCCGAGTTCGACTTCGCTATCGCGACGAAATGTCGTCACACGATCATTGTAGGTACCTCGCAGCGACGGCACGGGAATACTGCGGCGACAGTTGGCCTGGAGCGACAACCGTGGTGTAGAAGCGCTACATACCCACTGCGCTGCGGGCCCTTGCTGCTGGCTTCGCAACCGTGCCTCTGTGCTGATCGGTACCACCAGGTGTGGGATCCGGCCACCGGGAAGCAGGTCGGCGACCCACTCACCGGCGGACAGCACCACGATCAGCTACCGGGAGCGGCCCATCGCCTCGGTGACCCTGCCCCACAGATCAGGGCTGGCAGTCAAGTCCGTGGCGTCACGAAACACCCGCAAAGCGTGCAACCGGCCCATGCGCCGCCCGATGCGGTGCAGACCCTTCTGGATCCCGGCCGCGACTGGCCGATCCGGGTGGGTGTAGGAGATGAAGGCGTCGTACTCGAACGACTTCCCTGGTCCCGGGTCCGTTCCCTGAGGGGTATCCGCGATATGAGCACACATACACCCGCCTCCAGACAGTGTCGAGTCTCGAATCTGGACTGACCGAGCCTGATGCAAGCAGTGGATACCCCCGCAGGCCGCCAACAGACAGCGATGATCGACAACATCGCCGCGACCCCCGGCCAGCGCATAAACGCGAGGGCTACGACACGTCGATGCGGCCATGCGGTTCCAATACCCCGCGCCGATTTACACCAGCATGCACCTGCACCTGCACCTGCACCTGCACCGGCGCGGGTGCGGGTGCGGGTGCGGGCACAGGGCGCCGACGCGGGGTTGATTGTTGTGGTGGGCGACGACTTCGCCGCTGCCGGGACCGGCTCAGATGAGGCCGGCGACTTCTTGGGCGATCGCGGCAAGGCGGGTTTGGGCGGCGGAGACCACGCCGTGGCGGTTCTTGTGGGCTTCCTCGTAGGCGACGATCGCCCGGATGTCGGCGGGGTCGGTGAGTTCTTTGACCTCGGCGACGGCTTGGGAGACGTTCAGCTCGTCGTAGTCAGCGACCGGCAGTTCGTGGGGTTCGAGGACGCCGGTGCTGGTGCGGATCGACCGCAGGGCGTCGGCGGCGGTGTCGGCGCCTTCGCGGCGGGTGACCTGCTCGGCGGTCTCCAAGGCGGCGTCGCGGGACGCGGAGAGGGTTTTGACCGCGACATCACCCGCGCGTGCGCCTTGGGCGAGCAGCCCGCCCAGCGCGGGCGGGGTGGCGCGCACGGTGTCCAGTGCCCGGTCCAGGCCACGAGTCGACCAGAAGACCGGGAGGTTGAACAGCTTTACCGCGGTCCCGGTCGCCGCCTGCAAAGGGGTGCGGCGCAGCGCGGCCGGCCCACCGAGGGCGTCCTCGGCCAGGACGGTGGTCAGCCAGTCCACCGTCGCCGAATGCGCGGTGATCAACCGATCCGCCAAGGCCACCACCTTGCGTAGATGGGCGGCGGTGGCCAGGGCTTTGATGTAGCGGGCGCGATCGAGCAGCTGGTGTTCCAGGGCGAGGTCACCCAGCAGGGCCTCGTCGAACGGCTGGGCCTGTTCGGCCATCGCCTTGACCGCCGCGGCGGCGCGTCCGAGGAACGGACCGACCACTTCAGGGACACTGCCCAGATCGCGGATGGCGGTCTCGATGGCCTCGGCACGGGCACGGGCGTTGTCGGCGTTCTCCGACAGCTCCCGGCGCACCGCCTCGGTCCGCGCTTGGGCGATACGGGTTTCGGCGACCTGGATCTCGGTGTTGGTCAAAGCCAGCACAGCGCGCAACTGCGCCAGCAACGTGGTGGTGTCGGGCGTGCTCATGCGAATCTCGTCCCTCCGGTGTGTGACAGCATCGGGTCGGCGCAACGATGCACCACTCCCCGACTACCCACACCTACCGGTCGGTAACACGTCTGCGGTACGGCGGGCGGGCAAGTCGGCAGGAGGCGTGCCGCGCGTCGAATGGAACCGGTCCTGACGGGGTGGCCCTAGCAGTCCGATCGATCTGTATCCAGGATCGATGAACCGTTGAACGATCGGCAGGGGGTGTTCGTGATGTCTTATGGGGGTAGCCGGTGAATGCCCAGTTATTGGGTGTTAGGAGGTGAGACGGTGATGATGTCACCGATGTGGATGCAGTTCGTGGACATGGCGCGCAACGCGTGGAACATGATTTTCCCGAACATGCCCATGATGTGATCCCGCAACAGCGACTGGGCAGACAACACCGTGCTTCGCGGGAATGCTGTCCAGTCGTCGACCATTGGTGGTCACGACATCACTGCCGATCTCACAGGTTTCTCCTCGTTGCGATCAGTCCTTAATCCGCCGCTGAGGCTTCCGGGAAGGACACCGCCCGCCCGCAGCTGGATGAGCTGATCGCGTTCGTGCGTGATGGCGACACTGTGATCGTGCACTCCATGGACCGCCTCGCCCGCAACCTCGATGACCTACGCCGGTTGGTGCGCACCTTGACCGGCAAGGGCGTGCGGGTGGACTTCGTGAAGGAGTCGCTGACCTTCACTGGCGAGGACTCGCCGATGGCGAACCTGTTGCTGAGCGTGATGGGTGCCTTCGCCGAGTTCGAACGCGCCCTCATCCTCGAACGCCAGCGCGAGGGCATCGCCGCTGCCAAGACTCGCGGCGCCTACACCGGCCGCAAACCGGCCCTCACCGCCGAGCAGGCCGCCCAGCTGCGCGCCCGCGCGGCCGCCGGAGTGTCGAAAGCGGCGCTGGCCAAAGAGTTCGGCGTCAGCCGCGAAACCGTCTACAGGTACCTGCGGGTCGGGCCCGCCACGGCCTGACCCACGGTGGCTGCGGCCCGCCGAGCCGCAGCACTAGCCGTCGGGGTGCAACGGATGCGCCTCTACCTCCCCATTCGCCCACGTGGGCCGCGGTGGTGCTGCCACCCTTGGTGAGGTCGCACCGGAGCCGCCGGGCGCGCGAGAGAGGGGTCAGGTCGATGCCGAAAATCATGAGTTTGGGCACCCATCAGGCACTATCGAGTGGCGGTACCCAGGTGGTCGTTTACGGGTCCGGGTTCACGGGTGCAAGTCGCGTCTTCTTCGAAGATGTGAACTATCAGAAGTGGGACGCGCAAAGCTTCACAGTGGACAGCGACAGCCAGATCACCCTGATCAGTCCGGCGACCGGAAAGAGCAGCACGTTTCACGTCTTCGTCGTCGTCAACGGTGAAGAGTCCACGGTTCCCGAGGTGCGCGTCCCCGATCCCAATGGACACGGCATTATCAACAGCTCGGGGCAAATCGTGCACGCCTCGACGACAGGGCCCAGCAACGTTCACCAAATATCCACCCACGAAACGCTGGGTGGCCCGGGCCTGAGCCTGAATCCGTGGGGCCCGTCCTTGGGCTTGGACCTGACCACGCCGGAGGACTTGTTCTACGGCCTGGACCTGCCCGCGCAGTGGGACTCGTCCTACGACCTGGACCCGTCCACGCAGGGGGACTCGTCCTACGACCTGGACCCGTCCACCGTGGACTTCGGTAGAAGTCTGATGGTGACCGTGGCCGGTAACGGCACCGGCGGGTTTTCCGGCGATGGCGGGCCGGCCACGACAGCCATGCTGTTCAACCCGTATGGGGTCGCTGTCGATGCCGCCGGCAACCTCTATGTGGCCGACCTCGGCAACCACCGGATCCGGTGGGTCGATCCCGAGGGGATGATCACCACGGTGGCGGGGACCGGCACCGGCGGGTTCTCCGGGGACGGCGGTCACGCCGCTGTCGCGGCCCTCAAGTATCCGGGTGCGGTGGCCGTTGATGATTCCGCCAATCTCTATATCGCCGACGTGGGCAATTGCCGGATCCGCCGGGTCGATCCGCAGGGGATGATCACCACGGTCGCCGGGACCGGCGACGACGGGTTCTCCGGGGACGGCGGTACGGCCACTGCCGCGGACATCGGTTATCCGGCCGGGGTGGCCGTCGACGGCGCGGGCAATCTCTATTTCTCCGCCAGCAGCCATTGCCGGGTTCGCCGGGTCGATCCGCAGGGGACCATCACCACAGTGGCCGGGACCGGCGCCGCCGGGTTCTCCGGGGACGGCGGTAAGGCCACTGACGCAGAACTCAGGTATCCGGAAGGGGTGGCGGTCGACGGCTACGGCAACCTCTTCATCGCCGACACCGGCAATAGTCGGATTCGCCGAGTCGATCCACAAGGGATCATCACCACGGTCGCGGGTAACGGGGCCTACGGCGATGACGGCGACTCGGGTCCAGCGGTGGCCGCCACCTTGTTCTGTCCGAAAGCCGTCGCCGTCGAACCGTCGGGGAACCTCCATATCGCCGACAGCAACAACAATCGGATACGCCGGGTCGATCGGCGGGGGACCATCACCACGGTCGCCGGCAGCGGAGTCCCCGGCTACTCCGGCGACGACGGCCCCGCGACCTCCGCGACGATGAGCGATCCGAGCGGGATCGCCGTTCACCCGGCCGGTGGTGTTCTCATCGCTGACGGCCCGAACAACCGCATCCGCTGGGCGGTGACCAGATAGACCGAATACTGGGGTGTGAACTACCACGGCGGCGGCAAACGGTGTCGGCCGAACTCGGCGCCCGCCGCCGCCGACGGGTAAGGGTTCAGCTGCCGGGGCCCGGTGCGGGTGGGTCTTGGCGGGAGAGCTCGGCGTTGAGTTCGAGGGCTTCGGTGAGCTGGTCTTCCAGGACGATGATCCGGCACGCCGCCTCCAGCGGTGTCCCGGAGTCGACCAGCGCGCGGGCGCGGGCGGCGATAGGCAGCTGGTAGCGGGAGTAGCGGCGGTGCCCGCCCGGTGAGCGCTGCGGTGTCAGCAGTTCAGCGGCGTCGAGGCCGCGCAGGAAGGCGGGGGTGACGCCGAGGATTTCCGCGGCCCTGCCCCTGCTGTAGGCGGGATAGTCCTCGTCATCGAGCCGGTCCGCGGCAGCACTGGAAGCGTCGTTGGGATCTATGGGGTCGGTGGGGTCTTGTTCGGTTGCTGCACAACACCTCTGGGTCAACGCCGACGGGCCCCGGCGCACAGTGCGCCGGGGCCCGGGATCGAGGGGGTTTGATATCAATTCCAATCGCCGACCCGCAGAGCCGACGTCGAACACCGCGCCCGGCACTTCTTCCCGGGCGCGCAAGGTGTAGGCAACTGCTTCAGCGACCACCTCCCGGATCGACGAATCTGCCTGCGGTAATTTCGTCGTCCCCTCCGGCGGCCCGGCCGACTGCACCGGATTCTCTTCTCCGCCGGAGGGGACGGTAGTTCTTGCTTTCCGGGCAGTTCACCTGCCCCGGCCAACCAGACTCTTCATCTCCAACGACAGTGACTGTATACCGTCCTTCACAGGATGTCTACATCATGGAGTGCAGTTTTTCTCCATGGTGGGTGCGGTGTTCTTCACGCCGGAATCCGGTAGAGGTGGGGATGTGGACATCCAACGAGCCTCGACACCAGACGAAGCCGATCGGTTCGCGTTCGAGGCCGGCCGCACGGTGATCGAGCAAGCCAAAGGCATGCTGATGCTGGTCTACGGGATCGGCGAGCAGCAAGCGTTCGAGCTGCTGCGGTCCTGCTCGCAGCACATCAACGTGCGAGTACGCGAGCTCGCCCAGCGCATCCTCACCGAACTACCGACCGCAGGCGGGCAAGCCGCCAAAGCCCCGCTGCGCGTCGATCTGAACCGGATCCTGTCCGGGCGGTCCCCACAGCCCGACCAGTAGAGCGCACCGGGGATGCTGCACGGTGCTCGCCAAGCCTTGCTTCGATCGATCACCGACCGCATCACCGTGTTGAGAATTGATCAATTATGAACCGTGGCCGGGTCGCTCAATTCGCTGCTTCCCTCAACTAGCTGTTGACGTCGCATCCACGATCGCCTGCTGGGACAGGCCACGAGCCGACGGGGAGGTCATCGGCAGCTGTATGAGATGAGACGTCGTGCAGGTTCGGCTTGACCTCAACCTTGATCGAGGTTCAATTATTGAGGAATGACCATTCTGTTCCACAACACATGCGGATAACCGACGGTCATCTCGAACAGTTCGAGGACTCGGGCGGTGTCGTGAACTCGCGTGTTTCCCTTGCCTTTACCGAGTTCGATCTTCGCTTCGTGGCGCCACCCGTTCGCGCGGGTTTCGCCGCGTTGCTGCGCCATCCCTCGATGGAAGTGGCGGCCACGGGCGCGCGCTTTGCGGGATCGTTCGCTTCGGCGGCGTCTCTCGTCCTCCTCGGACATCCTCGACCGTCCCCCCGCCGCCGCACAGGGTGCCCGCTAGCGTGGGTGCGCTCCCGAATCGCAGTAATCGTCTATGCGGTCGGCGATATCGTCGGTGAAACCTTCACCGTGTTCGATCATCGTCAGCAGCATGTCCACCGGGTTGTCCACCTCGGAGGTGTAGTCGTAGCAGACCGACGGCCCGATCCCGTCGTACACCGGGCTGCCATTGGCGGGCACGTTCACAATCAGTCCGCCAGCGTTGCGGACCAGGTACTCGGTCAGGTAGCAGACGAGTTGGTCAGCGGTAACGGCGTTGTCTTCCAGCGCTTCCCGGGTCGGGAACAGTGCGAACGCACCGTGCTCCACCCATTCGAGCATGTAGGAGGTATAGCGTCCGGCCGGGGGCCGTGGCGGCACGCTCTCACCGGTCGTGAAGTCCTCGGCGACCGGGACCGCGGGGAGGGTTTCGTCGAAGAGTGTGTCGATCTGGGTGTAGCAACGACGCAGGTCGGCCCACTCACCCCACTCAGGAGCGAGTTGAGCTTCTGCGTCATAGACGGATGCGAGATCGGCCATGCCTCATCCCCTCGATACGTTGCTGCCGCGATTGGCTTTGATCGTATCGGTCCCGGTGGTCGTCGACCGCCGAAATCGTCCCTGACCACACCGAGCGCCGCGCCTAGGGTCCGTCCTCAAAGTTGGCGGGGTTGATGTGGTGTGATTCTCGGTTGTGGTGCGTAGGCACGAGTTGACCGAAGAACAGTGGCGGGTGATCGAGCCGCTGCTGCCGGTCTCGGGAGCGAAGGGCCGTCCGCGCGTGGATGACCGGCGGGTGATCAACGGCATGTTGTAAGGCCAAGACCGGGGTGGCGTGGCGGGACCTGCCCGAACGCTACGGGCCGTGGAAAACGGTCTACAACCGGTTCTGGCGGTGGTCGCGCAACGGAACCCTGGGCATGCTCGTGGCGAAGGTGCGTGTGGTCGCCGAGGCTGTCGCCGAACTCGATCGAGAGGTGTCGGTGGATTCAACGATCGTGCGTGCCCACCAGCACTCCGCTGGCGGGGCGTGCGCGTGTGGTTCACGCAGGGGGACAACGGATCCGGCGGCGAACACAGCGAACCAGTTGATCATGCTATCGGTCGTTCCCGTGTCGGGCCGAGCACGAAGATCCATCTGGCCTGCGACGGGCTCGGACGCCCGCTGAGCGGGGTGCTGACCGCGGGCAATGTCAACGACTGCACCATGTTCACCCAGGTACTGGCCGGGATCCGGATGCCACGTCCGGGTCGGGGACGGCCCTGGACGCGGCCGCGGCGGGTGCTGGCCGACAAGGGCTATTCGACTCGCGCGATCCGCGAGCACCTCCGCCGGCGCGGTATCACCGCCACGATCCCCGAACGCAGCGATCAGCAGGCCAACCGTCGTCGCCGGGGCAGTGCTGGTGGTCGCCCACCGACCTTCGACCGGACTGCGTATCGGCGCCGCAATGTCGTTGAACGCTGCTTCAACCGGCTCAAGCAATATCGGGCCATCGCGACCCGATACGACAAGACCGCGACCTCCTACCGAGGCATGCTAGACCTGGCCACCCTGCTCATGTGGCTTTGAGGACGGACCCTAGGGCGTCATTGGCAGGGGATGTGTTCCGTCCGCATCGAGTCTTTCACCTAACCGATGGTGAGATCACCGAGCGCGACGCGCTGGCGCCGGCGCGGCCGCCGACTCGGTGACCGGGTTATGAACCGGCCGACCATGTCATCGGGCGCTCTCGCGAGGGGCTGAGCACCAAGATCCATCTCGCCGCCGACGGCGCCGGTCGCGGCCTGGCCGTGCTGCTTACGCCCGGTCAAACCAACGACTCGCCGCCGCTGCTCGACGCGGTGGTGGTGCCGCGACTGGCCGGTGGGGCGCCGCGACGCAATCCGGAGGTGGTGATCGCCGACCGCGCCTACTCGGCGGCGTCGAACCGGAGTCTGTTGTGCCACAAACGCATCCAGACCGCGATTCCCGAACGCATCACCACGGCTCTGGCTGGGGTCGACGCCCCGGACCGGGGATCCGGAGTCGTTGACCGGCGGATTTCGAGGCCGCGGTCGCGGTGATGCGGGTAGATGTAGGGGACTGCCCCGGCTTTGGTTGACTCGCGGGGTTGATGGGTTCGGGCCGCGAGTGCGGTCTGGTTGATTGTCTCGAACTCGATGGGGGTGAGTTTGCCGAGTCCGCGTTGTCGCCGTTTGCGGTGGTAGGTTCTCTCGATCCAGGTCACGATCGCCAATGGGCAAAAAGGATGACTCCTAGATCGACGCGCTTGCGGCCGCGGGGTTCGAATGGATCTGGGTGGACAAGGCGTCGGGCAAGCTGGCACGCCGCCCGGGAATGGGACAAGTGCTTCGAGCATCTGCGCCGTGGCGACGAGCTGGTCATCACGCGGCTGTCGCGTCCGTTCCGGTCGGTGCGGCACATGACCGAGCTGGCCGCCCAGCTCGATGAGCGTGGCATCGACTTTTTCGTGCTCGAAAAGGGCATCGACACCACGAGGTCGGCCGGGCGGTTCCTGTTCCACGTCATCGCCGCCATGGACGAGAGGACTGCGGACTTGATCAGCGAGGGGACTCTGGAGGGTCTTGAATCGGCCCGCGCCCGCGGGAGGTCTGGAGCTCAGCCACCGGCGCTGACCGAGCTGCAGGTACTCGAGGTGCGGGAGATGTACGACGAACTCGACGTTCGCGGTAAGCGCAGATACACCCTCACTCAGATCGCCGGAACCTTCGGGGTGTCATGCAAAACCAGCTACCGCCACCTCGACCGCGACGAGCACCGTACTGGCTGACCGAGGTGCTCCGGATCGTAGCGAGATCGCGCAGAGCCCACGATCGCGCTGCGATGCCCCCCGCGGCCCGAGCCGCTGACGGCGGCGCGGGCCGCGGGCGACCCCACTGCATCCATCGACCAGCGGTCAGACGGCGGTGTCGAGCAGGGGGCAGCCCCTCCGCGGCGGTCGCACGCCGTTCAACTCTCAGTGCGCACACGCCCGGATCCGATGTGGATCAACGACCGGGGGCCGCAACGAATTGGTGACCGTGTTCGTGGACGAACTCGGCGAACGTCTGCGGCGAACGGCCGATGGCCTCGGCGAGTGCGGTGGTATCGATCGGCGGGGCCGAGGGCAGCTGGGAGAACACCGCGCCGATGGCCGAAATATGCTGCGCCATAGCTGGATTGACGGATGGTTCGGTGCCGTTGTGCGCGAGGGCTTCCAGTTCGCGCTGCCATTGACCGGCAGGGATGGAGGTGTATCGGACCGGTGTTCCCGTTTCTGCTTCGATGAGAGCGGCGATCTCGGCGTGGCTGTGCACGGTCGCCCCCTGCGGGTAGAGCGTGGTGCCGCGAGGGTATCGGACCGGGTCGGTCAGCGCGGCCACGGCGAGATCGGCGGCATCGACACCGCTGATCCACGGCACCGCACCATCGCCGAAACTGTTGGCGAAGCTTCTGGTCTCGCGGATGGATCCGGCGTGCAACAGCACGATGTTCTCGTAGAACAGGGCCTTGATCCGTAAGATCGTCGGTTCCAGTCCCGCCCAGGTAAGCACCTGCTCGGCGGCCCATTGCGCGCGTCCCAGCCCACTGGGGTTGTCGGGGGCCGAGACCGCCATGGACATCACGACCAGTCGCGGCGTGGTCTCGGCGTGCCGGATCGCGGAGGCCAGATTGGCGGCGGCCTGCACGATGCCGGGAGCGACCGGATAGGTGAAATACACGGTGTCCACGTCCCGCACGGCCGCATCCAGCGTCCGGCGATCCAGTAGATCGCCCACGACGATTTGCGCGCCGAGAGCGCGAAGGTGTTGTGCGCGTTCGTCATCAGCGCGGACCAGCACGCGGACCGCGTGGTCATGTTCACGAAGACGCCGCACGACATGTGAGCCGGTGCCGCCGTGTCGTCCGCCCGCACCGATGACCAGCGTGGTGGTTCGGGGGCTGTCGGAGGAGAAAGTCACAAGTGCGCCTTCCGGTCGTTCACCAGGGTGAGATGTGGCAGCTCGTGGTCCGGCTGCGACGCCCACGCTAGAACCAGTAACTACTATTATGCAAGTTACTGTAGGGTCACTGTGGGTGGCGAAAGGATCAGCAGGTGCGGCGAACGAGTTTCCAGGCGATGGGGTGCCCGATTGCGGGCGCTTTGGAGTATGTCGGCGACTGGTGGACGCTGCTGATCGTGCGCGATGCGCTGGACGGGTTCACCAGATTCGACGAGTTCGAACGCAACCTCGGCATCGCCCCGAATATGCTGACCAGGAGATTGCGTACTCTGGTCGAATCCGGGCTGCTCGAACGCAGGCGCTACAGCCAGTCCCCGCCCCGCTACGAGTACGTCATCACCGACAAGGGGCGAGACCTTTCCCCGGTCCTCGTCGCCCTGTACGCCTGGGGCCGCAAACACACGGGATCGGATGCGCCGAGCGTGGTCCTGACCGATCGCGACACCGGGGAGGAGATCATGCCCGGCCTTGTGGACCAGCGCAGCGGGCGCCCTCTCTCGGCCGTCGACCTCGCCTTCCTCGCCGGCCCAGGGGCAGACGGTTTCATGCGTGAACGTCTCGACCCCGAGTTGCGGGCGGCGCGGCGCCGACGCGGCACCAACTAAGCGCACGTCTCCTTTGAAGGTCGTGGTCGGCATCGCCACCGGAGTGCTACTGCTCCCGATCACCCTGGTGGCTGAGCTGGCGGCCGGTGCATTCGGCGTACGCGAGTTCGATCTGCGCTATCCGGTCCAACGGTGATGTCGGCTGCGACATCCCGTCCGGAACCAATCTCTTCGGTCTCACCGTCTACGACCTCTCGATCGACCTGCCTTTCCTGCCTGCCCACCCCACCTTCGGCCTGAGCGGCCCGCACGGCCAGGCCGGTAGCCCACCGATCGACGGCACCCTCACCAACGGTGGCGCCACCTGTACCGGAGGCGGTCGAGGCGCTCTGACCTGTACCTCGAAGGGGGATGCCGGGCGGAAAAGACCGCGCCCTGTCCGGCAGCACCATCGAGGCCTGGACGTTCAAACCGCTGTTGATCTCCCGCTGCAATTCACGACTGCGCAGGTAGTGGCACAGGAAGATCGTCTACTGGACCCGGCAGCGGTGGGGGAGTTGGAGATGTTTTTGACGAGTATGTCGTTGCCGTCGGTGCCGAATGCGTGGATCCCAGGCTGGCCTGCCGTGTGTCTCGGGCTGCTTCTCGGGTCGCATCCTGCGGCCGCTGTGGAGATCGTGTCGAACTGCACCTTGGGCCAGTCGGTTACGTTTTGCGACAGCTCCGTCGGCGACAGCCTCCCGCCTCGCGAACCCGACTTCAGTGGACCCAGCGGCACCAGCGGCAACCCGAGCTCAGCGCATCGCGCCGCGATGTCCGGCGGCGCGCACGCCCTCGCTTGTGCTCCGAATTCGCGCAACCACAGCGCGAGACCGACCATAGGCTCGACGTCCCCACGCGACCCGCTCGCCGCCAACAACACCCGCACGTTCGTCACCGACGATCCATGGCCGGATTCGCACTGATCCACCCGGTGGGAACGAGGTCATCGCTGCCGCTCATACCGCCCATCATCGAGCCGCAATATTCTGCTGGGAGCCCCAGTCGCCCCACCCTTGGGAAGACTCGCTGTACATCACGGTTGATAAACACCCGTCCATCTCCTCGGTCAGGTTCCCCTCGATTACTACTGTGACGCATCGGCGCTCGCTTGAGCCACAGTGAGCTCGGGCCACGCGATCGAGCTGCATACCGAGCGCAGTACCGCGACGGCGAACCGGCCAGCGGCTTAGTTGCTGGCGGGCCAGCGCCATGTGAGGCCGGCGAATTATGTGAGCAGCTGATCTCGCCGCCGCCGCCGACGACCTGGAGGTAGTCCTCGCCACCCCAGCTCACCGGATTCCGAATTCCGTTCTGACTGCGGCGAATAGCGTGTCGACCTCGGGGCCGAAGACCAATGCAGTGGCGTACAGGGTTGTCATAGCGGCATCGAGTGCGTCGGGTTGGTTCGCGTCGGTGATGGTGGGCAGCGCGAAGGAGGGGCGGTGGATTGGGCCCAGATCGAAGGAGCTTGTCGCCGCACCGGCCGAGCCGGGGCCCGTCGTTGCTTCGATGGTGCCCACGTGCTCATCATCTGCCGGACCGAAGTCTTCGTCGTGTAGCCGGGTCATGGCCGAGTCCACGTCGTCGAAGGGAGGCGGTAGCGGTCGGCCGTCCCGCAGCGCCGCCAAGGCGGGTCGCACCCACGGCCGGTCGGTGAGCCCGGCTTTCGTGCAGGCTTGGTTCGCCGCCCAGCGCGCCAGGCGCCGCAACTCGGTATCAGCCATTGCGGCGACGGCCTCGGCGATCGCGCGGTCATGGCGTGCCAACTCTTCCGCGCCCGGGTGATCTTCGAGCCGGGGTATCGGCTCCCCGCCCCAGCGCCGCCGGTCGAAAGCGGCCGCTTGCTGCGGCAGTTCGTTGATGTGCAGGCGGCGAGAGCCTTCATCGTCGACTACGACGACCCATTCCTGCGCGTCGTCGATCGACGCGGTGACGTGCGATAGCGGGACATTATCGGGCACACCGTATCCGGGCATGTCCCACTGCAGGGCTGGTAGCGGTTTACTGCCGTCGTCCGGCCAGAGCCGGATACGCCACACATCGCCGGGTTCGGTCGACCCGGGCCAGCCGTAGTTGATGAATCCGCGGCCGCTGATCTCGATCAGATACTCGCCCTGCGAAACCGGGCAGTCGACTGCGCCGTCGGTCGGCGACGACAGGCACAGTATGCCCTCCGGTCCGACTCGTAACCTCGTCTCACACACCTGCTGCCACTCGGCACGATCGTCGGGCGGCCGCTCCTCCCACACCTGGACCGTCACCGGCATGTGAAAGTTGTTCTGGTGCGGGCTCAATACCACCACCGCGAGCCCGTCGGAGGCGAAAGGATGCGCCGCCAGCGCACGGTCGAGGAGTTCAATTTCCTCGACCGGACTCTCGACACCCCCGTCGATGCGGAACTGTCCGTAATCCATGAACAGATACACGGTTTCCTCGCTGACCGGCTGTCTTGACACGGTGCTCATCGCGTCATCCTGGCACCGAGGCCCACCGCGGCTCGAGGTCGACGTTCCCGGTCAGGGGGAGCCGCATGCCGGACCGAACGCTGCGGACTGCGTCGCGACGAGCGCTGTGCGTATCGCCGACTGCAGTCGGGAGGGTGCCCGGCGCCTGCGATGGTCACGCGTCGATTGCACGCGCCAGGCGCCGCCCAGAATCGTGGAGGTCGGTCTCGAACAGCCTCGGGTGTGCGAGCCCTCCGCACGGTCCAGGGATCGTGGGCAACCCGACTCCTCGAGCCGGTCCGCGAAGGCCTAGCTGGGTGTCGGCTTGCTCCGGCGTGCGGGGCCGTCGATGCTGCCGGTGGAGGTGGTGCCGGTGGTTCGAAAGCCGGATGTGTTCGTCAGGCGGGCTGGATGCGGCGAACGGGGACGCGAGTGACGATCAGTGAGTCGCGCCGGCGAGACCGTTCACGATCAAGTCCACTATGGATTCGGCCAGCGCCGCGATGTCCGTATCGGACTGGCGTCGGCCGGGGTGATACCAAATGTCCACGGCGTTAAGACTGCTCAGCAGTGTGCGCGCGGCCAGCCGGGGCTCGACAGGGCGCAGTGACCCGTCGACTGTGCCCTCGGTCAGGACTGTCTGGAAAAGGCGTTCGTAGTTGTGTCGTAATTCGTTCAACCGTGCAAGCGCCTCGCGTTGGCGCGGCTTGAGCGCCGCGTAACTTTGCTCGCGCACTCCTTGGTGGACAACATGGTGGTAGCCGAGGTCGGTCATGAGGTTCACGACGTGCGCGTTGGACATCGCCACCAATCGTTCGTATCCGTTACCCGATAGTTGCGCGTGCGGTTCGACCTGTGCGCGAGCTCGGCGCATGCCCTCCTCGTAGGCGGCGAGGAAGATGTCGAACTTCGACCGGAAGTGGTAGTAGATCAAGCCTTTGGTGGCGCCCACTTCGTCGGCTATGGCATCGATCGTGGTGCCGAAGAACCCGTGCGTCATGAAAGCCTCGGCGGCGGCGTCGAGTATCCGGGTTTTGGCATCGGCTTCCGCGGCGGGACGCGTGCGGTGTTGACCAGCGCGATCGTGTCCTGGATGCCGAGGCCGTGGCTTCGGCATCGAGAACTCCGACGTTGTAGCCGTGGCGGGCGGCGTAGGTGGCGATGTAGCCCATGCCGAGCACGGGCAGGGTGAAGTCGTTGACTCGCGGCCGCATCGCGTAGTCGCGCAAGGGCGCATTCACCAGCAGCAGATCGAACCGGTGTCGCGGGTCGTAGCCGGCGATCAGGTCAGCAGACGCCTGCACGTTGGAGTGTTTTCCCATTGTTGATCCCCCATGCCAGTGTGAGAAGAGTCCACGCGGACAGCTGATCTCCGGCCAGCTCCTCCCACGCGGCCTTGAAGGCCCGCGCCCCTTGTGGCCATTGCCGGTCTGGATTGAGCCGCCGGGCGGCGGGCTGAACGGCGATGTCGGAGTAGTCGTAGAAGGAGAAGTCGTTGGTGTAGTCCGCGACCGCGGTCCGCGCAGTCCATCCACCGGCGCGGTCGATGGTTTGCAGCGTGGTGACCAGCTCAGCAGGCGGCAGCTTCTCCCACCGCGATCCCTGGGCCAGAAACGCGCGGGCGGCCGCGCGCAGAGCACACTTGGGGAACGCGGCGCCGACCTGCCGGAATTGTTCATCGGACAGGTCGAGGATGCGCTCGGGTGAGGGGAACAGCGACGCTGCGGCCAGGCCGGCGCCGCGTGGGTCGTCGACGGGCAGCGCAACGAGATCGCGGACAGTGGTGGGATTCCCGGGATTCCCGGATTGCGTGTGGCCGGTTGCGATGGTCTGCGGGGTTTGGGCGACCGCGGTACCGGCGGCGGAGGCGATGATGATCTGCGGGGCGCCGGAGCTGAGATCGATTGCCCCGTAGACCTTTCGGTCGCGGATGAGTTGTTCGGCGGTGGCGGTGGCAGTGACTTCGGTGATGTCGAAGCCGCCCGGCAGGCGTTGATCGAGTGTCGTGCGTAGCTGCGCGACCGCAGCGGGCGGTCCGGCGACGGCGATGGGCACATCGTGTACTGACGATCGCACCGACGGCCACGCGAAGGCGGTGAGCAGCACGCTGGTGATCACCGTGAGAAGGATGACCGTCGCTGCCACCGTCGGCCACGGCGACGGCGACGTATCGGTGGTGAGCGTTGTCTGCGGGGTCATGTCTACTCCTCGAAAAGCTGATTCGTGCCACGGCTCAGTTCGAAGTGAGCGCCTTCGCGGCCGAGTAGGAAGATTCCGGCGCCGCGGCCGAAGCCGGTGCACAGGGCGGGGATCATGATGTCCGCTCCTTCGTTGCAGGGGGTTCGTCGACATGACGGCATGGCAACGAATTTCCTGACATCTGGTGACGCGGATCACTTTGGTGGTTGTCAGGAATTCAGCGGCTGTCGCGTTCAGGAAGCACGCGAACCAGACAGGAGCGAATCATGAAGCACCGCATCGTCGTTCTCGGAGCCGGATACGCCGGAGCCTTCACCGCCGGATATCTGGCCCGCACGCTGCACTCCGACGATTTCGAGATCGCCGTCGTCAATGCCGAACCCGATTTCGTCGAGCGGCTGCGCCTGCACCAGCTCGCCGCGGGGCACGATCTACCCCATCGACCGCTAACGGAGGTGTTCGCGGGCACCGGAATTCGACTATGCGTGGCGCGGGTCACCGACGTCGACGTCGCGCGGCGGACCGTCACGGTGGCCGATGGCGAGGGCATCGACCGGATCGGATACGACACCCTCCTCTACGCGCTCGGCAGCACCGCCGCCGACCATGGCGTGCCTGGCGTCGCCGAGCACGCCTTCCACGTGGCCGCACGGCCGTCCGCGCTGCGCCTGCGCGCCCGCCTGGATGAGCTGGGCGAGAACGGGAAGGTGCTGGTCGTCGGCGGTAACCTGACCGCGATCGAGGCCGCCACCGAAATCGCCGAGGCCCGTCCGGGTCTTCGGGTCAGCCTGGTCACCAGCGGCGAACTGGGGGGTTGGCTGGGTCCGAAGGCGCGCCGTCACCTGCTGCGTTCCTTCGATCGATTCGGCATCGCGGTCCACGAGCACACCGAGATCGAGCGTGTCGAGGAGACGAAGGCCGTCGCCGCCGACGGCAGCGTGTTGGCCGCGGATGCGACCGTGTGGACCGCCGGCTTCGCCGTCCACCCGATCGCCGCCGCCAGCGGTCTCGCGGTGGAAGCCGACGGGCGGATCACGGTAGACCGTCATATGCGGTCGGTCTCGCACCCGGATGTCTACGTCGCCGGTGACAGCGTCTTCGTCATCGGTGAGAACGGTCAGCCGTTGCCGATGTCGTGTGCTTCGGCGGGATTCACCGGCACGCAGGCGGCGGCCGCGATCGTCGGGGATCTGACCGGCCGCAAGATCAAGGCCACCGCGCTGCGCTATGTCGGCAACCACATCAGCCTCGGACGTAAGGACGCGATCTTCCAGCTTGTCGACGGTGCCGGGCGCGCGAAGTCCGGGGCCCTGTGCGGCAGGCCTGCGGCGCGAGTCAAGTCGGCGATCGTGGCGATCAGCGCTTGGGCTATCAGCCGACCGACCTACGGAATGCCGAGTCGCCGGCACCGCTCGGCCACCAGCCGAGAGCGCTCGCCCGAAGTGCTCACCGCATAAGGTCGGGCGCATGAACACCGCCACCGTGACGCGTTTCGAGGCCAGCCGGGACCGGCTGGCCTCGCTCGCCTACCGGTTACTCGGCTCGGCCGCCGACGCCGAGGACACGGTGCAGGACGCGTTCCTGCGGTGGCAGGCCGCCGACCAGGAGTACGTCGAGGTCCCCGAAGCTTGGCTGACCAAGATCGTCACCAATCTGGCCCTCGATCGCCTTCGTTCGGCGCAGGTGCGGCGCGAGCGCGCGGTCGGCGCCTGGATGCCCGAACCGCTGCTCGACGGCGACCCGATGCTGGGCCCTGCGGAGACTGCTGAGCAGCGCGAATCGGTGACCCTGGCGGTGCTGACCCTCATGGAGCGCCTGTCGCCGACCGAGCGAGCTGTCTACGTTCTGCGCGAGGCTTTCGCGTACAGCCACGCCGAGATAGCCGAGATTCTCGGCATCACAGAGTCCGGGAGTCAGCAACACACGCACCGAGCCCGGCGTCGAATCGCCGCCGCCGGCAAACGTACCGAGGTCGATCAGGCCTCCGCGCGTCGAATCGTCGAGGCGTTCGTTGCCGCCGCCTCCTCGGGTCGGACCGAACGGCTGGTGGCGCTGCTGACCGACGACGCGAGCGGCGTCTCCGACGGCGCCGCAGGCATGGCCGAGAAGCTGATCCGCTACCCGAACCCGGGGCAGATCGCCCGTGCGGTGCGAGCCGGCTTCAAACCGTCCGCGGCCAAACGCAAACTCGCCGGCGGCTCTCCCGCTATCCACGCCGCCGTGATCAACGGCTGCCCGGCCGTGCTCTTCACACTCGGCGCCCGAATCCTGGGCGTCACGATCCTGGAGATCCGCGGCGACAAGATCGCGGGCATACGCGGTATCGCCGCCCCGAGCCGACTCGGCCGCCTCACCGAACAATGGCAGCAGCGCCGGCAGGATGTCCCGCTGATCGAATCCTGGTAGCCGACAAGCTGAGGATTTCGACCGTCGCGTCGACCACTCGGGTGACAACCGCAACGGGGTCACCTCGAAAGGCGTTGCCTCGGCGAGCGCGGATACAGAACCTCGGTGCCGAGTTCGTCGATGATCGCGGTCGCGAGGGCGTCGAGATCGGTGAAGTAATTTGCTCGCGAGTTCTGGCGATACAGCCGGGTCCGCCGGGACCGAGGGCACGGTGCGCCTACTCCGGTCGCAAGTGGCGTTACGGGCGCCTAGCATCGGCTGCATGATTGCCGGCGAGTTGGTGGGGCGGTGGCGGTTGACGGCGTGGACCGCCACCGACGAGGCAGGCGCGGTGACGATGCCGTTCGGCGACGACCCCCAAGGGTGTCTGGTCTATACCTCCGGCGGATGGATGACCGGTCAAATCGCCAAGGCCGACCGTCGCGAACTGTCGACATCGGTCGCGCTCGGCGGCACCGAAAGTGAACGCGCTGAAGCCTATTCGACCTACGTCGCGTACTGCGGGGAGTACCGCCTGGAGGGCGACACCGTCGTGCATGTGCTGCGAATGAGCGTGTTCCCGAACTGGGTGGGCAGCGAGCAGCGGCGCTCGGTGGAAATATCCGGCGACCGGCTGGTCTTGCGGACGCCACCCACGCCCGTCGGTGAACAGATCCTCGTCAATCGGCTTCATTGGATCCGTGCCGAGTAGCCGGGCTGGGTCTCGCCGGGGATGCCCGGCCGGGCAAGATCATCGCACGCGGGGTGAAAGGCAGGTTGAGTGCGGCCCGGGACGCGGTGGTGTTGAAGACGATCTACGCCTACGGGCTGCGGCGCACCGAAATCAACGACACATGGCCGCTGGCCGATGTCCAGCAATGCGTGGTCGATCTCGTGCGCGCGAGCCTGAAATACACTTCTCGAAAGTGCTGGAGTCGGATCACTACCGAACTCCGGGCCATCTACACCGCTCCCACTGTCGAAGCCGCCAATTACTGTTCGACGAGTTCGTCGCGGAATGGGAACCGAAATACCCGGCGATGATCGCGGTCTGGCGCAACAGCTGGGAGCAATTCACGCCGTTTCTGAAGTTCCCGGCGCCTATCCGGAAACTCGTGTTCCGGCAAGCCACCCGCCGGCGTGGGCATTTCCCCAATGAACAAGCGGCACTGAAAGTGCTCTACTTCGTCATACGGAATCCGTTGAAGAACCGGCCGAACATCACTGGAAAGATCAGCGGATGGAAGGATATACTCGACACGCTCGCCCTGTTCTACGGTGAGCGGATAACCGAAGGTTGGCAAGACGTTTCACCGTTTCGCCCACAAAAATTCTGACACTCTCTTCATGTCGACGATCGACTGGTGAATTGCTGAATGTTCTCGAACCATTCATTACCTACGACCATGTCGGTAACGCCACGACTCTCACAATATTCAGCAAGGTCGGACATATGGTTGATAAATCCATGGCCGTTGAAGTTCAAGCTCGTATTGCACAGAACACCCAGGTCTTGTTGCGCGGCTACAGCGCAGAGGAGTTTATGTAGCTGCGGGTTGTTCAGGCCGGATACAGTCTGGGCGCGGGCTGAACCATCAACATGGGTGACAGCTTTCAGTCTTGGGTCACGCACTCGCCGAAAATACAGCATATATGGGTCTTCAAAATCGGCATCGAAAGCGGCGGTTAGGTCTTCGACGCGGGCCACTGGGGCAATCGGCCGATAGTCTTCGCGTTGCTTGATGACGTTGAGACGGTCTCTGCTGGCAGGGTTCTGCGCATCGGCAAGAAGCGAGCGGTTACCCAGTGCGCGTGGTCCGATCTCCCATCTGCCCTGAACCCAGGCTACGATTCTACCTTCCGTCAGTACCTGAGCGAGGGCTGCGTAGTCCAGTCGGCGTCGGTGCCATTGCGCAGGATTCGGAGCCTTGTCGTTGACGAAATCCGAGCCGGCATAGACACTCCACTCTATGAATGGACTACCTGTCAGCGCAGCTTGAGCATCGATAGCCGTACCGATCGCGGAACCGGAATCGTTGGGACAGGGTGGAACGAACACTTCGGAGAAGTGACCCAATTGGCGCCACTGCTGGTTCCATTCACAGTTCAAACCGCAGCCGCCGGAGATACGCAACGGAAGACCGGCAGGGATATCTCGCAACGCCACATCGGAGAAGGCGGTAAAGAGTCGTTCAGTGATAACGGCAGCGGCCATGGTGCCAATTGGAGACGTGATTCCGGCATTGAACAAGACAGTGTCACGAAAGTCGCTCTTGGGCACTGGATAAGCGTGAGTCATGCTCATGACACGATCGATGGCACTGCGGATCTCCTGATCGGCAGCTGAGGCATCGGAGTAAGCGGCGAGTGCCATGAGCTTGCCGGCGTCGCTCATGCGGGGCTCCCCGCCGGTAGCTGGAAAATCTGGGTCCAGTATGGCGAACAGGGCAGCGTACTTGCCACCGGGTTGTTCCATGACCTCGAACTTCTTCACGACCCGATACCCGTGGTCGACCAAGAAGAATGCACCCGTAACCCCTTCCCATACCAGGACAACCTGGAAGCGATGACGCTGCGGCGGGGCCATGCCTATTGCGCCCATAATATGAGAACGCTCATGAGAGGAGGAGAAGAATGTGACGTCTTTCCCGAAGAATCGGCTCGGCCGCGTTATCATCTGCTCGGCTCCATAATAACCGGCATTGAGCTCGTTCTGGATGCCGAATCTCGCCTCCCCGACTCTCAGCCAACCTCCGACCGCAATGACATCAGGTAGTCTGTCGAGGCGTTCGGCCATTCCCAACACCGTTTCTGGAGTCAAGAAAGAGTATCTGGCAGAAGAATCCTTCTCCGATTCGAGCGAATACAGTAAGCGACCGTTCTCAACGGCGACTATTCCACCGTCGTGACCGGGTTTGAAGGCGATGATGAGCATGATCGCGATTCCTTGTTCATCGATGAGGCGCTGAATCGGATTGATCGCAGAGGTCGATCGGGGGCAGGCCAGGGTAGATGTCCTGCCAGCGGTAGCGACGGCTGTGGAAGTGCCAGTACACGTAGCCGGTCATGTAGCGGTCCAGGTGCGGGCGTTGCTCGTCGGTGGCGAGATCCAGTATTCGACGGTAGGCGGCCAGGCCGCCGTCGAAGCTCCGGCGGTAGGCGGCGAGGTAAGGAATGTTCTCCTGTACCGAGCGGCGATAGATCCTGCTGACGACGAAGTCCTCGCCATGCACCGCCTCCTTGTAGAAGGACAGGACGTCATTCATATCGCTGAGAAACGCGTCACAGGAGCTCAGGGCCGCCGACCAGAATGCACGATTGCGGTGGGCGCTCAAACAGGGGTCGATGAACTGAAGTGAGGTGAACCAGAACTGGCCGTAGCCGTTGAAAGTGCGGACGAAGTCACTGTCGATCTCGTCCGACACTCCCGGCGTGAACTCTGCCTCCATGAGGACGCCGGTAATCCCGTTGTAGAAGAAGGTCTTGTAGACGGCGAGGAATGTCGGATCGCAGAACCGCGCGACTTCGGTGAACATGTGCTGGATGTATCCGGTGTACGGCGATGATGCGGACCGCCCCGTCAGCATACCGTCCCGCATGATGGCTTCGGCTTCCACGGGGTTGTGGCAGCACACATCGTCGGCGTCGAGGGTGAATACCCAGATGCGGTCGAGGGCAAGGGCGAGCGCGTCGTCGGCAACGGGCACCAGCAGGGCGCGCATCAGCGTGAGGTCCCTGGTGGTGGCAGCGGGAATGGTGATGCCGAAGGCCGCGAACTCGGTGGTGAGCAGGTCGACGTTGGCGCGGACCTGTGCGAGGTCGACGGTTGGGTCGAAACCCGCGGTGCGGGCGATCATTTCGTCGACCAAGCCTGAGTCCAGCACGCTGGCGACCACCGCGCGGTGGCCGGCGTCGGGGATGGCGGCAAGGGCGCGGCGCCCGGAGAAGTGAAGGACGTCGAGGCCGGGCGGTCGAAGGTGTCTTATCGGAGGGTGGCCTGTCGACAGGAGGTGTCCCGCGCGGCCCTGTGGCTGGGGCCGGGACCGGTCCGAGGTTCGAATCGCGGTGTGCACGCTCGTGGATGCTGCTTGCTTGAACGCCGCTTCCTCGAACAGGGTTGCGGCGTCCTTGCCGGTGAGTGCCTCCGCCGCCGCGATTCCCGAGGTGCAGCCGGATTCGTGGAAGCCGTCGCCGTGGTAGGAGCCCGCGAAGGCGAGGACGTGATCGGACAGCGCGGGCAGGCGGCGTTGGGCCGCGGCGGACTGCAGGGTGAGGGTCGGGTGGCGGTATACCTCACGGGTCAGCGCACTGGCCGGGTTCACCGCAGTGAGGGGGGTGAGGTAGGTCGCCCAGTACGTCGTGGACGATATCTCACCGCGCATTCGATTCAGGTTTGCGTGGGCGGTGAACAACGGCAGATCTGGGTCAGCACAGGACAGTTGGATCGAGATAGCGGCGCTGCCTGATCCGCTGGGCAGCATGCTCTTGTCCGTGTGCAGCACCGCCTCGGTCGGCGTGTAGTCGAACGCGCTGAGTACGGACCATTGCTCGGCGGTGGGTTCGGTGAGCAAGGCGAGCGCCTGTAGAGAGTGCACGGCCATCACGGCCTTGTCGAAGTGGTGGACGTTCCCGGCGGCGTCCCGGATGGCGACTCCGTCGCCGGTACGGCTGACCGCGCGTACCGGTGTCGAGGTCTTGATCGAGGTCACGGTAGCGGCGATGCGCTCCATGTAGGCCGCACTGCCTTCGGGCAGCACGTACCAGGATCGGAATGCCTCGGCACCGCCGAGGAGCCCGTAGCGGTCCAGCACGTTGGTCAGATACCCGATGGGAGTGTTCCTGAGATCCGACAGGAGCCATACCCGCAACCGGGGGTAGACGAAGTGCTGAGCGAAGTAAGTGGAAAACTCTTCCTCGAGCAGAAACTGCTCGAGGGTGGTGTCCGGCTCGGCGTGAATGGCCTTTCGCAGGTGCGACACGAATCGCTTGGAGTCCTCGACGCATCGGTGCCAGACGTGTTCGCTGACGCCAGGTGGGCGGCGCGGGAGGCCGGCCGGCTCCATGGGTTTGTCGCTACGGTGGGCGAATCCACAGTGGAAGCACGTCACCTGCGTGGACACGTCCACTGGCTTGGTCGCGACTCGGAGGTCCTTCATCAGCCGGGTGAAGTTCGGGTAGTGGATGGTGCTGAAAATCGTGAACGCCATGTCCGCAGGCCGGCCGGGTTCGGGATGCCCGGTGTCGACGTGACCGCCCAGTCGGGAGCCTGCCTCGAACACGGTGACCTCGAACTTGTTGCGCAGCAAGTAGGCCGCGGTCATACCGGACACACCGGAGCCGATGACCGCAACACTCGGAGCCATCTGCGTTCCTTCCATGTCGTCGAGCGCGATGGGGGTCGTGCGTGAGCGGATATCGGCCCGATCAACGAAACCCCCGCCGAACTACAGAGCAGAGGTAGTCACCGTCGCGCGCCTGCCAACAGCTTGCCGTGCGGTGGCAGTGCCGAAACCGGTGGGGCGCACGGGAATCGCCTCAGTGATGTCCGTGATATCCGGTGCCGTCGTACCAGGCCCAGTCGTGTTGGGCACAGTGCTGAGCCGGTGCGCGATGGACATTAGTTCCGCTGCGGCTTTCGACTCCGGATTCGCCGCCCGTAGACATTCCAGGGCCGCATCGAGTTGGCGCTGCGCTTCCGCACGTGCCCAGGAGTGTCCCCCAGCCTGCTCGATGAGCTCGGCGCAGGTCCGAAGATCCGCATCGTTCAGCGGATCGGCGCGATTGTACAGCTGGGCCAACCGCCTGGCGGCGCTGTTGCCGGTAACCAGGGCGGCCACCACTGGCAGTGACTTCTTGCGGGCACGTAGGTCGGACAGTACGGGCTTGCCGGTGGTGGCCGGATCGCCCCAGATGCCGAGGAGATCGTCGACGAGTTGGAACGCGAGGCCGAGGTGCTCGCCGAACTGGCGTAGCTGCCGGACTCGTTGTGGCGTGGCTCCGGCGGCAATCGCGCCGAGCTCGCACGCGGCGGCGAACAATGAGCTGGTCTTGTTGCCTGCCATCTCGATGCACTCGTCGAGCCGCACGTCAGACCGGCCTTCGAACGCCGTGTCGGCGACTTGGCCGTCAACCACCCGCAGCAGTGCCGCATTGAGTCGAGGCACCCCCTCGGTGGCCAGCGGCGGCCCGTCGGCGATGAGAGCCTCGGTAGCCAGCGTTATCAGGGCGTCACCGGCGAGGATGGCTGCGGGTATGCCGTAGACCGTCCACGCGGTGGGGCGGTGGCGCCGGGTGCGGTCGGAGTCTATGACGTCGTCATGCAGTAATGAGGAGTTGTGCGCCAGTTCGACCGCGATGGCCGCGTTGGTCGCGCGTTCGGCGGTGCCGCCTACGGCCCGCGCCGCGAGCATCGCCAAAGTGGGCCGCACCGCCTTGCCCGCACCTTCTGCCCGGGGACGGCCCTGTTCGTCCCACCATCCGAAGTGGTAACCGATGACCTGGCGCGTCGCTGGGTTCATCTGGTCCACCGCTGCCTGTAGGCCGGGGGTGATCAGCTCACGGGCGCGCGCGAAGGGGTCCGCATCAGCGGTGGGGGCCATGGGCGCTCCCGAGCTGAACGTTCTCCAGTACGCCCAGGGCGTCCGGCACCAGCACGGCCAGCGAGTAGTAGCAGGTGATCAGGTAGTTGATGATCGCCTTCTCGTCGATGCTCATGAACCGCACGCTCAGGCCGGGCTCGTATTCGTCGACCAGGCCGGTCTTGCGCAGACCGATGACGCCCTGTTCCGCTTCGCCGGTGCGCATCACCATGATCGACGTGGTGCGCCGATCGCTGATCGGGATTTTCAAGCAGGGATAGATGGGCACACCGCGCCATGCGGACAGTCGACCGCCGGGGACGTGGATGGTTTCCGGGGAAACGCCCTGTCGGGTGCACTCGTCGCGGAAGGCGGCAATGGCATCCGGATGGGCGAGAATGAAACCGGGGTTCTTCCAGACGGTGTTGAGCAACTGATCCATGTCGTGCGGAGTGGGTGGGCCGCTACGGGTGTAGATCCGTTGGCCGAAGTCCGCATTGTGCAGCAGGCCGAATTCCTTGTTGTTGACCAGCTCGTACTCCTGACGCTCCCGCACCGCTTCGATGGTCAGTCGCAGTTGCTGCTCGAGCTGGTCGATCGGTTCGTTGTAGAGGTCGGAGACCCGAGTGTGCACCCGAAGGATGGTCTGCGCGATGTTCAGCTCGTATTCGCGTGGCTTGAGTTCATAGTCGACGAATGTGCCTGCGATGGGAACCTCACCGCGATGACCGGACATGACCTCCACACCGGCCTCGCCATGAGCGTTCTGCGACTTTCCTCTGGTCGCTTGATAGCGCTCCAGCTGGTCGCGCAGTGCCTCGGACTGTTCGAGCAGCTCCTGAAAGGACGACTTCGGCAATGACATCACCGTGCAGGCTGTGGTGGCCTTGATCGAGTAATTCCAGGCACTCTCGGGGCCGATCAATGCTTCGTTGCCGAAATAGTCACCGTCGGCGATGATTTCCAGGATCGACTCTTCCCCGAACGCGCCTTCGCTGAGTTTGGTGAGCCGTCCGTGTACGAGCAGATGGAGCTGGTCGGCTCGAGTGCCTGCCGCTACCAACACTTCCCCCGGTTCGTATTCATGTTGGGTGAATCTGTCGGCAAGGGCTTGCAACACGTCGGTATCGGCGAAATTCCGCAGCCATGGGAGTTCGGTCAGCTCGGCCGGAATGACCTGTACCGCATTGCCGGTGGCGTGGAAGGTCAGTCGCCCGTCGCCCAGCGTGTAGTTCAGCCGCCGGTTGACCCGGTACGCACCACCCCTGGCCTCCACCCAAGGCAACTGGTCGAGCAGCCAGCGCGGGGTGATGCCCTGCATCTGCGGTACGGACTTGGTTGTCGACGACAGCTTGCGCGCGGCCGCTGTGCTCAGACTGAGCTGCCCGGCGCCGTTGTGCCCGTTGAACTCTGGCACGACTCAACCCCCGATCACAATAGACAGAGATAGACAGGACAGACAGTGTCACAACGACGTGATCTCAGCAAGATCGCCGGTGTGTTGCAGGCGATTCGGGTGGCGACGAACCCGTAGACCCCGAGGGCAATGACGCCGGCGCCGATCCAGGCCCCCGCGGTGTTCGCGCACGCCTTGCCACACCGGCTACGCCCCGCCGATCTCGGCAACAGCGGCCAGGTCGAACAGCGCGATCGAACGCACAACAGTCGTGATCAGAAACCCTGAATATCCGGTGTCAGGAGGCGGCGGCCGCGCATCCGCAGCCGGAATTCGCGCAGGTGCTGCCGGTGCGGTCGCCGCCGCACTGGAGCGGCGTACTCGGGCGCGCAACCGCTCTTCTCACCGCATTCGGTCTCGTGTTCGAGCCGGTGTCCGGGGTCCTCACCGTCCCGGTACCCCTGGCCATCGGCGTCCGCGGATGGACGGCCACCGCCGCGTCGTCACGGTCTCGGCGAGAGAAGCGAATTCATCCGATACAGCGACGGCACTCAGGTGAGTGGGTGGCCGTGTCGGCCTCGACTGCGCGTGTGTTTCGCGAACAGCACCGGATTCTCGAGCCTGGCGGGCGGGTCGTCATCCTCGAAACCTGCCCCCGGGTGGACTGATGAAGCCTGTCGTGAAGTGGGAAATGGGCGTCATTGTTTCCGTTGCTCGGGCGGGTAGTGGCGCGGGATCGGTCGTCGTACACTTATCTCGAATCCAGCACGCGCGCGTTCGAATCGCCACAGCGAGTCGCGAACCTGTTGAGTGCATTGGGTTTTCACGACATCGGGTGGACCGGGAAGTTCTTCGGCACCAATGTCATCCTGTGGGCCACCAAGCCGTGATGGCGAGGCGCTCCGGAGTGGGCGCGAACGCGCGAGCGTGGTTTCAGTCGGCGGTGAAGCGCGGGGCGTTGGCGGCAGCCCAACGAGCGAACGTCGTCGCGGGTCGGCCGGTGATGTCTCGGACGCTGGTGATGGGCAGCGTCGCGGGGTCCGGGTCGAAGCCGCAGAGAACGTTGTCGACATACCAGGTCGCGCTGTCGCCCATGGTGGGGGCCAGGGCGGTGATGGCCTCCTCGCGCGAGGACCGGTGCAGGACGATGTCGCGGCCGAGTGCGTCGGCGAGGTGCCGGACCAGCTCGGCGCGAGTGAGGATCTCCGGCCCCGCCAACGGGAACGCGCGGCCGAGATGGGTGTCGGTCAGCAGGGCGGTGGCGGCGACGGCGGCGATGTCGTCCATGGCGATGGGCGCGCTCGCCGCGTGGGGCCGCGGCTCCCGGATGGCGCCGGATTCGCGGATCTGGTGCGCCCAGGTCATGGTGTTCTCCATGAAATCGCCGGGCCACAAGTGGGTCCAGGCCAGGCCACTGTCCTCGACAGCCGTACAGACGCTGCCCCACCAGCTCTCCGGTTCACCGGACAGGTCGACGACATGCCGCACACCGGCCGCGCGGGCCAGCGCGAGCACCTCGGTGACACTGTCCGGTGCCGGTGCCAGGTACATCCGGTGCACACCCGCGAACGCCGCGGCCAGGGCCTCCGGTCGTCGCAAGTCACCCTCGATCACCTGCACCCCGGAGGGGAGTGCGGCCTTCCGCGGGTTGGCGGTGAGCGCGCGAATATCGTTGGCTCCCAGAGCAAGCAGGTGGTCGACGACCTTGCGGCCGATGTTTGCGGTGGCCCCGGTTACCAGGATGGTCATCTGCGCCCTCTCCGGTGTGAATGGTGATCAACCCATCCTGCCAGCCGATGCGGGCGCTCGATGTCGTTGCCCCGGTACCTGGTCCGCCACCCGATCCGCCACGGCGCGACCGTTTTCCCGGAACTGCGCCGCCGCCGTATGCCGAGGCGCGGGCGCGTCGTCCACCGGCTGCGTCCCGGGGCAGCTCGGCGCGCTCACGTCGCGGGATGGAGCAACTCGAGAGGTGGTCCCCGCCGGTCACGGGGGCCGAGGTCCGGTGCATCGATCAGCGCCGATGCGGCGGTGAGGCACGTCGCTCTTCCTCTTGTGTCGAGGTTCAGGCCGGTACCCGGTCGCCGGCGCGGAATTCGTCGACGAAGCGCATGGCCCGGTCCTCCAGCGCGGCGAAGTGGGCGTCGCGCGCGGCGCCGGTGAGCGCGTTGTCGAGTAGCAGATTGCCGTTGGCGTCCAGGCGCTGCGGTTTTTCTTCCGCTCCTGGCAGCAGTCCCACCGTCGACTGTGTCAGGCCGCAGTAGTAGGCGATTCCGTCGTCGAGTTGTGAGCTCAGTGCCTGCTGCATGAGGTCGACGACTCCGTCGTCGTCCGCCGCGCCGGCCAGGCCCAGCCACAGCATCCGCTTGCCCGCGAGCCGGGGTTTGCTGCGTCCGTAGGCGAATCCGTAGTTCCACACGCGATCGATCCAGCCTTTGAGGATCGCGGGTAGCTGCATCCAGTACACCGGGAACACCGCGACGATGACATCGGCGGCGAGGATGCGCCGCATATGGTTCTCGACCTCGGGGGAGTAGGTCTTGTCCCGGTTGTTCCAGTCCGGTAGGTCGGCGGCCGTCATGCGGGGATCGAATCCCTCGGCGTGCAGATCGAGCAGGTCGATCCGGTAGCCCGCGGCGGTGAGTCTGCGGACGGTCAGCGCGGCGATATGGGCGGTCAGTGAGTCGGGGCGGGGGTGGGCGACTACGACCAGCGCGGTGGGAGTGGTCGAAGCGTCGTCGATGGAGTTGCTCGGCACGTGGTCCTCCATTGCGGTCCGGTATCCGGACGATCGATTGTGCGGTCGAGTTGTATTCCACACCCGATTCGGTGGACGATCTATGGGTAAAGATCTACATTCGATAGGAGTTCGTCTACTCTCATGGCGTGGATCCTTTGAGTAAATTGCTGGGTGGCATACGTGCCGAAGGAGCCGTACTCACCCACGCGGTTCTGGAGGCGCCGTGGACCATACGCTTCGCCGACCGTGCGCCGTTGACCATGGTGACGGTGCTGCGCGGCGGTGGCACGCTGCTGCTTTCCGGCGGTGCGCAGCAACGGATCTCGGCCGGAGACACCGCGATCGTGCGCGGTCCCGAACCGTTCCTCCTCGCGGACCGACCTGATTCGGCCGACCTGCCGCACGCCGAATACGAGGTCGCCTGCTTCGCGGCGGATGCGGAATGCGAGGCCGGTCTGGAAGGCGGACGGTGGGGTAACGACCCGGCCGGCGAGACGGCTCTGATCGTCGGTGCCTATCGGGCCTCGGGCCGGCGTCATGAACGGCTTCTGCGCGCGGTGCCACCCGTTCTGGTGGTGTCGGACGACGTCGAGGTATGCGCCTGGATGGAATCCGTCGCCGCGGACGCGGCCGCGCGGCCGGCCGGAGCCCAGGCGCTGATGGACCGCCTGCTCGACTGGGCGCTGGTGTGCACACTGCGTGACTGGTTCGAAAAGGAGGCCGCCGAGGCGCCGGGATGGTATCGCGGACCCGCCGACCCGGTGGTCGGGCCTGCGCTGGAGGCGATGCACGGGCAACCCTCCGCCGGCTGGACCGTGGCGTCCCTGGCGGCCGCGGCGGGGGTGTCGCGGGCACTGTTCGCGAGGCGTTTCACCGAGGTGATGGGCCAATCGCCACTGGCGTATCTGACCGAATGCCGGATGGACGATGCGGAGGAACTCCTCTCCGACCGCACTCTCACCGTGGCACAGGTGGCGAAGGCCGTCGGCTATGCGGATGCTTTCGGTTTCAGCGCGGCATTCAAACGGAACCGGGGCGTACGTCCGAGCGAGTTTCGCGCCACATCGAAATGACGAACGCGAGATGTTCGGCCGAGTCAATTGCCGAGCTCAGCCGCCTCGAAGGCCGGGAGCCGCCTACCGCGGCGACCCCGGGCCTCCCGGCCACAGCCACCTGAAGCGACTGGGGTCTCTGGGCTGCGGCGCGAGGCCATGCAGCGTGAGGCGAGCATCTCGCCTCGCCCGTTGGTGTCCGGAAGAGCAGGGCAACTTCCGGCCGTTCATGCGCTCACCCAGCTCGGGCATCGGAAGTTGCGCGAATGCGGAGCAACGAGTGGGAAAACCAGTTCGCCACGTCCCGGTGATTGACCGGCGCCCGGTGGTGGGGAAGGGTGGAGCGATGGCGGGAGGCGAGCTGCGTCACGGGGTCGAACTGTCCAATCTCGATCAGCCGTTGTTCGACGAGGCTGAGGCGAGCAAACGGGATCTGGTCGACTATCTGGAGTTCGCCGGGGAACGGTTGCTGAGGGTGCTGCGCGGACGGCCGCTCTCGGTGGTACGGGTGCGGCCGGGACAAGCGCCGTTCACACAGAAAAACCTCCCCAAGTACACGCCGGAGTGGGTGGCGCGGACGAAGGTTTGGGCGGCGAGTTCGCGGCGGGAGGTCTCCTACGCGCTCTGTGACGACTTGCGGACCCTGATCTGGTTCGGTAATCAACGGGCGGTCGAATACCACCCGACCCTGTTCCTCGCGGAATCCGCACCGGAACCCACGCATCTTGTGCTCGATCTCGATCCCTCGCCGGGACAGACTTTTGCCGACGTGGTGGCAGGTGCCCGACTGATCCGGGAAGCGCTGACCGCGGACGGGTTGTCCGGAGCGGTGAAGACGAGCGGTTCCAAGGGATTACATGTGTTCGTGCCCGTAGTCCCGGGGATAGACGTCGAGGACGCGGCCGCGGCGACGCGGGCCGTGGCGGCGCGAGCCGAGCGGATCGATCCGTCGGTCGGCACGACCGCGTTCATCCGGGAAGATCGCCACGGCAAGGTCTTTCTCGACGCCACCCGTGCGGGCGGTGCCACCGTGGCCGCCGCCTACAGTCCGCGTATCCGTCCGGGTGTCACCGTGTCGTTCCCGCTGCGCTGGTCGGACCTCGACGAGGTGACGCCGACTGATTTCACTGTGCGGACCGTGCCGGACCTGCTCGGCGACAACGATCCGTGGCAGTCGGAGATGCCTGCCCCGCAGCATCTTCCTGCGGATCTGGTCGAGGAGGGACACACGATTCCAGTCGCCCGGGTTCAGGCCATGCACGAGGGCAAACGACGTGCCAGGGCGCGGCGTGCGAGCGCGGACACGCCGCCCAGCTGATATCGCTGGGTGCCGGGCGAGAAATCGCCGAACGTCACGCGAGGCAGATCAGGAACGCGTTGACGTTCACGGCCGGCGGAAGGATCAAGGGTAAGCACGGCGGGGCCGAGAACCCGGCCATAACTTCTTGTCGCTCCGGTGGGGGCCCGGGTTCGGCGGTGGCCGTGGCCGAAGCGGCGGCGATGGCGGGGGCGATGATCAGGGCTGTCGCCCCAGCGCGCAACTTCTTGTGCATGACGAACCTCGCTGTCGTCGGTGCCGGGCTCCTGCCTACCCGGCGAATTCGGCTGCTCGATGGATGCTCGGGCCGCCGGGCGGCTGGACCCGGCGACAGAGCGGATTCGGCGCTCACCCGCTCTGATCGATTACCTCGCTCTTCGAGGTCATCCGCAAGGGCCGCTCGGCGAACCGCACCGTCGCATGAAAGGCTATTCTCTCTTGTAGAGAATCTCGATATCAGAGAATCTGGATGACGGAGACGTGATGTCGGCACCGAGCACGCGCGAGGAGACCATGGATGCGCTGCGTGAGGAGTTGCGCAGGCATGCGACCCAGACGGTGGTGTTCCATTCGGCTGTCGCCGCGCGGCTCGGCATCACGGTCACCGATCTCGGTGCGCTGAACCTGCTGAGCATGCTGGGGCCGCTCACCCCGGGGCAGTTGGCGGATCGGCTCGGCATCACCCGCGGCGGCGCGATCACCACCGTCATCGACCGGCTGGAACGCGCGGGATACGTGCGAAGGAGCCGGGATTCGGAAGACCGGCGGCGGGTCCGGGTGGAACTCGTCGCGGTGCGGGCTGAGGTGGCGGTGGCCCCGCTGTTCGGTGAGCTCGCCGCGCTCGATGGAGGCCTGCCGGAAGATGACGCGACCCTGCTCATCCTGCTGACTTTCGTCCGCGACGTCAACTCGGCGCTCGTCCGCGCGACCGGCCGTGTCTCCGAGGCGCACGCGGTCTGACCGCGGATCGACACCCGTTCCGAAGTGTCGCTTTCCAAAATGAGAATGCTATTCTCGGGACGGGTAAGCGATGCTGCGACAGGGAAGAGAGTCGAGATGCTGTTCGAGTTCGACGCCGACCAGCGACTATTGCGCGAGACGGCGCGTGAGGTCACGGCGAAGCAGTGTCCACCCGCCCTGATCCGGGACATCGTGGACAAGGACCTCGAACCCGGCCCGTTGTGGCAGACCTATGTCGACGTCGGCTGGACCGAACTGACCGATCCGGCCCTCGGCGTCGAATTGGCCATCGTGCTCGAAGAACTCGGACGCGCCACCGACCCCACTCCCTTCCTGGCGTCGATGACCCAGTTCGCTCCGCTCGTCCCGGGCGCGGGACGGATCGAACGACCCTGCACGGCGGTGCATTCCGGCGTCGCCGTCCGGCGCGACGGCTCGGGATGGCGGTTGGACGGCACCGCGCGCAACGTGGTCGACGGCGACCGGGCGGAGCGTTTCGCCGTGGTCACCGACGCCGGTGTGTTCGTGGTGCCCGCCGAGGCGGTGACCGCCGACCGCACGTCGGTCTTCGATCCGGTGCTGCACGTCGCGGAGGTCCGGTTCGCCGGTGTCCGGGTCACCGACGCGGACCGCAGCGGGGCCGATCCCGAACGCGCCCGTCAGCACGCGCTCACCGGGCTCGCGCTGACCACCGTCGGCGCCTGTCAGCGCATTCTCGATCTCGCCTTGGAGCACGTGCGCGGCCGCCGCCAGTTCGACAGGCCGATCGGATCGTTCCAGGCGGTGCAGCACAAGGCGGCCGATATGCACATCGCGATCGAGCGCGCCCGGGCGCTGGGGTTCTTCGCCGCGTTGTGCCTTGCCGCGGACGACCCGCGGCGGCGGATGGCGGCGTCCATGGCCAAGGCATCCGCGGGGGAGTGCCAGGCGCAGGTCTTCCGCCATGGGCTCCAGCTGTTCGGCGCCATGGGATTCACCTGGGAGAACGACCTACAGTTCGCGCTCAAGCGGGCCAAGGCCGGCGAGCTGATGCTCGGCGGCGCGGCCGAACACCGGGCGCTCATCGCCGAGGAGTACCGTGCAGCTCACCTTTGATCCCGACGTCGAGGCGTTCCGCGCCGAATTCGTCGCGTTCCTCACCGCCTATCTGCCGAGCGAAGCCGAGGCCACGGAGCGCTCCCTCTCCAGCGCGCACGTGCCGGAGTGGGCGCGGCGCTGGCAACGCCTGCTGTTCGACAACGGCTGGCTGCTTCCGGCGAATCCGCCGGAATTCGGCGGGCGCGACGCCACGGTGCTCCAGCAGTACGTGCATCTGGAGGAACTGTCCAAGCGGCGGATCTACCACAGCTTCAATCCGCAGGGTGTCGGGATCGTCGCGGCCTCGCTGCTGTCGTTCGGCACCGAGGAGCAGAAGCGGCGCTGGGCGGTGCCGATCCTGCGGGCCGAGATCACCGCCGCGTTGGGCATGAGCGAGCCGGGAGCCGGGTCGGACCTGGCCTCGCTGCGCACCAGGGCGGTGCGGGACGGGGACGACTACGTCGTCGACGGCCAGAAGGTGTGGACCTCCGGCGCCCATGCGGCCGACGTGCTGCTGACTTTCGTGCGCACCGATCCCACGGCGCCGAAGCACCGGGGCATCAGTGTCCTGCTGATTCCTACCGACTCGCCCGGGGTGACGCGACGCCCGTTCCCCTCGGTGTGTTCGCCGGACGATCTGGATTTCAACGAGGTCTACTTCGAGGGTGTCCGGGTGCCCGCGGCGAACCTGATCGGCGCGCCGAACCAGGGCTGGTCGGTGGCCACCGGCTCGCTCGGACACGAACGCACGCTGCTATGGCTGGGATACGCCGACCGGCTGGAGGATCTGCTCGGGGACTTCCGGCCCCGGACCGTGTTCGACCGCGACGCGTACGCGAAGCTGGTCATGGACGCGCACGCCCTGCGATTGCTCGGGTCGGCGGCCCTGGCGCGGGAGGCGCGCGGCGAGCAGGATGTACCCGCCCTCTCGATTCTCAAAGTGCTGGGGTCGGAAGCCGTGCAATCAGCGTCGGAACAAGCGCTGAACGCTGCCGGGGTGGACGGGCTGGCCCACCCCGCGATGAGCTCCCGCCCGAATTTCCTGAATCTGGACCACTTCTCCGCCGGTTGGTTCGAGCGCTACATCCGGAGTTTCGCGGGCACCATCGCCGGCGGTACCTCGGAGATCCAGCGGACGATCATCGCCGAGCGCGTGCTCGGCTTGCCGCGCGGCTGACCCTCGAAACCGTTGCCGACCCGGTCCTTCCACACGGAAGTGCCGGGTCGGCAACGACGGCGAGCGCTAGTGTTCGACTTGGACGCCGAAGGTATTGAAGGCCATGGCCAGCGTCGTGTAGCCGCCCACCGTGAAGACGAGATCCATGCGTTGCCGCTCGTCGAGACGTTCGCCCAAGGCGGCCCATGTTTCATCGGACAGCGCCGACTTCTCGCCGAGTTCGTCCACGGCCCGCAGCAGCAGGCGATCGAAATCGTCGTCGGCGGCGGCCTCGCCCCGGGCCGCGGCGATATCACCTTCGGTGAGTCCGGCTTCGGCGCCCATTCGGGCATGGTGATGCCACTCGTACTCGCACCCGCGCTGATGGGCGACCCGCAGGATGGCCAGTTCGCGCAGCCGTGGCGCCAGCGTGGACCCGAACAGCAGATGGACATTGAAGCCGAGGAAGGCCTTCGTCAGGGCCGGATGGCGGACCATGGTCGCGAGGGCGTTTCCCGCCGCCGTGGGGTTGCGGCGGTCGGCGGGCAGCATGCGGGATAACGCGGCGTTCACCGTGTCGTCCCACTGGCCCTCCGGAAGTGGGCTCACCTTCATCGCCTTCTCCTATCCTCGCTGAGAATGTAACTCTCCAATGTGAGTACTACATTTTCAAACTCTTCGACCACAGTCAACGCACGGGGGAAGCGGCTGTTCGGCGCCGACTGTCGCGAAGGACGCAGGGGTGTTCGTCGGCGAAGTCCGCCTTCTCTTCCGCCCGCCGCTCCGGGCGTCGTCGAGTATTGATTCTCTCTTGAAGAGAAGATACCTTTCATTTGGCGAGAGTGTGTTACCGAAGGTGGTCGGCCGCCTCCGCGGGGCATCACCCCGCCGCTCGGAGATCGGCCGATGGCCCAGTGCAGGGAGGGTGAGCATGGCTGCTCGAGACTTCGAATCCGTCGACCGGGGCTTCGGTGGAGCGCATTCGGTCACCGGGTGGCGCGCCCACGCGCGCAAGCATCTGCTGCGATACCGGCTGGCGGTGGTCGCGGCGAACGCCGTCGATGTGGTGCGCCATGCCGGCGGCTGGCTGTGCGACCGGACGATGGCGGGCTGGGAGGTGACTGTGCTGCTCGCCGACTGCTCCGACGCGCGGGCGCTGCAAATCCTCGGCGCCACCGTCCTGGATCTCGAGCGCTCGCTGGCCACGCCCGTGCACGACACCTGGCCGCATGCGGTGGCGGTGGCCCCGGAGCTGTTCGCCGCCGACGCTCGCGTCCGGCAGGGAGTGCTGGACTGCCTGGACCACGGGCTGATCGAAGTCGCCCTGTGGGGCGAGGGGTTACCCGAGGAACTCGACCGCAGGCTCGATGCGGTGCGTCACCCGCTGAGCGTTGCGGCGCAGGCTTTCAAGAGTTGTGCGCTGACGGCGGCGGGTGTGCCCGCCTCCGACGTCGGTGCTGCCGAGGTGTTCCGCAGCGGGGAACTGCTACTGACCGGACGGTGGGGTGGCACCGACCTCGTCACGGCTGGCTGAACGCGAGAAGTGCGGACCGGAGCCGGATTCGCCCGCCCGGCCCGGGACTCGGATTATGGCCGCGCCGGAGTCGGATCGGTGGGGCTCGTGGAGATCTGAGGGTTCCCCTGCCAGCCGCATGGAAGCCCACAACTGGGCCTGACCTCGGTCTCGACCCGGCCGTCGCGCAGTTCCCGCACGGTCGCCGACGCCTGGGCGGGGTATCCGCAGTCGGGGCATTTCGCGAAGTAGTCGAGCACCTCCCGCACCGTCACGCGCAGCGGAGCGTCGGTGTCCGGCGTGGCCTTCCTCGGCCGGTCGTGTTTCCATAAGCGTGCGCGGAGGTCACGGGCTCGCGGTGCACCCGCCCGGGTGCTTTCGGGGCGGCGCGGTGAACCCTCGGTATGCCCGAAGGGCACGGAATGTCCTCGTGCGAAACCGGTTTCGCTGTGCGCAGTCGGCGCGCTGCCTTCTTCCATGTTGCGAGAATATCATTCTCTTTATTGGAAAGTAGCGTTCCGATCAGGTGGAGTGTGGACATGTCCGCCGGATCGCGCATGCATCGCCGGTGCGGCTGTTCGCGCCCACGAGCCGCAATCAGCCGAGGTTGGCGGTCAACGGGGGCAGATCGAGCGTGGTGCGGATCCCGGGCGGCGCGGCGCAGAGGTAGGTGACGGCGTTGACCGCGCGGTTGGCCGCGTATCGCGGCGACATGGCGCTCATCCGGCTCGGGTCCGCCGGGTAGCGCAGATCCATCTCGATCGGTGTCTCGCCGTCGATGGCTACATGCCATCCGGTCTCGCGCACCGGCCAGCCCGGCCGCAGTGCGGAGGTGCAGTGCCACGTGGACCGCAAGCGCAGCAGGACGCGGCCGCCGCCCCGTCCGGAGACCGTGATGCGCTGTGCGGCCACGGTTCCCGCCGCCAGCGTGGTGAACTCCAGGGGCACGTCGTGCTCGGCGAGCGCGACCTCGCCGACCACTTCGAACGCGTCGAGGGGCAGGCGGACGGCGTCGGCGACGAGCCGCAACGACGGACCGAAAGTGCGGGTGGCGTGGGCGAGGCGCTGTTCGTCGAACGGTGCGGGCGCGGTACCGAAACCCATTGTCTCCACGAGCAATCGCGACGTACCCGGGCGGGCGAGGTCGACACTCTCCTCGATCGTCAGCCGGTCGATCCTGCGCTGGATCGAGCTGAGTGCGACGGGAAGCGTTTCGGTCACGAAACCCGGCGCGATGCCCGTGCTCAGGATCGAGGCCCCGCCGAACCAGCACGCCGCCTCGATCCGCGCGCATACCTCGGGGTCCACGGTGTCGGGGTGCCGCAGATCGCCGTGCGTGGTGACCACGTTGACGCCGGCGACCAGGAGACGGCAGACGTCGTCCACGTCGAACAGGCGCGGCATGTACAGCACACAGTCGGCGCCGAGTGCCAGGATCTCGTCGACGTCCGTGGTCGCGGCGACGCCGGTGGTGCTGCCGGATCCGCACAGGACCCCTGCGTCGACGCCTGCTTTGGCGGGATCGTGCACCCGAACACCCGCGAGCACGAGGTCGGGATGATCGAGCACGGCGCGCAACGCGTGCGCCCCTACGCCGCCGGTTGCCCACTGGATGACCCGATAGGGGCCTCGCGTGGCGTCGTGACCGTGCGGCCGGCGATTCGGGTCCATGGGGGCGTCCATTCCGTAGTCGGAGAGGGGGGTTACGGCCGGAACCTGAGCAGGCCCTCCTGCGCGAACGAGGCGACGAGCGTCCCGTCTCGGCCGAAGACGTCGCCCTTGCCGAAACAGCGGCCGTGTGCGACGAGTGGACTGTGGTGGCGCAACAGCAACCACTCGTCGGTGCGGAACGCGCGGTGGAACCAGATGGAATGGGTGATCGTCGCCGAGGTGAACGCGGTGCCGTTGCCGCTCTGGCCGAATCCTTCCAACGGGCGCAACGCCGTTCCGATGGGGCTCAGGTCGGTCGCGTAGGCGGTCAAAGCGGCGTGCAAGCCCTCGGGTACCCGTGGGGTTCGCATCCACAGCTCGTAGTCGGGCGGATGCGCGTCGGTCGAATCGAGGTCGGTGGTCGATCGGGTCTCCCAAGGCAGGATCGGCACGTCGGTGCGGTGCCGCGGTCCGGGCACAGCCGGGATGGCCGGAACGGTCTGGTGCTCTGGACCGTCCTCATGGGCATGCATCGAGACGACCGCGGTGGCGACGACGTCCCGCTTCTGCCGGGCCGTGACGGTGAGCGCGGCGAACGAGCGGCCTTCGTGCTGGCGCTGCACGATGTAGAAGACCGGCGAGTCGCCCTTTCCCTCGTGGGCGAACACCGCGTGCAGGGATTTGACCGCCTTGGCGGGGCAGGCGCACATGGCCGCGCGCACGATCTGCGCCAGTAGCTGCCCGCCGTACAGCCAACCGTGGTCGAGCCGCTGGCTGGGACCCTCGTACACGGTCAGCGTCTCGCGGCGGCGGCCGCCGGTCCCTGGCCGGGTTCGCTCCGCTCCGGATGACGGTGACGTCGGCCGCTGGCGCAGGTCGAGGGAGGTGAGCAGCTCGCTCCAGAGGTCAGGCATGCCTAAATTGTATGTCGATTCTTGTAAAAGGAGAATGAAATTTCCATATGCGGTCGTGACCGGCTGGACCGGGTCGAACGCCGAGATCCGCCATGCGCTGTCAACCTTGCGCAGGCGCAGGGGGCCGCGGTCGGTCACCTTCGGTCAGTCCCCCGGTCCGCGCGTGCGGATCAATCCTCACGTGACCGTCGCGCCGCGACGACCTGCCGGACCGCCGTGGTGTCCGCGCCGAGCGCGGAGGCGCGCGAAGCGGGGCGGGGTGGCGGCGTCGGTGCGAGGGCGGCGTACGCCGCGTCGGCCGGGCACGGTGGCGCCGCCGCGTACGTCGCGGCGACGGCGGCCATGGACACCTCGATCAGCTCGCCTCCGCCGCGGGCGAGCGACTCGGCGACCGCGCGTGCGGACTCCAACCCGGTGAGCGGATCGGCGATCGCGTCGGCGCAGAAGACGGGGTCCGCATCGCCGACGCCGACCAGCCCACCGGCCACCGCGGTGTCGTCCCCGAATCCAGGGCGGTCGGCGTCCCGGCCGTCGGTGCCGTAGGCGGTGACGCGCAGCCATACCCGGCCGGGGCGGCGCGCGATGCGATCGGGACCGAGCCCCCTGCGCATCAGGGCGGCCGGGCGGGAACCCTCCAGCACCACGTCCGCGGCCTCGAGCAGCTCCCGCAGTGCCGCGCCGTCGGCGTCGAAATCCGCTGCGTAACATAGCTTTCCAGAGTTCATCCAGTCGAAGAACGCGGGCGAGCCGTAGCGTGGGCCGTCGGGCCGGCGCGGGCTCTCGACCTTGACCACCGTGGCGCCCGCCGCGGCCAGCAACCTGCCGCACAGTGGACCCGCCCACATCGAGGTGAGGTCGGCCACCAGGCATTCGGCGACGGGGCGCGGGTGGCTGGGCTCACCCAGCGGGCGGACGCGTGAGGGCGCCGCGACTGCTTCGCCGAGTATCGCGGCGGGAATGTCCAGCAGCCTCGCCCGTTCGGTGACCGCCGCCGACGGGCGGTGCGCGGCCCACGCCGCCACCGCGGCCCACGGGTCTTCCGGCGGCGCCGCCGTCTCCAGCAACGCCGGGATGGCTTCGAGGTCGGGGGCACGTGACAAAGTGAGAGCGCACCAGCCGTCGCGGGTGGCGAGCAGGCGGCTCGCGCCACCCACCGAAACGCGTCCGCGCCGCGAGGCTCCCGACAGCGCGGCCCGCCCACCCAGTTCGACGGGAACGTCGATACGGACCCCGGTGTGCGCGGTGAATCCGCCGGCGACGGTGACGGCCCGGGACAGAATTCCGGCGCGCGTGAAATCGGGTGGGCCGTCGGGCAACCCGGTCAGCCGAGCCAGCCCGCCTGCGGCCCACGCGGCCTCGGGGGAGAGGGTGGTCACGATCGTCGAGTGTGCCGATGCGGCGCGACGGCGTCCACCAGCCCCCAGGCCAGCGCGGTCGAGGCCGAGATGGTGCGGCCGCTGAGCACCAGGTAGCCGGTCCGCCAGCGGCCGATGCGGCGGGTGACGCTGACCGTCCCGCCCGCCCCGGGGAGGAGTCCTGAGTTCAGTTCGGGCAGGCCGAATTCGGTGTCGGGGTCGGCGACGACGGTGCCGCAGGCAGCGGCCATTTCCAATCCGCTGCCCAGGACCCGTCCGTGGACGACGGCGCGGCAGTCGCGGCCGAGGCGTTCGGTCACCTCGTGCAACGCGAGCGCCGGGCTGTGGCGGGTGCGCGCCAGATGCGCGTCGGCCACGTCGGTGAAGGCGCCGAATTCGGCGAGATCGCCGCCGCTACAGAACGACGGACCGTTGCCGCCGAGTTCGACCACCCGCACCGAAGGGTCGAGCCGGGCGATCGCGAGTGCGTCGAGCAGGGCGGCCCGGGTGCGGTTGTCGAACGCGTTGTGCCGCTGCGGCCGGTCGAAACGGATCGTCACCGTGTGGCCGCTGCGGATGACTTCCAGCGGGCCGGATTCCTCCGGCCGGATCGCCGCCGGTCCGCGTTCCCGCAGCCAGGTGCGGAACTCCGGCCCGCCTTGCAGGGTCGAGTACGCCAGCGATTCGGTGAGCAGGCCGGTCCGCACGTCCGTCGTCTGCGCGGCGCGCAGGACGTCGTCGCAGATCGTGGCGGCGATGGGGCGGCGCTCGATGCGTTCGCGCAGTTCGGCCACGGTCTCCTCGACCGAAGCGACGGTGACGACCCGCGGATCGTCGCTCTCCGCTTCGGTCAGGGTGAAACTGGCGTGTTCCAGCCAGTGCTCGGCCGCGGGCCCGGTGGGGTTCGTACCGACCGCCACGACGACTCCCGGTGGTGCCGCGTCGATCCCCGCGTCCGGCGCGGAGGTCGCCTCGATTACTCGGAACACCAGTCTTCGGCCTTCCTCGTGCGTCGGCATCCTTGCCGGTGGCGGCCGCGAAAGGGCTCCTCGGCCGCCCGGTCATCTAGTGCGAATATGCTATTCTCCAAATTGGAGAATGACAATATTGTCGTGCGGAGGGTGCGGAATGAGCGTTTCGCTCTTGCTGGACATGGCTGCCTCGAGCAACCCGGACCGGCTCGCGGTGGTGTGCGACGAGGTGCGCTGGACCACGTCCGAGCTGAGCGCGCGTGTGCGGGGTGCGGCCGCGGTGATCGCGAACTCCGGCGCGCGGAGCGTGGCCTACGTGGGTACCGGCGGACACCTGCTGCCGTTGTTGATCTTCGGGTCGGCGGGCGCGGGAATTCCGTTCACGCCCTTGAACTATCGGCTCGCCGCCGACTCCTTGGCCGAACTGATGGCTCGGCTGGAGGATCCGCTGGTGGTCTGCGACGAGGAGTACCACGACATCGTGGTGACCTCCGGCGCCAGGATCATGCGCTCGTCCGCCTTGGCCGGGGCGGCGGCCGCCGCCGTCGATCCGGTCACCGACGCCGAGCCGCCCGATCCGGATCAGGTGGCCGTCGTGCTGTTCACCTCCGGGACGACCTCCAAGCCCAAGGCGGTCGAGCTCTCGCACAACAACCTGGTCAGCTACATCACCGGGACGGTCGAATTCGACTCTGCCGAACCCGCGGACGCGGCGCTGATCTGCGTGCCGCCCTACCACATCGCCGGTATCGGCGCGGCGCTGTCCAACCTGTACGCGGGCCGAACGATGGTGTACCTGCGCAACTTCGACGCGGCGCGGTGGATCGAGCTGGTCGCCGGTGCGTCGGTCACCACCGCGACCGTGGTGCCGACCATGCTCGATCGCATCGTGACCGAATTGGAGCGCTCGGGGGCGAGGTTGCCCACCCTGCGCACCCTCGCCTACGGCGGATCCAAAGTCGCGCTACCGCTGGTTCGCAAAGCACTCGACCTGCTGCCCGAAGTGGGTTTCGTCAACGCCTACGGCCTGACCGAGACCAGTTCCACGATCGCGGTGCTGGGACCGGAGGAGCACCGGGCCGCGCACCACTGCGCAGACCCGGCGGTCGCGCGGCGGCTCGGCTCGGTCGGGCAGCCGGTGCCCGGCATCGAGGTGCAGATCCGGGACGATCACGGCCGGGTGCTGCCCGCCTGTGCGACCGGGGAGCTGTTCGTCCGAGGGCCTCAGGTGTCCGGCCGGTACACCGGGATCGGCTCGGTGCTGGACGACGAAGGGTGGTTCCCGACCAAGGATGTGGCGATGCTCGACGCGGACGGTTACCTGTTCATCGGCGGCCGCTCCGACGACACGATCATCCGCGGCGGCGAGAACATCGCGCCTGCCGAGATCGAGGATGTGCTGGTGGAGCACCCGGCGGTGCGCGAGGTGGCGGTGATCGGCGTGGAGGACGCGCAGTGGGGCCAGACCATCGTGGCGGTGGTGGTGCCCGCCGACGGCGTCGCTCCGGACCCGGAGCAACTGCGCGACTACGTCCGGGCCGGGCTGCGCGGCTCCCGCACGCCCGACCGGGTCGTGTTCCGGGATTCGCTGCCCGCGACACCGACCGGGAAGGTGCTGCGCCGCGCGCTCGTCGACGAGTACGGCCCGCAGCCCGCGGCGGATGTCGCCGTCAATACGTAGTCACCGTCAGGAAAGGATGACAATGGTCAAGAACGGCACTCGCCTGCGCAGCCAGGTGTGCGACACCGAGGTGATCGTGGTGAAGGCGGCCGACAGTCTCGCGGACCTTCGCGCCGGGGGCGTTCCGATGATCCCGATCGGCGCGGAACGCGCGGCGGGCGCCGAGCCGGCCGCGGGCTACACCGACGGCAATCTGATGGGTAAGCGCTACGTCGACGATTCCGGCGCGGAGATCCTCGTGACGAAGCCCGGGATCGGCACGCTCAGCGTAGGCGCCACGCCGTTGGCGCTGAAGGAAGCAAAGCCCCTCCCGGCCAGCGACTGACGGCGGGCCGGATTTTCTCATAGCCTCACGGTTCCGGCGGGCGGCCGGTGTGAAGGCGGAGCGGAAGGACGCGCAACGTGGCGGAATCGAAGATGCTTGTGTTCTCCAACGCCGTGGAGGGCCAGGACGATGCGTTCAACGAGTGGTACGACAATGAGCATCTCGCGGAGGTGGTCGACGTGCCGGGCGTGTCGAGCGGGCAACGGTTCGAGATCGTGCCCGCCGCCCTGCCCGGCGGAAACGGCGAGGCGCCCGCGCACCGGTATTCGGCGGTGTACGAGCTGAGCGACGATCCGGACACGGTCGTGCAAGCGTTCCTGGCCCGGGCGGCCAACGGGGAGATCCGACTCGGCAAGGCGCTGGATGTCTCGACGCTCGCCGTGTCGGTGTGGCGCGCCCGCGGCGACGGGGACGCGGCGGACTGGATCCACCGGGGGCGCGTCGAAGGCGTCGCCCCCGGTGACTCATCGCCGTGCCACCGCCAGCATCTCCTCGACGGAGAAGAACTTGACCCGGGGCCGAGCGGCCGCGGCGCCGCGCTCGCGCTCCGCGGCATCGATGGCACGCCAACCCGGCCAGCCGACCGCGTCGGCGCCCCGCTCGGCGAGCCGTGCGCGCAAAGCCGCCCGGTCGGCCACCTCCCTGGACAGGGCTCCGCTGTGGAAGTCGGCCAGCAGCGCCGCGACGGTTTCCGCGGCGCAACCGCGGTTGGCGCCGATCACACCGCGTGGCCCGCGTTTGATCCATCCGGTGACGTAGACGCCGGGCAGCGCGGCGCCGGTGCCGTCGATGACACGGCCCCGCTCGTTGGGCACGGTGCCGGTGCGCGCGTCATAGGGCAGGCCGTCGACCGGACTTCCCGTGTAGCCGATCGACCGCAGCACCAGTGCGGTCTCGATCGAGTCGGTGTCGCCGTCTGAAGAGGCCGCGACGAACGCTCCCTCGGCGGTGATGTGGTTGCGGACGGTACACAAGTGCCCAACCCGTTCGCCGCCGACGATCTCGACGGGCGAGGTGAGGAACCGGAATACGATCCGCTTGTTGCCGGAAGTGGCGGGGCGCGCGGCGAATTCGCGCGCGATCTCCAATTTGAGCGCCGTCTCCACGTCGTCGTCCGGGTGCGCGGCGAGGTCGCCGCCCTCGATGATCACGTCGACACCGGTGAGGTGTCCGAGCGCGTGGAACTCGCCCACCGAGAACGCGGCGTCGCGCGGACCGCGGCGCCCGAGGACGACGACCTCCTCGATGCGACTGTGCGCCAGGGCTTCCAAGGCGTATTCGGCGATATCGGTGGCGGCGAGGTCCTCCGGCGTCATCAGCAGTACCCGGGCCACGTCCAGTGCGACGTTCCCGTTTCCTACGATCACCGCCCGGCGTGACGACAGGTCGAATCGGTGCGCGGCATGGTCTGGGTGGCCGTTGTACCAGCCGACGAAATCGGCGGCCGCGTGGTGGCCGGGCAGGTGCTCGCCGGGGATGCCGAGATCGCGGCTCGCGGAGGCACCGACCGCGTAGATCACCGCGTGGTGGTGGGCGAGCAGATCGGCATGGGTCAGCGTCCGTCCGATCTCCACATTGAGATGGCAGCCGAAGCGATTGTCGGCGAAAGCGGCATCGAAGATTCGCACCACCGACTTCGTGCGCTGGTGGTCGGGCGCCACTCCGGCCCGGATCAGGCCGAACGGCGTTGGCAGCCGCTCGAAGAGGTCGACCTCGACGCCGCTCTCGAGGAGTTCGGCCGCGGCGTAGCAGGCCGCGGGCCCCGCGCCGACGACCGCCACGCGCAGGGTGCCCTGAGCGATCGGCGCGCGTGTGCTCGGCGGTTCGATCACCCCCGGCTCCAAGGGGTGGCGACGGAAGTACGCCGCGTTGATCTCCCTGAACCGTTCCGATTCGGGCGGAAGGTCGTACTCGGAGTAGATCGCGTCGACGGGGCACTCATCGGCACAGGCGCCGCAATCGATGCAGGTCTCCGGATCGATGTACAGCATCTGGGTGCCGGGTGCGTCGGTCCCCTCGGTGGGACGGATGCAGTCGACCGGGCATGCGGCCACGCAACTGGCGTCTTTGCAGCAGTTCTGGGTGATGACGTAAGCCACCGGCCGACCTCCTCGAAGTATGGCGCGAACCGCCAGGGTCCACCGGGAGTGCAAGTCAAATTATCTCCTTAAGATAATATCATTCTCGCTCAGGCATGAGGCGGCCCGTGATGCCGTGGGCGCAGAAGGTCCAGACCTCCTCGGGCGTGAGCGGTTTCGCGTCGGGATCCGCGTTCGCCGGCTGCGAGGTGAACATCACCGTATGCATGATCATCGCGGCGAGACGGCGTGGATTGGCGGCGGCGGTGAGTCTTCCCGCCGTCTGGGCGTCCGTCATCAGCTCGGTGAACAGGGCGAACAGCGACGCATGCGCCATCCGGACCTCCGTGGGATGGGAGCTGAGCAGCTGCGGTGAGAACTCGGTGAACAGCGGCCGCCGCGCGTCCGGATCCGGTCGGCACAACTGGAACAGCAGTTCCACCGCCGTCCGCAATCGGTCCAGTGGTTCGCCGCTGTTGATGGTGGCCGCCCGGATCTGCTCCACGGTGCGGCCCAACGCGTCCTCGTAGAGTGCGAGCAGCAGTTCGTGCTTGCCGTCGAACTGTAGATAGAAGCTGCGCAACGACTGCCGCGACCGGTCGACGACCTCCTGGACGGTGAAATCCGTACTGCCCTTCTCGGTGATGATCGCCTGCGCCGCGTCCAGGAACCGTTGCACGCGCTGCCCGGCCCGCAGCTTCGCTGTTCGCAGCGACCGCTCCACGGCGCGCTGCTTCCAGGCAGGCTCGCGCCGCCCCTCCACGTCAGTCATGGTCGCCGCGTCCCGCGCGCAGACTCGCCCGCACTCGCCGCGGACCACGCATCGCCGCATGATGCTCGTTCGGAATCCTCATTCTTCGCCTCCGGCGCTTAGCATCTGAGAAGGGAAATTTATATTATCTTGAATGAAGAACCATATTCTCAATACGATGCGAGGGAACTGGTTTCCCGGACAGTCGTCGAGGAGGACGATCGGATGTTGCTGGAGTTGGGTGCTGGACCTGGTCGTCGAGCATGTCGGCGTGCGCCGCCAGTTCGGGAGCCGATCGGCGCGTTCCAAGCGGTCGCTCACAAAGCCGCCGACATGCACGTCGCCGTACAGCGTGCGCGCGCGCTGACCTCGCGCTGACCTATTGGGCCGCGCTGACCGTCTCCGCGGGCGATCCGCCCCTACCCCGCGACCCGGCCTGGAAGGCCAAGGCGTTCCCCCGAATTCACGCTGGTCCCCGGTTGCGCCACCACCGGCCGCGCCCGCGTCGGCTCCCGCGGACTCCGCGGGCCCCTCGATCGGCATCGCCCGATACGACCCCCGGACCGGTAACTACCTCGGCCCGGACGGCCGTCTCTACCAGCAGAGCGACCTGGCGTCCGCGCCTGGCCCGGGCTGGACCGACATGTTGCCGCACTGACCGCCGCGGTCTCGGCGATCGGCTCCGGCGCGATGAGGCCACGCACGTGGCGACGGTGAGCGCGAATTCGATGTGCCCGTGGCGGTAGCTAATTCGCGTGACTCGTGCCGCCGAATGACACATACTCGACCCGCACTAGTCGAAATCGGGGAGGTAAGGGACTTGAAGCTGGCGGAGGCGTTGACGTTGCGCGCGGATGCGGTGCGGCGGATCGAGCAGTTGCGCGCTCGCGTGGTGAGCAATGCGCGATTCCAGGAGGGGGAGGAGCCCGCCGAGAACGCGGCGGCACTGCTCATCGAGGCGCAGGAGGCGCTCGGCGAGTACGAGACGCTGATCCGGCGCATCAATCGCACCAACGCCGCGGCGCGGATCGGAACCGACGGCACCTTGACCGACGCACTGGCCCGCCGGGACGCGTTGCGCCTGCGGCACTCCCTGGTCACGGCCGCCGCCGACGCGGCGGCGGGCAAGGGGCAGCCGGGGTACGCGCGCCAGCTGCGGTCGGAGCTGAAGATGTTGTCGGCGTTGCCGGTGGCCGAACTGCGCGGGCAGGCCGACGACCTCGCCAGGGAGCTGCGTGAACTCGACGTGCGCATCCAGCGCTCCAACTGGGAGGTCGAGCTGCTGGACTGACCTGAGGGAGTGGAGCAGGTAGTCGTCGCGGAGGCGTGCACGAACCCGGGGCCGGACGGGATATTCCGGCCACTTTCCGGCGCACGATGGGCAGTGCGAGGGGTTCGACTCCCCTTCTCACACCGCAGCCCAGCACCGCGCACAGGAGACAGTGCACAGCGCACAGCACACCACCATGTGCAGATCCGTGACGACGAGGGTGGGCAAGGGGCACTCCACGCCTCGTTATTCCCAGAGTTCCCCGCACGGCAGGGGAGGCAGGCCGGGGCGGACGTTGTCGTCGACGGTGATCACGAATCCGGTGTGGGCGCCCAACTCGGCGACCACGTCCGCGATCTGCGCCGCGCCCGCCTGGTAGTCCACGGCGAAAGCGCCCGTGTCGATGTGGATGTGCCGCATCCGGCGGATGCGCGCGATATGCCGGTTCAGCAGGGCGCCGATCGGGCGGAGCGTTTGCGCAGCAGGAGGGCGAGCAGCAGGACGAGTACGCCGGCGAAGGCCAGCCCGCTCAGGCGCGTGGCGCTGCTCGCGTCGGCGGTTCGGAGCAGATCGATCGGCTCGGCCGGCTTGCGTGGCGCGGTCGCCGTAGGGGAGGCGGCCGGTGTCGCGACGGCGCCGGCTTTCGAGACCGCCTCGACGATGTCCGCTTCCGGGGTGGCCGAAGCGGTGATCTCGTCGGCGAGATTGGTGGCGAACCGGCCGATGAGCGTGCCTGCCACGTCGGCGAGCGCGCCGCGCCCGAATTGCGCGGGCTTGCCGGTGATCGCCAGATCGGTGTCCACGAAAACGTCTGTGCTGCCGTCGGATTCGACGAGTCGGCAGGTGATGGTGGCCTTGGCCGTTCCGTTGCCGCGGGTTTCGCGCCCGCGCCCCTCCAGCACGGCGATACCGGCGGCCTCGTCCTGGGAGACCACTTTGATGACGCCGCTGTAGCTCAGCCCCACGGGTCCGAGCTTGACCTTGATCGTGCCGTGGAAGTCGTCGCCGTCCCGGGAGGTGATCATGGCGCCGGGAACGCACGGGGCGATGCGCTCCAGATCCAGCAGCACCTGCCAGGCCTGCGCAGCCGGAACGGGGATGGTGAACGTGTTGTCGAGTTTCATGGAAGTCCTTCGGTGCTCACGCGTGCCTCGCGGGTCCCGGTCGCGGCGTTCATCGAATCGGCGGCGGCGCGCACCGCGCGCACGATGCCCTGATATCCGGTGCACCGGCACAGGTTCCCGGAAATGGCCTCGCGGATCTCGGTTTCGGAGGGATCGGGGTTGTCGCGCAGGAACGCCGTGGCCGACACGATGAAGCCGGGGGTGCAGAAGCCGCACTGCAACCCGTGCTTTTCCCGGAACGCCGCCTGCACCGGCGACAGTTCGCCGTCGGGTCCGGCGATGCCTTCGACGGTGGTGAGTTCGGCGCCGTCGGCTTGCACGGCGAACACCAGGCAGGCCCGTACGGCCTGTCCGTCGAGCATGACCGTGCAGGCCCCGCACACTCCGTGTTCGCACCCGAGATGGGTGCCGGTCAGGCCGCACTTGTCGCGCAGATAGTCGGCCAAGGTGAGCCGGGGCGGCACGCGGTCCCGGCGGAGAGCGCCGTTGATGCGCACCTCGATGTCGACGTCAGTCATTCCCGGCCTCCTCTACGGCGCGCCGCCATGCGCGCGCCACCATTGCCGCTCCGACCCTGCGCCGGTAGTCGGCGGAGCCGTGCACATCCGACGAGATCGCGTTCAGTCCCGCGGTCGCGCTGCGGCCGATCTCCTCCGGCGTCGCGTCGACGGGACGCCCGATCAGCTCGGCTTCGGTCCGCGCTGCCCGCAGCGGGGTCGGTGCCAGGCCGAACAAGCCGATCGCGCACCGCTCGACGCGGGAATCCGCGTCCAGCCGGACCGCCACGGCCGCGCCAGCCATCGCGAAATCCCCACTGCGGCGCGTGAATTCCTCGATGGCGAAGCCGCACCGGCCGTGCCACACAGGGAAGACGATCGCGGTGACCAGCTCGTCGGGCGCCAGGTCGGTGGTCCACATGCCGGTGAAGAACTCGGCTGCCGGGATCGTGCGCCTGCCGCGCGGCGAGAGTGTCTCGATGCGGGCATCGAGAGTCAATGCCACCGCGGGGTATTCGGCCGCGGCGTCGGCGTGCGCGATCGCGCCGCCGATCGTTCCCCGGTTGCGGATCTGGAAGTGCCCGATGAGTGGAGTGGCCCTGGCGAGCAGCGGCACTCCTCGGCGAACGGCCTCGGACCGGCCGACCTCGGCGTGGGTGGTCGCCGCGCCGATCCGGACGGAATCTCCCTCGGTCGCGATGCCGCGCAGTTCGTCCAGGCGGCGCAGGTCGACGAGATGCTCGAAGACGGCCAGCCGCAACGCCAGCATCGGAACGAGACTCTGCCCGCCGGAGATGATCTTGGCCTCGTCACCGAGATCGGCCAGGAGGGTCACGGCCTCCTCGGCGGTCGCGGGTGCGTGGTATTCGAAGCTCGCCGGCTTCATTCGGGACCCTTTCCGGCGGCACGCGCCTCGTCCAGCAGTGCCACGATCGTGGCCGGGGACAGCGGCAGCTTCGAGATCTCCACTCCGAACGGCGCCAGCGCGTCGATCACGGCGTTGAGGACGGCCGGGGTGGCCCCGATGGCCCCGCCCTCGCCGACGCCTTTGAAATCGCCGGGGCCCGGGCTCGGGGTCTCGATGTGTCCCACCTCGATCGTCGGCGCTTCGGTGGCCGTCGGCAGCAGGTAGTCCAGGAAGGTGGTGGCCACCGGATTGCCGCTCTCGTCGTAGGCGAGATGCTCGTAGAGCGCGCCGCCGATGCCCTGCACGGTGCCGCCGTAGATCTGGCCTTCCACGACGTTGGGGTTGATCATCGGACCGCAGTCCTCGCTGACGATGTAGCGCAGCAGCTTCACCCGTCCGGTCTCGATGTCGACCTCGCAGGTACACACGTGGGTGGCGTTGGCCCAGATCGCCAGCTGCGGGGTCTTGTGGCGTCCGCTCGCCTCCAGCCCGGGCGGTACCCCGGGCGGCAGCGAATCGGTCTGGAAGTAGGCGATTTCGGCGATCTCGGCCAGTGACAAGCTCTTGTCGGGCGTCCCGCGGACGGTGGCCCGGCTGCGGCTGAACTCGATGTCGTCGGCGCTCGCGCCCAGCCGGTGCGCGGCGATCGCCAGGATGCGTTCGCGCAGCATCGACGCCGTGCGGGCGATCGCGCCCGCGGTCATCGAGCCGGACCGGCTGCCACCGGTACCGCCGCCGAACGGTGTGATCGCGGTGTCGCCCTGGATGGTTCGCACATCCGCCAGCTCCGCCCCGAGCGCGTCGGCGGCGAGCTGGACGACGGTGGTCTCCAAGCTGTTGCCCGCGGAGCCGCCCGCGACGTAGACGTTCACCTTGCCGGACGGTTCGATGCGGATGGTGGCGCCCTCGGTGCTCAGGAACGGGCTGCCGCCGGTGGTCGGCTCCACATAGGTGCAGGTGCCGACGCCGAGATAGCGGCCTTCGGCGCGGGCTCGGCGTTGCATCTCACGGAAGCCTTCGTAATCCAGCATCCGGACCGCTTGCTCCAGCGTTTCCAGCGGTGAGATGTTGTCGAAGGTCATGCCGTTCGGATTCGCCCACGGCAACTCGTCACGGCGCAGCATGTTCCGCCTGCGCAGCTCGATCGGGTCGATGCCGATCTGCCGGGCGGCGTGGTCGAGCAGGATCTCGCGGGCCACCGATTCGAACTGCCACGGGCCACGGTAGGCGAGGCGGCCGACGGTGTTGGAGTACCGGAATTTCGCGGTGAACGAGGCGTCCGTGATCCGGTACGGCCCGGGGAACAGGATCCCGACCACGACCCCGCCGGTGAGCGGCGACGGCGTCGGATAGGCGCCCACGTTCTGCACGTGGTCGATGGCGGCGGCGAGGATCTTTCCTTCGCTGTCGAATGCCATCCCGACGTCGGCGTGCTCATGGCGCGACATGCCCGCGGCCATCAGGTTCTCTTGGCGGTCCTCGATCCACTTCACGGCGGTGCCGAGTTTGCGTGCCGCCAGCAGGACGCAGGCGTCCTCGCGCAACGGGACCTGCTTGAGGCCGAATCCGCCGCCGGTGTCGCGGGCGATGACGCGCACCTGGTGTTCGGCGATGCCGAGCAGCCGGGCGCAGAACCCGCGCACTTCGTGTGGGGACTGGGTGGAGCTCCAGATCGTCATCTCCGCGGTCGGCGCCGACCAGTCCGCCACGATCCCGCGCGTCTCCAGCGGGACCGGCAGGTACGCCTGCTGAAAGATCGTCTGCCGCACCACATGCGCGGCCGAATCGAACACCGGCGCCAGATCGGCGGCGGGGCGTCCGCCCAGTTCGCCCGCGGAGTTGCCGGCGAACGCGGCGTGCACCAGGTTCGGCGAATCCGCCGCGGTGACGTAGTCGACCACAGGTTCCAGCGGCTCGTAGTCGATGACCACCAGTTCGGCGGCGTCCTCGGCCACGTACCGGTCGACCGCGATCACCAGGGCCACCGGGTCGCCGACGAACCGCACCTCCTCCTCGGCCAGCGGCGGCCGTGGCACCGGCGGGAAGCCGACGATGTCCAGCGCGTAGGAGATCTCGTGGACGCCGGAATTGAGGTCCGCGGCGGTGTAGACGGCCAGCACGCCGTCGAGTTCGAGTGCGGCGGAGACATCGATGTCGCCGATCGCGGCGCGGGGGAGCGGGCTGCGGATGAAGCACGCGTGCGCCATACCCGGCCGGGTCACGTCGTCGACGAAGGTTCCCTTGCCGGTCACCAGGCGCGCGTCCTCGATCCGCGGCACTCGCGTGCCGACGACACCGGTCGTGGTGCTGAACTCGGTCCGGGTCATCGGTGGGCTCGCTGGTGCATCGAGCGGGATCGGCCGCGGGGCGGCTCGGGCGAAGTCATCCGGTTGGTCCTCCGTTCACCTCGGGCGCCGTGCGGCGCGCCCACATGGCGGTCGTTGCCCCGGCGAATCCGGACATCGGGGCGGGGTCCCGAAGCCTGGGCAAGCCTCGTGCCGGGGCGCCGATCGGTTGCCGCTCGCGAATGCTGAGCACCTGTTTAGCATCGAGGTTCGCACGCTGTCAATTCCGCCTATGTCGAAAATGATTATCTCGCTAGTATAGAAAGAGAATAGCATTCTCACAGCCTCGGCAGGCGAATACGCCGGACGGGGCGGCCGGAAGGCGCCTCCGAGCGGGGCGACGATCGCCGAGAGGTTCACCATGCGCGAACTCGCTGCCCACCTGCTGCGCTGGCATGCCGCGCACGCCATGTACGTGCTCGCCACCGTGGTGCGCGTGGCCGGCAGCGCGCCCCGGCCGGCCGGCGCGACCATGGCGGTGGACGGATCCGGGAACGTGCGCGGCAGCCTGTCGGGCGGTTGTGTGGAGGGTGCGGTCTACGAGCTGTGCCGAGAGGTGCTCGCGTCCGGCGAGCCCGTCCGCCGGACGTTCGGCTATAGCGACGCCGACGCCTTCGCGGTCGGCCTGACCTGCGGCGGAGAGCTGGAGATCTTCGTACACCGGATCACCCCGAGCGAGTATCCGGCCGTCGAGGCCGTGCTCGATCCGGACGGTCCGATGACATTCGTGCGCGACTTGGACTCCGGGGCGGTGGTCGCGCTCGGGCCCGAGACCGCGACCGGCGCGGACTTCGATGACGCGGTGGTGCGCCAAGCACGCGCGATGCTCGACCTCGGCGCGACCGGCGTTCGTGTCGTGGGCTGCGCGGACCGGGAGCGCACGGTGTTCGTCGAATCCTTCGCCCCCGCACCGCGCATGCTGATCTTCGGCGCCACCGATTTCGCCACCGCGCTGTGCCGGGTCGGCCGGCTGCTCGGGTACCACGTCACCGTGTGTGAGGCGCGTCCCGCCTTCGCTGATCACGCTCGGATGCCGGACGCCGACGAGGTGGTCCGGGACTGGCCGCAGCGGTATCTGCGACGCACGCGAGTCGATGCGCGCACGGTGATCTGTGTACTCACGCACGATCCGAAGTTCGACGTCCCGGTGCTCACCGAAGCGCTGCGACTGCCCGTGACCTACGTGGGCGCGATGGGGTCGCGCCGGGCCGACCGGGACCGGCGGCTCCGGTTGCGCGCCGCCGGCGTCACCGAGGAGCAATTGCGGCGGCTGCACTCGCCGATCGGCCTGGAATTGGGCGGCCGGACGCCCGAGGAGACGGCCGTCGCGGTCGGCGCCGAGATCGTCGCCGTGCGGTGCGGCGGCTCCGCGCGGCCGCTGTCGGCGACCGAGCGGCCCATTCATGCCGGTGTCATGCGCGTCGAGACCGGTGACCCCATCGGGATCTGACGTACGCGATCGACGCCATGAGTGTCGACGCCGCCCGTAGGAGGCGCGTCCGGTGGATCACGGCTCCGTTCGACGCGCCCCGCTCACGCGCCACCTTGCTCGTCGAGCAGGACGTGCACGACTGCCGCTCGGTTGACTCGGGACACGCCACGAACCGAGTGCGGGCGTACCTGCCCGCAGGCCGGTGGACCACGGGAACGGCGTATCGGCGGCCGTCCACGGCGGTGCTGTCGCCGACCCGTCGCTGGCCGAGTGCTCGTTCAGTCGAGAAACAAGTCCGGCGTGGGGTTTTCGCCGCCGCCGTACCCGGACAGATCGTCGATCCCCGCGTAGAACGACAGCGCGTCCGCATCGATGAAGCAATTGCCGGTGACCTGCTTCGCGGGCCGGGTCAGGATGGCGACGGCGGCGTCGGCCATGATCCGCGGGCTGCGGGCGGCCGCGAGTTGCCGCTCGCCGTCGGCCAGGGCCGCGACCGCCGAGGTGGCGATATAGGTCTGCGGCCACAGGCAGTTGAAACCTATTCCGGCGTCGGCGAATTCGGCTGCCCAGCCCTGCGACAGCAGCGTCATGCCGTACTTGGAGAGGGTGTAGGCCGGGTGGGCGCCCAGCCAGCGGGGGTTCAGGTTGATCGGGGGCGCGATGGTCAGCACGTGCGGGTTGGCCGAGTCGCGCAGATGCGGCAGGCAGGCCTGGGTCAGCAGGAACATGCCGCGGATGTTGATGTCGTGCATCAGGTCGAACTTCTTGACCGGCAGCCGCTCGGTCGGTTCGGTGGCGATCGCACTGGCGTTGTTCACGCACACATCGATGCCGCCGAACCGCCGCACCGCGGTGTCGACCACGCGCCGCACGTCCGCTTCGTCGCGCACGTCGCCGACCACGGCGGCGGCGCGTCCGCCCGCGGCTTCCACCTCGGCGGCCGCCGTATGCACAGTGCCGGGCAGGTGGGGGTGCGGCTCGGCGGTCTTGGCCAGCAGCACCACGTTCGCGCCCTCGGCGGCGGCCGCGAGGGCGATCGCCAACCCGATGCCGCGGCTCGCGCCGGACACCACCACGGTGCGATCGGTCAGCTGTGGGTCCTGGTCCGGCATCGTTCTCCTCGGTCGCTGCGGGCGCGTCGACCCGGTGGTACCACTCGAATGGTATTGGCATTCTCATTTTTCGCAAGTACGGTATTCAACGATGAACAACCAAGTGCAGACCTCCTCCGGGATACCGCTGGAGCCGAGCTACGGACCGGACGCCCGGCGGGATGGGCCGCCCGCTCCGGGCGCCTACCCCTTCACCCGCGGCAATTTCGCGACCGGCTACCGGGGGCGGCTGTGGACCTTCCGGCAGTACTCCGGCTTCGGGACCGCCGAGGAGTCCAACCGCCGCTACCGGTATCTGCTGGAGCAAGGCGGCACCGGGCTGTCGGTCGCGCTCGATCTGCCCACCCAGTGCGGGTACGACTCCGACGACCCGGAGGTGAGCGAAGAAGTCGGTCGGGTCGGCGTCGCGGTGGACACCCTCGCCGATGCCGAAGTGCTCTTCGACGGCATCCCGCTGGACCGGATCAGCACCAGCTTCACCATCAACGGCACCGCCGCGATCCTGCTGGCGTTCTACGTGGCGGCCGCGGAGAAGAAGGGCGTGCCGCGCGCGAAGCTCACCGGCACGATCCAGAACGACATCCTCAAGGAGTACGCCTCGCGTGGCACCTGGATCTGGCCGCCGGAGCCGTCGCTGCGCCTGATCGCCGACACCATCGAGTTCTGCGCGGCCGAGGTGCCGCGGTTCAACGCGATCTCGGTGGCAGGTGCGCACTTTCGCGACGCCGGGGCGAATGCCGTGCAGGAGATGGCCTTCACGCTGGCCGACGGCGTCACCTACTGCGACACCGTGATCGAACGCGGCCGGATGACCATCGATCGGTTCGCCCCGCAGATCTCGTTCTTCTTCTACACGCACGGCGACTTCTTCGAGGAGATCGCGAAATACCGCGCCGGACGCCGCCGGTGGGCCACCATCGTGCGCGAACGCTACGGCGCGACCACCGACAAGGCCTCGATGTTCCGCTTCGGCTGCGTGGCGGGCGGCGCCTCGCTCTACGCGCCCCAAGCGCAGAACAACCTGGTTCGCGTCGCCTACGAGGCGCTGGCCTCGGTGCTCGGCGGCGTGCAGTCGATGTTCACCGCCGCGTGGGACGAGCCGTTCGCGCTGCCCAGCGAGGAATCCGCGACGCTGGCGCTGCGCACCCAGCAGGTGCTCGCCTACGAGACCGGGGTGACCAGGGTGGCCGACCCGCTCGGCGGCTCCTACTTCGTCGAGGCGCTCACCGACGCCACCGAGGCCAAGATCATCGAGATCATGCACGACCTCGAGCAGCACGGCGGCATGGTGCGCTGTATCGAGGACGGGTACCTGCAGGGCCTGATCGCCGACGAGGCCTACCGGCTGCACCAGGCGGTGGAATCGGGTGAGCGCCCGGTGGTCGGGGTGAACACGTTCGTCTCCGACGAGCCCGCGCCGGACATCGGCACCTACGAACTCGACGCCGACGGGCGCGAACGGCAGTTGAAGCGGCTGGCCCGCGTGCGATCCGAGCGCGACGCCGGGACCGTCCGCGAGACCCTGACGGCTCTCTCGCGCGCCGCGGAAGGAGACGAGAACCTCATGCACCGCCTCATCGATTGCGCGAACGCGTATTGCACGGTCGGCGAGATGACCGCCGCGCTGAAGTCGGTGTGGGGCGAATTCCAGCAGCCGGTGGTGTTCTGATGCCCGCTCGTGTGCTGGTCGCCAAACCGGGCCTGGACGGGCACGATCGCGGAGCCAAGATCGTCGCCCGTACGCTGCGCGACGCCGGATTCGAGGTCATCTACACCGGAATCCGCCGGCGTGTGGAGGACATCGTCGCCATCGCGCTGCAAGAGGATGTGGCCGTCGTCGGCCTGAGCATTCTCTCCGGCGCGCACGTCGCGCTCACCACCAGGGTGGTGGACGGGTTGCGCGCCGCCGACGCGGGCGACATCGCGGTGGTGGTCGGTGGAACCATCCCGCAGGCGGACGTACCGCGGCTACTGGAAGCCGGTGCGGCAGCGGTCTTTCCGACGAGCACTCCGCTGGAGACGCTCGTCACCGAGATCCGCGCGTTGACCGGGCACCCGGCCCCATGACCGGGTGGGTGCCGACTTCGGACAGCTTGGAGGAATCGTGCGCATCGGAGTGATGATCGGGCCGGAGAAAGGCGATTCGGGGCGCAAGCTCGAACGGATGCTGCGCGATATCGAGTGGGCGGAGTCGGCGGGTTTGGACACGGCGTGGATTCCGCAGATCCCCACCGATTTCGACGCGCTGATCACGATCGCCGCGATGGGGCTGCGCACGTCGCGGATCGAGTTGGGCACCGCGGTCGTGCCACTGCAAGCACAGCATCCGATCGCCCTGGCGCGGCAGGCGCTCTCGGCGCACGCCGCGGCCGGGGGCAGGCTGGCGCTGGGAGTCGGGCCGTCGCATCACTGGATCGTGCGGGACATGCTCGGCCTGCCCTACGACAAACCGGCCGCCTACACGCGCGACTATCTCGAGGTGCTGAACGCGGGACTGCGCGGACCGGGTTCGGTGGACGTGGAGAACGCCACGTTCACCGTGCACAACCCGCTCGATCTCGGGCCGGTGGCGCCCGTGCCGGTGCTGGTCGCCGCGTTGGGACCGGTGATGCTGCGCATCGCGGGCGAGCAAGCCGACGGCACCGTGCTGTGGATGGCCGACGAGCGCGCGATCGCCGATCACGTCGTCCCGAAGATCAGCAAAGCGGCGGCCGATGCGGGCCGTCCGGCTCCGCGTGTGGTCGCCGGACTGCCGGTGTGCCTGTGCGAGCCCGGCCGGGTGGACGAGGCGCGCGAGCGGGCCAATCGCATTCTGGGCGAGGCCGAGATCTCCCCCAACTATCAACGGTTGCTCGACCAAGGCGACGCCCGTGACATCGGCGACCTGTGCTTGGCCGGCGACGAAGCGCAGATCGCGGCCGGATTGCGCCGCTACGCGGAGGCGGGCGCCACGGATGTCTCGGTGCGGCTGCTGCCGATCGGCGAAACCCGGGACGAACTGGTGGCGTCCAAGCGCCGTACCCGGGAGATGATCGCCGAGCTGGCCAGGGAGTCGCGGTGAGCCCTCCGGGCTCCGGGCCGCTGGCCGGAATCCGGATCCTGGAGGTCGGCACCATGCTGGCCGGTCCGTACGCCACCATGATGCTCGCCGACCTGGGCGCGGAGGTCACCAAACTGGAACCGGCGGGCGGCGACATCTCCCGTCAGGTGAGCGACAGCTATTTCGCGAGCCTGAACCGCGGAAAACGCAGCATCCGCGTGGAATTGAGCACCGAACAGGGACAAGCGCGGCTCGGCGAACTCGTCGCCGGGTCACACGCGCTGCTGGTGAACCTCAAACCCTCGGCGATCCGGCGGCTCGGTCTGACTTACGAGGCGTTGCGCCGGTGGAACGAGAAGATCGTCTGCGTCGCGATCACCGGCTACGGCCTGTACGGCGGCGACGATCCGGCCTTCGACTACGTGATCCAGGCGGCGGCCGGGATCGCCGCCCTCACCGGTGATCCCGCGGGTCCGCCGACGCTGCCGGGATACTCCTCGGCGGACAACTCGACCGGTCTGACGGCCGCGCTGGGACTGCTGGCCCAGATCGTCTCCGGTCGTGGCGGCCAGATCGACGTGTCGCTGTACGAGGTCATGCTCTCGCAGCTGAACTATCACGCGGCCGCCTACCTCAACGAGGGGAAGCGGCCGCAGCGCCGCCCGTTCGGGGCGCACTCGTACTACGTTCCCGCGCAGATCTTCCCGACCGCCGACGGCTATCTCGCGCTGTTCGTGACCCACGACGGCTTCTGGAAGACCTTCGCCGCGGAGGCGGGTGTCGACGGGTTCGAGCTGATGGCCGACCGGGTCGCCCGTCGCGTGGAGGTGTTGGCGGCGGTGACCGCCGCCCTCGCGGCCGACACCGCGACCGGATGGGAAGCGCGGCTGCGCCCGCTCGGAATTCCCGCCGCCGCGGTCCGTGACCTGCCGGAGGCGCTGGAGGCAAGCCCGGAGGCCGTGGTGACGGCGGGGCACTTCCGGCTCGTCGGCAGCCCGATCCGGATCGCGGGCTATGAGCCGCAGTACGCGCCGCCGCCTCTACTGGGCCAGCACGGGGGCTGAAAAGCGCGACGCCGGATTCGGTGGGGGCGACCGGCACCAGCATCGGCACCCCGCGCCCGCGGTCGCCCGCAGCCCGGCCGTTATCCCCGTCGCAGGTGTCGCCCGGGCGCGCGGGAAGAATGTGTAAACCGATCGTGGACCTGTGGACGCGACCACGGATCATGTTGTGACGCTGCGTAAATTGCGCACCGTGCGCCGCATGCTCTGGCCGACTCGACGCGGCGCGCTCGTCCCACGCCGACGGCGCAGTCGGGTGTCGGGACAGCGCACTCGGGTGCCGCGGCGGCACAGCCGATGTCGAGGCGGAACCCGACTGCGCGGGACGCGCCTCGCCGCTCACTCGTAGTCGACGGTGATCGAGTCGGTGTCCGGGACGGCCTGGCAGGTGAGCACATAGCCGTCGTCGAGTTCGTCGTCGGTCAGTGCGTTGTTCTGGCGTAGCGTCGCGCTTCCCGTGGTCACCTTGGCGATGCAGGTGGCGCAGTTGCCCGCCTCGCAGGAGAACGGCGGCGTCAGCCCACCCCGGCGGGCGCTCTCCAGCAGCGTCTCGCCGTCCTTGCGTGGCACCGTCTTCTTCTTGCCGTTGAGGATGATCGTCACGGTGCCCGCCGCCGTGGGCGGTGCGGAAGGAGCCGTCGACGGGCGGGTCACGCTGTCGGCCGGGGCGTCGTCCACGGCGTCGGGAAGGGGCGCGGGTGCACCGAACCGCTCGCTGAACACCACCCCCGGACCCGGGAGCGCCAGTTCGACCATCTCCATGAACGCCTCGGGTCCGCAGACGTAGTGATCGGCGTGGCCATCGGTCCCGACGAAGGCGCACACCGCCGTGGCGTCGAGGAAGCCGCCCTCGGCGTCCAAGTGCCGGACCACCTCGAGCCGGTCCGGGTAGCGCCGCGCCAACTCGGTCAAAATCGCCTCGAAGAGCACCGAATCGGCGTCGCGGTCCGCGCACAGCAGCCGGACCCGCCGCCGCGTGGTGGCCAACGCGCACTTGGTGAGCGACAGGATCGGCGTGATGCCGCTGCCGCCGCTGAAGCCCAGCAGCGGTACGTCGGTCTCGCGCAGGCAGAACCGGCCCGCGGCCTTCGTCATCTCCACCTCGTCGCCCTCGGACAGGTTGTCGTGCATCCAATTCGACACGGCTCCGCCCGGCACCCGCTTGACCGTCGTCATCAATTCGCCGTCGGTCTCCGGCGCGCTGGACATCGAGTACGACCGGAACAGCTCCGTCCCGTTCACGGCGATCTTGAACGTGCAGAACTGTCCGGCGCGATAGGGGATCGGCCCGTCGTGCGGCGCGAGCACGAACGTGCGCGCATCGGCGCTCTCCTTCACGATCCGGGTCACGGTCGCGCGCTGGAACAAAGAGGGTCTCGCCATGGACCGCGTCCTCCTGGTATGAAGATTCTATCCGAATGAGAATTATATTCTCACTCACGAGACGGGATCTCTCAAATGTTCTCGACCACCGCTTCGAGCGCGCTCGTCTTCGAGGGGCGGGCCTACACGAGGACCGAACTCGACGATCTCGCGGCCGGTCTTGCGGCCGAACTGGCCGAGCGCGGAGTGCGCGCCGGAGACCGCGTTGCGCTCATGTCGTCGAACCGGCCGGAGTTCGTCGTCGCGGTGCTGGCCATCTGGCGGCTGGGCGCCGCGGCGGTGCTGATCAGTCCGGCATGGAAGCACGACGAGGTCGCGCACGCGGTGGCGGTCGCCGGGCCGAGCCAGGGCGTCGGCGACAATCCGGTGCTGGCCGAGGTGCTGCCGATGCGGCACCTGGACGCGCCGATCGTCCCCGCCCGTCGCGGTGATGCGCCGCCGGACCCCGCCTCGGACGCCGTGCTGGTGTTCAGTTCCGGCACCACCGGAATGCCGAAGGCGGTGCGGCACACCCACGCGTCGCTGGCGGTCGCGGTGCGCCAATGGACTGAGGTTCTCGGCCTCACCGCGAGCGACCGGATCCAGATCGCCACGCCGCCCTCGCACATCCTGGGGCTGCTCAACATCGTGACCGCGCTGCGAACGGGTGCGTGGATGCGCCTGCACCGCCGCTTCGACCTGGAGACGATGCTCTGCTGCATCCAAGACGACCGGATCACCGTCGAGATGGCCGTCGCGCCCATCGCTCTCGCCCTCGCCGGGCACCCGCGGCTCGAGTCCTACGACCTGAGTTCGCTGCGCTACATCATGTGGGGCGCGACGCCGGTGACGGTCGCCGTGGCCGAGACCGTCACCCGGCGCACGGGAGTGCGCTGGTTGCCCGCATACGGTGCGAGCGAGTTACCGGTGATCGCGTGCAACCCGCTGGAGGACGCGCGGCTGGACACGGTGGGCAAGGCCGCACCCGGCGTGCGCGTACGGGTGGTCGCGCTGGACACCGGAGAAGTCCTGCCGCCCATGGAGATCGGCGAGATCCAATGCCGTGCGGAGTCGGTGATGGCCGGCTACCTGCCCGCCGAGGAGACCGCCCGCGCCTTCGACGACGGCTGGTACCGCACCGGCGACGTCGGTTACGTCGACGCCGAAGGCTGGATCCGGCTCACCGACCGGGCCAAGGAGATGATCAAGGTCCGCGGTTTCCAAGTGGCGCCCGCCGAGATCGAGGCCGTGCTGCACAGTCACCCGGAGGTGACCGACTGCGCCGTGTTCGGTGAGCCCGACGCCGCGGACGGCGAGGCGATCGTCGCGGCGGTGGCCTGCGCGGTGTCGGTCACCGCCGACGAGCTGATCGCCCTGGTCGGCGAGCGCCTGGCCCGGTACAAGCGGCCGCGTCGCGTCGTGTTCGTGCCCGAGATCCCGCGCCTGCCCTCGGGCAAGGCGCTGCGCCGAGTACTCAAGGAGCGCTATGGACGTCCGTCTGTCGAGTGAACAGCGGCAATTGCGCGATGCAGCGGCGAAATTGGCCGACGACCTCGGCCCAGGGTCGGTCGCGGGTCTCGACGACGAGCACCGCCTCGCGCGCCTGGAACGAACGGTCGCGGCCACCGGCTGGCGCGCCCTGCGCACCGACGGCGCTTCCGGGGTCGAGGTCGCGATCGTGGCCGAGGAGTTCGGCCGTGGTCTGGTCGACGTCGCCTTCCTCGGCCCGGTGCTCGCCGACGACCTGCGCAGGCGCTGCGGCGCCGACGATCGCGGCTGGACGATCGCGGTCGGTGACCGCGCCGTCGACGCGCGCGGCAGCGATGAGGCGCTGCTCGTCGCCGGCGAGCAGGTCCTGGCCGCACCACTGGGTGCCACACTGCCCGGCGCGGATCTGACCCGGCGCACCGCGACGGTCGCGGACGGGCGCAGGCACATCGGGGGACTCGCGGCCGAGGAGGCCACCCGATGGCACGCGCTGGCCCTCACCGCGACCACCGCCGACCTGCTCGGCGTCGCCCGCGGCGCGCAAGATCTCGCCGTCGAGTACGCGAAGGTCCGCGAGCAGTACGGCCGCGCGATCGGGTCCTACCAAGCCGTGGCGCATCTGCTGGCCGAGAGTCGCGCGCTGATCGAAGGGGCGATCAGCGTGCTGCGGCACGCGGCCTGGGCGGTCGACGAATCGGCTCCGGCGCAAGCACTACAGGCCGCGCGGATCGCCAAGGTCTACACCGCACGGGCCGCCCGCACCGTCTGCGAGACCTCGATCCAGGTGCACGGCGGCATCGGCAACACCTGGGAGTGCCTCGCCCACGTCTACCTGCGGCGCGCGCTGGTCTCGACCGAACTGTTCCCCGTCCGCCTGGAGGAGATCGACCTTGGACTTTCGTGATTCATCGCAGGAGGCCGAATTTCGCGCGCGGCTGCGCGCCTGGCTGGCCGAGACGGCCGGGAAGTTCCCGACTTCGGGCGACGCCTACTGGGCGCGCCAGGGCGAATGGCATCGCGCGCTGTACGCGGCGGGATTCTTCGGGTTGTCCTGGCCGAAGGAATTCGGCGGACACGAGCTGCCCCCGGTCTACGACGTGATCGTGGACGAGGAACTCGCGCTCGCCGGCGCGCCGCCGCGCCCCAGCCTCGGCTACCTCGTGCAGGGCTTGGGCCGCCACGGCGGCAAGGAACTGCAGCGGCGCTTTCTGCCCGGGATGATCGACGGCACCCAGCGCTGGTGTCAGGGCTTCAGCGAGCCGGGCGCGGGCTCCGACCTCGCCGCGCTGCGCACTACCGCGACCCGCGACGGCGACCACTACGTTGTGCACGGCCACAAGATCTGGACCAGCTACTCCGACGTCGCCGACTGGTGTCTGCTGCTGGCCAGGACCGACCCGAACGCGCCACGGCACAAAGGCATCTCGGCGTTCGTGATCGCCATGGCCCAGCCCGGCGTGCAGCAGCGGCCGCTGGCCATGATCAGCGGCGTCACCAGGGAGTTCGGGCAAGTGCTCTTCGACGGTGCGACGGTGCCCGCCGATCAGATGGTCGGCGAGCCCGGTGACGGCTGGAAGCTGGCGATGACCGTCGTCGGGCACGAACGCGAGCCGTCCACCCTCGGGTACGCGGCCCGTTACGGAAAACTGGTGCGCGAGTTGGCTTCCCGGCTCGACGGTCGCGCGCCTGAGGAACTGTCCTGGGCGGCGGTGCAGACCGAGATGCTGCGCTTGCACGTGCGGCGGCGGCTGTCCGAACAGCTGGACGGCGTGGTGCACGGTCCCGACGGATCACTGGACAAACTGCTCATGACCTGGGTGGACCAGTCGGTCGGGCACGCCGCGCTCGCCGTCGGCGGTACGGACGATCCGGAACTGCTCGGCAGCTACTTCTACAGCCGCGCCCAGAGCGTCATGGGCGGCACCTCGCAGATCCAGAAGAACATCATCGCCTCGCGCATCCTCGGATTAGGAGTTTGACCATGTACGACTTGCCGGAAGAGATCCACGTCGAAGCCGACGGACCGATCCGGATCATCACCCTCAACCGGCCCGACGCGCTCAACGCCGTCAACGACGACCTGCACACCGGTCTGGCCAGGCTCTGGCCCCGCCTGTCCGACGATCGGGAGGCGCGCGTCGCGGTGCTCACCGGCGCGGGCAAGGCGTTCTCGGCGGGCGGGGACTTCGCCTATCTCGCCGAGCTGGGCAGCGATGCCGAGCTGCGCGCCAAGACGATCGCGCACGGCCGCGACATCGTGCTCGGCATGGCCCGGTGCCGGGTGCCGGTGGTGGCGGCGGTGAACGGTCCCGCGGTGGGCCTCGGCTGCAGCTTGGTCGCGCTGAGCGACATCGCCTACATCGCCGAGACCGCCTACCTGAAGGACCCGCATGTCCAGGTCGGCCTGGTCGCCGCGGACGGTGGCCCGCTGACCTGGCCGCTGCACACCAGCCTGCTGCTGGCCAAGGAGTACGCGCTCACCGGTGCGAAGATCCCCGCCGCGCGAGCCCGCGAGATGGGCTTGGTCAACCACGTGGTCGCCGATCCGCGCACCGAGGCGCTGGCCTGCGCGAAACGCATCCTCGAATTGCCCCGCCAAGCGGTCGAGAGCACCAAGCGCCTGCTGAACCTGCACTTGGAACGCGCGGTGCTGGCAACCCTGGACTACGCGACCACCGCGGAGGATCTGTCCTTCCAGACCGCGGAGTTCCGGGCGGTGATCACCACCCTCACCGCGGGACGGGAGTGACGCCGGATCGCAGGCCGCGATCGTTCTCGCCGCGTGATCGCGAAGAACATGGCCCGCAAGACATCTCGCAGCAACCCGTGCCCCCGTAAACTGTGCTTGGCCAAGTGAACGTCCGCGGGGCACACTCTATGTAACGACGTCCGGCGCGGCCGGTCGAACGCGGGGGCGAGGTCCGACAGCAGATGAGGATTCGGCCGAGGCAGCAGTTGCTCGAGCTGTGGCGAGCGGTGCTCGCCTGTTCCTATCCGGACGGAACGTGGATCTGGGGCGGACGCGACGGCGCCAATTCCATCAGCGACGCCGAGCAGCTGCTCTGCCTGTTGTATCCCGCGACCGAGATCGAAGCGTTCGCGCTGGACCAACCGAACGACATGAGTCCCGACGTCAGGTCCGCGCTCGCCCCGTTCGGCGAGGAGACCCGCATCGGCGGGGTTCTGGTCGCCCTGGTGGAGGACTACCTGCGCCGCTACACCGCACCCGATGGCGAGCCGGTCTTCGCCAGCGGCTCCTACCTGCGCTCCGGCGACGGCGGCACGCTCACCGACGCGCAATCGGCGGTGGAGGTGGTCGACTCCTACTCGATGTCGCTGAGCCTGTGCATCGCGGCGCTGCGGTTCCTGCGCGGATTCCTTCGCTTCGTCAGCGGCGAGGTCCGGCTGGAGGCCAGGCAATTACGCGAGCGGATCCCCGCGGTGATCGAGCTGGTCAGCGCGCGGCTCACCGCCGCGATGGCGGGCCTGGTCCGCAGTTTCGTCATCCACACACCGGAGCCGACCACCGAGTTCGGGCAGTCGATCATCTACATGCTCAACCAGACCCGCACGCCGCCCGACGAGATCATCGAACGGCTGTCGGCCCAGCTGGAACGCCTGCGGGTGCAGGCGGCCAACGAGGTCAGGCTCAGCCAGACCACCGAGGTCGATATCGCCGACGACGGGCGGCTGTTCGAATGCGGCTGGAGCTGGGGCATCGTGCGCAGCGCCGAACCCATCGACCTCGTGCCGGGCCGGGTCAGCAGCGCGACCGGGCACGCCGAGCCCCGTCCGTACCTGTATTTCACCGCTGTCGCCCTCGACGGCATCATCGACCTGTCGTCGCAGCGCATCCGGGAACTCGATCTGCTGACCGACGAGCAGCGCACTCTCGCCGACGCGTTGCAACTGCGCTTCGAGCTGACCCGCAACTACTGGTCGAGGGTGGCTCGCTTCGGCAACGGCCGCTGGCCGCTGGAGGACATCCCGTGGCGCACCGCCGACGGCGAGGAATCGGAGTATTTCAGTCTCGTGGTCACCGCCATGCTGATCCAGGACCTGGTCTATCGGGAGAGCACCGAGGATCTGACCCGCACGGTGGCGGTGCTCGACCAACTGGCCCGCCGCGGACGCATCACCAGCCGGTTCACCGTGGGTGATCCCGCCGCGCCGCTGCACTATCCGGGTGTGCGACTGAACCTGGCGGGCAGCGAGGACGCCGCTGCGGGAACCCAATTGGTCTGGTACGTGCCGGATTTCGCGACCATGCTGCTCAAACGCTGCCTGCAGGCCGCGCGCCTGCGCACCGACGTGGACACCCGCGACCGGCTGATGGCGCTGGCCGAGGCCGCGATGGATCATCTCGACCAGCGAGTGCTGCGGGACGGCCCGGTGATCGGCCTGTGGGACGACATCGGCCGCGTGGTCGGCGCGGCGGACACGCGGCTGGAAGGGCCGTCCTGGTTCGTCACGGAGCGAATGATGGAGTGCCTGGTCATCGCCTACAGCACCTTCGAGCAACCTCCGCTGGCCCCTCAGGCGATGGTCGCCCGCGCGGTGGACCTGCTCAGCGAGGCCGAACATCTGCTCAATCAGGAGGAACTGGAGGTCGAGGGCCAGGACTTCTCGCCGAAACAGGCCGCGGTCAACCGGATCCGGCAATCGCTCGACCGAGCCCGCCGGGTGTTGCGCGAGCGTCCAGGCACCGCGTACAGCCTCGCCACCCAGGCGTTGGTCCAGCTCGACGAACTGGCGTACGCCCGCCGGGACGCGACGCGGTAGGGGCAGGCATGCTGGTGTTCTCCACCTCCGACAAGGGCGGCACCGGACGCTCGGTGACCAGTTGCAACATCGCCTACCGGCTGTGTCTTTCCGGCCTCGACGTCGCCTACGCCGACTTCGACCTCGGCTCGCCCACCGCCGGTGCGCTGTTCGAGATCGGTGCGGCCGAACGCGGTGTGCCGCGCGGCGGCGTGCATTCCTACCTGCTCGGTGAGAGTGGAACCGTGGCCCGCGTCGACGTGGGCGCGGCGACCGATCGGCCGGACCTGCGCCGGATCGGTCCCAACTCCGGCCGGCTCGTGCTGCTGCCCGGCGACGAGGGCGGCGCCGAGTTCCTCACCGGCGAAGACGCTGTGGTGGAGCGATGCGCCGAACTGCTGGTGGCGCTGGATCAGGAGTTCCGTGTTGTGATCGTGGATCTCAGCGCGGGCCGGTCGGCTGCCTTGCAGATCGCCCTGCAAGCCACCGCGTTGCCGCAGTTGCGCAGGCGAACCGCCCGCTGGCTGATCTTCCACCGCTGGACTCGCCAGCACATCGTGGCCGCCGCCGGTCTGGTGTACGGCCCGCACGGTCTGCTGAAGGCGGGCGCCGAATGCGGCCACGACCCGGAGGAATTGCTCGGTTCGGTGCGTTATGTGCGCACCGCCGTGCCCGACGCCAACTGGGACGGGGTGGCCCAGCGCCCGGCGCAGGCGGCGTGGCTGCAAGAGCAGGACACCGCGTTGCGGCGGCTGGCCACCGCCAAACGGCTCGGCGCGACCGCGAAGCTGGGCGACACCCCGATGGAACCGGTGTTGCAGCGGCGCGAACAGCTCATCCTCGACGCCGACGTGAACGCCCAGATCGCCAACGCCGAGACCGCGCTGGCCTATACCGAACTGGCTCGCCGACTGGTCGACATCGCCACGTGGGAGAGGCTGTAGATGCGGGATACACAGGGCTACAGCGAGGCGACCGAGCAGCCTCGGATCGCTTCGGTTCCGTTGTCGCATTTATCTATCGAGGTCGGGCACTTCTACCTCAACGAGATCACCTCCGATATCGAGCGGGTCACCGCGGAGTTCCGCCGCATCGTGCCCTTGGTGTCGGCCTTCATCGAGTCGGCCAAGGTGCAGTTCGGCCCGAACGCCCGCGTGAGCACCTGCTATCTGATCGACGACTACTTCCATCCCGACACCGATCCCTCCGCCATCCTCACCAAGCTGCTGGACGCCGCGGAGGAATCCGGACTGGTCATCGACTACCTGGCGCGCGAGTCCGGCTGCTGGCGGGCCTCGAAGTTCGTCGAGGGTGTGGCGTTGGGTGAGCCGATTCCCGTGGCGGAGATGGTGGCCGCGCGCATCGTCGCCGAGCCCGCGCCGCCGAGTACCGGCCGCAGGCCGCCGACCGCGGAATCGGGCTGGCTGTGCAACGGACGCCGGTCCTCGGAGGACGAACACAATCAAGCCATGCGCCGGCGTACTTATCGGCCACCGGAGGAGTTCGGTCGCCGGGAGCATTCGATCTTCCTCGACGTGGAGTTGTGGAGCAGGCACGTCGTCGACGGGGTGACGGTCACTCGCTGGTCGTGCCCGTTCCTGGCGGCCGTCTGGCATCTGCTGCGGCTCGGCATGCTGCGCTATCACGGTGGCGCGGTGGTGGATCCGCAACCCTGGCGGCGCGAGGATCCGGCGCCGCGCCGCTGGGCCGACCTGCCGCCGGTGGTGCAGCTCAATCCGTCCGCCGCGCCGTTCGCGGCGTACAAGACGCTATCGATGCTGCCCAAGCGGTACATCGGCATCGAGCACGCGGTACGGCTGGTGCTCGACCACCTCGACCTCGACGACGACGTGGTCGAGCAGACCATCACCCGCGGCGCGGGCGAGGTGCCGCCGGTGCCGGTGCCGCGCAAGGTCAGCGATCGGCTCTCCCACCTGCTGCTCGACGGGGCTTGACATGGCCGCGACCACGCCTCTGGTCGTCCTCGGTGAAGTGCGCACCTGCCTGCTGCCGTCGTCGACCGCGCTGACCGGCGCGGAGGCCTGCGATCTGCTGGCGCTCATGCCGGGCTGCACGGTGCGCTGGCGGGAGCGGCCGGGCACGCTGGCGGTCTCGCCGACCACCGCGGTGGGCGTCGACTGTGATCTGGCCTTGGGCGAGCAGACCGCGCACATCGTCGGAACCGTGGCGACCAGCGCGGTCCTGTCCGGCGGACGCGTGCTGCAATCCACCGCGCGCACCCGGGTGGTGCGCGCCGCGGGCCGGCGCAGGCAAACCTGGTCGCACTACCTCAGCCAGAAGGGCGTGACCGAGGTCATCAGCCGCATTCCCGAACGGGCCACCGCCGGTGAAGCCCTAATGGAGGGGTATCTCACCGGCCCGGCCGATGTGGACACACTGGATCTGGCCTCGATCAGCGAACGCCTGCTGAATCGCCTGCGCGCCGACCCCCGGCTGGATCAGACGCCCTCGGTGCGGGCGGGTACCACCCGGCTGCGCTGGACTGCCCGCGTCGGGGGCAGCGCGGGCCCCGCCGCCGCGCTGCATCTGGATGACGGCGCCCTTCGCACGGTCCGGATGATCGTGCGTGACGAGGCGGATCTGGATGATGCGCAACGATTCTGCGAGGATCTCGCCGCGCACGATTGGCTGCTGACCGTCGTCGCCGCCGCACTGGCGGAGGCCCAGCGCTTCCCCTCGCGCAGCCGCGAACGTACCGACATCCTCGCCCCGGTGCTCGAAGACCTCGCGGGGCTGTGGATGCCGGGAGCGCATACCCCGGCGTCGATGCGTGCGTTGTGGCGAGAGCTGCAAGTCGATCCCGGGTTGTCCCGGCAGTGGAACGCCCTTGTCGCCCAGCTACAGAACCGGATCGCCGTCGCGACACTGAATATCTTGCAGCACAAGGCATTCGATACCGACTGGTAGCGACCGCCGCGGTTACATCCGGAACCACTTGCGCACCAGCAGCGCGAAGAACACCGACATCGACACCGTGCCGGTCCACGCTTGGACGGCGAACAGCGGCCGGGCCGCCGGACGCAGATTCTCCGTGTCACCCGGCCCCAGTGGATTGATGAAGCCGGTCACGCACGTGTAGACGGTGGCAGCCGGCGAGGGGATTCCGCTCAGGAGCACAGCGGCGACGGTGAACAGCACCAGCTGCACGGCCACCCAGCCGAGTAGCCAGAACGGCCGATAGCCGTAGCCGCACAGCACGTACGACAGTTGCCCGGGCCAGCGCCGGGGGCCCGGCGGCAGCGCGAGGGTGCGGGCCCGGGCCAATCGCAGACCGCAGCGATCCTGGGCCTCGTCGTCCTCGTTCATCCGGTACAGCGCCGCCCCTCGCCGGTAGGCCAGCGCCGCATGAGCGGGCAATCCGGCCGCCGACAGTTGCGCGCCCAGCAGTTCGTACTCCTCGGCCAGCATGGTGTTCTGCCGGCTGCTCAGCCGGAGCGGACCGCGGAATTCGATCTCGGCGGCCAGCAGTGCCGCCGGGATAGCGCTCGGCACCCGCCAGTCCGCTTCGTCCGGCGCCGGGTGCCGCGCGGCCGCGTAGAGATGCCGGAATACCAGAGAGTCGGAGTGCCGCCGCGCACTGGGCGGGTCGTAGTCGGCGAGGATCGCCTCGGCATGCGCGGTGAACCGCTCCAGCTCGGCCTGCTCGGGACGGTCACCCCGATCGATCTCGGCGGTGTATTCGTCCGCGCGCCTTGTGATCCGGGTCGAGACGGATGCGACGAAGGGCGAAATCTCCCCCATGTCACGAGTCTAGCGGGCGGCCCTTCAGCCGGTACTCGAAAACGTCGCGCGGCTCACCCGGCCCGAAATACCGGTCGTCGCGCTCGACGAATTCGAATCCCGCTCGCCTGAACAGGTTGCTCGCCAGCTGGTTGTCCGGCCGCACGGTCAGATACACCACCTCGGCGCCGATCTTGCGGCAGGTCTGCAAGGTGCGGGTCAGCAGGGCGTGGCCATACCCTTCGCCCTGGTACCTCTTGGCCACCGCGAAGGTGAACAGCAATGCCCGGCCGGACTTCTCCAGCGTCAGCGCATAACCGATCACGGTGCCTTCCACCTCGGCGACCAGCCATTCGGATCCGTGCAGGTCGAACAGCTGGCGCAGCATCAGGTACAGGTACGGCTCGGCGAACACCTCGGCCTCGATGGCCGCGATGTCTTCGATATCGGCGAAGCGGGCCTGCCGGTATTCCGGCTGAGGCGCTTTGGCGATGTTCATCCGCTCCCTACTGCCCGGGCATAGGCCGTCCATTCCAGCTTAGAACACCCATTCCGCAGCGAATTCGCCACGTATGTGGGTTCATACGTTACCTCATGATTCGGGTTGCTGAGATGTTGCCATATGCTCGGCGACAGGGGATGCCGATTGGCGTTCGATATCGTGCTCCCTTCTCTCGGAGTCGAACCAGGCAGTCTGCGATGTTGAGGTCGTTCATCGAAGGGTGAATCAAACCGTCACGGCGGCAGGCGGTTTCGATGAGCGGTCGCAAGATCAACGCGTCGAGCGGGCGGTCGTTTCCGGTCGTCGAGGCGATGTGTCCGAGGTCGTGGACTTGCTCGAGCGATAGCGCGTGCCGTGAACTGGATAAGGGCCGCGATTCGGTCACCTTGACGGCGGAGTTGTCGGATGGGTGGATGATCTTGTCGTTTTCGGCGTGGCGATACAGGCGCCTGATCGCGGAAACCGTGGTGGCCGCCGCGCCGCGGCCACAGACACTGCCTAGCTGTTCGAGGCCGTCTTCAGGTAGCTGTGGGCGACGAGTGCCGAGCGCAGGTGCCACAGCCCCTTGGAGGGAGCGGTGTCGAGGCCGGTCAGCTGAGCGATCCGCTTGAGCCGGAAGTCGACGGTGTTGGGGTGTACATATAGTGCCCGCGCGGTGAGCCGCCTGTCCGAACCGTGGGCGACATAGCAGGACAACGTGGCCAGCAGTTCCGGATGGTCATCGATCGGGTCGAGCAACGCCGCCAGGTGTGTGCGCCCCGGCCCTGGCCGCGTCAGCTGGTACTCGAGGGCCAGATCCTGCATCCGATACACGCCGCCGGTCATACCGAGCTGCTGCACCATGTCGAGAAGATCATGGGCCTGCCGCGCGCCGTCGGGAATATCGGGGGCTGCCGATCGGACGACGGTCGCGGTGATCGACGCGCCCGCCGCGTGGGCGGCGTCGCCTACCAACGAGTCCAGTAGACCGTCCGGGATATCGGTGGGCAGCAGAACGGTGCCGCCGCCTACCGACAGAATCGACAATGATCGGTCGTCGCTGCGGCGGGCCAGTTCCGCCTCGATGGTGCCCGGGATGCGGCGGTCGGCGACCAGCGGCGGGGAGCTGTGCCGCGGCCGATCGGGCTCGGGCGGGATCGCGAGTGCGAGAACCCAGTATTCTCTGGCTATCTCGATGCCACATTCGCGTGCGGCGGCCGCCGTGACGTGTCCGCTGAGCAGTGCCGCGGCCAACGTCCGCGTCGCGATGTAGCGCTCCGCTGTCATCATGTGAACATGTCCTGCCCCGGTACGGAGATCGCGGACGTAGGCGCAGGAGATCGTCGAGTCCAACAGCGCGAGAAGCTCGAGCACCGCGGTCGCAAGGTGTTCTACGGCGACGTCGTTACCGTCCGGCGCATGAAATCCGTCACCGTGGCGGCCGCTCACGGCGAGCTGTCCGATGCTCGCTCGCAGAGTCTCGTGAACTGTACGCAGGACCGTTTCCAGCGGGATTCCGGTGCGCGCCCAGGTGGCGGCCGCATCCGCGAGTTGTTCTGTCCCGTCCTCGTCGACCGCACCGACCGCCAGCCGCACGCACTCTTGTACCAGCTGGGTGATCCGGTCCCTCTCGACGCCCGCGATCCCGCCTGACAGTGCGACGCCGGTGGTGAAGCAGTCGATGACGCTGCGTGCGAGTGGGCCGACCTCGTCGGCGGCATCGCTCGCGAATGACAGCGGCGGACGCGTGTCCGGGGTGTCCGCCTCGATTACCCCGCCGCGTGTTACCGGATTCCTTGACACTTGTGACTCCCATCGCGTCCAGCGCCGCGCGTACCCCTTGGTCCCGATTCCGAGGAGTTGCGGTACCGGTACCGCGGGCCGACTCGCGCCACGTCCCACGTAGCCGTCACGTCCACTCGGTGGAACAAGTGGCGTCTCGGGCTCGAACCGACATTAGAGTTGGTTCGGATGCCGAAATGTCCAGCAATTTGGACAGTGCCCGTGCCGGCCTGGCGGCGACCGTGTCGGCCGGAGTGATCAGGTCCGGAGGTGTGCGGGTCAGCCTGCGGCCACCTCATCGGCCCACAGTCCGCGCTTCTCGAGCATCTCGATCACGTAGTCGGCGTTCTCGATGATGTGCGCCTCGGTGAGGTTCCTGGCACGACGCGAATCCTGTTTGCGCAACGCCTCGATGAGCTCTTCATGTTGCGGCGCGGCGGTTTGCACATGAGCTTCGATGGAGGCATAGAAATGGTTCGGCAGGTGTTTGACGATGTTGGCCAGCAACCGGGCCAGGCCATCGGAATCGGCGGCCAAGTTGATCGTGCGGTGGAACTCGTGACCCAGCCGGCCGATCTCATCCACGTCACCACGCTGGATCGCGGCCTCGCACTCGGCCACGAGATCGGTCAGTCGATCCAGCTCGTGTGGGGTGATCCGGTCGGCCGCACGTGCGGCCAGCTCGCCGGACAGTTGGCTCTGGGCCCAGAACAGGTCGCGGATGTGCTGGCGGGTGAAGGCGGCCACCACGAAGCCACGGCGTGGGAGCAGGGTGATGAGTCCCTCGGTGCTCAATGACAACAGCCCCTCCCGGACGGGAGTGATACTCACACCGACGGCCTCGGCGATCGGCTCCATGCGAAGGAACTCACCTGGACGCAGGTTGCCGGACAGAATCTGTTCGCGGACATACGCCGCGACTTCGTCGGGCAACTGCTGATGCCGGGCACGGGTACGGGCGGGAATGTCGGCCCCGTTCGACTTCACCGGCTGCTCCTCCTCTGCTCGCGGCACACGGCTACGCCACCCTACGGGCACCGCTTCGTGCAGCACTGATCGCAGATACAATATATCGCGTATGCGCACTGGCGGCGCGGCCATGCGATGCGGAACCGCCGGTGTCGCCGGGGCCGCCCTGTGCGGCTCGATCCGCGACGATGGCCGACGTCTCCGCGGCGCGAAGTGGCAACGCCCCGTGCCGTTCTGGCGCGGCCGGTGCGGTTCACTCCTTCATCGGCCGTGAACCTTGTGGGCGGGTCATCCTCGTCGGCGATACTGGTGCGCGCCAGCCGCACGGCAGTCCACAGGTCGCGATGATCTCGCGTTGCGTACTGCCATCCGAATAGTGGTGTATCAGCAGCGAGGCGGACGCGGGGTAGTGGCAGTCCGCGCATAGGCCGAAGTAGTCCAGAATCTCGCTGACGTCCGTGCGAATTCGCTCTGTCACTGCTTCTACTCCGGAGGCTTGCCCGGCGCGCCACTAGGCGCCAGGAGTTGAAGTATTATATATAAACTATGCGGGGCCGGTTCCGCCGAGTCGAGTCCGGGGAGGCGAGCGACGACTCGATCTTCGTGGACTTGTGTCAGTCCGGTCGGTACTCCGACTAGACACGGGGGAGCGGGGCGGTCCATGAGGTGAGGATGCGGAGTTTCTCATGGGACGTGCTCCCCGGTTCGCCGCGCCTGGCTTTGACGAATTCACCCAGCTCGCGCAGGTGGGGCGTTTTGTGGGTCATCACTTCACACTATGTCGACGACTGATGTCGTGCGTGGGAGAGTTTGCACCCAGGCACCGCTAGGCACCGGAAAGGCGCAGCGAGTGCCGCTTGGCGGCGGCTGCCAGTTCCCGTTCTCTGGCGCTGTCCGGCCCGCCTTGCCTGGCAAGATGTTCGTGCAGGCGGGCTTTAGCTGCGTACCACGCCGCGAGCGATTCCGTGTCGGCGCCGTGGGCGGGGCGTGTTAGGCACAGTGTGGTCATTTCGATCAATACGTTCATATCAGGGTCCTTCGACGATGTGGCCGTCGTCGGGCGTAGGCGGCGGTCCACCGGCTGGCGAGACATTATGCGAAATATATAATATCTTCACCGTGTTGGTGAGGCAACTGCGGGGAGTGGCGAGAAGTAGGTATGCCCGCGGCCGATCAGCCGTCGCGAGGGGATGAGGTGCACGAGACGAGGCTTTCCTGCGCCAGTCCGACCTGAAGCGCGCCCGCTCCCATGGACGAGGACGCCCGTTGCGCGTTTGATGATCCGGCGCTGAGACGGACTACTGGCGCCGCTGTTCGGCACGTGTTCGTCGTGCCGCTCCGCCGAGCTGGAATATGGGTGCCATCCTCCGGCGTGGATTCGATCGTTTCGTGGCGGGTGCTGCACTGCGCGGCGAACCCGCGCGCGGCGGTGAAGCGATCGATGATCGCCAGCGTCGCACTCGACGAAGGTCCGTGGTTGTACACGACGAACCGAGGCGAACTGCCATCGTCCGGGGCCGCACCGATCCGGGTGCGGTTCCACGCACGCCTCCGCGGGGACAGATTTCCGGACTGCACCGTTGACTCCGACGCGCGCATATCTGATGTCACTGCCCGACCGGCATAGCCAGACGACCGATCCCAGCCAATCGCGCCCCTCCCGGAGGGCTGGCACTGCGGCCGATCCATCTTGGTCGTGCTTTCCAACGGAAGGATGGCGTAGCTGGATTGTGCCCCGGCGATGGTCCGCGGCGATACGCTGGGCATCGGCGAAAGGTGAGCGTATTGCCTGGTGTCCGGATCGACTCGCACCGATGACCGACGATGACCCGCTGCGAACGCGCCGTGAGATGAGCACATCCGTCACGGCGTCGGCGTCGGTCGGTCGGAGCGGGCCTGGCAATCTGCCGCTCGAGTTGACCAGTTTCGTCGGTCGGCGCACCGAAATCTCCGAAGTGCGGAATCTGCTGTCGGCGTCGCGGCTGGTGACATTGACCGGGAGCGGGGGCGTCGGGAAGACGCGGCTGGCGCTTCGAGCCGCGTCGAATTCGCGGCGTGGTTTTCCCGAGGGGGTGTGGTTGGTCGAATTGGCCGACGTTTCGGACCCCGCGCTGCTGGTCGAGGTCGTGGCGGCGACCATGGGCGTGCGGGACGAGTCGGCCGAGCGGTTGCTCGAGATTTTGGTCGGGTATCTCAGTTCGCGGCAACTCCTGCTCGTGTTCGACAACTGCGAGCAGTTGGTCGACGCGGTGGCCGAGCTGACCGAGACGTTGCTGCGGGCCTGTCCTGACCTGCGGGTCCTGGTCACCAGCCGCGAGCCGTTGAATGTCGCGGGCGAAGTGCTGCTGCGGGTGTCGCCGCTGACGGTCCCGGATCCGGATCGGGAGCCGTCGATGCAGGGGCTGGCTCGCTTCGATGCGGTGACGCTGTTCGCCGATCGCGCGGCCGCGGCGGTGGCAGGGTTCGAACTCGATGAGGACAACAAGGCCGCCGTAGCTGGAATATGTGCCCGGCTCGAGGGAGTGCCGCTGGCGATCGAGCTGGCCGCGGCCCGGATACGGACGATGTCGCCGCAGCAGATCCTGCGGCGTCTCGACGATAGGTACGCATTGCTCACCCGCGGCAGCAGGACGGCGCCGACCCGGCAGCAGACGCTGCGGTGGTGCGTCGACTGGAGCTACGAGTTGTGCACCGCGCTGGAGCGGCGGTGGTGGGCGCGGCTGTCGGTGTTCGCGGGAGGCTTCGAGCTCGACGCCGCGGAGCAGATCTGCGGCTTCGATCTCGCAGCACACAGCGCGCTCGATGTGTTGTCGTCCTTGATGGACAAGTCGATTCTGCTCCGTGAGGAAACCGACGGCATCGTACGTTTCCGGATGCTCGAGACTTTGCGGGACTACGGTCGGGAGAAACTGGGTGGGTCCGGCGAAGAGAAGGATCTGCGCCGACGTCACCGCAACTGGTACCGGCAGCTGGCACTGGATTGGGAATCGGAGTGGGTCGGCGCCAGGCAGCCGGAGTGGATCGCCCGGCTCGATCGCGAACAACCCAACCTTCGAGAAGCGTTGGAGTCTTTCCTGTCCGACGATGCCGACGGAGCCGCCGACGCCGGAATGAGCACAGCCGCTGCGCTGTTCGAGTTCTGGAATTTCCGCGGTCTGTACGGGGAAGGCCGGGCCTGGCTGGATCGTGTCCTGGCCCAGCCACGCGCGCACTCGATACCCGATCGCGTCAACGCATTTCGAGCCGACAGTCAGCTGGCCGCGGCGCAAGGCGATTTCCAGGCGGCGACCGCCCTGCTGGAGCAGGGACGAGCGCTCGCCGAACAATCGCCCACCCCCGTGGTCGAAGCGCGCATCGCCTACGCCGAGGGTGCTCTCGCGCTCGCCGGGGGCGACTCCGCCCGTGCCCGCGCCGCCTTCGCGCGCGCCCTGACGTCACTCGGTCCGGAGGGGCCGGACAATCTACGCTTCAGTGCTCTGACGTTGCTCGGTTGGGCCTACGAATTGGGCGGCGACACAGCACGGGCGGCGACGTGCTATCAGCAGATTCTTTCCGCCACGCAGACAAGCGGCGAAATTCTGCATCGTTCGGCGGCGCTGCGCGGCTTGGGCGTCGCGGCCTGGCGACAAGGCGAGCGGCATCGTGCGAGGCGACTGCTGGAGAACTCCCTGCGTCTCAACCAGCGGCTGAACAACCCGTTCGTGGCCGCGTTCGGCCTCGAGGCGCTGGCGTGGACGGTCGAGCACGGGGACGAAGAGCGTGGCGCCGTTCTGATGGGCGCTGCGCAGGGAGCCTGGCCGGCCGGTAGCAGCGTCGCGAGTGTGTTCCCCAACATGGCGCGTTTTCACAGCGAAGGCGAACAGCGCATGCGCCGCGAACTCGGTGAACGCCGATTCGAGGCGGCATTGCGGCGTGGCCTGGCGATGGGGATGAACGCCGCCGCGGCGTACGCGGTGGGTGAACGGTCAGGCGGCGCGACGGCCCCGGCGGGCTCCTCGGAGTTGACCAGACGTGAGCGGCAGGTCGCCGACCTCGTCTCGCGAGGACTCACCAACAAGCAGATCGCCGCCAAACTGGTGATCTCGCAGCGCACCGCGCAAGGCCACGTCGAGCACATCCTGACCAAACTCGGCTTCACTTCGCGCGCTCAGATCGCGGCCTGGGTGGTGGAGGAGGCCGAGCAAGGCGGATCTTGACCGGCGCGCCTCCTCCACCGCAGTCACCGCTACGCGTGTGCGGAGCCGGTGGCGTCTACTTCATGTGGGAGTCGAACCAATCGAGCATCACCTCGGGGTGCTCACCGAAGTAGTTGTACCCGCGGAAGCGTTGGTCGGTCCCTTCGATCCAGTGCAATTTCTTGTCGGCGGCACCGATGTTGTCGTAGATCGCCTGCACATCGGACGGGTAGGTCAAGGTGTCGTCGCGCACCTGCGCCACCAGCGTCGGCATCCGCACCGCTGCGGCTCGCGGGATGGGCGATTGCTCGTCCACGTGGAAGCCGGTACGCGCGTGCAGCGCCTCGTCGAACAACTCGACACCGTTGTCGATGCCCGCGCCCTCGACGATGGTGCGCTCGACGAACGCGCGCGCGGAGATGGGTTGCAGCGCGATCATCGCCTTGATGTCGGTGAATTCAGCGGGATGCTTGTCGATCGCCACGAATGTCGAGTCGGCTCCCAGGCAGACGCTCAGTAGTCCGGTGGTCATGGTCGCGGTGTCCGGCCGGGACTTCGCGTAGCGAATCGAGCCGATCACGTCCCGGTATTCGAGCAGACCGATCCCGACGGTGCGGCCGTGTCCGTCGGGGCTGAGGCCGTGATTGCGGATGTCGTAGCACAGGATGTTGTAGCCGGCGTCGTGCAGAACTTTGTACTCGGGCAGGAAGTTCACCTCGAACCCGCCGAAGTCCTGGAACCCGTCGAGGTGACCGGCGTAGCCGTAGCGGTTGCCGGGCAGGAAATGGTTGTGGATGATCAACCGGTCGGAGTCGGCGGGGATGAACCAGCCCTCCAGCGTCAGGCCGTCCATCGAGGGGAAGAACACATCCTCGTAGGTCAGCCCGACCTCGTCGGGACGCCGATACACCGGACTCCGCTTTCCGTGCGCCCAGAACTCGACCATCGGGTCGATGACCTTGTTCGGCGCGACCGCTCCCATAGCCTTCGCGCCGACGTCGGTCAGTATGTCCTTGACCTTTGCCGTTGTGCGGGTCATCGCGTAACACCTTTCTGCTTGTGGGTTTTCCTCCCTCTGAGACCTACCCGATGGACGTGGAGCGAATCGCAGGATGCATAAAATTTGACGCATAATATGCGTCACTCGTAGGTCGGCCGGGCGGCGATCCTTCGATCGCTACCCATCGACGGGGCGGCTCCGTTGCGGGGAGAAACGACGTCGGTGCGAGCTGCGAGGTCGTCGGTTTGGTCGTACATCCGGCGTTCCCTGAGCACCTGCGAGTCGGTCAACGCGCGGCCGGCCGTCCGCCGACGCCGCCGCGTACCCGAGCGGATCGGAGTCCTTCCAGGGTGCCTTCGGGTCCGTCTGGGCCGGACACCGCTGCGGGCGGAGGTTACGAACAGATCGGCGAGCGGGGGCATTGGTGATGAAGCGCTTCTGGCCGTCGATGACCCGGTCGTCGCTGTCGCGGCGGACTCGGGTGCCCAGCACGCCCGGTTTGAGTCCACAATATAGAATGTCTAATATTGGGTAGGATTGTCATCGATGTCACGAACTCGCGCTGGTGACACCAGTCGGCCGAAGGTCCTACTCGAATCGGACCAGCGGCGGATGTCGTCGACCCCGATCAGCGCCATCGTTTATATCGGTGTCACCGCCGCGCGGTAGCAAGGGAAGGACCACCGTTGGTGTCGAGAACCATCGTCGAACAACTGGCCGATTTCACCACCGAGGTCGACTCTCGTCGCCTGCCGGAAGAGGTCGTCGTCGAATGCAAGCGCATCCTGCTCGATTCGATGGGCTGCGCCCTCGGTGCGGTCGACCAGCACAAGGGAAAGATCGGCATCGAATTCGGGCGACTGGCCGGTGGCGCCGACGGTGACGCCACCATCATCGGCACCGCCGACCGGACGTCGATCTTCGGTGCCGCCTTCGCCAACGGCGAATTGATCAACGCCCTCGACTTCGATGCGGTGCTGCCGCCCGGTCATGTGACGCCGTATGTGCTGCCGCAGACGATGGCGGTGGCCGAAAGTCAGCAGCGTTCGGGCCGGGATGTGCTCGCCGCGATCGCGCTGTCGCACGAGATATCGTTCCGCTTCTACAAGTCGGTCGACTATCTGCGTGACCGCACCGACACCGAGATGAACCTGTCGCCGGTGCTGGGGTACAGCAACACGATCTTCGGCGCCACCGCCGCTATCGGAAAGCTCGAGGGCTATTCCGCCGAGGTGCTCGCCAACGCGCTCGCGATCGCGGCCAGCACCTCTCCGGTGAATTCGATGCGGTCGTGGCTCGCGCACGCGCCGACCGCGACGATCAAATACTCGCTGGCCGGCGCCCTCACCAATGCCTCGCTGACCGCGGCCTACATGGCCAAGCTCGGTCATCGTGGTGATCTGCCGGTCCTCGACGACGCCGACCTCGGCTACCGGCGCTTCATCGGCACCCGGCGCTGGGAACCGCAGAACATCACCGCCGGTCTCGGCAGCGAATGGTTGTTTCCCGCCGAGCAAACCTTCAAGCCGTATCCGCACTGCCGTATCCTGCACGCGCCGCTGCACGCGCTGACCGAGATCGTGGAGCACAACGATCTGAAGCCGGAGGAGATCGAGGCGATTCGTTGCTGGGGCGAGGCCGCGGTCCTGCATCCGCTGTGGTTGAGCGATGTCATCGAACACACCCATGACGCGCAGTTCAGCATCGCGCACGGTCTGGCCGTCGGGGCGCACAACATCACCCCGAGCAAGGCATGGCACGATCCGGAGCTCGTGTTCAGCCGTTCTGTCATGGATCTTATGGAGCGGGTTACCTTCCAGCCGCATCCGGACTATTTCGAGGCCCTCTCCGCGCATCCGTCCGCGCGGCCCGCTCGTATCGAAGTAGACGCCCGCGGAACGACTTTCGTCGCTGACCGGGTGTATCCGAAGGGCAGCCCGACCCCGGATCCGGAGACCAGGATGACCGACGCGGAACTGATCGCCAAATTCCGGGTCAACGCCGACGGGGTGATTCCGGAGTCGCGGATGGACAGCATCGTCGAAGTGGTGTTCGACCTCGAGAGCGTCGACGACTTCGCGACGGTCATGCGCCGGTTGGGCACCCGGTGACCGCTATCGGCTGAAGGTCGCAGTCGAATACGACCGGCGACCGATATCGCCTCGGGTGTGCGCTGCGACACGCCCGAGACCGCGCGCCACGCAGCGCAACTACCGAGCCGCCCCACCGTGTCGGGACACGGCGGCTCCAGGACAGGACCGGCGGGAGCGAAGCTTCGGCCGGTGCGAGGAGAAGAACGTGGTCTATCAGGGCAACTACTCGAAGCTGTTCATCGGCGGCCGCTGGGCCGATCCCACCGCCACCGAGCAGATCGCGGTGATCTCGCCGTATACGGAACAAACCGTGGCGCACGTGCCCAACTCCGCCGCCAGCGACGTCGATCGTGCCGTCGCGGCGGCCCGGCACGCCTTCGATCACGGCCCGTGGCCGCGGATATCGCTGGCCGAGCGTATCGACGTACTGGCCCGCGTCAGTGCCGGTTTGGGGGAGCGGCAGGAGGAGATCGCCGAGCTGATCACCACCGAGATGGGCAGCCCCATCACCCTGTCGCGCAGTACCCAATCGCTGGGGGCGAAACTGCTGCTGGACGCCTTCCTCGGCCTGGCGCCGAGCTATGAGTGGAGCAGTATCCGGCGCTCCGCCACCGGCACAGGCCTGGTGACACGGGAACCGGTCGGCGTTGTCGCCGCGGTCATTCCGTGGAATATGCCGTTGCAGATCACCATGCTCAAACTGGGACCGGCTCTGCTCGCCGGATGCGCGGTGGTGCTCAAGACCGCGCCCGAGGCGCCACTGAACGCCTACGTACTCGCCGAGATCCTGCAGGCAGCCGGGTTGCCGGACGGCGTGGTCAACATCCTGCCCGCAGACCGCGGGGTCAGCGAACACCTTGTCACCCATCCCGATATCGACAAGGTGTCGTTCACCGGCTCGACCGCTGCCGGCCGGCGCGTCGCGGAGCTCTGCGGACGCGATCTGCGGCGCGTCACCCTGGAACTGGGCGGCAAGTCGGCGGCGATCGTGCTCGATGATGCCGACCTCGATCTCGCGATCGGCCAGATCCGCAAGCTCTCGATGCGAAACAACGGCCAGGCCTGCAGCAACAAGACCCGGATCGTGGTGGCCCGGTCCCGCGAGACCGAACTCGTCGAACGGCTGGTCGCGATGGTCGAATCCATGCCGGTCGGTGATCCGGCCGACGCGGCGACCGAGATCGGTCCGGTGGTCAGCGCGCGCCAGCGCGCGATGATCGAGAGCTATCTCGAGATCGGTCGCAACGAGGGCGCGAAGGTCGTCATCGGCGGCGGCAGGCCCGCCGGACTGGACCGGGGATGGTTCGTGGAGCCTACGGTTTTCACCGGGGTTCATCCGGATATGCGCATCGCGCAGGAGGAGATCTTCGGCCCGGTGCTGTCGGTGCTCACCTTCGCCGACGAGGACGAGGCCGTGGCGATCGCCAACAACTCGATGTTCGGTCTCAACGGATCGGTGTTCGCGGCCGACGACGAACACGCGTTGGCGGTCGCCCGCCGGATACGCACCGGGACAGTGGAATTGAACGGCAATACGGTGGGCTTCCACTCGCCCATCGGCGGCTTCAAGTGCAGTGGCATCGGTCGCGAGGCCGGGCTGGAAGGATTCGACGGATATGTCGAGCCCAAGTCCTATGGTCTGTCGCCTTCGCTGGCGGAATCACTGTCTTGACATGGCCATTCGATCGACCGGCACGGTGCCGTGGCCGCAGCGCGCTCGCCGAGCCCGGAATTGTCCGGCTGTCGGCGCGAAGGTAACGGTGCAGTCGTATCGGGTGCCGGTGCGGGCAGCGCGATGAGTCGCCGATGGCGGTGATCGGCTCGCGGCCTCCTGGCACGGCGGTCCAGGGAGGGGGGATCCGACGATCACAACTCCCTCCCACGCAGCCTTGCCAATGCCTATCCTCCGGCAACGACCGATCCCACATCGTCGCGATGGGCTGGGAGCTGGTCTGAGACCGAAGGCCCCGTGTCGGCGCTGCGCGGCGGCTCAGAGGTCGTCGGCGAGCTCGTCCTCGTCGACAGGGCGGGTCAGCAGCTGTTCGATGAGGATTTTGGTGGCAGGGCTGAATTCGCGGCCGCGGGCCGTGGCGAGGTGGATCCGCCGTTCCGCCCACGGCTCGGCGAGGTCGAGCACGGCGACGCGGCCGGTCCATTCGTGCCCGACCAGGCATTCCGGTTGCACGGTGACGCCGAGCCCGGCGTTGACCAGGCTGATCGCGGCACCACCGCTGCGTAAGACGTGTTTGGGCGCGTAGTTCTCGCCGATGCGCTGCGCCGCTGCTCGCAGCGCTCCGACCAACGCACGCGGTGCGATCAGGTTCTCCGGCAACAGGTCTCGAATCGTCACGCTGGTCAGCCTGCTGAGTCGGTGGCCGAGCGGCACCACGGCGACGATGCGGTCACGCCGATAGGGCGTCACCTCCACGCCGTCGAGGTCGAGACCGTAGGCCGAGGCGAAGACGCCCAGGTCGGCTTCGCCGCGGGCGACTTCCTGCACGATGTCGGCGTTCTCCACCTCGTGCACCACCACGTCGACCAGCGGGTACTCGCGGCTGAACTCGCCGAGCTCGCGGGCCAGGAACGGCACGATCACCGACCGGGCCGAGACGATCCGCAACTCGCCCTGCACGCCCTCGGACAGTGAGGCGAACTCGGTGCGCATGTCGTCGAGACTGTCGAAGATCATCCGCGCGTGGCGGGCCAGGATCTCACCCGCCGGACTCGGCACCACACCCTTGGGGGTGCGCTCGAGCAGCTTGACGCCCGCGATGTTCTCGAGGACTTGGATGCGTTTGGTCGCGGTGGACGCGGCGATGTTCTCACGGATCGCGGCCAGGCCGATCTGTTGTTCCTCGATCGCGGAGAGGAACAGGCGCAAGGTGAACAGGTCGACCTGTCTGATCAGGTGCAACCGGTTGAGCGTGCCCATGTCACCTCCGCTGTCGGGCCGTGACCGGTGTCTCCGATCATAGTGCGGGTCGGGGAGGAAATATTTCATATGTCGCATTCAGGGGGTCGGCACCCGCTCGATGAGGGCGACCTTGACGTGGTCGGGTCGCTTCAGGGTGCCGTCGGGCACCAGCTCGACGATCGTCTTCACGTTGAGCGCTGAGCGCACCCGGCCTTCGATGGTGGCGCGCAGGTCGTCGCGCTGTTCGGTGGTCAGGTCCAGTGCGTATTCCACGACCAGGGGCAGCGGACGCTGGGTGGAGTGGCCCTCGAAATCGGCGCGTATGCGCATCTCGCCGGTCGTCGCGGGCGCCAGTTCCATGACCAGCTCCTTGACCGCGGACGGGAACAGGTTGATGCCACGCACGATCAGCATGTCGTCGGTGCGGCCGACACAGCGCACCTTGTAACCCGTTCGGCCGCAAGCACAGTCGGTGCCGGTGACGACCACGTGGTCGCGGGTGCGGAAGCGCAGCAGGGGAGAGGCCTGGCGGCGCAGCGCGGTGTAGACGAGTTCACCGCTGGCGCCTTCGACGGGCGCCACCTGGTCACCGGTCTCGGGGTCGACGAGTTCGGCGACCATCAGATCCGGAGACAGGAAGTGCATACCGTCACCGACCTCGCACTCGCCCCAGTAGGTGCACGCGATATCGGTTCCGCCCAACATCTCCCGTGCCGTGGCGCCCCACAGCGACTCGAGCTTCTCGCGCACCGCCGGCAGTCCGCCGCCGGGTTCGCCACCCACGCTGATCGCGCGCACACCCAGTTCGGCGGCGGCGCGGCCGACGATCTGCGGCGCCTGCTCGGCCAGATGGGTGAGGAAGTAGGGGGTGCCGATCAGAGCGTTGGGGCGCTGATCGGCCTGCACGCGCAAGAGTCGCTCGGCGCCTGCTTCCGCGCCGATGGGGATGTCGACGATGCCCATGTACTGCAGAATCTGCACGATCGGCAGGCCGCCGACGAAGCCTTTGCTCATGCCGAAGCCGTGTAACAGTCGATCGCCAGGCCGGAAGCCGTTGGCGTAGAGGGCGCGGGCGCCAAGCTCACTCCAGGTGCGGATGTCGCTTTCCGTCAGACCCACGTAGGACGGTGATCCTGTGGTCCCCGACGAAGCCTGAATCTGCACGATGTCGGCATCGGCGGCGGCGACGTGGGTGCCGAGGGGCGGCGCGGACGCGAGGCTGTCGCGCAATTCCTGCTTCTCGGTGAACGGCAGATCGGCCAGGTCGGCGATTGTGTCGATCGTGTCCACGTCGACGCCGTGCTCGGCGAACTTCGCCTGATAGAACGCGCTGTTCGCGGTCAGGTAGGCGAGCTGCTCGCGGAGCCGCTCGTCCTGAACCCGGCGCGCCTCCTGCGCCGAGAGGGTCTCGGCAGCACTCCAGTACCGCGCCGAGAAAGGAACACTTCTCATGATGACTCCCGAATGGCCGTTGCAACGTCGCCGCGCTACCGTTGTGGTCCGGCGACGATTGTTCTCCGACCATAGTTGGGCTATTACTGCTATTCAATTCGCTGTCTTCGAATCGTCGATTCGCAATTTTTCACTTGCTAACGCCATGCTCGTTGGTCAACCTCGAATTGTCGCTTATTATGTGCCGCTGACCTGCTGATTCGCGGGAATATGGCCGCGATTCGGAGCTGTCGAACAGGCAATTCGAAGATCATCACTTGGCGCATCGGGCGAGCGGAATTAACGTTCTTCTCGGCGAACAAATCTATCCGAACCCATCGCATACGGAGCACAAAGAATGAATTCGAACTTCCTGGACGAGGCGCAGGCCGCCTGGCTCGACACCGTGAACAAGTTCATGGACAACGAGATCACCGTGGAATATGTGCGCAAGTGCGACAGTGGACGGGAGTACCCGTACGAGGCGTACGAGAAGATCGCCGCGCAGGGCTGGCTGGGCATCCTGATCGACGAGGCCGACGGCGGCTCCGGCGGCGACATCTTCGACTACTCGCTGATGGCCGAGGGCCTGGGCAAGTTCGGCTTCGACTTCGCCTGCTCGGTGCTGGTCCCCACGTTCACCGCGATGAACATCCTGAAGTACGGCACCGACGAGCAGAAGGCGCGCTACGTCAAGCCGTTCATCGACGGCCAGATCCGTTTCTCGGTCTCGATCTCCGAGCCCGACGCCGGCTCGGATGCCTCCAACACCAAGACCCGCGCCCGGCGTGACGAGAACGGCGACTGGGTGGTCTCGGGTCAGAAGCTGTGGTGCTCGGGTGCCGCTGCCAAGGACACCGTCATCGCGATGCTGGTGCGCACCGACGCCGAGGACAAGCACGGCGGCCTGTCGGTCCTGCTGATCCCGAACGACACCCCGGGCCTGGACATCCGCAAGCTGCCGACCCTGTCGCGCCACGCCACCGGCACCACCGAGATCTTCCTCGACGAGGTCCGCGTCCCCGCCGACGCGCTGCTGGGCGAGGTCGGCCAGGGCTGGAAGATCATCACCGACCACCTGGAGCTGGAGCGTTGCGCTGTGGCCGCCGCGTACGTCGGCAACGCGCAGGAAGCGGTGCGCGCGGCCAACAGGTACGCCCACGAGCGCATCCAATTCGGCAAGCCGATCTACGAGTTCCAGGTGCTCAAGCACATGCTGGCCGAGAACCAGACCCGCGTCGACGCCGCGCGTCTGCTCTGCTACCGCGCCGCCAAGATGAAGGCCGCCGGGCTGCCCGCTGCCCGCGAGACCTCGATGGCCAAGCTCTACGGCTCCGAGACCCTCAAGCAGTGCGCCCTCGACGGCATGCAGATCCTCGGCGGCTACGCCAACCTGCCCGAGGCCGACATGGAGCGGTACCTGCGCGAGAGCGTGCAGTCGACCATCGGCGGAGGCACCTCGCAGATCCAGCGCACCATCATCGCCAAGTCCATGCGCCTCTGATCCGAACTCCCACAAGCACTCTCAGGAGAACTTCGATGGCCACCATCAACAACCGCATCGACATGCCGCTCGACGAGATCGAGGTCGGCACCGTCTTCCGCTCCGGCGGACGCACCATCACCGAAGCCGACGTGGTGAATTACTGTGCGCTGACCGGCAATTGGATCGAGATCCACTCCAACGTCCACTACGCCGCGCAGACCCGCTTCGGTGAGCGCCTGGTGCAGGGTTCGCTGACCTACTCGCTGATGACCGGCCTGATCCAGTTCGGTCCGTCGATCCAGGCGAACTACGGCATCGACAACCTGCGCTACCTGAAGCCGGTGCTGATCAACGACACCATCTACGTCACCGCCGAAGTCATCGCCAAGAAGGACAAGGACGAGAAGTTCGGCGTCATCACCTTCCTGATGAAGGCGCTCAACCAGCACGGCGACGTGGTCCAGCGCAGCGAGTGGAGCCTGCTCATGCTACGTAAGCGTGAGGACCTCGACGCCCTTGTCGGCGCGTCGCTGCCGACCGAAAAGGCGCGGGGCTGACCTCATGACCAGACAACCCGTCGCCGCGATCGTCGGCATGGGCGACGCCTATGCCACGCGCGCGAATCGCAAGGACCCTCTGCAGCTGGCCGTCGAGGCCACCATGGCGGCGCTCGCCGACGCGGGGATCACGAAGAACCAGGTGGACGCCCTGTTCACCGGTCGCTCGCCGTGGGCCGACAAGCGCTCGCAGTGGAACAACATCTTCGCCTCGCACATGCAGATGCCGCTGACGTTCACCAGCGAACTCACCCTGCACGGCGCCGGCCTGACCGCCACGCTCGCGCAGGCCTCGCAGATGATCGCCGCGGGCAATGCGGAGTATGTGCTCTGTCTGCAGAGCGATGCGACGGAGTTGTTCGTCGACGCGGTCGCCATGGGCGCGGAGGCCGACGCGGATCCGCAGTTCGAAGTGATGTACGGACCGACGATCCCGTCGCTCTACGCCCAGGCCGCGCGCCGGTACTTCCACGAATTCGGTATCACCGAAGCCGATCTGGCCGAGGTCGCCGTCGCCAACCAGCGCTGGGGCGCCCACCACCCGCACGCGGCCAAGGCCAAGCACGGCGAGATCGATGTCGCCACGGTGCTCGCCTCGCCGTACGTGGCGACGCCGCTGCGGCGGTGGATGTGCTCCACCTGGGGTGGTGGCACCGGCGGCGCGCTGGTCGTCACAGCGCCCGACAATCTACGTCCCCACCAGCAGCCGGTCTACCTGCACGGGTACGGGTCGGCCACCACTCACGAGTACCTGTCGGACCGGATGAACATGCGCACCTGCAAGTTCGCCGACTTCGGCACCCTGCCGAACCTGACCCATACCGCCACCATCGAGGCGGCCAGGCAGGCTTATGCGATGGCCGGACTCGGCCCTTCCGATATCGACATGGTGCAGATGTCGGTGAACTTCGCGCACATGGGCCCGATCGTCATGGAGGACTTGGGCTTCGCGAAGAAGGGCCGGGGCATCGACGTCTATCGCGAGGGTCGCACCGGCGTCGACGGCGACCTACCCACCGACACGAACGGCGGCTGGCTGTCCTTCGGCCAGCCCGGCATCTCCTGCAATATGGACACCCTCATCGAGACCGTGCGCCAGCTGCGCGGGCAGGCGCTGGGGCTGGCGCCGACGCGCAAGCCGGAGACCGCGCTGGTCCAGGGCGCGGGCGGCATGCTGGCGGCGGGCAGTGTCCTGGTGCTGGCGGCCTGAGCGGAATCGGAGAACATCATGAGCGAGACCACCGCACACCACGACTGGCCACAGCCGTACCAGTTGCTCGACGCCGCACCGTACTGGGCGGCGCTGGACGAGCAGCGCCTGACCTTTCAACGCTGCGCCGACTGTGCCGAAGCCGTCTGGCCCGCGCACTCGTACTGCCCCTATTGCGCTTCGGCCGCCCTGAACTGGGAGGAGTCAGCCGGGCGCGGCACGGTCTATTCCTTCAGCACGGTGATGCGCGGCCCGACCCCGGTGTGGGCGTCGATCACGCCGTACACCGTCGGGTTCGTGCAGATGGCCGAGGGGTACATGCTCTTCGCCCAGATCGAGGGTGACCCCGAGTCCATCGCGATCGACCAGGACGTCACCGTCCGGTTCGTCGAACGCGGTGTCCAGACCATCCCCGTCTTCACCGCCGCGAACCCCGGGTAGAGGGTGCACCATGACAGCACACGATCGATCACGACCAGGGCAGGAGCAGCCGATGCAGAACGAACTTCCGCTGTCCGGAATCGTCGTGGTCGAACTCGGTGACAGCGCCTCGGCGCCGTTCACCGGCAAGATCCTCGCCGAACTCGGCGCCGAGGTGTGGAAGGTCGAGCGGCCGACCGGGGATTCCTCGCGAGGCTGGGGCCCGAGCATGTGGAAGGGTAGCGGCGCGGCGTTCCACGCGCTCAACCGGGGTAAGCGAACCATCAGCATCGACATCAAGCATCGCGATCAGCTCGCCTTGCTGCACCAGTTGATCGCCGAACGTGCCGATGTGTTCCTGCACAATCTGCGACCGGGCTCGGCGGCGAAGTACGGTCTGGACGCCGAAAGTCTCCGGGTGACCAAACCCGAGCTCGTGCACTGCGAGGTCGGCGCGTTCGGGCACAACGGGCCGATGAACGGTTTGCCCGGCTACGACCCGCTGATGCAGGCGTTCTCCGGCATCATGAGCATCACCGGCGAGCACGACGGACCACCGGTCCGCGCGGGCGTGTCGATCATCGACTTCGGCACCGGGATGTGGGCGGCCATCGGCATCCTCGCCGCGCTGCATCGGCGCAGTTCCAAACTGGACGGTGCCGCGGTGAACGCGTCGCTGCTGGAAACGGCGATCGCGTGGATGTCGATCGGCGTCGCGGGCTACAACGCCGACGGCGCGCCCGGCGAACGTCATGGCTCGGGTGTCGCGTTCATCGTCCCGCACCGCGCGTACTCCGCCGCCGATGGAGATCTGATCGTCAGCTGCGGTAACGACGGCTTGTTCGCCCGCCTGAGCCAGGCGCTGGACCGGCCCGAGTGGGCGAGTGACGATCGGTTCGCCACGAACGCGGCTCGCCTGGTCAACCGGGCGGAAATCGACCGCTTGATCGGTGATCGGATGGCAGAGCGCCCGCGCGAATACTGGCGGAAACGGTTGCAGGACTTCGGTGTTCCCGTCGCCCCGGTGCAGACGACCGCCGAGATGGTTGCCCACGAGCAGACCAAGGCGCTCGGCATCATCGGTGCGCCCACCGAGGACGAGATCGGGGTCGTCGGACTGCCGTTGTCGTTCGACGGCAAACGACCACCCCCGTTGCCGCCCGCCCAGGACGTCGGTGGGGCCGACGATCAGCTGCGCGACCTGCTCGGACAGCGAACCGGCACCAACAGCAACGGAAAGAGCAATGGTTAGCAGCAGTGGCCCGCTGACGGGCATTCGCATCGTCGAACTGGGCGGAGTCGGACCGACTCCGTTCGCCGCGATGCTGCTGTCGGATCTGGGCGCCGACGTCATCCGTTTGGACCGCCCGCCGGGCTACGACGGCGGCGCGCCGATCGACGCGAAGTTCAACCTGCTCAACCGGGGCAGGCGCAGCGCGATCTTCGACCTGAAGAAGCCCGCGGCGGTCGAGGCGGTACTACGGCTCGTCGGCGAGGCCCATGTGGTGCTCGAGGGATTTCGGCCAGGGGTCGCGGAGAAACTCGGCCTCGGCCCTGATAAATGTATGGCCGTGAATCCGGCGCTGGTGTACGGCCGGATGACCGGGTGGGGTCAGCACGGGCCGCTCGCGAGCGACCCCGGTCACGATCTCAACTACATCTCGCTGACCGGGGTGCTGCATTCGGTGGGCCGCGCCGGTGAACCTCCTGCCATCCCGCTCAATCTGGCGGGCGACTTCGGCGGTGGGTCATTGTATTTGGCGCTGGGCGTGGTTTCCGCGCTGCTGGAGAGTCGCACGTCCGGTCGCGGTCAGGTGGTCGACGCCGCCATGGTCGACGGCTCGGCATCGCTGATGACGCTGTTCTACGGTCTGTTCGCCGCGGGCTACTGGAGCGACGAGCGCGGCGTGAACCGGCTCGACTCGGGCGCGCCCTGGTACAACGTCTACGAAACCGCCGACGGCGGCTGGATCAGTGTGGGCGCCAACGAATCCCGCTTCTGGCGCAACCTGCTGCGGATCATGGGCATCGACGAATCCGAGATGCCCGGCCAGCACGACAAATCGCAGTGGCCCGCGATGCAGGAGAGGTTCGCCGCGGTGTTCCGCACCAGGACCCGCGACGAATGGTGTGCTCTCGCAGAGGGGCAGGAGGCGTGTCTGACCCCGGTACTCTCACTCACTGAGGCGCCGCGCAACGCGCACCTGCGGGTCCGCGGCACCTTCATCGATGTCGAAGGTGTGGCCCAGCCCGCTCCCGCACCGCGTTTCAGTCGCACCCCCGGTGCGATCCAGCGACCGCCGGCCGAACCCGGTGAGCACACCGACGAGGTGCTGAGCGACTGGGGATTCACCCCGGCCGAGCTCACCGCCCTGCGCGATCAGGGCGCGATCGGCTGACTGCGGCGAGCCTCGACCACCGCGCCCGCGGTGTGGAAATCGGCCAGCTCGATCCGATGTGTCATCCGCCAATAGTCGGCGACCCGCCACGGCATGTTGGTGACCACGCGGCCCACCGCGGTGCGCTCCCAGCTGCGCGTGCCGCCGTATAGTTCCAGATCATCCTGGCGTGGGCCTCGTCGAGTTCCCGGTTGTCTACCTCTTGCTTGCACTCGACAATGGCCAGGTCGCGTTCGATCATGGTGCACCAGGCCGGGGACTTCACCGCCGTGGGCTATCGGTCCGTCGAGGACGGGGTCGAGCACATCGCCCCTCGTCCTCGGCGACGTGTCCGGACCGGAACCCGTCCTCACCCGCGTGCACTCGGAATGCCTCACCGGTGACGTCTTCGGTTCCCGCCGTTGCGATTGCGGTGCGCAACTGAGCGAGGCGATGGACCGCATCGCCGCGCTCGGCCGCGGCGTCGTGATCTACCTGCGCGGGCACGAAGGCCGAGGCATCGGGCTGGCGGACAAGCTACGGGCCTCTCGTCTCCAGGACGGAGGCGCCGACACCGTCGACGCGAACATCGCCCTCGGCCTGCCGGTCGACGCCCGTGACTACGGTGCCGCCGCCCAGATCCTCCGCGAATTGGACATCAGCGCGGTGCGGCTGTTGACGGACAACCCTGAGAAGGCGATAGCGTTGACGGACAACGGGATTCAGGTGCCTGCGCTGCTGACGCTCACCTGGCGGCAGACCCTCACAGCGCCGCCTATCTGCTCACCAAACGAGAGCGGATGGGCCACGCGCTGCCGGATCTCCGGTTACCGAGCCACGACCGGTTCCCGGTGGGCAGTTCCGCGTCGGCCACGGGAATTCTCGAGTACACCTGAGCCGGCGGTCGTCCGACCGGCTCGTTTCGCTCACCGTGAATCCACGTTTCCCGATTGTCAATTGACTCGGCACCGTCGTGGGCAGATCTTGAGTGGGAGGTTTACATCACATTCACGCGGGCCGGCTGTTGCAGTCGCAGAAGTCTCGAGGCTCGCGACTCGGCAGAAACGGCGGTCTTCGTGCAACACGACAACGCGGCACACTTCTTCATCGGCGGTAGGTGGGCTGCCGCGGCGTCGGGCGCGACGTTCGACGTGGTATCGCCCTTCTCCGGTGCGCTGGTGGCTACGGTGGCGGCCGCGTCGAGGACTGACATCGATGCCTCCGTAGCCGCGGCTCGGGAGGCGTTCGACAACGGTCCCTGGCCCCGTATGACGCTGAGCGAACGCGCCGAAGTGGTTCGCCGGTTGCGGGAGAACCTGGCCACCGACGCGGCACAGATCGCCGAGACGATCACCACGGAGATGGGTGTGCCGATCACGCAGACGACGGCGTCACAGGCAGGGGCGGCGCTGGCCCTCCTGGATGCGAATCTCGAACTCGCCGAACACTATCCATGGCGGTCGTTGCGGCGTTCGGCATTGGGGAACGCGCTCGTCGTGCGGCGGGCGATCGGTGTGGTCGCCGCGGTGATCCCGTGGAACGCACCGATTTCGGTCGCGATGCTCAAGCTCGCTCCCGCCCTGCTGGCTGGCTGTACGGTGATCCTCAAACCCTCCCCGGAAGCCCCGCTGAGTTCGAATCACCTCGCGGCGGCGGCCGCTGCGGCTGGATTGCCCGACGGCGTGCTGAACATCGTCACCGCCGACCGTGCCGAGAGCGAGTACCTCGTCACCCATCCCGGCGTCGACAAGGTGTCGTTCACCGGCTCCACCGCCGCCGGGCGCCGGATCGCTGGTCTGTGCGGTGACAACGTGCGTCGGTACACCCTCGAACTCGGGGGCAAGTCGGCAGCCGTCGTCCTGGAGGACGCCGATATCGAGTCCACCGCCAAGGCGCTGCGCACCCTGTCGTTCCGCTACAACGGACAGGCCTGCACCAACAAGACTCGGGTGGTCGTTCCGCGTTCCGTGCACGACGCCCTCGTCGACGCGTTGGCGAGCGAGATCGCCGATATCAGGGTCGGTGATCCCGCCGATCCGGCCACCGAGCTCGGTCCGCTCGTCAGCGCCCGGCAGCGGGCCCGCGTGGAGGGATACCTCGTCGCCGGACGCGGCGAAGGAGCCGTCGTCACAGTCGGCGGCGGCCGTCCGGACGGGTTCGCTGCCGGTCAGTTCGTGGAGCCGACATTGTTCACCGGCGTGACCAACGACATGACGATCGCGCGGGAAGAGATCTTCGGTCCCGTCGTCGCGGTGATCGCCGTCGCCGACGTGGACGAGGCCGTCGCCGTCGCGAACGACTCGGTCTACGGACTGTCCGGGGCGGTGTTCAGCTCCGACGACGAGCGAGCGATGCGCGTCGCGCAGCGACTCGAGACCGGAAGCGTCGAGGTCAACGGCGCGAGCACCGGATTCCATGCCGCCCTGGGCGGATTCAAACACAGCGGCATCGGCCGAGAGGCGGGCCTCGAAGGCTTCGACGCCTTCACCGAGATCACGTCGTTCGGAGTGCCTGAGGCACTGGCCGATTCACTCGCCTGACCTCGGCACGTCGCCGAGCCCTATTCACTCGAACACAACCGAGTCCCGAAAGGACACCGCCATGCCCGCGCGACGTCTCATTCCGCTGGCCGGAGCATCGATCACCCTCGACAGCGGTCTCATCACCATGGGTACCCGAGGTCCGCTGACGGTGCCGATCCCGACCTTCCTCATCGAACACGAGCGTGGGCTGGTCTTGTTCGACACCGGACTCGTACCGGAGGCATGGTCGGATCCGCGCGCGGTCTACGGCGATCTGGTCGATATGTTCGCCCTCGACTGTCCGCCGGAGAACACTCTGCAGAACCAGATCGAGCTGGCCGGGTACGAACTCTCCGACGTCACCCACGTGGTCATCTCGCATTCGCACTTCGACCACACCGGCGGCATGTACCTGTTCCCGGACGCCCAGTTCTTCATGTCGGAGGTCGACATCCGGTACGCGATGTGGCCGGACGCCTACTTCCGCGGCTTCTATCGCGCGGCCGATTTCGAAGCGGTCCGTGACTACGCCTGGAACCCGCTGCGCGAGGACCTCGACCTGTTCGGTGACGGTGCCGTCGTCCTGTACCAGACGCCGGGACACACACCCGGTGAGATCAGCCTGATGGTGGAGCTGGCCGAGGCGGGCAAATTCCTCATCACCGGAGACACCGTCCACCTCCGCGCGGGCGTCCAGTACGAATGCCCGTGCCCGGTCGACTACAACGCCCACGAAGCGATCATGTCGATCCAGCGCATCAAGCAGCTCGCCGCCGCCCAGAACGCCCAGATATGGGTTCTCCACGACCCGCAGGACTGGGCCGAATTCGCCGCCGCCGGCGCGATTGTGTAGGAGATCCGGTGGATGTCGCTGAACCGCGCCATGCTTCGACCACGGCAGAGATCGCGCGACACGTCGTCGCGGTCGCCGAGACACCCCCGCAGCCGCGGGATGCCGAAGCTCTGCGCCGCCTGCTCCTGGACAACTTCATCGTCTCGCTGTGGGGGACCACCCGTCCGGTGGTGACCGAGCTCGCCGACTGGACCGCACGATTCGCCGGGACCGGCGACAGTCATGTGCTCGGACGAGAGTGGACCACCGACCCGTCGATCGCCGCCCTCGTGCACGGCACGGCGGCCCACGCCTTCGAGCTCGACGACACCCACAACGCGACCGCGAGCCACCCTGGCTCGGTCATCATGGCCGTCGCACTGGCGGTGGCCGCCGAGAGCGGTGCGCCGGTCTCGCGCGAGCAGTTCTTCCAGGCGATCACCGCCGGGTACGAGACGATGGCATTGCTCGGTGAAGCCGCAGGCGGTATGCGCGTTGTCCACCGTGGCTTCCATCCGACATCGCTGCTCGGTACCTACGGCGGTGCGACCACCGCCCTGGTCCTGCGGGCTCTGCGAGCGGGCGAGCGAGTCGATCCGGTGGTGGTCGAGACCGCGTGGGGACATGCGCTCTCGCAGCCCTCCGGTTCGATGCAATTCTCGGCCGAACCGGAGGGCGGCGAGGTCAAGCGGGTGCACGCGGGGCTCGGTGCGCACAATGCGATCCGCGCGGCCGACTTCGCGGCGCTGCCCGCGGTGACCGCACCGCGGCTGGCCCTGGAAGGCGTGTACGGCCTGGCGGCCTGCTTCGGTGGGGAGCCGACTGCTGTCCGAACCGACCGAGGGCTCGCGATCCACCAGATCAGCTTGAAGCCGTACTCGTGCTGCCGTCTGTTCCACTCGACCATCGAGGCGCTGCGTGTGGTCACCGACGCGTTCACGGTGCCCGCCGACGAAATCCGGGACGTGTTGGTGACAGGACCTCGGCTGATCGCCGAGCAGCACCTCACGCGGGCCGATTCGTCGATGACCGCGCAGTACAGCTGCCCGTTCGTGGTGGCGGCGACGATCGTGCACGGCCCCGAGCGGTATGACGCTTACACCGAGGAGAATCTTCGGGATCCGGCGGTGCTCGATGTTGTCGAGCGGGTCCGGTTCGAGGTGGACGAGGTGATGGAGGCCGAGTTCTATCCGCAGCATTTCGCGACCGCGGTGCGGGTGGAACTCAGCGACGGATCGATCCGAACGACACAGGTCGTCGACAGCGTCGGAACATCGGAACATCCGATGTCGGTCGAGCAGATCATCGGCAAAGCTGCCGGGCTCGCCGGTGCTGGGGCCGACGGCTGCGGTGCGCGGTTGGCGGATGTGATCTGGCGCGAAGACTCCGATCCACTTGCCATGGCCACGGCTTTATGGGCCGAGGCTCGAAAAGTTGTCGCGGCGCGAGGTGCGACGAGTTGACCGATTTTTCGCGATCGAGGCGCAACAGCCGGGGTAATATCCCCTGATCATGCAGTGGCAGGTCGATATTTTCAGCCTGAGACTCTTTCTCTCGGCCATCGAAGAACGCCAGATCGGCCTCGCGGCAGCGCGAGAACACATCGCTGCCTCCACCGCGACGAAGCGTATCCAGGCGCTCGAAACGATGATCGGCCTGCCTCTGCTGGACCGGACGCGAACAGGCGTGGTGCCCACCGAGGCGGGGGCAGTTCTGGCGCGGTACGCGCGGAAGATGCTCGCCGACCTCGACGATCTTCGGTCGGAGATGGTCGCCCTCACCGTCGGGCTGGAAGACCGGTTGGTGGTCGCGGCAGCGCACTCGGTGATCATCGATCTCCTGGCGCCCGCGGTCGGGTTGTTCCTCAACGAGCGCCCGTTCGTCGAATTCTCGCTCAGCGAAGTCGACAACAAAGAGGTCGTTCGCCAGCTCGAAGCCGGAGAGTGCGATATCGGCGTGTTCGCCAGCGTCGGCGAACCGAAGTGCGCCGCCGCCGAATTGGCATTGCTCGGCAGCGAGCCACTCGTCGCCGTCCTGCCACGCGACCATCCCCTCGCAGCCGCGGGTTCGGTGCGATTCCGCGAACTCGCCGCGGAGGGTCTGATCGCGACACAGACAACGGCGGCGATCTACCGAGAACACGGAGCCCAGCCCGGCGACCTCCGGCATGTGGTGCGCACAGGGGAGGTAGCACTGGGGATGGTCCGAGCCGGCCTCGGGGCAACCGTCGTCCCTCGGCGCATGGCCGGCCAGGCAGCGGATTCCGAGATGTTGCTGCGGACACTCGACGAGGAATGGGCGGTGCGACGCATCAATGCAGCCACCGCGAGGCGGAAAGCAGGCACTCCAACGGTCGCCGCTTTTGTCGCGTGCTTGATGCGGCAGATATCGCAATTATCGGTGTAGATGCGAACCGGCGACAGCCGGTAGTTGTCGTGCAACTACCGGCTGTCGGTCTGGAGAACCGGTATCTGTAAATCAGATGTGCTTGGAGAGGAACGGAATTACTTTCTCCAGCGCGGCGCCCGCGCCCTGGGGCTGGTCGTAGAGGTCATAATGCGATACGCCCTTCAGCACCACGAGTTCCTTGTCGGTCGAGGCGGCCCGGTCGTAGATCTCATATCCGTCGCGATAGGCACCGAAAGCGCCGGGCTTGTCACCGATGATGATCAGCGCGGGTTGGGTGAGCAGAACTTCGGAGAGGTGGAACGCGTCCCAGCCGAGCGCCGAGGCACCGTGCGCGATGTCGAACGTCGCCGGACCGTTGGGCGCCTGACCGCGGGGAGTGCAGTAGTAGTCGTACGCCTCGATGATGTCGATGTCGCCGATCTGCTGAGCGACCTCGGGCGACGGCGGCAGTGCGGCGCTGACCTCGCCCCTGGCGCCACCGAGCTCGGCCGACCGCTGTTTGGCGACCGCCTCGAGGGCCGCGACGGGTCCGCCCTGAGCGAGCGAGTTCTCTCGTACCATCCGGCCATAGTTGACGCCGGTAATCGACACCACAGCCTTGAACCGGCGCTCGGTCATCGTGGCATTGAGCGAATAACCGCCGCCGCCGCACACACCAAGGACACCGATCCGGTCTTTGTCGACGTAGGGCAGGGTCATCAGATAGTCGGCCACCCGCCGGAAGTCCTCCACCCGCTGCGTCGGATCCTCGACACGGCGCGGGCTGCCGCCGCTTTCGCCCTGGAAGCTCGCGTCGAAGGCGATGGCTACATAGCCTTCCTCGGCCAGCCGGGTCGCGTAGATGTTGCCCGCGGTCTGTTCCTTGCAGCTACCGATCGGGTGTGCGCAGACGATCGTCGGGTAGGTCTTCGAACGGTCGAACGAGGGCGGGAAGTACAGATCCGCGGCGATGTCCCACGTCATGTCCGGATTGCGGAACTTGACGTGCTCGATGTTGTCAGTTGCCACCAGCTAGCTCCTTCCGCCACCGCCCGCACGACTGGTACGGGGGATTTCGAACCGGCCGACTTCTTCGGCCTGTTCACAGTTTTTACCGTTAGCCGCCCGATAACCAGGGAGAATTTTCGCCCAGGTTGTTCCCCGTGGTGTTCATGGCCTTCCTGGGAGCAATTTCTCCCCTGCAACAGGTGGTCGGCGGGTGCCACCATCGAGTCGGACATCAGCACGGCCGAGTGCCGTGGGCCGAACGCACCCACCGCGTCGACGCGGCGAAGCGGTCGCGCCGAGTGAACTGAGGAGACCGTCATTTCTACGAATAATTCTGGGCAGACGTCGCGGCGCGCGGCGGCACTGATCGTCGGTGGCTCGCTGGGTGGGTTGACAACGGCGCTCGCGCTGGCGGCTCGCGGTACCGCGGTGACGGTCCTCGAGCGGACATCCGGGCGCACCCAACGTGGCGTGGCGATTCTGGTGTCCGGTGCGAGTCTACGCCGGGCGCTTGGTCGGCAAGCGCGTGAGATCGTCGGCAAGGCGCTCGGTCCCGCGTCGATGCGTCAGGGTGTGTACCCGCATTCCTGGTGGGACGTGTACTCGGCGTTGCGTGACGCCGCCGATGCGGAGCCGCTGGTCACGGTGGTCGAGAACGTGCATATCGTCGAGATCGGACAGGACGGCACCGCTGCCTGGGCCAGGGAAGCGGACGGCTCGACGTGGACCGGCGACGTCCTCCTCGGGGCGGACGGTTATCGCAGTGTGGTGCGCCGCTGGGTGGACGCGGCCCGCCCCGTCGCCGACTACGCGGGCTACGTCGTGTGGCTGGGGCAGTCGGAGCTGCCGGAGTCCTATCTCGACCGGACTGGCGGCCCCGACTTCTTCTCCGGCGAGGACGACATGCTCGCCGTGTACCCGCTGATCGACCGCGACGGGGGCGTCACCCGCTACGGATGGGGCTGGTTCGATCCGCACCACACCTCGCTGTTCCGGCGGATCGGCGCGATCGAGGGCACGGAGGTCAAGCACACGCCGCGCGTGGACGCGATTCCCGCCGAGGTGTACGACGACATGGTGCGCACCGCCGAGACGCGGTGGTCCGAACCGTGGCGCACGGGGGTTGTCGAAGCGTTTCAGGCAAGGGAGGTGGTGGCCACGCCGATCACCGAGTATTTGCCGCAGCGGGTGGTCAACGGCCGCATCGGTGTGCTCGGTGACGCCGCGCACGCTCAAACGCCCATGACCGGTGCGGGATTCGAAGAGGCGGTCACGGATGCGGTAGCACTGGCCGAGGCACTCGACGGCGTCGATGTCGAAGAAGGCCTCGCGCGCTACGAATCCGCCCGGTTGGCGGGAATGCGCAATCGAGTGTCGGCGGGACAGTCGTTCAGTCGGTCCTTCGCCGGCGTCTAGCACTTCGCTGAAAGCGGTGGAAAACCGAGACAGGGCGTTCCCGGCGGGCATCCTGTTCACCGGTGACCACATCCTGCCGACCATCACACCGTCGGTCGGTTTCGAGCCGGGCAGCCCCGAGGTGCCGCTGCGCGAGTTCTTCGCCTCGCTGGCCAAGGTGCGCGTCCTGCCCGATATGCGGCTGCTGCCCGCGCACGGCCCGATCACCGAGAGCAGTCATGCCCGCATCGACGAGCTGGTGGCCCATCACGATCACCGGCTCGACCTGTGCCTGCGGGCGGTCGCCGACGGGGCGGCTACGACCGCCGAGGTCGCCACGCTGCTCCCGTGGACCAAGCGCCTGCAACGGCTCGACCAGCTCGAACCGTACAACGCCGCGCTCGCGATCGTCGAGACGATGCAACATCTCGACCTGCTCGCGGTGCAGCAGCGCTTGGCCGTGACCGAGCGCGACGGCGTTTCGCGCTGGTCGCTTTCGGCGTGATTCCGGCCAGGGGTCCCGCGCTCGTTCCCTTCCACTCGCTCATCCGGTCACCGGACCGGATCGGGCCTGCAGGGTCTCCGGTGTGTGGGCCGCGCCCGTCGACACCAGGTGCTCGATTTCGTCTTCCCCGAACCCGTACTCGCGCAGGACCTGTACCGAGTTCTCACCGAGTCGCGGTGCGGGGTAACGCAATTCGGGCGTGTCGTCGCTCCACTGTTGTGGGATGCCCAGCGATCGCAGCAGGCCTTCGGTCGGGTGTTCCTCCTCGATGAAGAACCCGACGTCCTTCATGTGCGGATCGTCGAGGAGGGTTTCGGGGGTGTTCATCTCGATGGCGGGGATGTCGGCTTCGGACAGGATCTGCACCCACTCCGCCGTCGTCTTGGTTTCGAGAACTTCGGCGAGGAAGCGGTAGAGCAGGCCGATGTTCTCGGTGCGGCCGCCGATATCGGCGAAGCGCGGGTCGCGCGCCATCTCCGGCTTGCCTGCCAGGGCGAAGAATCGATGCCAGTGCTTGTCGTTGTAGACGTTCACGCCGAGGTAACCGTCGCGGGTCCGGTACGGGCGACGGTCGGAGTTCATCATCCGGGCGTAACCGGAGGTGCCGATCGAGGGGATGAAGGTGTGGCCGTAGAGGTGGTCGCCCATGGCGAACTGGGCGAATGTCTCGAACATCGGGACCTGCACCTCCTGGCCGTATCCCGAGCGTTCGCGGCGGTAGAGAGCCGTGGTGATTGCGTTGGCCGCGGCCATGCCGACGACGCGGTCGGCGATCGCGGTGGCGATGTAGGTGGGTTCACCGGTTTTGCGGCTCTGCAGGACCGGCATGCCGACGGCGGCCTGGATCAGGTCGTCGTAGGCGGGCCGGTCGGCATAGGGGCCGTTCTGGCCGAAACCGAAAGCGCCGCAGTAGATGAGACGTGGATTGCGCTCACGGACCTGCTCGTAGGCCAGGCCCAGGCGCGCCATCGACTTCGGACGCAGGCTGTAGAGCAACACATCCGCCGAGGCCAGCATGCGCTGGAGTGTGGCGTTGCCGTCGGCGGACTTGAGATCGAGCACCACACTGCGCTTGTTGCGGTTGAGGTGCAGGAAGATCGCGCCCATGGCGGGGTTGCGACGTGGACCGACCCCACGGGTGGTGTCCCCGGCCGTCGACTCGATCTTCACCACATCGGCGCCCATGTCGGCCAGCAGCAGGGTCGCGAACGGGCCCATGAAGTTCGAGGTGAGGTCGAGGATGCGCACGCCGTCGAGCGGTCCGGTCATGTTCGTCTCTTTTCGTGATGGGGGAACACGGCCGGGGCAGCTCACCGGCAGCGATCGTGAATCGTGCCGGGAGAACCCGAGGCCCGGTCACCGGCTGTCCTCATCGTAGGCCGGTGGGCAGCTCGAACCCAGTGACATGTTCCGAAGCGGGAATTCGCGAGGATTGAATCGCGGGCGGTCACCCTGCGGCAGAAGTTATTACTGGGATCGTGGGTTCATAGGAAGAATCTTTCCCATTGTCGGCAGGTTATGCCGGAGAGAAGGTTGTTGCATCGGCATGGAGCCGGAACAGATCTCATCGAAAGGATCGTGCCTGATGCGCACAAGCGTCACCTTCCCGAGCAACGGCCTGCGCCTGGCGGGCATCCTGTTCACCCCCGACAACCGCGGCGGCGAGCGCCTGCCCGCCGTGGTGGTCTCGCACCCCGGCGGTGGTGTCAAGGAGCAGACCGCTAGCGTCTACGCGCAGCGTCTGGCCGACAAGGGCTACGCCGCGCTCGTGTTCGACGCCGCCTACCAGGGCGAGAGCGAAGGCGAGCCGCGCTTTCTGGAAGACCCCTTCCAGCGCAGTGAGGACGTCAAGTCCGCGGTTACCTTCCTGACCACCCGCGACGACATCGACTCCGCGCGCATCGGTGCCCTCGGCATCTGCGCTTCCGGCGGTTACGTGCCCTTCGCCGCGCAGACCGATCACCGCATCAAGGCGGTGGCCACCGTCAGCGGTCTCGATATCGGCGACTACCTGAGCAACGGCCTGGGCCGCACCCAGGACCCGTCGGTGCTGCAGGAGATGCTCGACGCCGCCGGTGCGCTGCGGACCGCCGAGGCGCAGGGCGCCGAGCCGAACTACCAGATCTGGGCGCCGCCGAGCGCCGAAGGCCTCGAGGGTGCGCCCGATCTGTACCGGGAGGCGCACGACTACTACCGCACCCCTCGCGGCCAGCACGAGCGCTCGGAGAACAAGTGGCCGTTGCAGAGCATCGACCGCATCGCCCAGTTCGACGCCTACGCCAAGATCGCCATGATCTCCCCGCGTCCGCTGCTGATGATCGTCGGCTCCAAGGCCGATACCGCCTACTTCAGCGAGGAGGCCATCGCCAAGGCCGCCGAGCCGAAGGAGTTGTTCGTGGTCGACGGCGCCAGCCACATCGACCTCTACGACGTGGACCAGTACGTCACCCCCGCCGTGGACAAGCTCGACGAGTTCTTCGGGAAGGGTCTGGCCGGCTGATCTCGGCCGTCGTTTCACCGTTCACATAGACGTCTGCCCCGCACGGGTGATCCTCGTGCGGGGCAGACGTTTCGTGTGTCGGTCAGGAAGTTTTCACCAGGATCGGTCCGTCGCCGAAGATGGTTCGGGTGTCGACCGAGGGCAGTGCCGAGCGGGTCAGGGTGCCGTCGGGGCCGACATCGAAGATGTGGACCTTGGTCGTCACCGTGGCCGGCAGGCAGTCGGCGACGTAGAGGTGGCGCTCGTCGTCGCTGAGTTTCACCAACCCGGGATAGGACCCGGCCGGCGCCCTGTACGGCGAACCGGGCAGCGGCGTCAACGCACCGTCGGGACCGATCGAGAAACCCGCGACCGCACCGCCGGCGACCTCCGGAACGTAGACGAAGCGTCCGTCGGAGGTGACCTCGGCCGCGTGCGGCATCCCGCCGGTGGCATACGGCGAGCCGGGAGTGGGTGTCAGGCGTCCGTCGTCACCGATCGCGAAACCCGAGACACTGCTGCCCTGCTCATTGCTCACGTAGACGAACCGGCCATCGGGCGTGTAGCCCGGATTGACCGGGAGAGGACCGCCGGGCACGGGATCACCGAGCGAGGTGAGTTCGCCCTCCGCACCGATCCGGTAGCTATGGATCGCGGCGTCGGCGGCGCTGGTGAAGCGCAGATATCGGCCGTTCGGATCGACCGTGACCATGGGGAAGACGGCGAACCCGGTGACCGTGGTCTCGCGCAGGAAGGTGAGCGCACCAGTGGGGGAGACCGCGAAGGTGCTGATCCGGCCCGGTACGCCGCCCGCGCCGATGAACAGGAATCTCCCATCGGGTGTCAGGATCGAGGTGACCACCGGGCCCCCGCTGAACGCGACCTCGCCACCCGGAATCGGATGGGCCGCGCCGTTGCGGTCGATGTGGTATCCGGTCACGCGCTGGGCGCCCACCTGCGTGACATAGACGGTGCGGCTGTCGGGAGCCGCGGCCACTGACAGGACACCGGGGCCCGCGCTGAACGGTGAGCCCCCGACAGGGGACAGGCCACCGTCGTCGGCGATCCGCAGGACCGCCACATCGCCGGTCGCGGTGCCGCCCATCAGCAGGAACTGAGCGTTGTGGCTGGGAGCTGCTGCGGCGACGCCCGCTGCCCAGCCGGCACCGAGGAGAACGGCCGCGAACGCGGCGGCCGGTTTCTGGAGCAGGGCGGCGCGACGGCGTGCCCTTCTTCGTACGAATGTCGTCATCGACTACCTACCCCTCGCCGTCGTGTCAGACGCCGAGGAAATCGTGGTAGCGGAAGGTGATGTCGCCGTCGAGCATCTCGAGCAGTTCGGCGATGACGCCGGACTCGTCGCGCCAGGCGAGGTAGGCCTCGAAATCCGCCCGGGTGTCCCACTTCTCGACGAACAGGATGCGGGCCGGTTCGTCCTGGTCGCGCGCGACCTCGACGCTGATGTTGCCCGCGAAGCTGCGGGTGCCGGGAAGGTTCTTGACGAACCACTCCCGCAGATCGTCGAAGCGCCCGACCTTGGCGGCCATGTCGATCGTCACCTGAATAGCCATGGAAATGCAGACTCCTGTCGGCGGGAAAAGGAATGTTCGGCGGAAACTCCGGCAGCGAACGGAACGACCGTAACGCACATCACATTCCAAGCCAATTGGCAAATCGGAAAGTGGTGATTCGACCAGCGTGAAGTACCTGGATATCTGGGTTCGGGGTGGGTGAAGCGGTGTTTCGGAAAACGTCAATTGAATAGCCCGTAGTGCTCGATATGATCGAAGTCACTCATCGGAAACGTGTTTCCGGAGTTTTTCATCGCAGCGCGGCAGCGGCCATCTCGTCGATGGCGCAGTGCATTCGGCGCTTTCATTCGGCGGGAGTTGACATGGTGGTTCGGCCGGACAACACGCGAGTCTGTTCATCGGCGGTGCGTGGGTCGCTCCGGAGACCGGGAGCACCTTCGAAGTCGCCTCGCCGTTCACGGAGCAGCCGATCGGCCGGGTGGTGGCAGGCTCGCGCGCGGACATGGGCCGGGCAGTCCGAGCCGCTCGCGCGGCGTTCGACACCGGCCCGTGGCCGCGCATGAGCCTGACCGATCCGCACCCGCGCCGATGGCTGTGCCGCGCAGCTACCGGATCGCACCGGACGGCCGGCTGACGCAGGAATCGGCGCAGCCGCACCGGACTGGTGTTCTCCGCTGCCTCCGTGCTCGTTGCTGGGAGATAGCAGAAATGCATCGAATCGACTGTCCAGAAACTTGGACACCCGCGTGTCGCTGATCTCTCTACTGTTGATTTCGAGGCCGGGACGAGTCGAAAACCGATATCCCGCCGCATGATCCGTTCCTGAATTCCCCGCGCCGAAATTCCGGCGAACCACACAAGCAGAGGTGAGAAATGACTGCCACTCTTCCCGAAACTCCGGCTGTCGATCGTGACGGAGTTCCGCATTACCGGCTGTTCATCGACGGCCGGTGGGTCGACACCGACTCCGCCATTCCGGTGATCAACCCGGCCACCGAAGAGGTCGTGGTCACCGTGGCCCAGGCCGATCCGAGCCACGTCGACGCCGCGGTGGCGGCCGCCAAGCGGACCCACGATTCTGGGGTCTGGCGCAACACCCCGCCCGCCGAGCGTGCCGCGGTGCTCGATCGGGTGATCGCCGCACTGAGCGGCAAGATGGACGAGCTGGCCGTGCTCAGCGCCAAGGAGACCGGGATGCCGCTGCGGCTGGCCGGTGCCATCGGCGTCGGCTTCCCGCTGATGCACCTGGGCCACTACGCGGAGCTGACCCGCACCTATGCGTGGGAGCGGTCGGGACCGGTTGCCGGACAAGTGCTTTCGGCGAGCTTCATTCGCAAGGAGCCGGTCGGTGTGTGCGCGGGAATCGTCCCGTGGAACTTCCCGGCGGTCATCGCCGTGTGGAAGTCGATCCCGGCACTGGCCGCGGGCAACACCGTTGTCCTCAAGACCGACGAGAAGACCCCGATCTTCGCCCTCGAGCTGGCCCAGCTGCTGAAGGAGGCCGGACTGCCCGACGGCGCGCTCAACGTCATCGTCGGTGACGGCCCGACTGTCGGTGGCCACTTGGTGAAGCACCCCGATGTGCGGCTGGTGTCGTTCACCGGCTCCACTACCACCGGCCGTCAGGTGATGGCCGACGCCGCGGGCACCGTCAAGCGGGTGCTGCTCGAACTGGGTGGCAAGGGCCCGAACATCGTGCTCGACGACGCCGATCTGACTGCGGCCGTGGACGGTTCGATTTACGCCTTCCTGCTGCACGCCGGCCAGGCGTGTGAATCCGGCACCCGGCTGCTGCTGCCCGCCTCGATCCACGACGAGTTCGTCGCCCGTCTGGTCGAGCGGCTGAAGACGCTGAAGATCGGCAGCCCGCTCGACCCGGCCACCGACATCGGCGCGGTGATGAACAAGACCCAGCACGAGCGGATCCTGAGCTACATCGAGAAGGGCAAGGCCGAGGGCGCGACCGTCGTCGTCGGTGGCGGTGTGCCGACCGGTGCGGGCTTCGACAAGGGCTACTGGGTGGAGCCGACGGTGTTCACCGGCGTCACCAACGATATGACCATCGCTCGCGAGGAGATCTTCGGGCCTGTGTTGTCGGTGCTCAAGTACGACTCGGAGGAGGAAGCGATCAAGATCGCCAACGACACCGAGTACGGTTTGGCCGCTGCCGTGTGGAGCCGCGACAACCAGCGCGCGCTCGAGGTTGCCCGCCAGATCGAGGCCGGCTCGGTGTGGATCAACGACTACCACAACATCTCTCAGTACCTGCCCTTCGGCGGATTCAAGCAGTCCGGCACCGGTCGTGAGCTCGGGCCCGACGCGCTCGACGAGTTCACCCAGGACAAGGGCATCACCATCGATCTGTCCGGTGATGTCAGCCGTCGCGCCTACGGCCTGGTGCTCGGCACCCCGCCCTCGGCCGAGTAGCACGTTTCCGCAGAACCTACGCGTGCCCGGAAGACCCGGCTCGTATTCGAAAGATCCAACGGGAAATCTCATGATCAAAGGTCAGTTCACCAATTTCAAGCTGATCGTTCGCGATCTCGACCGCTCGCTTGCGTTCTACGAGCTGTTCGATCAGAAGGTCGGCGCGCTGCTCGAATTCGTGGATCCGGAACTCACCGAGGTGATGCTGGAGAACTCCGAAGGCGTGCGCACCCTGGTTCTGCTCAACGGTGATCTGCTGCCGGCGCCTGCCCCGGTCCCCGGGTACGCGCCGCTGGTGCTGGTCGTGGACGACGTCAACGCGGCGGCTGCGGAGATCAAGGCCGCCGGATACGAAATGAGGGTCGAGCCAACCGATTTCGGTCCGGTGACCCTGGCCATGGTGGCCGACCCGGACGGCTACCTGGTCGAGTTGGTCTCCGGTGACCCGAACGCGGTGCAGAGTCCGCCGCCGGGCACCAAGATCCCGCACCCGGTTCCCTACATCCACGATCACGCATGAGCACGGTCGTGACAGTGGAAGCGGTGGTGCGGTCCGCATTCGGTTCCGGCGTCGGGCGCCTGCTCATCGACGGTGAGTGGGTGCCCGCCGCAGCGGGCTCGATGTTCGAGGTGATCGATCCGGGCACCGAAGAAGTAGTCGGTCGGGTCGCCGAGGCGGCAGGCGCTGATGTCGATGCCGCGGTCGCCGCGGCGCGGCGCGCTTTCGACGAGGAACGGTGGCTGCGTTTGTCGTCGGCGCAGCGCGGTGTGGTGCTGTGGCGGGTGGCCGATCTGCTCGAGGCGAAGTCCGAGGAGATGGCGCGGCTGGAGAGCCTCGACGTCGGTATGCCGGTCTCCCAGGCGAAACTGATGGTGGCCGAGGCGATCAACCAGTTCCGCTACTACGCCGGCTGGGCGGACAAGATCCAGGGCACCACCGTCGACATCGGGACCGGCGAACGTCGGTTACAGGGCTCCACCTACCGCGAACCGGTGGGTGTCGTGGCGATGATCGTGCCGTGGAACGCACCGTTGATCGCCATGTCGATGAAGCTGGCGCCCGCGCTGGCGGCCGGGTGCACGTGTGTGCTCAAGCCGTCTGAGGAAGCCCCGCTCTCCGCGCTCGCCCTCGGCCGGATACTGCTCGGGGCAGGCGTTCCGGCCGGTGTCGTCAACATCGTCACCGGTTTCGGGGCGACGGGCGCGGCGATGGCCGAGCATCCCGGCGTCGACAAGATCAGCTTCACCGGCTCCACCGAAGTGGGTCGCAAGATCGTCGCGGCGGCCACCGGCAACCTGAAAAGGGTGTCGCTGGAACTGGGCGGCAAGTCGCCGGTGATCGTGCTTCCCGATGCCGACATCGCCGCCGCCGCGGCGGGGATCGCGATCGGCGTGTTCTGGAACTCGGGCCAGATCTGCACCTCCGGGACGCGGTTGTTCGCGCACACCGACATCTACGACGAGCTGGTCGAGGGAATCGCCGAGCAGGGCCGGACCATGAAGGTGGGCTACGGAACCGATCCGGACGCGCTACTCGGCCCGCTGATCTCCCAGCGTCAGCTCGACCGCGTCGCCGGGTACGTCGAAGGTGGCAGGGCGGCGGGCGCGAAGGTCGTCAGCGGCGGCGAGCGCATGGACGGACGGGGCTTCTACTACGCGCCGACTGTCGTCGCCGACGCGACACCGGACATGCAGATCGTCCGCGAGGAAATCTTCGGTCCGGTGATCGCGGCCATGTCGTTCACTGATCTCGACGCCGCCATCGCCTCGGCCAACGACACCGAATACGGGCTGGCGGGCAGTGTCTGGACGCGCGATGTCGCACTGGCCCATCGCGTCGCCCGCCGGCTGCGCGGTGGTCGCATCGGCGTGAACATCCACCGTGCCGGTGGCGTCCAGATGCCGGTCGGCGGCTTCAAACAGTCCGGATGGGGCCGGGAGAACGGTCCCGATGCGCTCGAGGAGTACCTGGAGACCAAATCGGTCGTCACACTGCTCGACCGCTGATTCGAACGAAGCACCTTCGATCCCGACTCTGGAAAGTTCGAACAAACTATGGCAAATCTCAGTGACGGCCTGGAGCAGAAGATCCAGTGGGTCGTCGACCTCGAGCAGATCAAGATACTGATGGCGAAGTACTGTCACGGAATCGATCAGAAGGACGAGCAGACCTTCATGAGCATCTGGTCCGCCGACGCCGACTACCTGCTTCCTCGCGGTGAGGGGCACGGCACCGACGGAATACGGGAATTGGTGCGCAAGGTGTGGCGGGAAGTTCCGCAGTGCCATCACCACATCACCAATCCGGTGATCGACATCCAGGGTGACACCGCGACAGCGGCCACCGATGTCTTCTACTTCCGTCTCACCACCGATGACACCCGGGTACTGCTCTCGGGGACATACGCTTTCGAGTTTGTCAAGCGCGAAGGGCAGTGGCAGACGCGAAGCCTGAAATTCGCGAGCTTCGTCGCGGACAGCCCGGTCTTCGCGTAGCGCGGACTGCATACGGCCCCCGAAGAGACCCTGCGACGGCTGTCGCAGGGTCCCACACCACCACCCCGGTCGGGATGAGGCCCTCGGCGGGGCGGAGAGCTTCGACGAAGCCGGCGAGCGCGGTGAACTCGCCGGACGCTGTGGCGGGAACGAGGACGGTTGCGCCGGTTTCGCCCAGCAGCGCAAGCGCACTCGGGCCGACGCGTCGCCGCAGCTCCGAATACAGCCGCGCCACCACGGGTTCGGCCAGGCTGCACGGAGCGTCGTGTGGTCTGTCGCGCCGTGCGGGCACAAGGACGGTCATGATCGCGTAGGCGTCGGCGACGCCTATCCGGTCGCATTGTCCGAGCACTTTCGACGAATCGCAGTGCGGCGGCGATTTCCTGCGCTGCTTCGACGCTGCCGTGCGTCGGGTGGCCCGCGTGTCCGGAGACGCGCGCGACGATCCCGGTGGCCACGCGCACCGTCCGCAGCACCTGCCCGGAGCCTGCGGCGAGGGGACATCGCGGGCGCGGCGTCGACGACCAGTTCGATGGCTCCGATGACGATCGACAACGTGGTGTCGAGATCTACGCCCAACCGGATGCACGTGCTCACGGCGCGTTCCAGACCTGCCACCGCCTCGGCGTCGTCGCTGAGCTTGCCGGTCGAGGCGATAGATCGGGAGGCCAGGACGAGTAGCTGTTCACGCACCTCGCCGGAAGCGCTGTGTGGTCACTGCGGAGTCGACCATCCGGGTGATTGTCTGGTTCACCTCGGGAACTCTCGTCCTGCGTTCTTCGGCCCGGCACGCTGGAGCTTGCCGCGTGTTCCCCCAGGTGAGGGTCACATATGAGGCATAATGTATGAACAGGCGACCGAAAGGACCCCGATGGAAACCACCCTGCAGCGTTTGCCGCGCAGTGCGAACAAGCAGCGTCATCAACTGTCGGAGGACGTCGCGACCTACGTTCGTGAACTGATCATCTCGGGCCGGGTGCGGCCCGGTGAGTTCCTGCGGATCGAACCGATCGCCGAGGCCGTCGGTGTCAGCAACACTCCGGTGCGCGAAGGTCTGCTACTGCTCAGCGGCGAAGGCTTCGTCGAACTGGTGCCGCGGCGCGGATTCATGGTGTCGGAGTTCAGCAAACAGGATGTGCGCGACCTGTTCTGGGCGCAGGCGACGATGGCCGGTGAACTGGCGAGCCGGGCCGCGAAGTCGATCTCCGCACGCGAACTCGATCATCTCGCGGGCGTCGTCGAAGCGCACGCGCGGGCGGCGGAGAACGGATCCTTTGAGGCGCTCGTCGCCTACGGTCACGAGTTCCATCGCTCGATCAACCTGGCGGCGGACTCACGCCGGTTGGCCATGCTGCTGGCAACCGTCGTCAAGCAGCTGCCGAATCGCTTCTACATCACTATCGAGGGGCGCGGTGAGGACACGTTGCGTGATCACCCGCTGATCCTCGAAGCGTTGCAGAAGCGTCGCCCCGAGGCCGCCGATACCCTGATGCGCGAACACATCATGTCCGGTGCCGACGAGTTGATCGCCATGTTGGAGAAGCAGGGTCTGTGGGCCGAGTCGGCCCGCAGATCCACGGCCTGACCCGTCGGCCGGATTCGACCCGGCGGCCTTCCTCGCCAGCGTTGTTACTGATCAAGGCGTGATGCTTCGATACGTAATATAGTATATATTTCTCAACGTTAGATGTGTCACAGCGGTGAGAGGACTTTCCATGACCAGGTCGGCTGTGGCAGGCGTGCTACCTGCGCATCCCGAGGCGTCCTATATCGACGGCAGGTGGGTTCCGGTGTCGTCCTCGGAGACCTTCGAGATCCTCGATTGCACCACCGAGGAGGTCGTCACCGCCGTCGGCGCGGCGACCGTCGAGGACGTGGACGCCGCGGTGACGGCCGCGCGCAAGGCCTTCGACACCGGTCCGTGGCCGCTGATGTCGCCGACCGAGCGCGCCGGCTACCTGCGTGCGATCGCCGCCGAACTGACCAGGCGGGGCGACGATTTCGCCCGGCTCTGGTCCATCGAATCGGGCATCGTGTACTCGCTGGCCAAGACCCGTCTTCCGCTGTTCCTGTCGGGCGCGTTCAACGCCTATGCCGATCTGGCCGAGACGTTCGCGTTCCGGGAGCCGCACACACCCGCGGCCGGCGGCGCCGGTCTGCTGGTGCGCGAACCGGTCGGTGTCGTCGCGGCGATCGTGCCCTGGAACGGCCCCGCCGGCCTGATGGCCTACAAGTGCGCGCCGGCTCTGCTCGCCGGTTGCTCGATCGTGCTGAAGCCACCGCAGGAGGCGCCGACCTCGGCGTACCTGTTCGCCGAGATCTGCGACCAGGTGGGGCTGCCGCCGGGGGTGGTCAACGTGGTGACCGCCGACCGGCAGGTGTCGGAAACGCTGGTGCGCCACCCCGGCATCGATAAGGTCACCTTCACCGGATCCACGGTGGCGGGCCGCACGATCGGCGCGATCTGTGCCGACCGGATGGCGCGCTGCACCCTCGAACTCGGCGGCAAGTCGCCCGCTCTCGTGCTCGACGACTACGACATCGGCACGGCGGCGAAGGTGCTCGCCGGTGGCATCAGCTACCTGGCCGGGCAGGTGTGTCACAGCCTGACGCGCGTCATCGTTTCCGAGAAGCGTCACGACGAACTCGCCGACGCGCTCGGCGCGGCGATGAGCGTGATCCGGGTGGGAGACCCGTTCGACGAGAGCGTGGCCATGGGGCCGCTCGCGTCCGCCCGCCAACGGGAGCGCGTCGAAAGCTACATCGCCGCAGGGAAATCCGGCGGCGCGCGCCTGGTGACCGGTGGTGCCCGACCGGCCGGGCTCGAGCGCGGCTTCTTCGTCGAGCCGACGGTTTTCGCCGGTGTCGACAACCGATCGGTGATCGCGACCGAGGAGATCTTCGGTCCGGTCCTGGCCGTCATCGCGGCGAAGGACGAGGACGACGCCATCGCGCTGGCCAACGACAACCCGTACGGCCTCAACGCCTCGGTCTTCACCAACGACACCGACCGCGCCTACCGCGTGGCACGCAAGCTGCGGACCGGCACGGTCGGGCAGAATGGTCCGCGCACCGACTTCTCGATCGCTTTCGGTGGTTTCAAGCTGTCCGGCGTCGGTCGCGAAGGTGGTTCGGAAGGTTTGCTGTCCTTCCTGGAAACCAAAACGCTGGTACTCGAGAACGAGCCGGCCGATATCTCCGGCCTCGGCAACTGATCCTGCTCAGGTGCACCCTGCACTGACATTTCACCGGAAAATGCCTCGTCGACTTCGGTCGGCGGGGCCTTTTGCGTTGTTCGGCGGATCTGGAAATTGTGCTGCCCGAAAATTCTGTGCTGTCCAAATTCTTGGACATTGCGTGCACGGGAATCTGCCTAGCGTCTATCGGGAAAAGGGCGGCATACGGACAATGTCGTCCGATTCGTTCCTGGCGCAGATCGCGCGTGTCTATTCGATCGGGGAGCAGCGGTGCTCGTCGGTCGGTCGGAGGTTGCACACATGTTCTCTACCCAGCGTTTTCGTTCCCGGCGCGCTGCCGCGGGTCTCGCTGTGACGCTCGCACTCGCCTCGGGAGGCTGGCTGGATTCCTCGGTCGCCCTGGCGGATCCGGGTGCGAGGTTTCTGGTGATCAGCGGTGCGGCATCATCGAATATCAGTGTGCTCGGCCTCGACGACGCGGGCAGGTTGTCGACAGTGCCTGGCTCACCCTTTCCGTCCGGGACCGGTTCGCTGGCGGTGACGGTCACGCCGGATGGCCGCAACGTCTACTCGGTCAACACGGTGTCGGGCACCGTGAACGGGTTCCGCCTCGGCAGCGACGGCGTTCTCACCTCGATTCCCGAGGCATATCTCGAGCTCGGCGGTCCAGGCGTCGGAGCCGTGGTCGCGCCCGATGGAAAGAGGCTGTTCGTGACGAGCGGTTCGGTGACGAACGAAATCCGCACCTATTCGGTCACCGCCACCGGGGGGCTGGTGTTCACCGGTGCGGTTCAGGTGCCCGGGGTGAGTGCGCTCAGTCAGCTCTCGATCGCGCCGGACGGCCGTTTCGTGTTCGCCGTCGGATGGCTGGAGGCCACGGCCTTCAGTTTCGCCGTAGGGGCCGATGGTGTGCTGACCCTCGTCGATTCCGTCGCTGCGGGTCTGATGTCGACCCTGCCCGGTGTGACGCCGGACGGCCGGTTCATGTATGTCAGTAATGAAGCCAGCGGTGACATCTCCGGCTATGCGATCGGTGCCGACGGGAAACTGAGCCCCGTGCCGGGGTCGCCGTTCCGTACCGGGCTGATGCCGTTGCCGCACGGTGCGGTTTTCACCGCCGACAGTCGCCGGATGTACATCGCCGAGGCGATGGCGGGCCGGATCAGTGGGTTCCAGATCGCGGAGAACGGGTCGCTGAGCCCGCTGCCCGGATCGCCGTACCCGGCGTCGGCGGGCACCTTGCCGGGCCGCGTGGTGGTCGACTCGGAATCGCAGCGGGTTTTCCTCATCGACACTCTGACCGTCGGCATCACCGCGCGCGTGCATACGTATGCGATGGCGTCCGACGGGCGGCTGACATCGACGGGGGAGCAGTCCGTCGACACGGGGCTGATCTTCGCCGACGGCGCCAACGCGGTACTGGCGGTGCAGCGATGATATTACATATATTATATTGAGTAGACTCGCACAGCAGCTGCCAAGGGAGGCACACGATGAAACCGTACCGCTCGATGCTCTTCGTCCCCGGTCACAAGGGTTCCTGGGCCGACAAGGGCGTCGCCTCCGGTGCTGACGCGCTGATCCTCGACCTCGAGGATTCGGTGCCCGCTGCGGACAAGGTCGAGGCGCGCGGCACTGTCGCGGCCACGATCGACCGTCTCACGGCCGAAGGCGTGCGCCCCGACCTGTGGGTGCGGGCCAACCCGGAGGTGAGCGGGCTGCTCGGCGGTGACCTGGAAGCCGTCGTGCGACCGGGGCTGGCCGGGCTGTTCCTGGCGAAGGTGTTCACGGCCGACGAGATCGTGCGCCTGGACGCGGTGCTGAGCCACATCGAGCAGCGTGAGGGCATCGAAGTCGGGACGGTGCAGCTGATCGTGTCCTTCGAGACCGCGGTGTCGATGGCGCACTGCGAGGAGATCGCGGGCGCGAGCCCCCGGGTGGCCTCCCTGCTCGGTGCCACCGGTCCCAATGCCGACGTCGGTCGCGAACTCGGCTTCGAGTTCACCCCCGCCGGGCTCGAGACGCTGTATCTGCGCAGCCGGATCATCCTGGCCGCGCGGGCGAACGGGCTGCACCACCCGGTCACCGGTGTGTGGCAGGACATCAAGGACCTCGACGGCGCCCGGCGCTTCTGCCTCGACAACCGTCAGCTGGGTTACCGCGGCCTGGTGGCCATCCACCCGTCGCACGTCGCGATCGCCAACGAGGTGTTCTCACCGTCGCCGGAGACCGTCGACTACTGCCGGCGCATGATCGCGGCGTTCAACGAGGCGGAGGCCGCAGGTAGCGCGGCCGTCGACTTCGAAGGCCAGCACATCGATCTCGCGCACGTGAAGACGGCGGAGGGCGTGATCGCCTTGGCCGACGCGGTATCGGCCAACGTGTAGTAGCGACGATAAGAGAAGGGGGTGGCCGCGGCCACCCCCTTCTCTTATCGTCAGGCGATCAGTCGACGATCAGCAGGACCGTCTCGGCCACGCAGGCGGGTTTGACCGCGCCGCCGTCGAGCACGTACTTCGCCGTCACCGAGGCCCCGGCAGGCGTATCGGTGACATCGGTGATCGTCACGGTTGCCCGCAGCCGCGACCCGGCGGGCAACGGCGCGGGGAAGCGAACCTTGTTGACGCCGTAGTTCACCCGGGCCGAGCCGAATCGGAAATCGAGCAGCTCCGGCCGGAAATGCGAGATCAGCGACAGCGTGAGATACCCGTGGGCGATGGTGGTGCCGTACGGTCCGGCGGCGGCCCGCTCGGGGTCGACGTGAATCCACTGCTCGTCATCGGTGATCTCGGCGAACGCCGAGATGCGCGCCTGGTCGACCAGATACGGTTCGCTCGGGCCGATGGGCTCACCCACGGCGGAGCGGACCTCGTCGAGGGTGGTGAATACGCGGGGCACGGTCTCTCCTGCTCAATCGGTGGTGACGTCGACGGTGGCGTTCGGTCCGGCGGATGCGCCACCGGGACCGAACAATTCGAGTGCCACCCCGTCGGGCATCGCGGTGGCGAGCAAGCGTGCGGGCTGCCCACAGAACAGCGGCGCCCGGCCGCGGTGGCGCAGCTCCCGCACCGGCGCCCCGCCCATCAGGCGGTGGATCTCGGCCAGTGCGATGGCCTGCAACGGGCCGTGGACGACCAGCCCCGGGTATCCCTCCACACCGGTGGCATAGGGCCAGTCGTAGTGGATGCGGTGCGCGTTGGCGGTGGCCGCGGAGAACCGCGCCAGCAGTGACGGATCGGTCCGCAGCTCCCAGGCGTTGTCCGCCGTGCGGTGCAGGGGAGTGCGCGGCAGGGTGTCCTCGGCCGAAGGCGGTTGCGCTGGCTGTTCCGGCGCGGGTGCGGCCTCCCGGTAGATCAGGTGCTGTGTTTCCTCGACGGCGAGCTGGTCGGTATCGGTGAACAAACGAATCCGTACGTCGACCACGACCAGTGCGCCGGATCGGCCGTTCTTCTCGGTCGCCGAGACCACCTCGGCCTCGCGCCGCACCGTCGATCCGACGAGAAGCGGTGCGTGCAGCAGGATCTCACCGCCGGCGAACATGCGTCGCGGCAGTTCGACCGGTGGCAGGAACGAGCCGCGTCGAGGGTGCCCGTCGGGCCCGAGCACGCCGGAGGCGGCCCATCGCGGCAGCGCCACCCAGTGCCACAGTGGTGGCAGCGGATCGCCGGGGCCAGGGGCGGGCAGGCCGTCGTCGAGCAGCGCGGCCAACGCGGCCACCGGCGCGGGATCGAGGAGTTCGGTGGTGCTTTCCGTATGCGGTTGCCAGGTGGACGCGGTCACATGAACCGCCCGCCGGTCACCTCGAGCACCGTTCCCGTCATGTACGAGGACATGTCGGAGGCGAGAAACAGGGCGACCGTGGCGATCTCGTCGATCTCACCGGCGCGGCCGAGCGGGATCTCGGCCATCTTCTGATCCCACACCTTCTGCGGCATGGCTTCGGTCATGGCGGTGCGGATCAGGCCGGGCTGGATGGCGTTGACCCGCACGCCCAGGTGCGCGAGCTCTTTCGCTGCGGCCTTCGACAGGCCGACGATGCCTGCCTTGGCCGCGGAGTAGTTGGTCTGGCCGGGCAGGCCGATCTTGCCCGAGAGCGAGGACATGTTGACGATGGCGCCGCTGCCGCGTTCCCGCATCACCGCACCTGCCAGCCGGGTGCCGTTCCAGGTGCCCTTGAGGTGGACGGCGATGACCTGGTCGAACTGGTCCTCGGTCATCTTGCGCATGGTCGCGTCACGGGTGATGCCCGCGTTGTTGACCATCACGTCGACGGGGGAGAAGGATTCGGCGGCGGCGTCGATCAGGGCTTGGACGTCGTCGGCGACGGTGACATCGCACCGCACCCCACGGGCGACGGTCGCGCCGCCCAGTTTGTCGGCGGCGGCCTGCGCGGCGGCACCGTCGATGTCACCGATGACGACGCGCGCGCCCTCGGCGACGAATCGTTCGGCGATGGCGTAGCCGATGCCCTGGGCGGCGCCGGTGATGACGGCGGTCTTGTCGGCCAGAAGTGGTCCGGTCATGGCTGTTCCTCACTGTCGGTGGTGGCGTCGAGCTGCGCCAGGATGCGCCGGGCACGGTCGAGCACGGGCTTGTCGACCATGGCACCGTCGACCACGGCGACCCCGGAGGTATCGGTGATCGCGGCGAAGATCTTTCGTGCCCAGGCCTGTTCGTCCTCGGTGGGGCGAAACGCTGTGGCTACCGGGACGAGCTGACGGGGGTGGATGCAGAGTTTGCCGGTGAAGCCGAGTCGCTTGCCGTAGCGGGCGTCGTCCTCGACCAGGCCGGCATCATCGACGGCGCCGGTGACACCGTCGATCGGGCCGGGCAGGCCCGCGGCGGCAGAAGCGAGGACCAGTGCGTGCCGCGTACCGGCGAGCGCTTCGCGATCGGTGGGGTCGACACCGAGTTCGGCGGCGAGGTCGAAGGTGCCGACCGCGAGCCGCTCCACACCCGGCGTGGCCGCGATAGCCGTGGAATGCAATACCCCTGCAGCGGTTTCGATCAATGCGAGCAGCGGGTGTCGGCTGCCGCCGGCTTTCGGGCGATAGGGACTGCTCGCTCGTGCATCGGTGAGGGTAGCTACGACACCATCGAGAACCTCGATATCGGCCTTCGGCAGCACAATCGCGCAGCGCAGCGGTGTGAGGGCCGCGAGATCCTCCGCGTGCCATACGGTTGCGGCCGCATTGATGCGCACGGCGCATTCGTTGCCCGCCTCGATCCAGGCGACGGCGTTTTCGCGGGCGGCGTCCTTGGCATCGGGCGCCACCGCGTCCTCGAGATCGAGCACGACCAGACCCGGATTCGCCGCGGCGGCTTTGGCGAAGCGTTCGGGACGGTCGGCCGGCACGAACAGCAGGGTCGACGCGACGCGGACCCGGGTGGCGAGATCGGTCGCGATCTTCGTGCTCACGCGCGCTTCTTCGCTTCGCGCACGAGCCCGCCACCGATGATCAGGCGCTGGATCTCGCTGGTGCCCTCGTACAGGCGCAGCAGGCGCACGTCGCGGTAGATGTGTTCGACCGTCACCTCACGCATGTACCCGCTGCCACCGTGGATCTGCACCGCGTTGTCGGCGACACGGCCGACCATCTCCGTGCAGAACAACTTGGCCACCGAAGGGGAAATGCGGCGGTCCTCGCCGGAGACGTACTTGGCGGCGGCGTCGCGCACGAGCGCGCGGCCGGCCATCACCCCGGTCTGCATGTCGGCGATCATCGCCTGGACCAGCTGAAAATCACCGATGGGCGTACCACCCTGGGTGACGGTGGCGGCGTAGGCCACCGATTCGTCGAGCGCGCGCTGGGCGGTACCGACGGCGAGCGCGGCGATGTGCACGCGACCACGCGAGAGCGAGGCCATCGCGGCCTTGTATCCGACGTTCTCCGAGCCGCCGACCAAGGCGTCGGCGGGGACACGGACATCGGTGAACGTGACGTCGGCGGTCCAGGCACCTTCCTGGCCCATCTTCGCGTCCTTGGGTCCGACGATGACGCCCGGTGTAGCGGCGGGCACCAGGAACACCGCGATACCGGGTCCGTCGGGGCCGGGCTCGGCGGTGCGGGCGAAGGTGACGAACAGATCCGCGAGCGGGGCATTGGTGATGAACCGCTTCTGGCCGTCGATCACCCAGTCGTCGCCGTCACGGCGAGCACGGGTGCGCAGACCGGCGGGATTGGATCCCGCGCCGGGTTCGGTGAGCGCGAAGGAGGCCAGCACCTCGCCCGAGGCGATCCGCTCGAGCCACTGCTTCTTCTGTTCGTCGGTGCCGTAGTTGACCAGCACCTGGCCGGCGATGCCGTTGTTGGTGCCGAACAGCGACCGCAGTGACAGCGAGGTGTAGCCGAACTCCATGGCCAGCTCGACATCCTGGGTGAGGTCGACGCCGAGACCGCCCCATTGCTGCGGGATGGCGTACCCGAACAGGCCCATCTCGGCAGCTGCCTGTCGGATGTCGTCAGGAATCGCGTTGGTCTCCAGGATCTCCTGCTCGCGCGGGACCACCTTGGTACGGATGAACGTACGGACGTGAGCCAGGATCGGCTCGAAGTCCTCGGCACTGAGTTCGGACACTCTCGGCTCCTCCGGGGTTGAGGCTGATACTGGATATAATATACGATGATATAATATATGATAAGTCGAACGGTGAGGTAGCATGCGTTCGGCGCCGTCTAGTACATAATATATTTGGAGAGGATGCGACATGGCTGGCCTGTATTTCGAGGAGTTCGAGCCGGGAATGGTCATCGACCACCCCACCCGCCGCACGGTCACCGAGGCCGACAACACGCTGTTCAGTGTGATGACGTTGAATCTGGCCCCGCTGCACCTGGACGCCGAGTACAGCAAGAACTCCATCTACGGGCAGCGCCTGGTGAACAGTCTGTTCATCCTCGGCCTGGTCTCGGGTATCACCGTGCCGGAGACCACGCAAGGCACCACCCTGGGCAACCTGGGCTTCGAGCAGATCAAGTTTCCCAAGCCGGTGTTCCACGGCGACACCATCCACGTGCAGACCAAGATCGAGAACAAGCGGGAATCCAAGAGCCGCAACGACTCCGGCATCGTAACCTTCCGTCACCTCGGTATCAACCAGCGCGACGAGGTGGTCTGTGACGCCCTGCGCGTCGGCCTGATGATGAAGCGTCCGGCCGAGCAGGCCTGATCCGGCCACGACGAACCAGCAACGAGGAGGACACGTCATGGTGGACGTTCAGCCTGCCGAGCAGCCGGCCTGGGTGCCCGGCGCACAGATCCGTGAGCGCAGCCGACTGCTCGCGGCGATGCGCTCCTGGGGATTTGGTGACGACGCCGCGGCGGTCGCCGAACTCAACGAGCGAGCCATCGCCGAGCCCGAATGGTTCTGGCGGGCCGCGACGACCGACCTGGGCGTGAACTTCTCGGTCCCGTTCGACCGCGTCGTCGACGACTCGGCCGGCAAACCGTTCCCCCGATGGTTCACCGGCGGTGGCGTCAACATCGCGCGGCTGGCCGCGCACCGGCACGCGCGAGGCCCCGCCGCCGATCGGCTCGCGGTGGTCTACGAGGGCGACGAGGGCGAGCGGCGCACGCTGACCTTCGCCGAACTCGACGCGCAGGTGCGGCGTTTCGCCGCCAACCTCACCCAGCTGGGTGTGCGGCGCGGTGACCGGGTGGTGCTGTTCATGCCGGTGGTGCCCGAGGCCGCGGTGGCCTTCCTCGCGATCGCGATGATCGGGGCCGTGTCGGTGCCCACCTTCAGCGGCTACGCACCGGACGCGCTCGCCACCCGCCTGCAGGATTCCGAAGCGGTGCTGCTGGTGACCGCCGACGGGACGACGCGGCGCGGTAAGCGGGTCGAGCTGAAGGCGACCGCCGACGCGGCGCTGGAGTCGGCGCCCACCGTGGCCAAGGTCGTGGTCATCCGGCAGCTGGGCACCGAGGTGCCGATGCGCGAGGGCCGCGACGTGTACTACGACGAGCTCGACGCCGATCCGGCCCCGGTGCCGACCGCCGACACCGAGTCCAACGACCCGCTGACCATCGTCTACACCTCGGGCACCACCGGTCGCCCCAAGGGCATCGTGCACTCCCACGGTGGTTTCGCGGTGAAGACGGCGGTCGACTTCGGTTATGGCTTCGACGTGCACGAGGGCGATGTCGTCTCCTGGATCACCGACCTCGGCTGGCTCGTCGGCCCCATGCTGATGACCGGTCCGCTGCAGTTGGGCGCGACGATCGTGATGATCGAGGGTCTGCCGACGCACCCCACCGCGCACCGGATGTGGGAGATCATCGAACGCAACGGTGTCACCGTCGCCGGTATCGCGCCCACCGCGGCGCGTGCGCTGAAGGCGGCGGGTGAGGCCGTCACCCACGCGATGCCGAGCCTGCGCACCTTCGTGTCCACCGGCGAGGCCTGGGACGAACCCACCTGGTGGTGGCTGTTCCAGGAGGTCGGCGGCGGTACCCGGCCCATCGTCAACTACAGCGGCGGCACCGAGGTCGGCGGCGGCATCCTCATCGGGTACCCGTTCCTGCCCGCCGCCCCGGCCGCCTTCACCGGCGCACTGCCCGGCGTCGACGCCGCGGTGTTCGGCGAGGACGGCACCCCGGTCGTCGGTGAGATCGGGGAACTGGTGGTACGCAACACCTTCCCCGGCATGACCCATGCCTTCTGGCAGGACCGCGAGCGCTACCTCGAGACCTATTGGAACCAGTGGGACGGTGTGTGGGTGCACGGCGACCTGGCCAGCATCGACGACCAGGGCATGTGGCGCATCCACGGCCGATCCGACGACACCATCAAACTGTCGGGTCGCCGGGTCGGTCCCGCGGAGATCGAGGCGGCGCTGCTGCGCGACAACCGGATCGCCGAGGTCGCCGTGATCGGCGTGCCCGACGAACTGCGCGGCCAGCGCGCGGTCGCGTTCGCCGTGCTGCGGTCCACCGGCCGGACACCGGAAGACCTGCAGGACACCGCGATCGGCAATGCCGGACGCTCGTTCGCCCCCTCGGTCGTCGTCGTGGAGAGCCTGCCCAAGACCAAGAACGGAAAAATCATGCGCCGGGCCATTCGGTCCCGGTATCTCGGGGCACCGACCGGAGACATGTCCTCCCTCGACCCAGCCACCCCACTCGAAGCGATCCCCGTGTCCGCGGGCGACGAACAGGAGTAGCAATGACTGCCGCTACAGCGACCGACGACAACGTCGAAGTCGTCCGACAGGCCACGCGCGAGCTCGCGCGCAAGTTCGACAACAACTACTGGCTCGACAAGGACAACAAGCACGAATACCCCTGGGACTTCGTGAAAGCCTTCGCCGCGGGCGGCTGGCTGGGCGCGATGATCCCCGAGGAGTACGGCGGCATCGGCCTGGGCCTGAAAGAGGCCGCGGTCATGCTCGGCGAGATCTCGGCCTCCGGCGCCGGGATGAGCGGTGGTTCGGCGATCCACTTCTATGTCTTCCCGCCCGCCCCGGTCGTGAAGTACGGCTCGGAGGCGATGAAGCGCGAGTACCTGCCCAAGCTGGCCTCCGGTGAGATGCTGATGGCCTTCGGCGTCACCGAACCCACTGCGGGCGTGGACACTTCGCGCATCAAGACCAAGGCGACCAAGGTCGACGGCGGCTGGGTGATCAACGGGCAGAAGGTGTTCATCACCAACGCCCAGAACGCGCACAAGATTCTGCTGCTGGCTCGTACCTCGCCGCGGCGTGAGGACAAGCCACTGTGGGGCATGTCGCTGTTCCTGGCCGACATGGACCGCTCCAAGATCACCGTGCGCGAGATCGACAAGCTGGGCCGTGCCGCGATCGACACCAACGAACTGTTCATCGACAACCTCGAGGTGTCCGACGACCGGCTCGTCGGTGAGGTCGACAAGGGTTTCTACTACCTGCTCGACGGCCTGAACCCCGAACGCATCGTGGTCGGCATGGAAGGCGTGGGCCTGGGTCGCGCCGCGCTCGAGATCGGCGCCGAATACGCGAAGAACCGCGTGGTGTTCGATCGTCCGATCGGTCAGAACCAGGCTGTGGCGCATCCGCTGGCCGATTCGTGGATCCGCCTGGAAGCCGCCGAGGGCATGATCATGCGTGCCGCGGAACTGTTCGACGCGGGTCTGCCGTGTGGTCCCGAGGCGGCCGCGGCCAAGTACCTCGGTGCTGAAGCCGGTTTCGAGGCGTGTGATCGTGCGTTCTCCACACTCGGCGGGTACGCCTATGCGAAGGAGTACCACATCGAGCGGCTGTGGCGGGAGGTGCGTCTGCTGCGTAATGCGCCGTTCTCCCAGGAGATGGTGCGCAACTACATCTCCCAGCAGGTGCTCGGCCTACCGCGTTCCTACTAGAAGGGGACATACCGATGACGGGACCGCTGGCGGGTGTGCGTGTCGTCGTGCTGGCAGGCATGGGGCCGGTGCCCTATGTGTCGATGCTGCTGGCCGACATGGGCGCCGACGTCGTCCGGGTGGTGCGGCCACCGCACCGCTCGGCGCGTGAGTTGAGCCAGACCGTCGGCCTGACCGAGGAGACCGATGTGGTCAACCGCGGTGTCGGGTCGGTGGCGGTGGATCTGAAGGACCCAGAAGGGCGCGAAGCTATTCTGCGCCTTGTCGATTCAACCGATGTATTCATCGAGGGCTATCGCCCCGGTGTCACCGAACGGCTGGGTCTGGGCCCCGAGGTGGCCACCGCGCGCAACCCCCGCCTGGTCTACGTCCGGCTCACCGGATACGGCCAGACCGGTCCCCGCGCCAAGGACGCCGGACACGACATCAACTACGTCGCCCAGTCCGGCGCCCTGCACGCCCTCGCCTCCGAAGGCGGGGCGCCGCGACCGCCGATCAACCTGCTCGGTGACTACGCCGGTGGCGGGGCGATCGGCGCGTTCGGCATCGCCTGCGCGCTGGTGGAGGCCGCGCGCACCGGCCGAGGTCAGGTCATCGACGCGGCGATGGTCGACGGTGTCGCCGTGTTGACGGCCAAATTGCAAGGCTTGCGCGCCGCCGGGCTGTACTCCGACGAACCGGGAACCAACTTCCTCGACTCCGGTGCGCCGTTCTACGACACCTACCGGTGCGCCGATGGCCGGTACCTGGCGGTCGGCGCGCTCGAACCCGACTTCTACCGTGAGTTCTCGAGCCGGCTCGGTGTCGACACCACCGGCTGGCCGGGCCAGGACGACCGCGAACAGTGGCCGAGACTGCGCGAACTCATCGCCGACGCGGTGTCGAAGCGGACCCGCGACGAGTGGTGGCAGATATATCAGGGCACCGATGCCTGTGTGTCCCCGGTGCTCACCTTCGACGAAGCCGCCGAAGATCCCCACAACGTGGAACGCGGAGTATTCCACCGTGTTTCGGGAGTGCTGCACCCCGTGCCCGCGCCGCGCTTCGACCGGACGCCGGCCCGCACCCCGTCGTGCCCGCCCACCGGTCTCGGCGACCTGGACGACATTCTGGCGCGGTGGGCGACCGCCACCCCCACCGGCGCCGACGCGGTGTCGATCAGCGAATGAAAGGACAACAAGTGCCCGGTTACGAGGAGTTCTCGTCCTTGACGATCGACCGCCCAGCCGACGGCGTGCTGCGGATCGTGCTCGACGGACCGAACCTGAATTCGGTCGGCGCCGAGGCACATCGGCACCTCGCCGACATCTGGCCGGTGATCGCTCTCGACGAATCGGTGCGAGCAGTCGTCATCCGCGGCGCGGGGGAGCGGGCCTTCTCCGCCGGGGGGAGCTTCGATCTGGTCGAGGCCATGATCGGTGACTACACCTCCCGGACCAGGGTGATGCGGGAGGCGCGCGACCTGGTGCGCAACATCATCGAGGTGCCCCAGCCGATCATCTCCGCGATCAACGGCCCCGCCGCCGGCGCGGGTCTGGTGGCGGCGCTGCTCGCCGACATCTCGGTGGCGGGCCGGCGCGCCAAGATCGTCGACGGACACGTGCGCCTCGGCGTGGCGGCGGGCGATCACGCCGCGATCTGCTGGCCGCTGCTCACCTCGATGGCCAAGGCCAAATACCATTTGCTGACCAACGAGGTGCTCACCGGCGAGGAGGCCGAGCGCATCGGCATGGTGTCGCTGTGCGTCGACGACGACCAGGTCCAGGACCGTGCCATGGAGATCGCGCAGAAGCTGGCCGCCGGCTCGCGGGCCGGCATCCAGGGCACCAAGATGGCGCTCAACGGCTGGTACCGGCAGGCCATGCCGATCTTCGACGCCTCACTGGGCCTCGAGTTCTATCACTTCGGTGGCCCCGATGTCGTCGAGGGCGTCGGCTCACACCGCGAGAAGCGGGAGCCCGAGTTCTCATGAGCACCGAACCCAAGCGTGCTCCGCTGGCCGGGGTGACGGTGATCGGCCTCGAACAGGCCATCGCCGCCCCGCTGTGCACCCGCCACCTCGCCGACCTCGGCGCGCGGGTGATCAAGGTCGAGCAGCCCGGATACGGCGACTCCACCAGGCATTACGACACGGTGGTCGGTGGCCTGTCGGCGCACTTCACCTGGCTCAACCACGGCAAGGAATCGGCGGCGCTCGACCTGCGCGCCGCCGATGACCTGGCGGTCCTCGAAGGGATGCTGACCGAGGCCGATGTGCTGGTCAGCAATCTCGGCCCTGGGGCGCTGGACCGGCTCGGTCTGGGTGTCGACGAGTTGACGCGCCGGTTTCCCCGGCTGATCATCGTCGACATCTCCGGCTACGGCCGTGGCGGTCCGCTCGACCACAAACGCGCCTACGACCTGCTGATCCAGGCCGAGGCGGGTTCGTGCGCGATCACCGGTATTCCCGGACATCCGGCCAAGCCCGGTGTCCCGGTGGCCGACATCGGCACCGCGCTGTACTCGTACTCGGCGGTCCTGGCCGCGCTCTACGACCGTGAGCGCACGGGACGCGGCGCGGTCGTGCCGGTCGCGATGCTCGATGTGGTGTCGGAGATGATGGGCTTCGCGCTCAACCAGGTGCTGCACGCGGGCACGGAGCCGGTGCCGGTCGGTATGGGTTCGCCGATGATCGCCCCGTACGGCGCGTATCCGACCTCCGACGGGCAGACGGCGGTCCTCGGCACTACCAGCGACCGGGAGTGGCGGCGGATGACCGCGCTCATGGGCTGCCCCGACCTGGCCGAGGATCCGCGCTACCTGCACAATGACGACCGGGTCGCGCGCCGCGGTGAGGTCGACGCGATTGTCGAACAGTGGTGCCGTACGAGAACTCTCGTCGAGATCCAGGACGCCGCCGACAAGGCGGGTATCGGCAACGCGCGGCTCAACGGTGTGCGCGAGCTCGCCGAGCATCCCCAGCTGCGGGAACGCGGCCGGTGGCGCGAGATCGGGACTCCCTCCGGACCCGTACCGGCCTTGCTGCCGCCGGGGACGGCACGGGACTGGCCGGTGACCAACGGTTCGGTGCCCGCGCTCGGCGCCCACACCGACGCCATCCGGGCCGAATTCGCGCCACGGGGCGCCCAGCCGAGCGAGGCCTGATGGACCTGCCGCGTGTCACTCCGCCGACCAGCCTGAAAGCCACCGCCGTGCAGGAGATTCGGCGGCGGATATTCGCGGGTGAGCTGCGTCCCGGCGACAAGATCGACCAGGACGAGATCGCGGATTCGCTGGGAATCAGCAAGCTGCCGGTGCGCGAGGCGCTGATCGCCCTCGAACTGGAGAGCATCGTCGACATGCCGCCCCGGCGTGGGGCGTTCGTCGCCCCGATGACGCGCGACGATGTGCGCGATCACTATTGGTTGCTGGGCGTGGTCTCGGGGCTGGCCGCCGCCCGCGCGGCCACCCGGATCCCGGCGTCCTCGCTCGACACGCTCGGCCGGATCCTGGACCGGATGACCACGGCGGCGAGCCGTGACCGTGAAACGCTGAACTTCGACTTCCATCGAATAATCAACCGCGCGAGCGGGTCCCGGCGTCTGCTCACCGAACTCAAAGTGCTCGGCAGCGCGGGCCCGCACGGTTTCTACGAGACTCATGACGACTGGTCCGAGACCGCCGACCGCGATCACCGCGAGATCCTGGCGGCCCTGCTGGCCCGGGATGTGGCCACGGCTCGCGCCGTCACCGAGGAGCACTTCCTGCACGGTGGTGCGCGGGCGGTGCACATGCTGGAATCCCGCGGCTTCTGGAAATGATATAATATTTTATGCGTGAACTAGGGAAGGGTAGGCATGAGCCTCACAGCGGATGAGCAGCAGATGGTCGATCTGGTCGCCGACTTCGTCGATCAGCGGGTCAAGAACCGCGTGCGCGAGTTCGAGGAAGACGACATCTACCCCGAGGAGTTCATCGAGGAGATGAAGAAGCTCGGCTTCTTCGGTCTGCTCGCGCCCGCCGAATTCGGTGGTGTCGACGTGAGTACCGCCTGTTTCGCCGGGGTCACCGAACAACTCGCGCGCGGCTGGATGAGCTTGGCGGGCGCCATCGGCGGCCACTCGGTGATCACCTACCTGATCAAGACCTTCGGCACGCCCGAGCAGAAGTCGAAGTACCTGCCGAAGATGGCCGAGGGCGCGATCCGGGCCACGATGGCACTCACCGAGCCCGCCGGCGGCAGCGACCTGCAGGCCATGCGAACCGTCGCCGTGCGTGACGGCGACCAGTGGTCCATCAGCGGTTCCAAGACCTGGATCTCCAACGCCGCGCACTCGGGTCTGATCGGTCTGCTGTGTATCACCGACCGTGAGGCCAAGCCCGCCCACAAGGGCATGAGCGTGATCCTGGTCGAACCCGGTGACGGGATGGTCATCTCCAAGAAGCTGCCCAAGCTCGGCTACCGAGGTGTGGAGGCCTGCGAGCTGGTCTTCGACGGCCGCAAGGTCGGCGACGACGCCATCCTGGGCGGCGTGCCGAATCTGGGGTGGAGCCACATGATGCGCGGCCTCGAGGTCGGGCGCATCCAGGTCGCCTCGCGTGCGCTCGGTGTCGGCCAGGCCGCACTCGACGCCGCCGTGCGCTACGCGCAGGAACGCGAGTCCTTCGGCAAGCCGATCTGGAAGCACCAATCCGTCGGTAACCTGCTGGCCGACATGGCGACCAAGCAGCGCGCCGCCCGCCTGCTGACCCTCGACGCCGCCCAGAAGTTGGACGCGGGGGAGCGCGCCGACATGGAGGCGGGCATGGCCAAGCTGTTCGCCTCCGAGACCGCGATGCAGATCGCGCTCGACGCGATCCGCGTGCACGGTGGCTATGGCTACTCCAAGGAATACGACGTGGAGCGCTACTTCCGTGACGCGCCGCTGATGATCGTCGGTGAGGGCACCAACGAGATCCAGCGCAATGTCATTGCCGCACAGCTCATCGCGCGCAACGCGATCTGATCGGAGTCAGCGAATGTCAACACTGCGCCGGGCGGCGATCGTCGCACCCACCCGCACCCCCGTCGGCACCTTCGGCGGTTCCCTGCGTGACGTGCCGGTCGAGGACCTGGGCGCCACCGTGGTGAACGCGGTGATCGAGCGCTCCGGGATCGACCCCGAACGAATCGATGATGTCGTGTTCGCCCAGTCCTACGCCAACTCCGAGGTGCCGTGCGTCGGTCGCTGGCTGGCCCTGCACGCCGGACTGCCGATCTCCGTGCCCGGCATGCAGCTCGACCGGCGCTGCGGCGGTGGTCTGCAGGCCCTGGCCACCTCGGCGATGATGGTGCAGACCGGTGCCGCCGATGTGGTGCTGGCCGGCGGGGTCGAGTCGATGAGCCGCATCGAGTACTACTCGACCAGTACTCGCTGGGGTGCCCGCGCGGGCACTGTGCAGCTGTTCGACCGGCTCGATCGCGGCCGCGAACGCTCCCAGCCGGTGGCCAGGTTCGGCAAGATCTCCGGGATGATCGAGACCGCCGAAAACCTTGCGCGGGACTACGGTCTGATGCGGGAGGAGGCCGACTCCTTCGCCGCGCGCAGCCACCAGAAGGCGGCCGCCGCCTGGGCGGAAGGGCGCTTCGCCGACGAGGTGGTTCCGGTGACCGTACCGCAGCGCAAGGGCGATCCGGTGGTCTTCGCCGCCGACGAGGGGATCCGCCCGGAATCCACGCCTCAGACCCTGTCGAAGCTGCGCACGATCATGCCCGACGGCACCGTCACCGCGGGCAACTCGAGCCAGCAGAACGACGCCGCCGCGGGGCTCCTCATCGTCGCCGAGGACCAACTCGACGCGCTCGGCCTCGAACCGATCGGCTACCTGACCGGCTGGGCGGCCGCGGGCTGCGAACCCTCCCGGATGGGTATCGGCCCGGTTCCCGCAGTCGCGAAACTCGCCGCGCGCCAGGGCACCGATACCGTCTCGCTGCTCGATTCGATGGATCTCGTCGAGGTCAACGAGGCGTTCGCGGTCCAGGTCCTGGCGGTCCTGGAAGGCTGGGGCTGGCGCGATCACGACCGGCTCAATGTCAACGGGTCCGGCATCTCGCTCGGCCACCCCATCGGCGCCACGGGCGTGCGCATGGTCACCACCCTGTTGCACGAACTGCGCCGCCGTGGCGGCGGCCGAGGTCTTGCCACGATGTGCATCGGTGGCGGTCAAGGTATGGCTGCCACCTTCGAGACCGCCTGATCACCGTTCAGGTACCGATTGTGCCCCGGCGAACCGAACAGGCTCGCCGGGGCGCAGTCATTCCGGAGCGATGAGAACGAACGTCTCTACCTGCTGCCCTGAACACCGGAAAGCCTGGTCGTACCTTGAATACCAGGCCCGACCAGGCTTTCGATCCGATCAGGCGCGCAGGAGCGCGGCGAACTCCGTGACCGGGGTGGCGGGGTCGCCGTCGTTGATCGCCGTCAGCAGAGCCTTGCTGCGTTCGGCGCCCAGATCGGCGACGGTGAGGTCACGGAACTTGGCATCCAGGTCCGCCTGCGTCATCTGGTTCTCCGCGGTGCCACGTGGGTTGTCGACGAAGACGTGCTCGGTGGAGCCGTCGCGGTAGGTGACCGTGATGTCGGCGATCCAGCGCCCCGGGTATTCGGCGTCGAGCTCGGTGTCGACCTCGATCTTCACCCGGCGCGCCATCTCGGCGACCTCGCTGCCCTCGCTGAGGTCCAGGCGCCCGGCCATGTAGTCGTGGTGGGCGCGGAAACCGTTGCCGCGGCCAAGGATCGCCAACGCGAACTGGAACGGCAGGCTGTACTGCAAGTGCTCGATGATCTGCGGTGCGTAGGCGTGGGCGTTCTGATTGCCGATGATCACGTCACCGCCGGACTGGATACCGAGCCGAATGGACTCGACCTCGGCCGCACGCGTGGTCAGCTGCCGGGCGCCGTCGATATAGGCGTGGTTGATACCGCAGCAGCAGTACGGCTTGATCCATACGCGGGTGATCTCGAAAGAGGCGGTCGGAGAGAACAATTCGGCGGCGTCCTCCTCGGCGACGGGGCGGCCGACGAAGGTGCGGTAGAAGCCCTTGCCGCCGCTGAGGAACGTGGTCGGGCCGGTGATGCCGGCCGCCGCCATCGCCGCGGCGCGAATACCGTTGCGGGTACCGATCCCCGAATGCAGCCGTTTCACCGAGCCGCCCGTGGATGTGTACTCGGTGGTGCCCGAGCTGTGGCTCATCGCGATCGACAGCGCGTGCACGGTGCGCTCGGCGTCGAACCCGCGCATCTTCGCGACCACGGCTGCGGCGCCGAACGCCGACAACACACCATGCGGATGGAAACCGCGCTCGAGCAACTGCGGCGCGGCCAGGACGCCGATCCTGGTGTAGACCTCGTACCCCGCGACGATGCCGGTGATAACCTGCGCCATCGAGGCACCGAGCTCCTCGCCGACGGCGATGGCCGCCGAGACCACCGCGCTGCCGGGGTGGCTGGAGCTGGAGCGGTGGGCGTCGTCGTACTCGAAACCGTGCCCGTAGGTCGCATTGACGAAAGCGGCGTCGGCGGCACTCATTTCGTCACCTGACGCGGTGACATGGGCGGAACCGGGGGCGTGCGAGGCCCGGGTCAGCTCGAGCACCGCCCGGCTCCACGGCAGCGACGCGCAGCCGATCTGCACGGCCAGCTGGTCTTGCATCAACCGACGGGCGCCGGCCAGCGCCTCGGTCGGGATCGAGTCGTACTCGAGGTCGGTGACCAGCCGCGCGACGGCGGCTTCCAAGGGGGGAAAGGAAGGCATGGAGAACCTTTCGGAAGTGGGGGTCAGGCCAATGTGTCGAGCAGGGGCTGCGGCAGGCCGTAGGACTTGCATTCGATGTAGGCGTCGAAGCCCTCGAGCCCGGCTTCGCGGCCGATGCCACTGTTCTTGAAGCCGCCGAGCGGAGCGAAGAAACCGGCGGGGGCGCCGTTGAGTTCGACGGTGCCGGTGCGGATGTGGCGAGCCACGGCTAGCGCGTGCGCGGGATCGGCGGCGAACACCGAACCGTTGAGGCCGTAGTCGGAGTTGTTGGCGATATCGATCGCCTCGGCTTCGGTGTCGAAGGTGTGCACGGTCAGTACCGGACCGAACACCTCCTCCTGCGCGATCCGCGCGTCGGGGTCGACGTCGGCGAAGATCGTCGGCTCGACGTACCAGCCGCGGTCCAGGCCCTCGGGCCTGCCACCGCCGACGAGCACCTGGGTGCCCTCGGACCGGGCCTGCGCGATGTAGCCCTCCACTCGCTCGCGCTGCGCGCTGGTCACCAGCGGACCGACCTCGGTCGCCGAATCGAACGGGTCACCGACCGGCATCGATCCCACCATGTCGCGCAACCGGTCGTAGAGCTCGTCGCGCAGCGAACGGGCCACCACGATGCGGGTCTTGTTGCTGCACACCTGACCGGTGTTGCGCAGCGACAGCGCCCGGATCACCGGCACCACGGCATCGAGGTCGGCGTCGTCGAGCAACACCGCGGCCGACTTCCCGCCGAGTTCGAGGGTGACCCGGCGCAGGTCCTGCCCGCAGATGGCGGCGATCCGGCGGCCCGCGGCCGTCGAGCCGGTGAACGAGACCTTGTCGACGCCGGGATGGCGGACCAGGTGTTCACTGACCTCGCGCCCCGCGACGACGATGTTCACCACGCCGTCGGGCAGACCGGCCTGCTCGAAGATCTCGGCGAGCAGATACGCCGACATCGCGGTCTCCGGCGAGGGCTTGAGCACGGCGGCGCACCCGGCCAGCAGCGCGGGCGCCAGTTTGATGATGGCGATCTGCAGCGGCGCGTTCCACGGCACCACCGCGGCCACGACCCCGACGGGCTCGCGGGTGACGAGTGCGTTGCCGGTGACCGAGCGGCGGATATCGGACCACTGGTATCGCGGGGCGAGTTCGAGGAAGGCGTCGAGCAACATGCGGGTGCCCATCGACTGCATTCGTGTCGACAGCGTGATCGGACACCCCATCTCGGCGCTGATCAGCCGCGCGATCTCGTCCTGCCGGTCCGCGAGGATCTCGCTCACGCGGGTGAGCACCGCGATCCGTTCCGCGAGCTCCATCCGGCGCCACGGGCCACGGTCGAAGGCGGCGCGAGCGGCGGCGACAGCGGCGTCGATATCGGCCTCGCTGCCCTCGGCGACGCGGGCGAGGGGTTGTTCGGTGGCGGGGGAGACGACCTCGAACGTGCGCTGCGTTGCCGGATTCACCCACCCGCCGCCGATGAACAGCTTGTCGAACTGCCCCTGCCACAACTCTGCCTGAACACTCATGGGTAGACCTATCGTCCTCGTCGGCGATTGTGTCCGGGTGGGAATTCCCTGGTCAGCGGTAGTTTTCGCGCGCAGCGCCTTCGCGGTCCATGTGACCCGGCTCATGTAAAGTATATGATATAACTTAGCGCACAGGCGAGAGCTGCTGTGCTCGCCGCCACTGCGCCTATTCTGTCGGCTGCTGTCGTGCGCCGATCGACCTTCGCCGGATGTGACCCATGGCACCGCGATGGAAGATAATATATAATATGAGCACGTGATGAGAGGGAGACAGGCTATGGAGCACAGGCCGCTCGACGGAATTCGGATCCTGGAGATCGGGGGCTACATCTCGCTCCCGTTCGCCACCTCGATGTTGTGCGCCCTCGGTGCCGAAGTCGTGAAGGTGGAGCGCCCCATCGTGGGCGAGGACTTCCGCCGTCACCAGAACGACGCCAGCCCGTACTTCCGTCAGTACAACACCGGCAAGCGCAGCCTGGCCGTCGACCTCAAGCAGCCCGAGGGCATCGCCCTGGTGAAGGCGCTGATCCCGCGCTTCGACGTGGTGCTCGAGAACATGCGCCCCGGCAAGGTGGCCGCGATGGGCCTGGGCCCCGAGGTCTGCCGCGAACTACGCCCCGACATCGTCTACGGCTCGGTGACGGGCTTCGGCGCGGGCGGCCCGCTGGCCGGCCGGCCGGCCTACGACACGATCGGGCAAGCGTTCGGTGGCCTGTACTCCCTGCTCGGCGACGAGGGCCATCCCCAGCTCGCCGGCGGCCTGAGCGCCGACCTGGTCACCGGCCTGAGCACCGCCGCGGGCGTGCTCGCCGCGCTGGTCGGCCGGTACCGCACCGGTGAACCCCAGCACGTGGAGACCTCCATCATGGAAGCGGTCAGCGTGCTTGTCACCGACGGGATCACCCAGGCCTTCGAACTCGGTGCCGACCCGAGCCGGCGTAGCAGGCATCCGCAGGCGCAGAACTTCTGTGCACCGACCGCCTCGGGGGAGTGCATCGCCGTGCACTTGTCTTCATCGCAGAAGTTCTGGCAGGCGCTGTGCCGGGCGATGGACCGCGGCGACCTCGCCGTCGACCCGCGCTTCGCGGAATACCGGCCCCGTGAGGCGAACTATTTCGAGCTGGCCGAGATCGTCGAGGCCGAATTCGAACAGCGCTCGTTCGCGGAGTGGGAGAAGCGGCTCACCGCCGAGGACGTGCCCTTCGCGCCGGTGCTGTCGATGACCGGATACGTCGAGCACGAACAGGTCGGATGGCTGCGCATGATCGAGCCCCAGGACGACGGGCTCGCGCTGCTGCGCCCGCCGTGGCGCTTCGCCGGCGAGCGGCCCGAGCGCCCCGGTGTCGCTCCGCGAGTGGGTGCGGACACCCGCGCTGTCGCCGGTGAGGTGTACCCGGCCGAGAAGGTCGACGAACTCGTGGCCGCGGGCGTGCTCTCGGTGGACGGCTGACCGTGGCCGGGCTGCGCGCAACGGAACACGCTGGGGAAGAAGGCACATCGGCGGCATTGGCCGACCTTCTCACCGGCCGGTGGAGCTGCCGCGCGTTCGAATCGCGCGAGGTGCCTCGACCGGTGATCGAGCGTCTGCTCGGCCTCGCGCAGCGGTCCGCGTCCTGGTGCAATACCCAGCCGTGGCAGGTGATCGTCACGACCGGCCAGGGCACCGAGCGCTTCCGCACCGCCCTGGCCGGGTACGCCGCGGCCCGAGGCGGTGAGCTCGGCGACGAGTTCGATTTCCCGCCACCGGCCGAGTATCGCGGCGTGTACCGCGAGCGCCGTCGCGCGACCGGCTGGCAACTGTACGAGGCGGTGGGCGTCGAACGCGGCGATCGGGCGGCATCGGCCCGGCAGGCGTTCGAGAACTTCCGGCTCTTCGGGGCCCCGCACGTCGCGATCGTCACCACGGCTGCCGACCAGGGTGTGTACGGGGCCGTCGACTGCGGACTCTACCTCGGCACCTTTCTGCTCGCCGCGACGAGCCTGGGTATCGCCACGATTCCGCAGGCCGCGCTGGCCGGCCGCTCGGCCTTCGTCCGGGAGTACTTCGACCTCCCCGAGGACCGAAAGATCCTGGTGGGCATCTCGTTCGGCTACCCGGACGTCGATCATCCCGCCAACAGTTATCGCACCACGCGCGCGCCGTTGGACGAGGTCGTGACCTGGAGTAGCGAATAGTTCTCCGCTTCGCGCCGATGTGGGGGCGGCGGGAACGCGGGGGTCGGTTCGGGTCGGCGTCGCCGGCCCACACGACTCGGGCCGGTACGCGAAGACACTGTCGTCTTCGCGTACCGGCCCGATTGCTGTTCTACGTAAGTCAGGGCAGTTCGGCGGTCCCGAGGACGCCTGCGGAACGCAACTCCCCGAGTTCGCTGTCGCTGAGACCGAGGACTTCGGCGAGGACTTGTTCGGTATCGGCGCCTAGGGCGGCGGCCGGGCGCACCGGTCCGTACTCGCTGTCCTCGCGGATCGGGCTGTGCGCCGAGATGACGGGTCCGATACCGGGCTGGTCGAGTTCGGTCAGCACACGGCTGCCCACGCCCGCCTCGAAATCGGCCACCACCTCACTCATCTGGCGGTAGCGGCTCCACAGCACGCCCGCCTCGGTGAGCGCCGCGCCCACCGCGTCGAGGGACAGGCCGGCGAACCAGGGACGCATCACCGCGGCGATGGTCTCGCGATGGATGTACCGGTGCGCCTCGTCGGCGAAGTCCACACCGAGGGTCTGTTCGAGCGAGGCGATCACCTTCGCCGTGCCGGTCGCCGTGCACAACGCCTGCCACTGACGCGGCGTGAGCGCGACCACCATGACGCGCCCCTCGTCGGCGGTGACGAAGTCGGCGCCGAACGAGCCGTACATGTAGTTGCCGTGGCGCGGGCGGTCACCGCGTTCCCGAACCTCGCTGAGCCACCCCAGATTCGCGACACCGGCCAAGGCGACATCGGCCAGCGCGATCTGCAGATGCGCGCCCGCGCCGGACCGTTCCCGACGGTGTAGGGCCGCGAGCAGGGCGGTGGTCGCGGTCATACCCGCGACCAGATCCCACGCGGGCAGCACATGATTCACCGGGGTACGCGAATCGGCGGGCCCGGTGAGATCGGTGACGCCGACCTCGGTGTTGACGGTGTAGTCCACCGCGGGACCGCCACCGGCCCGACCGCCGATGTGCACCTTGATCACATCGGCGCGGCGGTCCGCGAGCGCCTCGTAGGAGAACCACGGCCGCCCGACCGCGTTGTCGACGACGATCCCCGCGTCCTTGCCGGGCGCGGTCGCCAGCGCCAGCACCAGTTCCCGGCCCTGCTCGCTGCGCACGTCCACCGCGATCGACTGCTTGCCCCGGTTGAGCGAATTCCAGTACAGGCTTTCGCCGTTGCGCTGAGCGACCGGCCACCGGCGGTAGTCGGGTCCGCCGCCGAGCGGGTCGACCCGGATGACCTGCGCGCCGAGCTGGGCGAGGGTCATACCCGCCGACGGTCCCGCCACGAAACTGGCGAACTCGACCACGCGCAGGCCCGCCAGCGGCTGCCCGCTCACCCGTGCACCACCGGGGAAACGTCGACCAGGCCTGGAATCTGCATCGCACTACTCCTTCGTCCGCGGCGGACCGCTCCTTCCGCAGCTGCAAATATAATATATGTTACTTCGGCAAGGCCGGAGTGCTTGCGCCACTATCGGCTCGCGTGGGGCCGGTCATTCCGCGCATCGGGACGGGGGCGCGCCAGCCGCAGGGTAGGCCGCAGGTGGCCACGACATCGTGCTGGATCGAGCCGTCGGGGAAGTGCTGGACCACTCTCGATGCCGAGGCTGGGTAGCCGCACGTGCCGCATCGTCCGAAGTAGTCGAGGAGTTCGTGGACGGTGGTACGGACGGGCGCCGACACTCCTTGCTCCGAGGGGGCCTCAGATAGCGGGTCGGTGCGGCCGACGTCCGCAGGATATTTACGCATAATATATTAACCACTGGCGAGAGGTGTTGTGACCGGAGAACAGGCCCGGTTCGTCCGCGGGGATCAGTTCGGGTGGTCCGCCGCGTCCCGTTCGGGGACCGGTGCCGACCACGAGGTGAGAATGCGCAGCTTCTCGTGGGAGGTCGTGCCCGGCTCGGCCGACCAGAGGACCAGCTGCTGTTCCGAATCGCCCGACGAGCTGAAAGTGTCCCAATTCAGGGTCATCTCGCCGACATCCGGGTGATGGAGCGTCTTGGAGCCGAACTCCTGCCGGGCCACGTTCCGTGCCGCCCACCACTGGCGGAACTGTTCGTCGGCGATGGACAGTTCGCCGACGAGCGCGGTGAGCTGGGGGTCGGTCGGATTGGCCGCGGCGTCCATACGGAGGATGGCGACGCACGTGCGCGCGACGCTTTCCCAGTCGTCGTACAGCGTGCGCATCGCCGGATCGGTGAAGACCATCCGCACATAGTTGCGCTGCCGGGGTGTCATCTGACCGAAGTCGGTGATCAGAACTGCCGCGAGGTGGTTCCAGGCGAGGATGTCGAGATAGCGCCCGAACACCAGGGCCGGTGTCTCGGTGAGCTGGTCGAGCAGACGCTGCAGCTGGGGGCGCACGGATTTCTGGCCTCGCTTGGCCGGGCGGCGATCGGAGCGCCGGACCAGGTTCTCGGCGTAATCGCGCTGGGCGTCGTCCAGGCGTAGGACCCGTACCAGGGCATCCAGAACCGGCTCCGACGGTGCGAGACGGCCCTGCTCGATCCTGGTGTAGTAGTCGTGGCTGATCGCGGCCAGGTCCGCCACCTCCTCGCGGCGCAAACCTGCCACCCGGCGCGCGACGGCGCTGTGCACGCTCAAGCCCACGTCCTCGGGACTGAGCTCGGCACGCCGTGCTTTCAGGAATCCACCCAGCTCGCGAAGGTGGGGCGCTCTCTCGGTCATCTCTCCACGGTATGCCCGGCGGTGTGGCCGTGCCTGGGACAAATTCCTCCCACGCCGACCGAAAAATCGTCGGCATCGCCGCAAAGGCCGAGGAACCAAGCAGATATTGTGTATAAAATATGAGTGTGCTCGGTCATAGAGGACCGGGCGTCGACCGCATGTTCAGGCGGCCGGGACAAGGTGGTGTTGAGTATCCATGACTGTATTGCAGGCTTACCGGGATTCGACTCGACCGGACATCGAGTCGGCGTGGGCCCGATCGCGGCTCAACGGCATCCGTGAAGACGCGATGCCGCCGTTCGACCTCGCGAGCAGAAATGCCGACAGCTTCCTCGCGCGAGCGGCGAGCCCGGTCCTGCGCCGGGTCGCGAGTGAGCTCGAAGGCACGCCGGTGGCGCTGGTGCTCGCCGATCAGGCCGGCCGGGTGGTCGACATCCACGGCGCCGCCCGATCGATCCGCCGCGCGGTGTCCGATATCGGCATCGTGCCGGGTGTCGAACTCGGTGAAGACCGCATCGGCACCAACGCGCTCGGCACCCCGCTGGAGACCCGGCGCAGCCTGCTCGTGCGCGCCGACGAGCACTACCTGGCACTGTTTCGCGGATTCACCTGCTACGGGCATCCGATCTTTCATCCGGTGACCCGCCGCCTCGAAGGTGTGCTGGGAATCGGCGCCAAAACCAGCGCGGACCACCGGTTGTCGGCGCTGCTGGCCCGCCGCATGGTCCGCGATATCGAAGAACGGCTCCAGCGTGATTCCCCCCGTGCGCAGAGCAGGTTGATGAGCGCCTTCCAGGCGGCCTCGAGCCGTCGTGGCCGGGCCGTTGTCGTCATCGGCGACGGCCTGGTTCTCGCCACCCCCGCCGCGGTCGACCTGCTCGAACCGGCCGACCATGCCGCATTGCGCGCCTGCGCCGAAGCCGTGCCCGTCGGCGGTCAGGACAGCCAGGAACTCGTCCTGACCTCCGGCCGTGCGGTGCGTTTGGTCTGCCGGTCGATCGAGGGAGCCGACGGGGTGCTCGTCGACATCACCCAGGAGTCCGGTGTTCGACGTGTCAGGGTGGCCTCGGACCGGATGCCGCTGTGGCCGCTGCTCGTGGTCGGTGAGGCGGGGACCGGCCGAACCACCGAGGCGCTGGGCTCGGTCGGCCCCGCGGCCCGCACACTCGACGCGACCGACATCGTGCTCATCGGTGACAGCGCGTGGGCCGCCCAGCTCGGCGAGACGCTCGCGGGCGACGGGCCCCCGGCGATCATCGAGAACATCCAGCTGCTGTCCGAGCAGCTCACCGCGCTGCTCGCACAGCGATTGCGGGAAACCACCCGCGAAGTCGTGCTCACATCCACGCCTGGCGAACACCTCGATGCCGTACACGCTCCGCTGCGTGCGCTGTGTAACGACCGCAGGGAATTGGTCCCCCTGCGTAGGCGCAGGCACGAGGTCCCGGGGCTGGCGCAGCAGATGCTGACCGAGGTCACGGGCCACACCGGGACCCGGTTCACCGCCGAGACGATGCGAGTACTCGCGTCTCAACCGTGGCGGGGCAACCTGGCTGAGCTGCGCCGGGTCGTGGAAGTGGTGGCGAGTGTCCGATCGGCCGGCGACATCATCCCCACCGATCTGCCTGCCTCACACCGCGGTGGTCAGGTGCCCGGCTCGCCGATCCGCGAGGCCGAGCGGGAGGTCATCATCGCGGCCCTCGAAGCTGCCGGTGGCAACAAGCTGCAGGCCGCGCGTGCGCTCGGCGTCAGCCGCTCCACCCTCTACAACCGCATAAGGGCATTGCGTATCGCGTGAAAGCTGTACCGGGCGTGGCATGTCCAGATATCTGGACATGCCACGCCCGGTGCTCTCTCTACTGTCGATGTCACCGGTCGAGGCCAGCCGGACCGGGATGCGAAAGCCCCGCGCGTGTAGGGGGCGAGCGGGGCTTTCGTAGCGCGGGTGAAATCCTCAGGCCTGCGAGCTGTTCGGCGCGAGTAGACGCAGCACGGTGTCGAAGTCCGGGGCGTTGATCAGTACACCGTCGGCGAAGGAGGCGCCGAAGATCGCTACCCGGTGGTCGGTGCCGATGATCGTGGCGTCGCCATCGGTGCCGCCGGTGAGCTTGCCGTACTGGATACCGATCTTGCCGTGGGGTTCCTCGACGGCGCCGAGCGCGCAGCCCATCGCGTCGAGCAGCAAGCGCTTGGCTTCGTCATCTCAACGCGCGACGCTGCCGCGCAGCCAGTACGCGACAGCTTCCGCACGGTTCGCCGCGCCGAGTTTGCGCAGGATATGGGTGATGTGGGTCTTGACCGTGGCCTCGGAGATCGCCAGGTCGCGGGCGATCTGGCGGTTCGCTCGGCCCGCCGCCAGCAATTCGACGACGTCGAGTTCGCGCGACGAGAGCGCGGGGCCCTCCGGGTGGCAGGCGCCGGCGGTCGCGGAGCCCGTCAGTCGATCCAGTCCACTGCGCAGCGCGGTCACGCCGTCGAGCAGGCTCGCGCCCGCCAGTGCGTGGCCCAGGCCCGCGGCGAATACCGCGAGCATCGCCCGCGCCGTCGCGTCGGCTTCGCGCCGCTGGAAGTAGTAGTCACCGTGCACCAGTCCGACGACCGCGCCGTTCAGGGTGAGCGGCGCGACGGCGTAGGAACTGCAGTGCGTCATCTCCACCAGCGGCCGGACGACGCGAGGATTGTGCTGAACATCGAAGACGAGCCCCGGCCGGGCCCGCTGCACGATGTCGCTCTCGACCAGATGGCCGTCGAGGGTCGGTGAGGACTCGCGTCCGGCCGCCAGAATCGCGTCGGCCCAGGGCTTGTCGTCGACGACGAACATGGTGTGCAGGTGCCAGCGCTGTCCTTCGGTGGTCGACACGAGCGCGCGGTCGAAGCCCATCGCGCCCATCGCTTCCGCGGCCCGGCTCAGCAAGTCGTCGACACCGCGCGCGCCGTGTAATCGCGCGATCGCCTGCGCGGCCATCCGCAGGTGGGTGGCCGAGTTCGCGGCGTCGGCCGCGGCCAGGTCGGCCTCGGTGGCGCGAATGCGGGCCAGCAGCGCGGTCGTTCGCTGGATATCCGCGTGATCTGTGATGTCGGACAGTATCGCGACGGCCTCGTCCCACAGCTGCGCGAGCAGGCGCTTGGCCGCCTCGGGGGAGTGGGTGCCGGGCGGCTGGATCCGGCGCCCGAGGACCGCCGACGCTTCGGTGGCGACGGCGATGAGCTCGGCCTCGACTGCGACGTCGCCGCTGGGTGTCCTCATGTCGATCAGCACGTGTCAACTCCAGTCCTCATATCATTTTCAAACAGAATATGCAATATATCGTGCGATCGCACCAGGCGCGTCCGAATCGTGCCCGAAACTCTGATGTCGCATCAACCGCTGGTCGCAGCACTGTAGACCCTTCAGCTGATCGCGGGTCGATCTTCTACTGAGCACGACAGCACATATTTAATATTTCGCACAGCTCGCGAGAGTGACCCGAGTCTCAGAGGAGAAACCCATGCGGGGAGCATCATGACGACGTCCACCGCGGCGGCCACCACGCCCCGCCCCAGCCTGCGCGACCAGCTCGGTCGCTCGGAGCAGGCCTATTTCGTTCTCGGCATCACCGCCGTGCTGTGCGTCGTCGGTGCCGCGACGACGCCGGGATTCCTCACCGCCGGGAACTTCGCCAGCCTGTTGCGGTTGTCGGCGGCCTTCGGGATTCTGGCCGTCGGCGTCGCCCTCGTCATTCTGGGCAAAGGCATCGATCTGTCCATCGCCGGTGTCGCGCTCGGCTGCGCGCAGGCCACGCTCGCCCTGATGTCGAGTGGGATGCCGGAGTGGCAGGCGATCGCGATCGCCGCGGCGGTCGCACTGATCGTCGGGCTCGTCAACGGCGTGCTCGTGGCCTATGTCGAAGTGCCGTCGCTGTTCGTCACTTTGGCCACCGGTCTGCTCGTCATCGGTGGGGTGGACATGCTGCTGCTCGACAGCAACTACTACGCCCTGCCCGGCGGGTCATGGATCGCGGAGCTCAGCAATGGTTCGGTCCTCGGTGTGCCGCGTCCGATCATCATCGCCGCCGCCGTCTTCGTACTGGCCTGGCTCTTCGTCACCTACACCTCGGCAGGCCGTTTGATCCGGGCGATGGGCGACAACTTCGCCACCGCCCGCGCCACCGGGGCCCCCGTCCGGCCGTTGCAGGTGCTCACCTACGTGATCTCCGCTCTGCTCGCCCTGCTCGCCGGGTACCTGACGGTGTCGATCCAGGGCAGCGTGCAGACCACCGCCACCTCGTTCGACCCGCTGCTGTTCACCGCGCTCACCGCGACTGTCATCGGTGGCATCTCGCTGGCCGGTGGCCGCGGCTCGATCCTCGGGGTGCTCGCCGGTTCGCTGTTCATCGGTGTGCTCAACAACCTGCTCGTGCTGCACGGCCTCACGTCCGCGGTGCAGGACCTGATCCGTGGCGGTGTGCTCATCGCGGCCATCGCGCTGGACTCGTGGCTGCATCCGCGCGACGAGGAAACCGCCAAGAGCGGCGAACTGTAATGCCCTCGCCTCGAAACACCTTCGCTCACAAGGAGTCTTCAACGATGAAGAAGAAGTTGATCGCCCTCGCTCTCGCCTCGGTCTCGGCCGTCGTGCTCGCAGGTTGTTCCACCGGTGGTCGCACCTCGGCCACCGGACCCGCGGGAGGTGAGGGTCAGACGTTCGGTGAGAACGTGCAGCTGTTCGACGCGACGCAGAAGGTGCACGAGTCGATGCAGGGCAAGAAGGTCGCCTTCGTGCCGATTCTCTACAAGGGCTACAACCTGACGATGAACTGGGGCGCGTCGATGGAGCGCGCCTTCGGCAACCTCGGCGCCGACTTCCAGGTCTACGACCCCAACTTCGACACCGACAAGATGACCAGGATCATCAGCGACCTGATCGCCCGCAAGGCCGCCGACGTGCTGATCCTGCACAACCCCGACGTCGGTGTGCTGTCCAAGCAGATCGAGGACGCTCAGCGCGCGGGGATCTACACGGTGGTGGTCAACATGATCTCGAGCCGCCTCGGCGACGCCTACATCGGTGTCGACAACCTCGCCGCCGCCGAGGACATCGCCCAGCGGGCGGTGCAGGACTGCGAAAAGCGCGGCGCTCCCCATCGATTGGCGATTATCGACGGTCCGGGCAATGACGCGGCCTCACTGCTGTGGTCCAAAGGGGTGCACAACGTGCTCGACCCCGCCGGTTTCGAGGTGGTGACCACCGCACACACCCAGTGGCAGAACTCGCTCGCGCAGCAGGCCGCCGAGTCGATCATCCAGCAGCAGAAGAACAACTTCTGCGGGTTCCTGGTCACCTACGACCTCAACTCCGTCGCCGTCGGGGACGCCGTGCAAAGCGCGGTATCGCGCGGTGTGATCCCTGCCGATTCCCTCGGCACCTACACGATGGCTGCCGACACCGTGTGGTGCGACGCGCTGCGCGCGGGCAAGGTGACCGCCTCGGCCTCCTACGATGTCCAAGGCGTCGGCACCGCCGCGGTGGTCACCACCCAGCAGCTCGTCCAGACCGGCGCACCAGCGGGTAGCAGCCACACCGTCGCGTTCGTGCCGCACACCATCGTGGACCGCGCGAACGTCGACAACACCACCATCGCCTGCTACAAGGGGCAGTGAGCGGCGATGAAACTGCAGTCACGCTCGCGGGGAATCGACGCCTTCCCCCTGACCGGCGGGAAGTGGCGTGACCGGCTCGCGCCGGCCAGGACCCTGTCGGACCTGTTCGAGAAACGCTGGATGGAGGGCGCGGTACCACTCGCCCTCGCCCTGCTGCTCAGCCTGTTGTTCGTCTCGTTCACCCCGGTCGGACCGGCCGACACCCCGATCATCCTGGACGAGGTGTCGGAGAAGGGGCTGCTGGCCATCGGGCTGACCGTGGTGCTGGTCTGTGGTGGCATCGACCTGTCGATCGGTTCGATGGTCGGCCTGACAGCGATCGGCGCGATGGTCGCCTCCCGCGCCTGGGACTGGCCGATGGCGATCGTCGCACCGGGCGCCGTGGTCTTCGGTGCGCTGCTCGGCAGTGTGAACGGCTACTTCATCGCCTACCGCAAGATGCGGCCGTTCATCACCACATTGGTCACCCTGGTCGCTTTCGGTGGTGCGGCCGCCGCGTTGCAGTCGGCGTTCAGTTTCGAGCTGAGTATGCCCGAGCCCGATATCGTCTGGGACTTCCTCGGCGAGGGCAGCATCGCGCTGATCCCGACGGGCTGGTTCTTCTTCGGGTGCGTGCTGATAGCCGTGCATGTCGGCCTCACCCGGTCGCGGTGGGGCTGGTGGGTCGCGGCAGTCGGCAGCGATCGGCGTTCGGCGCGGCGCAACGGCATTCCCGTCGACCGGGTCACCTTCTTCGTCTACGTCCTCTCGGGTGCGCTGGCCGGGTTGGCCGCCCTGTTCACCTCGGCCAGGGTCGGGCGTACCGACCCGGACGTGGGCCAGGGCTGGGAGATCATCGCCCTTACCGCCGTGGTGCTCGGTGGTGTCAGCCTCGCGGGCGGCCGGGGATCGGTGCTACGGGCCACCGTCGGCATCATCGTCGTGCAGGTGATCCAGCAGGCCACCGTGGCGCTGCGACTCGAAGGTTCGTACTACACGGTCATTCTCGCCACCGCACTGCTCGTGTTCGCGGTGCTCGACCTGCAATGGGGTAAGTATCGGCAGCGTACCGCCGACAAGCTCAAGATCGATCCGGGCCGGATCATTCTCGGCTCGCTCATCGATGTCACCGAGCCGGGCACGGTGTGGACAATCAACAACAGAACGACCGACGCGCCCCCGATCGGCCTCGGCAAGATCGAAGGCGCCGAGGACTGCGCGGTCGACCCCGAGGGCAACGTCTACTGCGGCGACCGTCGCGGCTGGGTGTGGCGCTTCCGTGCCGACAACCCGGACGAGGGTGAGATCTTCGCTCGCACCGGCGGTTTTCCGCTCGGCCACGGGTGGGATCGGGACAGGCAGCTGCTCGTCGCCGTCGGCGGCATGGGCATCTACCGGATCTCCCCGGACGGTGAATCCGAGCCGATCGCGACGAAGGTCAGGCGCAGTCGTTTCTCCCTGCTCGACGATTCCGGCCTGCGTGCCGTCGACGACCTCGACGTCGCACCGGACGGTTCGATCTACGTGTCGGACTTCTCGACGCGAACCAACGCCGCCGAATACCTGGTGGAGCTGGTGGAATCGCGGGCCAACGGGCGCGTGGTCCGCATCGATCCCGACGGCGGCACCGAGGTGGTCGTCTCGAACAGTGTGTTCCCCAATGGCATCTGTACCTCGCACGACGGCCAGTCGATCCTCATCGCCAGCACCGGCCTGTGCCGGGTGGATCGGCTCTGGATCGCCGGACCCAAGCAGGGGCAGCTGGAACCGGTGCTGGAGAACCTGCCCGGTAACCCTGACAACCTCAACCGCTCCTCCGACGGCAACTACTGGCTGCCGTTCGTGTCGATGCGCACGCCGATGTCGGACCTGCTCAACCGCTACCCGGCGGTGCGCAGGCGGATGACCAAGGAGGTGCCGCTGGACAGCTGGGTGGTGCCGCAACTCAACGTCTCGTGCGTGATGAAGTTCAACGATCGCGGCGAAGTCCTTCAGGTGCTGTGGGATTCGTCGCTGGCGAACTACCCGATGGTGACCGCGGTGAAGGAACGGGCCGGTCAGCTCTATCTGTGCGGTGTCAGCAACAACCGCATCGGTCGACTCACGCTCGACCCGAGCGAGGTCGGAACGATCGACCCGGCCGCCGTTCCCGGGCTGATCGTGCCCGGTCGATCGATGGTGGAGGTGCAGCGATGAACCGCACGATCAGCGCCCTGAAGGAATGGCTGAACCCCGACTGGGCCCGGCACCGCGCGGTGCCGCCGTTCGAGGCGGGGCTGCGGCCCAATCGCCGGCTCGACGAGGGCATGACCCTGTTGCCCGATACCGAGTTCGAACCCGACGACGTGCTCATCCGCGACAACGGTGAGGTCGTCTTCTCCAGCGGCGACAGCATTTTCACGCTGACCGACGGCGTCGTCACGCACGTGGTGACGCTCGGCGGGCAGGTCGGGAGTCTGTTGGTCGCCGAGGACCGGCTTGTCGCCGCCGTCGAGGGCGTCGGCCTCGTCACGGTCGACGCGAGCGGAGTGGCCGCCGACCTGTGCACCGATGCCGAACTGGCCGCGTGCGTCACCGATCTGGCGTTGCTGCCCGACGGTGTCGTGCTGGCAACCATCGGCTCCCGTGAGGTGCAGGACTGGTCCGCCGCGTTGGTCGCCGATGATCGGAGCGGGCGCATCCTGCGCGTCGACGGCTCGCGCGCCGAGGTGGTCGCCGAAGGTCTCGGCTGGCCGGGCGGCATCGAAAACGTCTGCGACGGTGAGGTTCTGGTGTCGCTGGGTTTCGACCATCGCATCGAACGGCGCGGCGTGGCCGCCCTGGGTAAGCCCGGGACCGCGGTGGGGCCGAACCTGCCGGTATATCCCGGCCGGATCGCCGCTACCACGGACGGCTGGTGGGTCGCCGCGCCCTATGCGCGCAACCGCTTCACCGAATTGCTGCTCGACGAACCCGAATTGCTGCGCGAAATGACCGCGACGATTCGTCAGGACCAGTGGTTCGTCCCCCGCCTGCGGTGCCCGGATCCCTACACCGACACCCTGCAACTGGGGCAGCTGCGTGTACACGGCGTGATCAAACCGTGGGCGCCCGCGCGGTCGTACGGCCTGGCTTTCCGGATCGATCAGCGAGGACGCATCGCCGAAAGTGTGCATTCGCGCGCGGACAGCGACCGCCACGGGGTCACCGGTGTGGCGTCACGTGACGGCCGAATCACGGTGGCCGCGCGCGGTTTCCGCAACCTGATCGAGCCGCAGACAGACAACGAAAGGTGAGCACAGTGAGCGACACCGCCGTGGCCGCCGAGCCGGTGATCCGGCTCAGCCGGATCAGCAAGCACTACAACGGAACATACGCGCTGCGCGATGTCGACTTCGAGGTCACCCCGGGCGAGATCCACGCCCTGCTCGGCGAGAACGGCGCGGGAAAATCCACCCTCGTGAAGGTGATCTCGGGGGCGATCGAACACGACGCCGGCACCCTGTTCGTCACCGGCCGCATGCGCAACTTCAGTACCCCCAAGGAATCGGCCGAGGCCGGGGTCGCGATGGTGTACCAGGAAGGATCGCTCGTCGAGTCGATGACCGTGGCGCAGAACCTGTTCCTCGGTGAGGAGAAGGCCTTCAACAATCTCTCCCAGCTCAACGTGGTGGCGCGAGAACTGCTGGAGTCACACAACTTCCACATCCGGCCCGAGGTGCCCGCGGGTGCGCTCGGTATCGCCCAGAAGCAGATGGTGGAGATCGCCCGCGCCGTGCACCGCGACGCCAAGGTCGTCATCCTCGACGAACCGACCGCCTCGGTGACACCGGAGGAACGGCTGCAACTGTTCCTGTCGATGCGCAGGCTCAAAAGGCAGGGCATCGGGGTCGTTTTCATCACCCACATGCTCGACGAGGCGCTGGAGGAGGCCGACCGCATCACCGTGCTGCGCGACGGCGAGGTGCAGGGCACGCTGGACAAACCGGCCTTCGATCGTGCCGAGGTGGTGCGAATGATGGTGGGGCGCAGCGTGGAATATCAACGGGTACCGCCGCATCGGGAGCCCGACCCGGCGCCGGTGCTCGAGGTCGAGGACATCACACTGCTTCCGGCCGTGCGCAACATGTCGTTCTCCGCGCACGCGGGGGAGATCGTCGGCATCTACGGCCTTGTCGGTGCCGGGCGCAGCGAGACCGCGATGATCGTCGCCGGGGTGACCAAGCGCCGGCGTCTGCGTGGCGGCACCGTCCGACTCGACGGCCGCAAGGTGCGTTTCCGGACACCGCGCGACGCCCGCCGCGCGGGCCTGGTCTACATCACCGAGGACCGCAAGGCCTCGGGCTTCTTCGGCCACTTCTCGATCGCCGACAACATCTATTTCGGGCATTTGTGCAGCGCGCCACGCCTGCCGTTGCTGGTGCGGCCGGGGGAGCGCAAGACCGTGGCTCAACGCTTCGTCGAGCGGTTTCATGTGCGCACGCTGCGACCCGACCGGGCCCAACTCGAGGAACTCAGCGGCGGCAACCAGCAGAAGGTGGTGCTGGCCAAAGGGCTGACCCGCCAGCCGCTGGTCGCGATCATCGACGAGCCGACCCGCGGTGTGGACCTCGGCACGATCACCGAAATCCACGCGATGATCCGCGCCCTGGCAGACGACGGTGTCGCGGTAATCGTGATCTCGTCCTACCTGCCGGAGATCCGGGCGCTCTCGGACCGGATCCTGGTCGCCAAGCAGGGCAGCATCGTGGCCGAGTTCGATCCGGCCGAGGCCGACGACGCACGACTGATGTTCGCGGCGGTGCACTGAGGGGGAAGGATCCTTCCCAGGAACAGAGTCGTCCTGCCAGGGGCTTTCCGGATGTCGAAGACTGATGTCATCCGGAAAGAACCCCGACGAGCCGAGGACATCATCGTGCAGCACATCGACTTCCCGAACGCCACAGTCACCATGGCGGGCGATCTGTACCTACCCGAGAACTTCTCCGCCGACCGGTACTACCCGGCGATCGTGTGTGTTCATCCCGGCGGCGGCGTGAAGGAGCAGACCGCGGGTCTGTATGCGGAGAAGCTGGCCGCCGAGGGCTTTGTCACCCTCGCCTTCGACGCCTCCCACCAGGGCGAGAGCGGCGGTATTCCGCGCCGTCTGGAAGACCCCTTCGCCCGGGTCGAGGACGTCCGCGCCGCAGTCGACTATGTGTCGACCCTCGACTTCGTCGATGCCGACCGGATCGGTGCGTTCGGTGTGTGCGCCGGCGGCGGTTACGCGATCGACGCCACCAAGACCGACCGCCGGATCAAGGCCGTCGGCACCGTGAGCCCGGTCGACATCGGCGCCACCTTCCGTCGCGGCTGGGACGGCTCGCTGCCGCTCGACGCGCAGATCGCCACGCTCGACGCCGTCGCGGGTCAGCGCGCGATCGAAGCCGCGGGCGGGGAGATCGCCGAGATCACCTACGTGCCCGAGATCCTCGACGACACCACCCACGCCGACATGGTCGAAGCGCACGAGTACTACCGCACCCCGCGCGCGCAGCATCCGAATTCCGACAACCGGATGCTGTTCACCGCCAGCGTCACCCGGATCTTCGACTACGACGCCTTCGCGGGCGCCGAGTTCCTGACCCAGCCGGTGCTCCTGGTCGCCGGGTCGGCCGCCGGTTCGTTGTGGCAGGCGGAGGCCCTGCACAAGCGGCTGCCGGAGAACACCGACCTGGTGCTGGTCGAAGGAGCGGGCCACGTGGGTCCCTACGACCGCCCCGAGTACGTCGACCAAGCCATGGCCGCCCTGACCCCCTTCTTCACGGCCAATCTCTGATTCCTCGGTAGTGCCACCCATCGAAGATGTGATATGTAATATATTATCGACCGATGTGACGGGCATCTCGTCCGTCCGACCCGAAGGGTGACATCCATGACCGGCGAGCATCTAGTCAGAACGGCCCGACGTGTGATCGCGGGCCTCGACGCCGACGGCAAATCGACCATAGCCGTCGACGAGAACACCGCCACACGCATCGCCCTGCCCGCGTTCACGGTGAACGACGTGTGGCGAGTCGACGGGTTGCCCGCCGCCATGGCCGACGGCGACACGCTCGGCTCCGAGGTGGAGCTGGATCCGCCCGCCGCGGGCGTGGTGGTGCGCCTGGCGACATTCCCACCCGACAGCGAGATCGATCCGGCCGTGTACGCGGAATCGATCGGCAATCTGCACGGTGAGGACGCCAAGGCGGAGGACGACGCGATCGTCGGCCTGCACGCCACCGAGACCGTCGACATCGCCACCATCATCGAAGGCGAGATCTACGCGATCTACGAGACGGGGGAGACCCTGCTGCGTGCGGGTGACACTGTGGTCAACCGCGGGATCAAGCACGCCTGGAGCAACCGGACCGACAAGCCGGTGACCATGGTCGCGGTCATGCTGCCCGGTAAGCGCTGAAGGCTGAACATTCTGGTACGCAAGGCCTGGGAACCGCCGACGGTTCCCAGGCCTTTGTTGTGATTGCGCGCGGGGCCGCCGGAGTGAAATGTATTCAGGATCATATATTGTGCGATATTGTGATCTACGTCGCTCGGCACTGTTGCCGTGGTGGAACGTTGAAGGAGTACGAAATGGATGGTCCGGCCCCGCGCAAACGAAGTGGCCTCGTCGTGGTCGTGCTCTGTTTTCTGACGATCGTGGCTGATGGCTATGACCTCATCGTCTACGGAGCTACCGTGCCCAGCCTCCTGGACGAGCCGGGATGGGGGATGTCGGCGAGCACCGCGGGCTTGATCGGCAGCTGGACACTGGTCGGCCTGATGGTCGGGTTCCTGCTCGCGGGTCCGCTTGCCGACCGCATCGGACGCCGCAAGGTGATGATGGCGGGCGTCGTCTGGTTCTCCGCCGGATGCGCGATCTGTGCCGTCGCCACGTCGCCCGAATTCCTCGGTGCCGCAAGGTTCTTCACCGGCATCGGCCTCGGCGGCGTCGTCCCGTCAGCGGTCGCCCTCACCATGGAATTCGCGCCGCGTAACCGCAGGCAGATCTACAACGGCATGATGCTCACCGGGTACTCCTTCGGTGGGATCGTCGCCGCGCTGGTCGCCATCGCCTTGCTGCCCGACCACAGCTGGCGCATGCTCTACGCGATCGGCACGCTGTGTGTGATCGTGGTCCCGGTCATGTACTTCTGGTTGCCGGAATCGGTGAACTCGCTGGTGGCCCGCGGCAAGGACGCCGAGGCCGCCGAACTCGCCCATGCGTACGGCCTCGACATCGACGCGGTGCGTGCCGAGCAGCGGATCCAGGTCGACGCTTCCGCGAGCGCCGACAGCAAGAGCGGGCTGCGCATGCTCCTCACCCGCCGTTACCTGCCGTCGTTGCTACTGTTCGTTCTGGTCTGTGTCTGCGCCCAGGTAATCACCTATGGCCTGAACACCTGGTTGCCGGTACTGATGCGCGAGGCGGGTTACCCACTGGGTTCCTCGCTGCAATTCCTGCTGGTCCTGCAGGTCGGCGCCATCGTCGGCATGATCGGCGGGTCCATGCTCGCCGACCGGTACGGGTCCCGGCGGATCCTGGTCCTGTTCTTCCTCATCGGCGCGGTATCGCTGCTGGCTCTGAGCCGCAAGCTCGATACCGCGGTGCTGATGGTCGCGGTAGCGGGTGCCGGGCTCGGGTCCATCGGCAGCAGCTCGCTCGCCTACGGCTACGTCGCCGCCGAGTACCCCGCCTCGTGCCGGGGATCGGCCGTCGGCGCCAGCATGGGACTCGGCCGCGTCGGTTCCATCCTCGGGCCGTCCATCGGTGGCTGGGTCGTCGGCTCCTCGCTGGGCAGCCACTGGAACTTCTACGCCTTCGCGATTCCGGCGGTGATCGCCGCCGCCATCGTGATCCTGATGCCCGCCTCGATGGTCGACGACGAGGTCGCCGAAGTACGAGCCCCCGACCCGGATCCGGGTGGTATCGCCGAGCCGGCTCGTTGATCGTTCCAGGTCGTCACGGTGTCGGCGGGCAGGCGGGTCAGGCCGAGACGGGTGCATTGCCGCATCGACGGTGCGAGAGTGCGTTCGGCCTCGTCTCGGCGCCCGGCCCGCCGCAGCGCGGCACCGAGCAACAACCCGGCGCGCAGCCTGGCCAGCGGTCTACGGTCCACTGCGGCGCTCGCGACGAGGAGTTCGGCCCGTGCTACCGCGCGCTCGTACTCGCCGGCCTTCGGCAACAACCGGATGGCGGAGTCCTCGTCCAATTCGTCGATGGTGGTGACGATTCCGTCGTTGCGCCGGATCGTGCGTGGCGCCGGCAGCGCGTCGGCGATTCCCGGGCTCGAAGTCCGCGCGGACCTGCTCGTTGCGGAGACGAGCGGCCAGCCGACGCAGATCGAGGCGTTCGGCGGCGGACAAGCCTTCCGCGAGGAGTTCGCGCGCGCCGTCGCGATCGCCGCGCAGCGACCGCACCCGCGCACCCGTCGCGTACGTGGCCGGCATGAAGTCCACACCGCCGCCTTCGGCCGATAGCTCCCCGCTCTTCGTGATCAGGTCTGTGTCTGCGTCGAGAGCGCCTGTCTCATAACGTAATTCGCCGAGCAGCGCCCCGGCCGGACGGGTGGCGTGCGCCGCCCGGGCCCCACCGTGGTCCGGGCGGTGTCGAGCGCGACGGTGAACTGCTCCTCCGGGCCGCGATGTCGAGTTGTTCGCGGGCCGCGAGCCCGGCGAAGCAGCGACCGTACACGGACAGGAACGGGCCGGTCACGCACGAAACGCTGAAATCCGTCGGGATCCAGCTCAGCGGTGAGTACCTTCACGGCGACGACCCGATCCAGCTCCGGCTGGGCGCACCGGTACACGACGTCGAAACCGCCGCGCCCGATCTCCTCGGCGTCTTCGAAGCCCGGCGCGGCCGGTTCCCGAAGCGGAACTGCGCTGTGCCGACTGGATGTCGGCCGACTCGGCTCGATTCGGTACTGCTCCGGTAGCGGTGCGCGGGTACGCCCACCTCGACCGAGGATAACTCCGTCGATGCCGGTGTTCGACCAGCGTCACAGGCGTTTCGGCCGGTAGTGCACCCAGCGGTACCTGGCTCGCTCGCGCGGTGTCATCCCGCCCCAGATGCCGTACGGCTCGTTGGCGGCGACAGCGTGATCCCGGCAGTGGGTCAGCACTGGGCAGCCCGCGCAGACCTTCTTGGCGGCCAGCATCTTTCGTGATTCCTGAGCCGTGTCGTAAAAGTCGTTGACGTCGTAGGCGCGGCAGGTGGCATGCATCTGCCAGGCCCAGGCCTCCGCGCGTGGAGCGGGCAGCTGCAATGGCTTCTCTCGGGCCGGCCTCATACCGGTTCACCAGCGGTGACGCTGAGCGCGCGCCGGTGAGCCGCCGCGGCCAGCTCACGTTCGCGCCCGCTGTCGGGTCCGCCGAGACCGGCCAGATGGTCGTGCAACCGGGCGTTCGCCGCGTACCAGGCGGCGAGCGCTTGCGCGTCCGCCCCGGGGGCGGGGCGGATCGGACACAATGCGGTCATTTCGATCAGCACGTTCATGATCGGTCCTTCGACTTGCCGGGATCAGTCGTAGACGACGACGCCCCGCAGGTTCCGGCCGGCATTCATGTCGGCGAAGCCCTGCGTGATGTCATCGAGGGAGTAGCGGGTGGTGACGAGTTCGTCGAGTTTCAGCGAGCCCTGCTGATACATCGCCAGCTGCGCCGGGATGTCGGCGGTGGGGGAACTCGCGCCGAACAAGGAACCCTGTAGGCGCTTCTGGTAGAGCGTGAGCTCGTGCAGGTTGATGTCGCCCGCACCCACGGTGGCGTCGCCGAGCCCGACGGCGACACAGGTGCCCGCCTTACGCACCGCGCTGAGCGCTTGGCCGACGTGGCGACCGGTGGTGATGCCGACGGTCACGATCGAGGAGTCGGCGCCTTGGCCGTTGGTCATCGAGCGGGCGAGTTCGGCCGCCTCCTCGATGTCGGCGACGGCATGGGTGGCGCCCAGCTTCAGCGCGGAGTCCCGCTTGAAGGGCACGGGGTCGACGGCGATCACCGCGGCGGCGCCCGCGTGTGCGGCACCTTGGACCGCGTTGATCCCGATACCGCCGATGCCCATGACGATCACGACGTGCCCGGGTTTCACCTCGGCCGAGTTCACCGCCGCACCCCACCCTGTGCCGACACCGCAGCCGGTGAGGCAGGCGATGTCGAGCGGGATCGACGGATCGATCTTGATCGCCGAGACCGCGGAGACAGTGGTGTATTCGCAGAAGGTGCCGAGCCCGGCGAGCTGACCGACCGGTGCGCCGTCGAGCGAGAGCCGATAGGAGGTGGGGTCGTCGAAACGCGCACCCGTGGCCAGGAACGCGCCGAGGTCACACAGGTTCTGGTGGCCGTGCGCGCACCACCGGCAGCGGCCGCACACCGGCAGGAAGGAAAACACCACGTGGTCGCCTTCGGTGAAGCCCTTGGTGCCCGGGCCGACCGCTTCGACGACACCGGCGCCCTCGTGTCCGCCCGCGAGGGGAAGGATGCCAGGCGTCTGCGTGCCGACAGCGAAATGGTCATCGGAGTGACACAACCCTGCCGCGGCCATCTTGACCCGGATCTCACCGGGGCGCGGGTCTTCGATGTCGAGTTCGACGATCTCGTAGGCGCCGGGTGTCTGTCGCAGCACCGCGCCGCGGGTCAGCACGAGGTGGCCTTGTCGTCGGTCTTCGTCCAGCGGGTCATCGCTGCACTCCTTCCCATCCTTTGATTCAGCATAATATATTTTGAGACCCTCGTCACGTGATCGGCCGAAAGCTCTGCACATCGACGGCGCGATGCGCGTCGCCGAGCGCGCACAGGGTCGCGGTGCCGAAGACGCCGATGCGGTCGAAGGCGACCGCGGTGCCGACCGAGATGCCCGCTTGCTCGATCCGGTCGGTGGTGGCGAAACCCACCGCCAGCCCTACCGGCAGGCGGCCCAGTGCCAACGAGAGGTCGGCATTGATGAATTCGAGCCCGTTACTGCCGAGATTGACCGCCACATTCACCACGTCGGCGATGCCCGCGGCCAATTGGAACGGTGTCGCCTGCTCGCCCTCGACTACGGGGATCTGCTCGTGCCAGATCCTTTTGCGAGCGTCGTTGGTGGACTGTGCCGCATCGCCCCAGCCGGTCTTCTCGGTGAAGTAGAGCCGGTGCTGGGCTTCGACCAGCGCGGCGCCGAGTGGCGGCGGCTCCGGCCGCGTACCTCCCGACCAGACCGCACCCGGCGGGCTCTGGCTCGGCGCCAGCCACAGTGCCGATGCTCGGGCGACGGGCCGGCCGTCCTGTTCGAGCACGCTGTCGATCAAGCACAACCGTGTGCCTTCCCGGACGACGGCCGCCGAGGTGGTGCACGGACGCAGCCGGGCGGGCCGGAACAGGTCGACGGTCCACCGCACCGGCACCAGGTCGGTGCGTCCGATGGTGTGGATCTGCTGCTCGGTGGCGCGTGCCAGTGCCGAACTCACCGCGAGGCCACGCATGTGCTCCTCGCCCCACCCGCTCGCGGCTTCGGCCTGTGGGATCAACTCCATCCCTTGCGGGCCGCCCTGTGCGCGGAAGAGTGCTGAGGTCATCGGTGTGCCTCCGAGTAGGTAAAGGCGAGGATATTAAATATATGATACTGTCGAATCCGAACAGTAGACCTCCCGAGACCCTTCCGATCCCCACGGGGCCTCGGGCCACGGCGTCGGTCACCACGCGCATGTCACATCCATGCGCCACAACCCTCCGGTGACCGACGTCGTTTCCAGGGGGCGGTGCTGCGCGATTGTGCTTCGGGGCCGCATAATGCGTAAGTGCCGAACGACAAAGACCCACTGGACGCCGATTCCTCGCCGCGGGAGTTACCCCGCCGGGTGAATTCGCAGCGTCAGCAGTTGTCCGAAGACGTCGCGAGCTACGTGCGGGAACTGATCATCTCGGGCCGGGTGCGCTCCGGTGAGTTCCTGCGCACCGAACCGATCGCCGAAGCGGTGGGAGTGAGTAACACGCCGGTGCGTGAAGGCCTTTTGCTGCTCAGCGGTGAAGGTTTCGTCGAACTGGTCCCGCGGCGCGGGTTCATGGTGTCGGCGTTCAGCAGGCAGGATGTGCGCGATCTGTTCTGGGCGCAGGCCACGCTGGCCGGTGAATTGGCTTCGCGCGCAGCGAAATCCATCTCGCCGCGCCATCTCGCCCACTTGGCCGACGTGGTCGCCCAGCACGAACAGGCGGTCGCCGAGGGAGCCGATCTCGACCGCATCGTTGCGCTGGGGCACGAATTCCATCGCACTGTGAACCTGGCCGCGGATTCCCGCCGTCTCGCGCTGCTGTTGCGCTCGATCGTCAAGCAGTTGCCCAACCGGTTCTACGGCAATATCGAGGGCCATGCCAACGAGTCCCTCGACTTTCATCCGGCCATTCTCGAGGCACTGCGGAAACGTCGTGCGAAGACGGCGAGCAGTCTGATGCGCGATCACATCATGTCCGGGGCCGACGAACTGATCGCCATGCTGGAGAAACAGGGCATGTGGTCGACGCCGGAGAAGTCCACCGCCTAGGCCGCAGTGTCCAAAAGTTGGACACTCGGTCAACCGGTTCGCGCGCAGCATGGGTGGCGCAGGACACACTGCAGCGAACCGGACAGGAAGGCACCGTTCAACGATGAGCAGCACCCCAGATCAGGCCACCAAAGACCTCGCGGACAACTGGGTCAAGGCCCTCACGAACATCGATCTCTTCAACGAGATCAGCACCGAGGACTGCCTCGTGTGGCACAGTGCCGACGACAAGTGGGTGACGGTCGCCGACGCGGTCGCCGCCGTGTACGAGCGTTCGGGTGACGGCCCGATTCCCACCTTCGTTCCGGTCGGGGTGACCTTCACCGAGAAGGGCTTCTTCAACGAAGCGACCACCGAGATCGAGATCGCCGGTCAGCGGACGAAGCTGCATCTGCTGCAAATCGTCGAGGTTCGCGACGGCAAGGCGGCACGGGTCCGTGAGTACATCGGTCCGGAGATGGGCGTCCAGCCCTGATCCCGAACGAGGGTTCTCCGCGGTAGGGGCCCGGTGCCGTGCCGAGATGGTCACGGCACCGGGCCCTTTCGGCCGTCTAGGGGGTGATGGCCACGACGGGTCCGTCGGACATGACCACGCCGGTGTCGACCGACGGTCGCCCGGAGGGCGCGAGGCTACCGTCGGCGCCGATCGTGTAGCTGTGCACCCGTGTCGTCACCTCGGCGGTGAGGACATCGATCAAGTACAGCGTCTTGCCGTCGGGATGCAGGGCGACCTGACCCGGCAGCGTGGCCGCGGGCGCCGCGTACGGTGACCCGGGCAGTTCGACCAGCCCCCCGTCCGCGTGCAGGTCGAAGCCGGCGATCGACTGGCCCATGGCATCGGGGACGTACAGGCGGGTGCCGTCGGCGGTTACCACCGCGCCGTGCGGAACTCCGTGGGTCGGGTAGGGCGAGCCGGGCGTGGGCGTCAGTTGCCCGTTCGCACCGATCGCGAACCCGGACAGATCGAAGCCGAACTCGTTGCTCACGTAGAGGTATCGCCCGTCCCGGCTGAACCCCGGCGCCACCGGACCGAGTTTCACCGTGGTGGCGCCGAGCGGAGTCATCGTGCCGTCCGGTGTAATGGCGTAATTGGACATGGTGTTTCCGAGGTAGGTGACCACCCGGAGGAACCGCCCGCTCGGGTCGACAGCCGCCATACCGACGGCGCTGAACCCGTCCACCGGAACCGTCGGCGCTCCCGTGGGGATGAGCGCGCCCGAGGGCGTCACCGTGAACGACTCGACGTGGCCCGGCGCTCCACCGACCACTACGAACAGTTGGGTGCCGTCGGGGCTGAGGGTGGCGGCGGTCGGCGGGCCGCCGACGGTGATGTCCGCGCCGGGGACCGGATGCAGCGTCCCGTGGTCGTCCAGGCGGTACCCGGAGACGCCGAAGTCGCCGGCGTGCGGAACGTAGACGGTGCGGCCGTCCGGGGCGAGTACCAGCGAGAGGACGCCGAACCCGGTCGGGAACGGGCTGTTCGGGACGCTCGACAATGTCCCGTCCTCGGCCACGCGCAGGACGCTGATGCCCATCGACGCGGTGCCCGCGACCACCAGGAACCGGGCGTTCGCGGCCGAAGCCGGGGTGGGTGCTGCGCTCCAGCCGACGACGCTGAGCAGCATGGCGATGAAAGCCACTGCGGCGCAACGGAGTAGTCGACTTCGGGCGCGGGATCGGCAGGGTACGGAGAAGGAAGTCATCGGTGATCTCCTCGATGAGATTCGGAGTCCGCGATCGGCAGGAGGCGGACCGCGCGACAACACGGAACGATCACATTTTGTATATGATCTGGCAACCTTCGTTGTGTGCCGTGACAACCGGGCGGGCCTGCCGTTGCGCTATTTCAAATCCACCTTCCGAAGTGAGATTGCACACTATATTGTGCATAATTCCGGGCGGGCAACGTGGCCTGCCCGATACACGGAGGTATCGCATCCTGATGCTCAGGAACGCATTCACACCGCGACGTGTCGCCGCAGGCGTGGCCGCCGCGCTCGCGCTGTCGCTGTCCCCGGCTCTCGCGCATTCGGCCCCCGCCGGTGCCGCGCCACGCTATCTGCTGGTCACCGGCACCGGTTCTTCGAACATCAGCGTCCTGCGCGTCGATGACAACGGCGCGCTCACCGAGGTGCCCGGCGCGCCGTTCGCCAGCGACACCGGCTCGCTGACTCTCGAGATCACCCCGGACGGCCGCCGGGTCTACACCGGGCACGTGGTCTCGGGCTCGATCATCGGTTACGACCTCGGCGCCGACGGTTCGCTGCACGAGATCGCGGGCAGCCGAATGGATTTCGGCGCTCCCGTGATCGGCGTGACGATCACCCCGGACGGTTCCCGTTTGTTCGCGACCGTCGGCTCGCTGACCACCGAGGTCCGTTCCTTCGACATCACCGCCTCCGGCGTTCTCGTCCCGACCGGCGCGCCCGCCACCCCGGTACCCGGAATGAGCGGTTTGAGCCTGCCGCAGGTGACTCCCGACGGGCGAAACTTGATCGTGAGCACGTTCATCGGCGCCACCGTGACCAGCTATGCGATCAATGCCGACGCTTCGCTCACCCAGGTCGGACCTACCCTCGCGACGGGCGAGCGCCCCGCGTTGCCCGCCATCACCCCGAACGGTCGCTACCTCTACATCAGCAACGAAGGCAACGCCACCCTGTCCGGTTACGTGATCGCACCGGACGGAAGCCTGTCGAACGCGCCGGGCTCGCCGTACCCCACCGGTGACACCCCGCATGGTTCGGCGATCACCGCGGACGGCAAGCGTATGTATGTGCCCGCCTCGAGCGGCGGCCAGGTCGACGGTTTCCGTATCGGCGCCGGCGGGGCGCTCTCGCCGCTGCCCGGTTCGCCCTACCCCGCGCCGGGCGGTACGGTCCCCGGCCGCGTGGTGCTCAGCCCCGACGAGGACGAGCTCTGGGTCATCGACTCCCTCACCGTGAACGGCACGGCCAGGGTGCACACCTACAACGTCGCCGCCGACGGCAGCGTCGCCCCGTCGGGTCTGCCCGCCGTCGACACCGGCGTGATCTTCCACGACGGCCCGTCCGCCCACCTGACCCCCGCACGATGACCCATCGCGGTGTGCCGCCCTTCCCACCGCGACGTCCACGCCTGTCCACCCCGAGGAGAACCGCTGTGCCGTCGGCCGAAGCAGAGCCGAGCGTCGAGGACACCCGTTCCGGCAGCTCACGTCGCCCGTTGCGGGCCCGTTTCGGTACCAGCGTGCGGACTCGCGTGCTGGCGATCGCCCTGATCCCGAGCCTGGTGCTGCTGGCGACGGGGGCGGTCGCGGTCACGCTGGTCGGGCTCCGGGCGCAGTCGGTCAAGGAGTGGTCCGATTACCGGGGCACGGTGATCGACCCGCTGCTGCGGTTCGTGACGTCGATCCAGTCGGAACGACTCGCCAGCGTCACCGCGCAGGATCACTCACCCGGCGCGGACGCGGAACTGCGCACCAGCCGCGACGACACCGATCGCGCGATCGCCGAGACCGCCCGGATCGCATCGGCGGCACAGGGTATGGATCAGAACACCGGCGCCGAGTCCATCCAGGCGCTCGCGGATCTTGTCGGACGGATGCAGGTGATCCGGGAATCGGTCGACAGCAGGAAGGCGAGCACGGGCGACGTCGACCAATATTTCAGCGACCTCATCGCCGCCATGCTCGGTGCGGGTCAGGACTCCGCGCGGTTGAAGTCGTCCGACACCACGACGATGGACGCCGAGATGACCGCGATCGACCTGCTGCGCGCAGCCGAAAGCCACTCGCGGGTGGTGAGTCTCGTGGCCGCGGGCACAGCGGCGGACAACGGCCTGTCGCCGCGTGAGCGGCGCGTTCTCGCGCAGCATATCGGTGTCTACCGTAAACAATTCGACCTCGTCGACACCCGCTTGTCGACGGACGTGCGCACCAGCGTTCGCTCGCTGACCGGTGGCGCCGACTGGCGTGTCGGCACCGCCGGCGAGGACGAGATGGCCGAGCGGGGCGAGCTGACGATGCCGGTGCAGCAATGGCTGGCCGCCGAACGCGCGGTCGACACCCGCCTGATCGCGGTGATCCGCGATCAGTTCCGGGTGACGGTCGACGCGACGAGCGCGGCGGCCGACCGCTTGATCAACCAACTGCTGATCGTCTCTGCCATCATGCTCATCGTCACGATCCTCGCGGTGTCGGGCTCGCTGGTGTTGGCGAACCGGCTGCTGCGTCGCCTGCGCACCCTGCGCTCGGCCAGCCTCGAGCTCGCCAACGACCGGCTCCCCGACCTCATCCGCCGCATCCACAACGGCGAACAGGTCGACGCGGAGGCCGAAACGGCCCCGGTCGACAGTGGTCGTGACGAGATCGGTCAGGTGGCCGCGGCATTCGCCGTCGCTCAGCGCACCGCGATCGAGACCGCGGTGGGCGAGGCGAGCACCCGCAACGGTTTCAACAAGGTGTTCCTCGACATCGCGTTCCGCAGTCAGGCCCTGGTGCGTAGGCAGCTCGACGTGCTCGATGTCGCCGAGGCCCGCCAGGACGACCCGGAGGACCTGGAGCTGTTGTTCCAGCTCGACCACCTGGCGACTCGCGCGCGCCGCAACTCCGAGAACCTGCTCATCCTCGGCGGTCGCGCACCGGGACGGCGCTGGCGAAACCCGGTGGCGCTGGAGGAGATCGTGCGCAGCGCGGTGTCCGAGACCGAGGGGTACGCACGGGTGAGCGCGATCCGGTTGCCGGCGCTGAGCGTGCTGGGTGCGGCGGTCGCCGACCTCATCCACCTGCTGGCCGAGCTGATCGACAACGCGACGGCGTTCTCTCCACCGGACGCGCCGGTGGCGGTGCACGGCAACTCGGTGGGCAGGGGAGTGGTGATAGAGGTAGACGACCAGGGACTGGGTATCTCCTTCGAGGAACGGGAGCGCCTGAACGCGATGCTGGCCGAGCCGCCGCAATTCCACGAGATGGCCTTGGCGGGACATCGCCATCTCGGGCTGTTCGTGGTGAGCAGACTGTCAGCGCGCCATGGCATTTCGGTGACCTTGCAGGAATCGCCGTACGGCGGTGTGCGCGCGATCGTGCTGGTGCCGTGGGCCGTGCTCGAGGCCGGAGACGACAACCCGACGGGCGCGATCGAACCCGTGCGCACCCGCGACGCCGTGCACCGGGTCCCCGCCGCCACCGCGCTGCCCGGCGCGCGGCGGCCCGACCAGGTTCCGGCGCCGGCCTTACCCGACCGGGTCGGCCGGGCCGACCCTGTCCGGCACAACGGGTACCACGCGGCGAGCCCGGAGCCTCCGGCCAGGCTCAACGGGCACCCGGTCGCCGAGGTGGACCGCAGGCCCGCCCTCCCCATCCGTGAACGGTTCGCGCACCTGTCGCCCCAACTCGGCACCGATGTGGGAGACGCGGATTCGCACACGGTGCCGCCTGGGTCGACTGCGCGCGTCCGAGCACCCGAGACGGTGCGCACGGCGATGAGTTCGTTGCAGAACGGCACGCGCCGGGCCCGCGTCCGACCACCCCATTCCCATCCGTAGAACGGTCAGAACATGAACGAGGACATAATGGTTCGTCAGGCACCGGTCGGCACGCTCGACTGGCTGCTCACCAATCTGGTGACAACGACGTCGGGCGCCGAACACGCCGTGGTGCTGTCCGCGGACGGTCTGGCGCTGGCCGGGTCCGACGGTTTCGAGCGGGAGGATCTCGAGCATCTGGCCGCCATGTCGTCGGCCCTGCACAGCCTGGCTCGTGGTGTGGGCACGCGTTTCGCCAAGGGCCCGCTGCATCAGACCGTTGTCGAGCTCGAGCACGGTTATCTGCTGGTCACCGAGGCCGGGCACGGCGCGTGTCTGGCCTTGCTGACCGACGCCGACGCGGATCTGGGCCTGATCGCGTACGAGATGAACGTGATCGTCGGCCAGGTGCGTGAGCATCTGTCGGCGGCGCCGAGAACCTCGATGTCGACGCGAGTGCCGTGAGTGAGGGGCCGGATGAGGTGTGGGGGTACGAGGACGACGACCCGGGGCCCCTGGTTCGGCCGTTCGCGCTGACCCGCGGTAGAGCGGGCAGGGATCTGCCGGAGCTGGACATCCTGACCCTGGTGATCTCGGTCGGCTACGACTCCGACGTGAGCAAGCTCGACCGCGAGTACGCCCAGATCTTCCAGCTGTGCCGCCATCAGCCGTTGTCGATCGTCGAAATCGCCGCCCACCTGAAATTGCTGCTGGTCACCGTGAAGGTGCTGGTCAGCGACCTCATCGCGGCCGGCTATGTGATCTTCCGATCTCCACCGGGGGCCGAGGCAGGCCCCGACCCCGAACTACTGCAGGCGGTATTGGATGGCATACGCAACCTCTGACGGACGCAGTTCGGCGGTCATGTCCACCGAACTGGCGGTGAAGATCCTGGTGGCCGGGGGATTCGGGGTCGGAAAGACGACAATGGTCGGTGCGATCAGCGAGATCACCCCACTGCGCACCGAGGAACAGCTCACCGAACTGAGTAGTTCCGTGGACGATCTGCGCGGTATCGAAGGCAAGCGGACCACCACGGTGGCATTGGATTTCGGCCGGATCACGATCAATCCGCGGGTGATCCTGTACCTGTTCGGTACGCCCGGGCAGGACCGGTTCTGGTTCCTGTGGCCGGAACTGTCGCGTGGCGCGCTCGGCGCGGTGGTGCTGGTCGACACTCGGCGGCTGGCCGACAGTTTCGCCGCGGTGGATTATTTCGAGTCTCGGCGGATTCCGTTCGTGGTCGCGGTGAACTGCTTCGACGGCGCGGATCGGTATGGGCCCGGGGAGATCGGCGCCGCGTTGGGGGTGCCCACCCATGTGCCGATCATGCTGTGTGATGCGCGTGATCGCGCGTCGTGCAAGGAGGTACTGGTCTCCCTGTTCGAATACATCAGGGCGAGCACTACCGCCGTGCGGCCGCACCTGATGTGAATTCTGCAGGTGCACAACAGCTCTGGTGTAATCCTAGAAAGCACAATATATTATTTTGGTGTCCGGAGATCCGGATGCGAACCCCATCGAAAGGTCAACCAATGAGCGATCTGCTCGACCTCGTCAACGTGCACTACGCCGGCCTCGAAGGCGGCGATCTGGATCTGGCCGCGAGCCCCTTCACCGAGGATGTGGCGGCGCAGTTCCCGTCCGGCCCGCTGACCGGGATCGAGGCGCTGCGCGGAATGATCGGCGCCTTCATCACCGCGTTCCCCGGGATGAAGATCGAGCGTCGCAACACCTGGGTCGACGGTGACACTGCGATCGCCGAGATCGTCTTCACCGGCGTCCAGACCGGGCCGCTGGCGACCGCCGACGGTGAAGTTCCACCGTCCGGTCGCACGGTGACGTTCCCGCTCATCGACACCTTCACCCTGCGCGACGGCAAGGTCGGCGAGCACCGCGTCTATTGGGACAATGTCAGCTTCCTGACCCAGCTCGGCCTGATGCCCGCACAGGGCTGAGCGGCCCGTTCGACGCGAGACTCCTTCGGCTCTGGCCGGAGGGGTCTTTCGTTGTTTGTGCCGGTGGTCGGTGTGCAGTTTTCTGGACATTTCGCCTGCGGATCGGGCCATAACCTCCCAGGCATGACCTCTGATTCAATGTCGAAAGGTGGTTCGGGGACGCGGCGCGCGCGAGCGGGCTGGGTGCTCGCCCTCGCGGCGACCGTTCTGCCCGGCTTCACGGCGACAGCACAACCCGCGGCGGCCGACCCGGGCGGCTACCACATCTACGCCCACGGCTTCCTCGGCAACGGGATCGCCGGCTACAACGCTTCCGACACAGTCCAACCGACGCCGATCCAGGGCAAGCCGATGCCCGGCGCGCTGAACTGGCCGCAGGCGCCCACCCTGGACGGCCGGTTCCTGTTCGTCGCCCCGGGAACGAACCCCCAGCTGATCCCCTACGCCATCGGCGCCGACGGCGAACTCACCGCGGGGACGCCGCTCGCGATGCCCGATGTCCCGGTGGACATCATCTTCGCGCCGAACAGTCGCGATGCCTTCGTCGTCGTCGGCCTGCAGAATGCGCAGGTGGTGCCGGTGCGCATCGGCGCCGACGGAACTCCCACCCTCAACGGTTCGCCCATGCCTTTCGGGGGGTCGCTCGACGGTGTCGCCTCGGGCACCGTCTCGCCGGACGGCAAGCAGTTGTACGTGGCCAGCCTGTTGCCCCGTCAGCTGCTGGTGTTCGACATCAATGCCGATGGGTCGGTTTCCCCGGTCAAGCAGCGGGTGTCGACCGGGCTGAATCCGATCTATCCGCGGGTCACCCCGGACGGCAGGCACGTGTATGTCATCAACGAGATCAGCGGTTCGGTGTCCGGCTTCACGCGGGCCGGGGACGGTACGCTCACCGAGGTCGGGGGGTCGCCGTTCCCGACCGGCATGCTGCCGCACGTCACGAGCATCACGCCCGATGGTCGCTTCCTGTATGTGCCGAACATGGGGTCGGGTCACATCAGCTCCTTCGCGGTGGAGCCGAACGGTGTGCTCACCCCGCTGCCCGATGTCGCTTTCGCGCCGGAGAAGCCCGGCGCTTTCGCCGAATCGTCGGTGATGTCACCGAGCGGTGAGGTTCTGTGGGCGCTGGGTACCGACCCGTTGCGCGGCGGCGAAGAGATCCTGAGGCGGTTCACAGTCGGCTCCGACGGTGTTCTCGACCTGGATGAATCGGTCGCGGTCTACACCGGCACGTATGTTGCCGACGGTCGAACGTTGTCGCTGGTTCCCCGCCGCTGACCTGACACCCAAGGCCCCTCCGGCATCGGCCGGAGGGGCCTTTCGCGTGTCGGCGCTATGCGCAGCATCACCGCAGTTATACAACTAAGTTGATTAATTTAGTTGTATGGTTGGCTAATGACTTCCGCACCGTCCACCGTCCGAGAGCTGGGTGAAGTCCTGCATCCGATCGCCCGGCGGCTGCTCGCCGGCCGGACGATCTCGGCGGGCAAGCTGGGCGTCCTCGGCTATCTGTCTACGCACGGGCGAGCCACCGCGACCACGCTGGCGACCGTCCAGACCGTCAGCCCCCAGGCCATCGCCACCGCTGTGCGCGAACTCGAAGCCCTCGGGCTGGTCGTGCGCACGCCCGACAGCGAGGACCGCCGTCGCGTGTGGGTCGAACTCACCGACGCGGGCCGAGCCCGGCTCGTCGAGGAGCGGGCGGTGGGGTTGAACTGGCTGGCGCGCGCCATCGACGAGCGACTCACCGACGAGGAACGTGACGCCCTCGGCCAGGCACTGCCCGCGCTGCGGAAATTGGCCGCCGCGGGCCCGATCGAATGATCGCCGCGCGCCGGCTGACCCCCGCCCTCGTCTACACCGCACTGACCTCTGCCATGGTCAGCTCGCTCGGCATGTTGCTGGTGCCGGCGATCTCGCGCGACATGCATGTCGACGTGAGCGCGGCGCAGTGGATGCTCACCGTCAACCTGCTGGTCGGCGCGGTGACGACCCCGGTCATGGGCAGGCTCAGCGACGGCCCGCACAAGAAACGGCTGCTGCTGTGGTCGTTGACGATCATCCTGATCGGGTCGGTCGTGGCGGCCGTGGCCACCGATTTCGCGGTGTTCCTGTTCGGGCGTGCGTTGCAAGGACTCAGTTACGGGATCGTGCCGGTGACCATCGCGCTCGCCCGCCGCTATCTGCCCGCCGACGAAGTGCGCAACGGCATTTCGACACTGTCGGTCACGGTGACCACCGGGCTCGGGCTCGGCTACCCGCTCACCGGCATCTTCGCCGATGTGTTCAGCTATCGCTTCGCCTTCTGGGCGGCGGCGCTGTTCCTGCTGACGACCGTGTTCGTAGTCTGGGCAGTGGTGCCGGACGGCCCGGACGAGCGGGCGCCACGCACGCCGTTCGACCTGCGCGGCGCCTTGCTGCTCGGTGCGGGTCTCGCGGCGTTGCTGCTCGTTGCCGGTGAGGGTTCGCGGTGGGGGTGGGGTTCGCCGTGGACGATCGGTCTGCTTGTCGTATCGTCGGCGATCCTGACGGTGTGGGCGCTGGTGGAACTGCGCACCGAGCACGCGCTGGTCGATCTGCGTGTGCTGCGTGCCGGTGACGCGCTGGTCGCCAACGGCACCGCGATCGGTTTGGGCGCCGCGATGTACGCCTGCCTGTCGATCGCCAGTCTGATCGCGCAGGCACCCGCCACTACCGGCTACGGCATCGCGATGCCACTGTTCTGGGCCGGATTCGTCATGCTGCCGCTGTCGGTCGGCAGTTTCGCGGCGAACCGGGTTGTCCGGTTGGTCTCGGCCCGTATCCCCATGCGCGCCTTGCTGATTCCCGGCGCTGCTCTGGTCACCGCGTCCAGCCTGCTGCTGTGGCTGGCCCACGACGAGCTCTGGGAAATTCTGCTCGGCATGTTCGGCTTCGGCGCGGGCATCGGCACGACCTATGCGGCGATGCCGGCACTGATCGCGCGCAGTGTGGCCGACCGCGAGCTCGGCAGCGCCGTGAGCTTCAACCAAGTTCTGCGTACTGTCGGCGGCTCGTTCGGTAGCGCCATGTCCGGCGCGGTCCTCGCCGCCCACCTCGCCCCCGGCGGCTATCCGAGCAGCACCGGAATCGGCATCGCGTTGGCAGTCGGCGCCGTCGGCTGCACTGCGGTGCTCACCGTCCTCCTGGTCGCCCACCTGATGACGCGGCGCGAGCGACAGCACTGACAGGTCACCCACTGACGAGAGTGTGGGGCGAGGCCTGTCAGGACCGGCGAATTCCGGGGATGGGCCTGCTCACGAACCGGTGTGGAACTCCGTGGCGAACTCGGTGATGAGCGAGACCGTGGCGTCCTTGGTGACCGCGGTCGCGCCGCCGTCGACCGGCAGCGCGACGCCGGTGATCCACGCCGACAGATCGCAGGCGAGGAACAGTGCGGCGTTGGCGATATCGCGGGCTTGGCCCGCGCGCCCGATCAGCGTCTCGCCACCGATGCGGTCGCCGATCCCGGTCAGGAACTCGTCCTCGCGGTCTCGGCTCACCCCGAACATGTCGGTGATGATCGAGGTGAGGACCGCGCCCGGCAGGATGGCGTTCGAGCGGATGCCGGTGCCCTGGTTCTCCATGGCGGTTTGACGGACCAGGGCGAGCACGGCTGCCTTGGCCATCGAGTACGCGGCGCCGTTCCACCCGGCCTGCAACGCGGCGACACTGGCGGTGGTGATGATCGAGCCCGGGCTGCCTTGTGCACGGAACTGCCGGGCCGCGTACTTGTGCGCGGCGACGTGGGCCTGCAGGTTCAGCGCCAGCGTGCGGTCGAGTCCTGCCGGAGTGAGGTCATCGATCGGCGAAAGATCCACGGCGGCACCGGCATTGCTGAACATGACATCGAGTCGGCCGAAGGTGTCCACCGCGACGCTGACGACGGACTCGACCTGCTCCGCGGAGGTGACATCCGTGCGCACGAACAGTGCCGAATCGCCGAGGTGTGCGGCGGCGGCCGCTCCGCGTTCGTCCTGGATGTCGGCCAGTACCACCTTCGCCCCGTGTTCGACGAAGGTTTCCGCGCCGGCAAGGCCCATTCCGCTCGCCGCGCCGGTGATGACGGCGACCTTGCCGTGTAACAGGCTCACAGCGGCCACTGCAGGTGTTTGACTTCGAAGAATTCGCGGAATCCTTCTTCGCCGCCTTCTCTGCCGATGCCGCTGTGGCCGGGGCCGCCCCAAGGGGCGTCGGGGCGCATGCCGCCGCCACCGTTGATGGTGACGGTGCCCGAGCGCAGCCGCCGGGCGAACTCGATGGCGGCGGGCGTCGGTCCCCAGACGTTGGCGTTGAGGGCGTATTTGACGTCGTTGGCCATGCGGACGGCGTCGTCGAGGTCGGTGTAGGGCATGACGACGCCGACGGGAGCGAAGAGTTCTTCCTGGGCGATTTCGGCTTCGTTCGGCACACCGGTCACCAGGGTCGGCTCGAGGAAGAATCCGTCGTCGAGGCCTGCCGGTCGGCCGCCACCGACGGGGATGTCGGCGCCCGCGTCACGTGCTCGGGCGAGGAATCCTTCGACGTTGGCGCGGTGCTCGCCGGTGATGAGTGGGCCGATGACGGTGTCGGGTGCGAGCGGGTCACCGACGGTGAGGGCGCGCAGGAACGCGCCCGAACGCTCGACGTATTCGTCGAAATCCGCCTGTGGCACCAGGGTTCGTGTGGTCGCTCCGCAAGCTTGGCCACTGTTGCGGGTGAACCGCAGCGCCGAGGCGGGGACCGCGCGTTCCAGGTCGGTGCCTGGCAGCACGATGTTGGGTGACTTGCCGCCGAGTTCGAGGACCACCTTCTTCAACGTCGGTGCGGCCAGGGTGAGGATCGTGCTGCCGACGGTGGGGGAGCCGGTGAAGGTGACCATGTCGACTTCGGCGGCGGTGACGACCTGTTCGGTGACCGGCGGTGGTCCGAACACGAAATTGACCGCGCCCGGGGGGAATCCGGCCTGCTCGACCAGCCTGACGAAGGCGGCGGTGAGCAGCACTGCTTTGGGCGAGGTGACCAGTACGGTGGAACAGCCTGCGGCGAGGGCGGCGCCGAGTTTGTAGGCGCTCATCATGATCGGCACGTTGTAGGCGACGATCGCGGCCACCACGCCCGCCGGTTGGCGCAGCAGCAGGCTGCTGGTGGTGATCGGGTCGTGGTCGAGCGGCATGGGCTGTTCGTAGCCGTCGCGGGGGCCCCGGATGGCGGCGTCGGCGAACCAGCGGAAGAACTTCGCGGGCAGGTCGACGTGGAGGGTGGGTCCGCTGCTGATCGGGGTGCCGATCTCGGTGGCCGCGAGCCCGGCCAGTTCTTCCCGGTTCTCGTCGAGCAGCTCGGCGAGGCGGTGCAGCAGGGCGCCGCGCTCAACCGGACCGAGACGGCTCCACGCACCACCGTCGAAGGCGCGTCGGGCAGCGGAGACGGCCGCGGTCACCTGGGCGGGGCCGCTGGCTGGGGTGAGCGCCACCTGGAGTCCGGTCGCGGGGTTGATCGTGGCGATGGCGTCGCCGTCACCACCGCTCCAGCGACCGTCTATGTAACTCGCGGCCGCGCCGATCAGTGTTGTCATGCCTGAATCCTGTTCGGGTAGAGATTAATTCGTGAAGAGGGCGGTCATCCCGCCATATAGCCACCGTCGACGACGAATTCGCCGCCGGTGGCGTAGGCGGCACGGTCGGACAGCAGCCAGCACGCCATCTCCGCGATCTCGCGCGGCTGGGCGAGCCGGGCCGAGGGGATGCGCGCCATGATGGCGTCGCCGCTGCGCCGCTTGGCGTCCTTCATCAGGTCGGTGTCGGTGTAGCCGGGGCACACCGCGTTGATCCGGATGGTCGGCGCGTATTCGATGGCGGCGGTCTTGGTGAGCCCGATGACGCCGTGCTTGGCCGCCGAATATCCGGCGGTGGTCTTGAAGCCGGTGAGCCCGGCCAGCGACGCGGTGTTCACGATAGCGCCGCCGCGCTGGGCTTCCATTTGCGTCAACTCTGCTCGCAGGCAGAGCCATACGCCTTTGAGGTTCACCGCGATCGCGCGATCGAAGGCGTCCTCGTCCCACTCGCCGACGCGGCGGCCGCCTTGGCCGATCTGCCCGCCGCTGACCCCGGCGTTGTTGAACGCGCCGTCGAGGCGGCCGTATTCGGCGACGACCGCGTCGATCAACGCGGTCACCGCGGCACCGTCGGTGAGGTCCGCGGGCAGTGCGAGAACTTCACCGCCCGCGGCGCGCACCTGCTCGGCGGTGGCTTCCAGGCGGTCTTCGGAGACATCGGTCAGCGCGAGCCGCGCGCCTTCCTCGGCGGCGAGCAGCGCTGTAGCCGTACCGATCCCGCCTGCGGCGCCGGTGATGAGGACGACTTTCCCGTCGAGCATCATGAGCGATCTGTCCTTTCGGAACGAATGGTGGCGGGTGCGGACTTATCCGACGCGGGAAGCCGGCCAGTCCTGGGCGGGGGAGCGCCACGCGGGCCAGTGGTCCTCGGGTTCGGGCCGGGTCACCGACACGTGGTGGAAGCACCGCTGGCACTTCACGACCATGCGCGGACCGAGGAAGTTGGCGACGGGATAGCGGGCCAGCTCGGCCGCACCGCAGGCCGGGCACGCACCGTCGACGGGCACGCGTTCGACATACACGCGGTCGGTTGCGGGGCGGGGGAACAGGAGTCGATCGACTGACATGGGAGTGGTCCTTGTCTTCAGAGGGTCCAGGTGAGGGGAGTGGCGACCGGCACCCGCCAGCGCCCCTCAGCACGCTCGGTCGCCAGGTGTGCACGCTGTGCGGTAGTGGCCGCTTCGTCGACCTCGCCGTCAGCGAGCACGACTCCGTAACCGGCAGCGGCGAATTCGGGGCTCACCAGTCCGGCCCGCACGTCGGCGGCGACCCGATCGGCTTCGCGTTCGAGTGGGTCGCCCCAGCCGCCACCACCGCCGATGACGAACCGCAGGGCGTCTCCGGCCTTCAGGATCAGTCCGGAGAACTTGCCCGTCCGATAGCGCGCGCCCCGGCCGAATTCGCCGTGGTTGGGGTCGGGCCTGCCGTCGGCGTCGAACATGCCGAACAACGGCTCGATCCCGCGCAGATCGAGCGGATCGCCGTGCCGGGCGAGATCGAAATTCTCGATGTACCAGCCGAATGCGGGAGCGCCCGCGCCGCCGCCGTTGGACCCGGGCGCGCCGACGCGGATCCGGTCGGCGGTGACGGTGACCATCGTGTCGGACTCGGCGTAGATCGAATACACCGAACCGGCACCGCCGCGATACCGCCCCGCACCGGCGGTGTCGATCACCATCTCGTGCTGGACGACGACCAGCGGGCTCTCGATCTCGAGGTGTTCTTGGACGGAGGTGCGGCAGTTGCCGATCGGGATCACACAGAACGAGACCCCGTCTTCCTTCCAGGTGCCGCCCCAGCCGCCACCGGCGAGCGCGAACGCACCCCATGGCATGCCCTCGTGCCCGGCGCGGGTGTCGATACCGCCGAGGCTGACGACCACCGCGGTGCCGGTGTCGCAGGCGAAGGCTTCGTCGGTGGCCTGACTCAGCGCCTGGGTTACCACATTGATGCCGCGGGCGCCGATATCGGCGTGGTTGGAGCAGCTCGACGGCGGCAGTACCTGTACCACGCTGCCGGGCGGCAGGATGGTTTCGACCGGCCGCAAGGTGCCGCTGTTGACCGGGGTGGAGGGGTCGACCATCAGCTTGACCGCCTCGATGCAGCGGGTGGCCTCGCACCAGGCGGTACCGCAGTTGCCCAGCGGCTGACGGCCGGAACCGGAGAAGTCGATTTCCATCGAATCCCCGCGGACCTTCACGGTCACGTGCACGGGGATCGCTTCATCGCTCACGCCGTCCTCGTCGAGGAAGTCCTCGGCCGTGTAGTCGCCGTCGGGGATGCTCGCGATGCCGCGGCGCATGCTCGCCTCGGTGGATTCGATGGCATAGCGTCCCGCCGCACGGATCTTGTCCAGGCCGCTGCGGGCGACGAGTTCCTGCAGCTGCCGTTCGCCGACGACCAGGCAGCCGTGCAGCGCGCGCAGGTCTCCGAGCACGAGCTGCGGTACCCGGTTGTTCTCGAGGATGAAGTTGAAGGTCGGCCGCACCGGAACGTCGTTGGCGTACAACAGTGTCGGCGGCAGTTTGAGCTGTTCCTCGAAATGGGTCTGGGTGCCGTTGGAGAAGCCGCCGGGGATCGCGCCGCCGAGGTCGACCAGGTGCGAGGTGGAGTGCAGTAGGAACTCCACGCGGCCGTTCACGAACACCGGACGCAGCAGGTTCACGTCGGACTGGTGGATGGTGCCGCGCCACGGGTCGTTGACGAAGATGACATCACCGGGCTGCATCGTGTCGATGTCCCAGTCGTCCATCACGAAGTTCGCGATGTGCGGTGCGGTGAAGGCGTGCTGCATGCAACCCTCCCACAGTGCGACGGTCTCCCAGCCGTCGTCGGTGCGCATGTGGATGGCGCTGGTGCAGTCGAGGATGTCGCGGCAGACCGGGGAGAAGGCGCTGCGCATCAGGGAATCCAGCATTTCGCGGGCGACTTCGATGAGGCCGTAGCGCAGGATGTCGAGTTCGACGTCGACGGCGGGGCCGGGGGTTTCGATGGTGGTCATGGTTGCTCCTCAGGCCTGCGGCTCGATGATGAGATTGAGGTCGTCGTCCACGTGGGCCACCCGGCCGGGCAGCACCAGGGTGGTCGCGAATTTCTCGGCGATCAGGGCGGGGCCCTGCACCGGGTGGTGCGGCGCGAGACGTTCGCGGACGTGGATCGGTACCTCGACGGGTTCGGTGGTGCCGGGCACGGTCAGCCGGGTGGTGCGTAGGAAGGACTCGCCCTGCTCGGGGGTGTGGTCGGCGGCGCCGAGTTCGCGCGGGATCACCGCGGTCACTTCGACGGTCGACACGACCACGGGGATCTCCGGTGCCGCGAAACCATAGGAGTCCTGGTAGAACTCATGGAATCGGGGGATCAGTTCGCCGACCCGCTCGGCGGTGATCGCGCCCGCCTCGATCGGCAGCCGGTTGTCCCAGGTCTGACCGCGGTACATCGCGAACACGGCGCGTTCGAAGCGCAGGCGCGACACGTCGATGCCCTGGTCCCGCAGATCGGTCCGGATGCTGTCCTGCAAGGCCGTGAACGCGGCCTCCACAGCCTCGGCGTGGTCGGGCGCGAGCGGAGTCATGATGGATTGCGCGCGTGTGACCATCAGATCGCTGCGCAGCAGACCCAGTGCGGAGAACTGGCCGGGGCTGCGCGGCACGATCACCTTGTCCAGGCCGAGGATCCGACCGACCCGGTCGGCGAGCATCGGTCCCGCCGAGCCGGACGGTTGCAGGGCGAACTCGCGGACGTTGAGGCCACGGTACACCGAGATGCTGCGCACCTTCGCGGCGATGTCCTGGCAGGCGATTTCGTAAGCGGCCGAAGCGAGTTCGAGCGCCGACATGCCCCACTGCTTGCCAGTGGTGCGCAAGGCCTCGACGGCGCCGTCGACATCGAGTCGGATCGCGCCGTTGGCGAACAGGTCCGGCTGCAGGATGCCGAGTGCGGCACACGCGTCGGTGAGGGTCGGTTCCACGCCGCCGCGCTGGTAGCAGACCGGGCCCGGATTCGATCCGGCCGAGGCCGGGCCGACGGCGACAGTGCCGAGGGCGCTGGGCCGGATCAGGCTACCCGCGCCGGAACCGATGCTCTCGACGTCGACCAGCGGCATGGTCAGGGTCAACCCGGTCTCGAGGGTCCAGGTGTCGGTGAGCGGGGTCTTGCCGCCACGAATCGCGGCCACATCGGTGCTGGTGCCGCCGACATCGATGGTGAGCAGGTTCGGGACGCCGCTCTCGTCGGCGAGCTTGACGCTGCCGCTCACCCCGCCGACCGGGCCGGAGACGAGCTGGAACACCGGTGCCCGGCCCGCGTCCGCGAAGGTCGCCACGCCGCCGTTCATCATCATGATCCACAAGGTGCCCCGGTAGTCCTGCTCGGACAGCCGGGCCATCAAGCGTTCGAGATAGCCGACGACGGCCGGTCCCACGTAGGCGTCCAGCGCCACGGTGGTGGTGCGTTCGTGTTCGCGCGTCACCGGATACAGCGCCGAGGTCTGGATATAGGCGCCGGGCAGTTCCTCGGCGACGATCTCGGCGGCGCGCTGCTCGTGCGCGGTGTTGATGTAGGAGTTCATCAGGCATACAGCCACCGAGCGGGCGCCCTGTTCGCCGAGTTCGCGGACGGCGCGGCGCACGGCGTCCTCGTCGAGCGCGAGCAGTTCGGTGCCGTCGTAGCGCAGCCGACCCGGAACACCGAAGCGGGATTCGCGCCGCACGATCGGGCGCTCCTGGTGCGGGCGCAGCCAGGTGGGATCGTAGAAACGGTCACCGAATTCGCGGTGCATGCGCCCGATGTCGAGCAGATCGCGGTGGCCGCCGGTGGCGATCAGGCCGGTGTGCGCGCCCGTGCGGCTCAGCAGCGCGTTGATCCCCACCGTGTGCCCGTGCACGATCTCGGCGACCTCGGGCACGGCGACGTCGATCGCCGCCAGCGCCGCGAGGACGCCGACCTCCTGTTCCGGGGTGGACAGCACCTTGCCGTCGCGGACCTCGCCGGTGGCCTGGTTCAGCCCGATGATGTCGGTGAACGTGCCACCGACGTCGATGCCGACGATCCAGTCGGCTTCCCGTTCGCTCTGTGTCATCCCGCGCCTCCGTGCCGTGTGCGGCGGCAGTGCTGCCGCTCTATGTCACACGTCACTTTTCCGCTCGGCGGGCACGACGACATCTGGCGCGGGTGGGAGATTCGTACGACCTTCGGCCGGTTCGGTGTCATCAGGCGCGCAGCGACCCGGACGAGTTCGAGTTCCGCAACCAGATCGACACCGCCTCCGCGCGATTGGCGGCACCCAGCTTGCGCAGCACGCGGGTGATGTGGGTTTTGACGGTGCCCTCGGAGATGGTGAGCTTGCGGGCGATGCGGGCGTTGGAGTCGCCCTCGGCGAGCAACCGGACGATCTGCACTTCCCGGCGGGTCAGCACGGAGTCGTCGTCACGGCTCAGCGCGATCGACTCCGCGATAGCGTGCCGCGGCGCCGACCACCGGCCCAGCCCGTCGAGCTGGGCACGAATCGCCGACATCCCCTCCAGCACCGACAATCGCGCCAACTGCTGGCTCACCCCCTGCGCGAAGGCGGACAACAGCAGTTGATCGACATCGTCGAGCAAGCGCTGCTGGTGATAGCAGTCCCCGTGCACGAGGCCGACCACCTCACCGTCGACCAGCAGCGGTGCGATCCCGTACGAGGAGGACTTGGTGATCGCCGCCAGCGGGCGGTTGACTCGCGGATGGTCTTGCACCTCGTGTACGAGTACCGTGCGTGCGTCGACCACCGTGTCGTTCTCGACCAGCCCGTGGTCGAGGATCGGCGGGTTCTCCCGCCCGACCGCGACAATATCGGCCGCCCACTGGGGATCGCGCACGACGTGCATCGTGTGCAGTCGCCACGCGCCGTCCACGGTGGAGACCAACGCGCGGTCGAACCCGAGGCCGCAGGTCGCTTCCGGGATACGGGTGAGCAGCGAATCCACGGTGGTCGCCGAACTCACTTCCGACAGCGCGGCGTGCACTTCGCTCAGCCGCTGGGTCCGGTTCGCGAGCCGCATCTGTGCCCGCATCGATTCCGCCGCCCTGATCCGGTCGAGAAGACCGATCAATTCGGCCAGCCGCGCGGGAGAGGAGCCGTCCGTTTCGCGCAGTGCGCGGGTGGTCACCACGTCCCAGAGTTCGCCGAGGTCCCAACCATCGGTGGGTTGGTGATTCTCGGCGGGATCGCGGTCGAGCAGGGTGTACGCGTGCTCGGCGATCTCGGTGATGGTGGCGTTCAGCTCAGCGACGCTGTACTGATTCGATGCGCTGCGCATACTCGGCTCCTGTAATCCGCCAGTATTAAGTAAAATATATCAATTTTCGGTATCGAGGTCTGCGGTCGTGCCGCGTCCTGGCTGTGGGCCGGTGTGGTCGGTCAGGGACTGGAGTCGAGGCCGCCGCGGCCCGCGGTCTCCGACGGCAGTTCACCGAACTTTTCGCGGTACTGCTGTGCGAAGCGGCCGAGATGGAAAAAGCCCCACTTCATCGCCGCGTCACTCACCGAAACCGCGCGGCCGGAAGACAATTCGTCACGCACCCGGTCGAGTCGCACGGATCGGACATAAGCGCTGGGCGACATGCCTACCGCGTCCCGGAAGGCCAATTGGAGCGCCCTGGCGGTGACCCCGGCGCGGGCGGCGAGTTCGGCGGTCGAGATGTCGGCATCGGGATGAGCGTGGATGTAGGCGACGGCCTCGCGCACTCGCGCGTGTCCGATGCTCGGCGCGGAACCGGTCAGTATCGGTGTCAGCTGGCTCGGTGCGGTGAGCAGAATCTGTGTCATCAGCGTCGACTCGAGTTCGCGGCAGGCCAGCGGCATCGTCGACACCCCACCTTCGCGGGCCAACTCGTCGTAGACGAACCGGGTCGAGGCCAGCAGGGCGCGACCCGCGGGGGAGTCGATGGGGAAGGTGAGATCGAACAGGACCGGCTCGGTGTCCCGGCGACCGAGCAGCCGAGCCGCGTGGCGTTCGAACGGCACGCGGCGCAGATTGATGTGATAGTGCGCGGCGTCGGCGCTCCAGCGGATGGACACCGGCGCGTCGTGCACGAACGCCACTCCGGCCTCACCCGCGCCGAAGGATCGGCGGATGCCGTGTTGTGCCACCGTGCTCTGTCCCGCGACGGACAGATTCACGTGATAGCACGTCTGCATCGGTGGTCCGTCGATGCGCGCGTCGGTGCCGTAGGCCATCCGGCCGACGGTCAGACTTTCCGACCGCACTGTCTCCAGGGCGAAGTCGATCCCGCGCCGCTCGTCGAGGACGAGTTCGTGGTGGGCGAAGGTCGCGGCCACGTGCTCGTGGGCGGCGGCCGGATCTTCCGTGCGAAAGGTGCTCACGCACGCCACGGGTGCTGACGACAACGGCAGACCCCTCCTTTCAGGCGTGATGGGTATCACATAATGAATATAATATACTTTCGACAATCCCAGTCATGCTTCGCTCGACGGACAGTGGGCTTTCGCCGGGCGGATTGTGACCCAGGTCTCCCGATCCTACCGTCGTCCTCACGGCACCCGGCCGCACATTTCATCGCCGCAGGAGGACCCAGCCATGGCTGACGCACCGACACCACTCGAGGTGAACCGCGAACACCGCGACGGCACCTGCCCACGATGCGGCGCCGCCGAACTGCGCGCGTACCCCGTCGTCGCCGAACAGGGCTGGGTTCAGGTCGTCAAGTGCCAGCAGTGCCTTCACTCCGTGTCGCGGGAACCGTGGCACCGGCTCGGCCCCATCCAGCTGCTCGCCGACCTCGTCTGAGCACCGAATCATTTCAGGAGTCATCATGATCGCAGTCGATGTGGGCGGCACGTTCACCGACGTCGTCGCCTGGCGCGACGGGTGGATCCACACCGCCAAGATCTCCACCGACTACGCCGAGGTCGCAGGCGCGGTACTGCGTGGCGCCGAGGTGCTCGGCGTAGCCGATGCGGCGGTGTTCAACCACGCCAGCACGCACGGCCTCAACGCGGTCATCACCCGCCGGCTGCCGAAGATCGGCTTCCTGACCACGGAGGGTCACCGCGACATCCTCGACATGGGCCGCGTGTGGCGCCCGGCCGAGGCCATCCTCGACCCGCATTGGCGGCGCAGTTTCGGCGACGCCTCCAGGCCGCTGGTGCAGCGCTACCTGCGCCGCGGCATCCACGAGCGGATCACCGCCGACGGCGGAGTGTTGTTCGCACTCGACGAGGACCAGGCCAGGGCCGAACTCGAGGTGCTGCGCCGGTGCGAGGTCGCCGGCGTCGCGATCTGCCTGATCAACGCCTACGTCGACCCCGTGCACGAAGTGCGGCTGCGTGAGCTGGTGCGTGAGGTGCTCGGCGACGTGCCGTGCTCGATCTCGAGCGAGGTGTCGCCGCTGGCCAAGGAATACGCCCGCGCCTCCACCACCGTGATCGACACGCTGATGAAGATCATCTATTCCGATTACACCGCGGGCCTGGAGAAGGGCCTGAGCGAACTCGGTTTCGCCGGTCAGCTCAACTTCGCCGACTGCGCGGCGACCCTCGTCCCGTCGGCGCAGGCGATGGAGCAGCCGTTCCGGATCGTGTTCTCCGGTCCCGCCGCCGGAACTGTCGCCTGCGCGCACTTCGGCGCGCTGATCGAGGAGAACGACCTGCTGTGTGCCGACGTGGGCGGCACCTCGTGTGACATCAGCGTGGTCAGCGGCGGCGAACCGTTCGTCGACACTACCTTCGAACTCGAGCACGACCTCGTGGTCAACGCCCTCGCCAACGACATCTCCAGCATCGGTGCGGGCGGCGGCAGCATCGTGTCGATCGGTTCCGCGGGCGAGATCCAGGTAGGCCCCGACAGCGCGAGGGCCCAGCCCGGACCCGCGTGTTACGGCCGCGGCGGCACCCAACCGACGACAACCGATACGTGCCTGTTGATCGGAATACTCGACGCCGACGACTTCGCGGGCGGGGAACTGCAACTCGACGCCGCCGCGGCGCGACGGGCGCTCGACAGCCTGGAAACCGAACTCGACCTTGCTCATCGGGTGCGCTACGCCTACGAGATGGCCGTCAACAACATGGCCGAGGGCGTATTCAACGTCGCCATCAAGAACGGTGTCGACCCGCGCGACTACAGTCTGGTCGCCTTCGGTGCGGCAGGCCCGATGCTGCTGCCCGCAGTGCTCGACACCGTGCAGTGCAAGCAGGTGATCGTGCCACCGAATCCCGGCCTGTTCTCCGCGGTCGGATTGCTTTCCACCGACCAGGTTTTCACGGTCGACCGCAGCGCGTACCTCATGCTCACCGGCGAGGCCGCCCCCGCGATCGACGCGTTGTTCGCCGAGATGGAGGAACAGCTGCGGGCGCGCACGGGCGGCGGGTCGGTACGGATGCTGCGCAGCATGGACGCGCATCTGGCCGGGCAGAGCTGGGAGACCCCGTTCGTGCCGGTGCCGAGCGGCACGATCGACGAGGCCGCCGTCGCCACCATGGTGACGGCCTTCCACGACACCTACGAGGCCCGCTCGGGCAACCGCTTCGAGATCATGCCCGTCGAAGGCGTGACGTTCCGGGTGCGCGCGGTGCTCGACACCCCCAAGGTCGAATACGCCGCGCTCCCGGCCCGGTCCGCGGCCGACGGGCCGCTCACCCCGATCCGCACCGTGACTCTGCGGTACCTGGGTGACCTCGACGCGGACGGTGTCGGCGCCCAGCAGGCCCAGGTCTACGACCGCACGAGCCTGCGAGCCGGCGATGTGCTCGACGGCCCCGCCGTGGTCGAGGAGGAACTGTCGACCACTCACGTCGGCGCGGGCCAGCAGGCCACCGTCGGTGCGTACGGCGAAATCGTGATCCGGAGGAAGTGACATGTCCAGTCCAACCATCCCCACCGCCCCCCGGCTGCGAGACCTCACCGATGCCCAGTTCCGCGAGCGCTACGGTGCCGACCGGTTCAGCGCCACCGTGATCACCAACCGGCTGCGCTACGCGGTCGAGCACATGTCCACCGGCTTCATGCGTGAGGCGTTCTCGCCGATCATCCGCGACTGGTACGACTTCGCCTGCACCATCAGCGGTCCCGCGAACAAGGGCTATCCGATGGCCGTGGTCAGCAACAGCCTGGTGGTGTTCCTCGGCACCATGGGCGACGCGGTCCGCAATGCCGTGGAGGAGTACGGGCCCGAGAACCTGCGTCCCGGTGACGTCCTGATCTGCAACGACCCGTATCGCGGCGGCAGGCACGTGAACGACGTGGCGTTCACCCGGCCGGTGTTCGTCGACGGGGAGATCGTCTCCTTCGTCACCATGTGCGCGCATCAGCTCGACATGGGTGGCACGGTGCCCGGCGGTTTCTCGGCGACCAAGAGCAACGTCTACGAGAACGGGCTGGTGATCCCGCCCATGCTGCTGTGGTCGCAGGACGAACCGGTGCGCTCCACCTTCAGCCTGATCTTCGACAACACCCGCTGGGGCGGCATGTTGCTGCCCGACTTCAAGAGCATCTTCCAGCAGTTGAAGCTTGGGGAGCGACTGGTGCTGGAGAACATCGACCGCTACGGGCTCGGGGCATACCTCGGCACGTTGGACTACTCGTGCGACACCTCCGCCGAGCGGATGCGCGACGCGATCGCGCTGGTACCCGACGGTGACTACGCGGGCTCGGCGCTGATCGACGCCGACGGTCTCGACGACACCGTCGACTACACCGTTCGGGTGCTCGTGCGCAAGCGTGGCGAGGACATGGAGATCGACCTGTCCGGCACCTCGCCGCAGGCACGGACCTGCATCAACTGCGGTGTCCTCGACGCCAAAACCGCTGTGGGCGTCGCCCTCACGATGCTCCTCGACCCGAAGGTGCCGTTCACCTCGGGCACCTGGCGCAACGTCGACATCGCGGTGCCGCCGGGCACCATCGTCTCCTCGCTGCCGCCCGACGGCGGCATCATGATGTTCTGGGAGGCCTCGGGGGCTGTCGCGTCGGCGATCTTCGACGCGCTCAATCCGGTCCTCGGTCGACACGGCGTCGGTGGTGACTACGGGTCGACCAATACCCACAACGCGTCCGGTCTGCGGGCCGACGGCACCCCGTGGACCTCGGCCACCCAGTGCGGCGGCGAGCACGGACCCTGGGGCGCAACCCACGTCGGCGACGGCGACAGCTACACCGTCCTGTTCACGCTCAACAACCTCGACCCCGCGACCGAGACGATCGAACGCGATTCGCCGGTGGTGCTGTTGCGCAAGGAACACGCCATCGACACCGGCGGCGCGGGCACCTTCCGCGGCGGGGCGGCCAATCTCAAGGACGCGCTGTGGCTCACCGCGGGTGCGCACTACCTGTCGCCCTTCCGCACCAAACAGCCCTCGGGCGTGGGCGCCAACGGCGGACAGGCCGGGCCCACCGGGGCGATGTGGCTGTTCCCTCCGAGTGACGACGACGCGGCCCCGAACCTGCTCGGCACCGACCCGCGGGTCTACGCCGACAGCGTGCCCGTCGCCGGGGTGCTCGACCCCGACACCAAGGCGCTGGACCCGGTCGACGGCCGCTACCACTACTTCGCCGCCGAACAGGTGTGGGCGACGGGACCGAACACGATCCTGCGGTGCCTCACCAATGGTGGTGGCGGATGGGGCGATCCGTTGCAGCGTGATCCCGAACGGGTGCTCGCCGACGTCCGCAACGAGTACGTGAGCATCGCGGGCGCCGCGCGCGACTACGGGGTCGTCGTCGAGGGCGACCCGCGCCGGGACCCCGAGGGCCTGCGCATCGATCACGAGGCCACAGCGCGGCTGCGCGCCCGCCCCTGAGCCTGATTGCCGTAAGAGACAGGAGACAACTGATGAAGGGGATCGTGTTCCCGGGAGACGGGACGACGGTGCTGAAGGACTTCCCCGAACCCGAGCCGGGCCACGGCGCTGTGGTGGTGAAGATCCGCGCCTCGGGGATGTGTGGTTCGGACCTGCACTTCTACCACGGCGCTTTCGATTTCGACCACGCGGTGATCCAGGGTCACGAACCGTGCGGTGAGGTGTACGCGGTCGGCGCGGGGGTCGACCCGGCCCGGTTCGCGGTGGGTGACCGGGTGATGATTCACCACTATTTCGGCTGCAACACCTGTCGTCGTTGTCGTGCGGGCTGGCCGCAGATGTGTGAGACCGCGCCGGGCAAGACCATGGCGGTGCACGTCAACGGCGGTCACACGTCCTTCGCCCTGGTGCCGGTGGCAGCGCTGCTGCCGATGCCCGAGGGGCTGTCGTTCCAGGCAGGCGCGGCCATCGGCTGCGGCACCGGGACGGCGTGGGGCGCGATCAAGCGGGTCGGTGGCGTCGCGGATACGACCACGGTGGTGTTCGGGCAAGGGCCGGTGGGACTTTCGGCGACGATGTTCGCCGCGTCGATGGGCGCCCGGGTCATCGCCGTCGATGTCGACGATCGCAGGCTCGCCGAGAGTGAACGCTTCGGTGCCGATCTCGTGGTCAATTCCCGCGAGCGGTCGGTGGCCGAGGTGGTCGCCGAACACACCGGTGGCCGGATGGCCGATGTCGTGCTGGAAACGTCGGGTCGGGCCGGTGACGACGCCCTCGCCGTGCTCGGCACCTTCGGCCGGGCCGTGTTCATCGGCCTGCCCGGTCACGTCGAGTTCACGACCCAGGCCGTCTACAAGAACCAGTGGACGCTGATGACGTCCTGGACCATGTCGACGATCGAGCAGGCACGCTGCGCTGATTACGTTGTCGCGCACAAGCTTCCGGTCGACAACCTCTATTCGCACACCTGGACCATCGAGCAGGCCGAGGAGGCCTACCGGTGGTTCGACAAGCAGGACGCGGGCAAGGGCGTCTTCCTGTTCGACTGACCGCCAAGCCTTTCGCTGACTCGGAGAGAACTATGACCACCACTCATTCAGAGCCGGCGTTCGTCGGCACGGCCAAGCACAACCTGATCGGCGGGCGCTGGGTGCCCGCCGCCTCGGGCGAGACCATCGACGTAGTCAATCCCGCCACCGGTGCCACCATGGGGACCATCGCCGCGAGCGGCGCCGCCGACGTGGACGCCGCCGTCGCGGCCGCGCGCGCCGCCTTCGAGGGCGAATGGAGCCGCTGGACCCCGCACCAGCGTCGCTCGCTGATCCTGCGCGTCCACGACCTGGTCGTCGAGAACTTCGAGGAACTCGCCACCATCGAAACCCTGGACATGGGCGCCCCGCTGGCCCGGACCCGAGGCCTGCGGGAGTGGACCTCGCAGGTGCTGCAATTCTTCGCCTCGCAGGTCGACGCGGGCGCGGCCAGTACTCCGCCGAACTCGCTGCCCGGTGATTTCCTGACCCTGCGCTATCGCGAGCCTGTCGGCGTGGTCGGCGGGATCATCCCCTGGAACGGCCCGCTCATCGGCCTGTGGTGGATCTTCGGTCCGGCACTGGCGACCGGCTGCACGGCCGTGCTCAAGCCCGCCGAGGACGCGTCGCTGTCGGTGCTGCGGGTGGCCGAATTGCTCACCGAGGCCGGTGTTCCCGACGGTGTCGTCAACGTGGTGACCGGCTACGGCAAGGACGCAGGCTCGGCACTGGCCGAGCATCCCGGGGTCGACCGGATCGCGTTCACCGGTTCGGTGGGCACCGCCCAGACCATCGTGCGGGCCTCGGCCGGGAACATGAAACGGCTGCAGCTCGAGCTCGGTGGCAAGTCGCCCGACATCGTATTCGCCGACGCCGATCTGGACCTGGCGGTGCCGGGCGCGGCGATGGGCGTGTACACCAACAGCGGCCAGGTCTGCGTCGCCGGGACGCGAATCTTCGTCCAGCGCTCGATCCACGACGAATTCGTCTCGCGCATGGCCGAATTCACCAAGACGATCCGTGTGGGCGACGGTCTCGACCCGAACAGCCAAATGGGCCCGCTGATCTCACAACGCCAGCTCGACCGGGTGCTGAACTACATCGACATCGGCTCCGGTGAGGCCGAACTGGTCAGCGGCGGTAAGCGGCTCGACGGTGACCGCGCATCGGGATTCTTCGTCGAACCCACCGTCTTCGCCTCCGCCACCAACGAGATGACGATCGCGCAGGAGGAGATCTTCGGCCCCGTGGCGACGGTGATCCCGTTCGACGACATGGACGAGGCACTGCGCCTGGCCAACGCGACCCCGTACGGGCTGGCCGGCGGTGTCTGGACCGGGGATCTCAGCACCGCGCACAAGGTTTCGCGCGGCATCAACGCAGGCACGGTCTGGGTCAACTGTTACGGCGTCCTCGACCCGTCGGTCGGCTTCGGCGGAACGAAGATGAGCGGCTACGGCTGGAAGGGCGGCCGCGAACACGTGGAGAGCTACCTCTACCCGAAGGCCGTTTACATGAACCTGGGCTGAGCCGCCCAGCGAGAATGGCGGGGAGACAATGTCGTCTCCCGGCCATTTTCCTGTTCGTCGAGGACCAGCGAGTCACGCGCAGGGTGCACGATCCCGGAGCGGGTCGGCGAGGAAAAACGCCGCCACCGCGGCGACGGCGCCGACCACACCGAGGCAGTGAAAGGCGGCGGTGTAGCCGTCGACCTTGCTCGCCTACGCATGACCACGATTCCCATCTACCACGGACCGATGATGCCGCCGATCGCCTGCAGTGCGAAGAGCGCGCCGATCACCCCGGCGGTCTGGCGCGGCGGGCACGTCGCGATCACCGCGGCATCGAGCAGCGGGAAGATCACCACCACCAGGCCGTAGGCCACCGACACCGCGATCACCGCCAGCAGCGGCGACCCGAGCAGGGCAGGCTCAGCAGCCATCGGGGAATGCGCGTGGCCAGGCCGGACCGGCCATCGCGGGAGGGTGTTGATTCCGAGCGATGCGGTCATCGCCACAGCGACGCCGATCCTCACCCGTTCATGCTGATCACGACTTTGCCGACTGCTTCGCCCGAGCGCAGCCGATCGGCGGCTTGCTGGAACTGCGTCAGATCTACGGTGCGGTCGATCACCGGTCGGATCTGTCCGCGGGCGACGGCGGGGATCACCTCGGGCAGGAGCCCGGCGATGACGTCGGCCATCTCCTGGTCGCGGGTGAATCCGAACGAGACCCCGTGCACCGTGAGGTGGCGGTAGGACAGGGCGTCGAGGTCGATGGTGGCGGCCGGGCCGGCGAGTCGGCCGATATTGAGGACGTGGCCGTCGACCTTGGTCGCGGGCAGGCATTGGGCGAAGGTCTGGCCTGCGATGTGGTCGAGAACCACGTCGACGCCCTGGTGGTCGGTCGCATCGAGGGTGGCCTGAGTGAGGTCCTGCTCGTCGGTGACAATCACGGTGTCGACACCGGCCTTTTCCAGCAGGTCGCGTTTCGTTGCGGTGCGGGTGGTGCCGATGACCTGGGCGGCGCCGAGGGCTTTGGCCAATTGGGCGCCGATGAGTCCGATGCCGGTGGAAGCGCCGGTGATGAGCACGCTCTGGCCCGTGGTGAAGCCGGCGGTGGTGAGTGCGCCGTGTTCGGTGAGCAGGCCGGTCGGTAGCGCGCACGCGACGGCGGGGTCGAGGTTGTCGGGGCGGGGGAGGACGAAGCGTTGATCGGCGACGACGTATTCGGCGAACGACGACGGAATCGATCCCATCACATGGTCACCGACCCGCCAGGTGTGGACGTCGTCACCGAGTGCGACTACCTCCCCGGCGTATTCGAATCCCGCGATGAACTCGTTGCCGTGTCCGCCGTGGGTCGGGTCGGCCTCGGCGAGCATCGGCAGGTCGGCATTGTTGGTGGCCGCGGCCCGGTTGCGGATCAGGATCTGGCCCGGTGCCGGCTGCGGGCGTGGGACTTCCCGCAGCACCCAGTCGGGGCCGATTCCGGAAACGAGTGCGCGCATCGTGCCGGTCAATCTGTGCTCCTCCGGTGGCTGGGTCAGCGGTGCGTAAAGAGCTGCGGCCGGGGTGAAGTTGCTGTTCACCCCGGCCTGGACCCGGTCAGTCGAACAAGTCGAGAAGTGATCCCTCGTTGTCAGTGCCGATTATTCCGACCGGCTTGCTACTGGCATCATCGAGGATCGCGTCGAGGTTCGCCTGGATGTCCTCCGGCGTCGCCTCGGGGTTCGTGTAGCCGTCGTTCATCGTGAGTGCGAAGCGCTGCATCAAACCACCCTGGCTGAGGAGTGTCTCGCCGGTGATGGAACAGTCCTCATGCGCGAGATAAGCGACAGTCGGGGAGACCATTGCGGTGGTCATCGTCTTCTCGAGCTTCTTTTTGAGATCGTCGGGGATCTCCGCCTCCGCCGCCATTCGCGTATAGGCGGTGGGGGCGATCGCGTTCACGCGAATACCGACTTTGAGCGCCTCCATGGCGAGTGTGCGGGTGAACGAGAAGATGGCGCCCTTGGAGGCGACGTACGCGCTCTGCTGTTCGAACCCGACCAGCGTCGGCGAAGCGGTGTTGACGACTCGCCCCGCGCCCGACGCGATGAGATGCGGCCATGCGGCGGCCGTCACGGCCGCGGTGCCGAGGAAGTTGACCTCGATGTGCTGCCGGATGCCTTCGATCGCATCCGGGCCGAAAGGCGTCATGTGGTTGATGCCGGCATTGTTCACGACGATGTCGAGACGTCCGAATTCCTCGATCGCGGTCTGCACGATCGCCTCGGCGCCGGTCGACACACTGTCGTAGTTGGCGACGGCCTTCCCACCCGCCGCGATGATCTCGGAGACCACGTCGTCGGCCGGAGAGGTATCGGACCCTTGCCCGGCGGCAGTAGATCCGAAGTCGTTGATCACGACCGATGCTCCCCGTGAGGCCAGCAGCAGCGCGTGCGAACGGCCGAGCCCCCGGCCGCCGCCCGTGACGATGGCGACCTTCCCGTCAAAACGCAACATGGTCTCTCGCTTCCCTCCATGCGGGGCATGGACGCAGTTCGACGGGACGCGGGGCGGCCCATCAGAGTCTAAAATATATTTAATAGTATATGTTGGACGGAGTGTGTCGACGCAAGAGATCGGGCGAAATCAGCCGGCGGGTGGTCGGCGCCCGGCTGTTGACGGGCCCCCAGCCCGCGGCCATGCGGATGAGCCAGGCCCCGCAGGTTGTACGAGCGAGTCGGCGCAGTTGGGGTTGGCCGCACGGGGTCCGCTATCCACGGGTCGGGCCCCTCCGGCCGAGCGGTAGTCCAATCGGATTGTCCATCTACGCGAGGGCCAACCGACGATCGACCGCGGCCTCCGCGCTCATGGGTCGGGAGGCAGCGGCAGGGAGTCTCTGCGCGCTGATTCGGAGTCGTCGAAGTGGGTACGCCGATCGTGAACACAACCAAGCATAATGCGTAATTTTTGCTTGAAGTCGAACTGGAGGAATCACGGATGACGGGTATCAAGCTCCGACCACTCGCGCAGCAGGTGGCCGTCGTCGCCGGCGCATCCAGCGGGATCGGTAGAGAGACCGCGCTTCGGCTGGCCGCCGCCGGAACGAAGGTGGTGGTGGCGGCTCGCAACGAAGCGGGGCTGGCGACCCTCGTGCGCGAGATCGAGGAAGCCGGTGGGGAGGCTGCGTATGCCGTGTGCGATGTCAGCGATCGGGCTCAGGTCGAGTCCGTCGCTGAACTCGCCGTAAAGGCATTCGGTCGTATCGATACATGGGTCGCTGTCGCGGCTGTGGTCGTCTACGCGGATTTCGAACACACCACACCCGAGGAGTTTCGTCGGCTGATGGACATCAACTTCATGGGCCAGGTGCACGGCTTCCAGGTGGCGCTACCGCATCTGCGGCAGGCGGGCGGGGGTGCGCTGGTGTCGGTCGGGTCGGGTGAGACGGTGATCTCCATGCCGCTCAACAGCGCCTATGCCGCGTCCAAACATGCTGTCGAAGGGATGCTGGACGCGCTGCGGCGCGAGCTGCAAGCCGCACACACGCCGATTTCGGTGACCAGTATCAAACCGGCCGCGATCAATACGCCGTTCTTCAACAACGGCCGCAACAAGATGGAGGTGAAGCCGAAGGGCGCCCCACCGTTCTACGACCCGGCTGTAGTCGCCGAGTGCGTTCTGTACGCCGCCACTCACCCGGTCCGCGACCTCTACGCCGGCGGTGCGGCCAAGCTCATGAAGGTGACACAGCATCTCACTCCGAGAGTGGCCGACGTCGTTCTGGCCAAATTCGGTATCCCGATGGAGCAAACAAAGGACGCGGCGACCGAAACCGACGGCAATCTCTACGAGCCCAGCGGGGACGCACGCGTTCAGGGGGACTTCGGAAAACAAGCGTTGCCGTTCAGTCCCTACACCTGGCTGGCGACCCACCCCACCGCACGCCGCCTGCTCTGGGCCGGTGCGCTCGGCGGGCTGGGAACGAGATGGGCCGCCCGCGCAAGGACCGCCGTGTAAGCACCGGCGCACACTGCGCCCGACTCGGAAGCTCCGACCGACGAGAGAGGAAGCTCATGACAACCGACAACATCGAACACGTTCGGATCAAGGCACTGGCCTGGGATCTCGCGGCCGACATCTACTATCCACCCGGATTCGACGTGGGACAGAAGTACACCACGATCATCAGCGCCCACCCCACCGGTAGCTGCAAGGAACAGACCTCCGGCAACATCTACGCCACCGCGCTGGCCGAGCGGGGGTTCGTCGCGATCGCCTTCGACGCGAGCTTCCAGGGTGACAGTGGCGGCGAACCGCGCCTGATCGAGGACCCCGGCTTCCGTGCCGAGGACTTCAGCTACGTCATCGACTACCTGGTCACCCAGCCTTGGGTCGATGAGAACCGCATCGGGGTGCTGGCCATCTGTGGTGGCGGTGGCTATGCCGTCAGCGCGACCATGACCGAGCGCCGCATCAAAGCCCTGGGTACGGTGACCGGCGCCAACGTCGGACGGCGGATGCTCGAGGGATTCACCGAATACGACCCGCTCGGCGCGCTCGAGGCGATGGCCGCGCAGCGCACCGCCGAGGCTCGTGGCCAGGACGAGCAGGTCAACGATCTGCTGCCGCCGTCGCCGGAAGCTGCCGAGCAGGCAGGTCTGACCGATGTCGACCTGGTCGAGGCGACCGAGTACTACAAGACCGATCGTGGGCGTAAACCCAACGGTCGCACCAGCTTTCTTTTCTCCCGGCAGGCCCGACTCGTCGGCTGGGACGCCTATACCCGCGCCGAGATCCTGCTCACCCAGCCGTTGTGCATCGTCGTCGGCGACAAGCCGGGTGCGTTCGGCGCCTACCGCGACGGGTTCGAGCTCTACCAGCGTGCCGCGTCCACCGACAAGGACCTCGTCGTCTTGGAGGGCGTGACGCACTACGACCTCTACGACAAGCCCGAAGCGGTGTCGCAGGCGTTGGACCGCCTCGTGCCCTTCTTCAAGGACCATCTCCGACCGGTGGCTCCGACGTCGAGCGCGTAATCCAGCGAGCTCTTCAGCTTGTCACGCGCGATCCTGGCGGTATCAGCTGGCGCTGAGGGCGCTCGCGGGGTCTGTACCTCCCGGGAGTGGGAAGATCCACGGGTGGGACGGAGTGTTCGGCAACGGGATACCCTCGGCCCGTCGCGGCTGCCCGAATGTGAAGGCCCAGAGGAGGACTCGATGGGTACCCATCGCACCGTGCGGGAGGTCGTGGACCTGATCGTCGAACTCGGTCTCGTCGATTCGGACATCCTCACGCGGCTGCCCTTCGTGGCGGAATCGGTCGAGGAGCCGCTGACCTATTACGGACACACCGAGCAGAGTGCCGTACTCAATCTACTCAGCGAGGTCGGCATCCGATACAGCTTCAGCTACAAGGCATTTCGCGGCATCGATGACTGCACCGACGACGAGCGGCGGGAGTGGTACGAGTCGGCCTTGCAGTCGATCGCCGCCTGCAGCCGCGGCGTGGTGACCATCACCGATGTCCGGCTGGTGGAGGGGGAGTCGAACTGGGAGCTCCTGTTCGATTCCAACGGCGTCACCGAATCGTGGCCGGTCTATCCCGGCGACGACGAGGACGTGGAAGCCTCGCTCGTCTTCGCGACCTATCTCACCGGAATTCACACCGGTGTCGCTGAACGATTCTGTTCGGTCGACCCGCCGGACGAAGATGTCAGCGGGGAAGCCGTCTTCGGTGATCCGAAGGCGCTCGCTCGCCTGGGTGCGCATTTCGGCCTCACCTTCGGGCCATAGGTCGGCGGGCGATCATCGCCGGCCGGCGCCGAGCCGGTCCAGCCGCAGACTTGCACCGCTCTCGCCATTCCTGCATGGTGACGATGGACCCCATCGTCTCTGGGCGCTCGGTATGTCGAGCGCCCGAACGTCCGTTGTGATCAGGTCTCGAGGTAGGCGACTATGCCGCCGATCAGAGCCTGCATGGCGTCGTCGAGGTTGCCATAGGTGCCCAGAGTGCGTTCGGATGTGATCCCGCGCATGGCTGCGGGGAGGAGCGCGGCTACCTGCCGCACTTTGACCGGGTCGAGTTCCAGATCTACGAATGCTTTCTGGCAAGCCTTGTCCCAGTGTGGTTTCCATGAGGCGAGTTCAGCGGCGGTGCGGGGGTAGTCGCGTTCGAGTTCGGCGTGGTCGCGGGGAAGGGCGGCGCGGAGAGTTTCGATGGCAAGCGATTCGGGCCTGCGCAGTCCTACGGCCATGGTCGTGATCATCGCGGTCACTCGTTCGTGCAGCGTGCCGTCGGGTTTGATTCCGGCGGGCAGGTCACCGCGTTTGTCGGCGGTGTAGCGCAGGACCGCTGCCCACAGGCCGTCGATGTCGCCGAACTGGTATTTCACCACGCTCCAGGTCGCACCGATGTCACGGGCGATCCGGTTGCCGGATACCGCCGCGGGGTCGCCGGAGGCCAGCGAGGCGATCGCCGCCTCGAGCATGCTTTCCCGGGATTGAATCCCGCGCCGGTTGGCGCGTCGTCCGCTTGCCGCCACCTCCGCCACAATGCCGGAGTCTATCGGCCTCGCTCGGGGACTCCAAGTTTCGTAGAACCCTCTTGAATACTTTAGCAGAGGGTTCTACGATCAGATCGTCGCGAGGCCGGGATTCGAAGCCGAGCTGCCCTTGGAGCGGGGAGGATCGAGATGGCGAAACCACCACTGTCGATGGAGCCGACGGGCTGGTTCCAAGTGGCCTGGTGCAGCGAGATCGCGGTCGGCGCGGTGCGCAAGATGAAGTATTTCGGGCGCGAGATGGTCGCTTGGCGGTCGACGTCGGGCCGGGTCGCGGTGTTCGACGCCTACTGCGAGCACCTCGGCGCTCACCTCGGTTACGGCGGTCATGTGGCGGGCGAGAATCTGGTGTGCCCGTTCCACGGCTGGGAATGGAACGGTGAGGGGCGCAACGTCTGCATTCCGCACGAGAGACATCCGAACAAGGGACGCAGGATCCGCAGCTACCCGGTGGTGGAACGGAACGAAGCGGTGTGGATCTGGTATGACATCGAGGGCCGCTCGCCGTATTTCGACGTTCCCGATCTGTTCGAAGCGTTCGGTGACGGCAAGACCGCCGCTGACTACTACCCTCCGGTGCCTGTCGCCACGTTGTACCGGCCGGGGCTGGAACTGCATCCGCAGTACGTCATGGAGAACGGGGTCGATTTCGCGCATTTCGAGTTCGTGCACAAGACGCCGTTCGTCCCGGAATTCACCCGCCACGATTTCTCCGGACCCGTCTCCTACGTCGACTTCACCATCGCCTTCGACGCGGGCGTGACCGCGGACCAGGTCGACAGCGGCGTCGAATCGATCAACGCGGGTCTGGGGTGTTCGATCACCAAGAGCTGGGGCATGGTCGACAATCGCACGATGCCCGCGGTGACACCCGTGGACGAACACACCTCCGATGTCCGCTTCACGGTATGGATCGGACGCAAACCCGGGGATGACGGCCCCGAGATCACTCGATACGGGAAAACGATGGCCGCCTTCGTCATCGAACAGTTCGAAGCCGATATCCACATCTGGGCGCACCAGCGCTATTCCGATCCGCCCGCCCTGTCGCAGAAGGAGTACCAGGGGTTCACGGCGCTGCGGGAATGGGCACGACAGTTCTACTCCGGCGGCGGGCCGGCTCGCACCGACCCGCACCGGCTCTACAGCGGCGCGGTCGACCCCGCCCGTCTCGCCGATGGCGGTCCCTGATGAGTTCGTTCGCCGCCGCGGCGTAGATACCGACGTCGAACCCCTCAATGAAAGGCCCACACATGACGAGCTCCAACAAGGTTCGGGTGTTCCAGGTCGCGACCGGCAACCTCGGCACCGAGATGATCGGCCGTATCCGCGACCACCCCGACCTGGAACTGGTCGGGCTGCACTGCTATTCGCCGGACAAGATCGGCCGGGACGCGGGCGAGATCGTTGGCATCGGCTCGATCGGGGTGACCGCCACCGGATCGGTGGAGGAGATCATCGCGGCGAAGCCGGACGTGCTCACATTCCACGGGGTGTTCCCGGACGAGGACCTGTACGAGAGGGTCCTCCAGGCGGGTATCAACGTCGTGACCACCGCGGATTGGATCACCGGATACCACCGCGACAAGAACCATCCGCATCCGTCCGGCCGAAAGGTCAGCGAAGTCATCCAGGCCGCCTGCGAACGCGGCAACGCGACCTTCTACGGCACCGGCATGAATCCCGGCCTCTGCCAGATCCTCGGCATCGTGCACAGCGCCGATGTCGCCGATATCGAGAACATCACCGTCACCGAATCGGTCGACGTCTCCTGCCACCATTCCGTCGACACCTGGAAAGCCGTCGGCTACGGCCGCCCGATCGATGACCCGACCATCCCGGATTCGCTCTACAAATACACCGCGGTGTTCGCCGACTCGGTTCATCTCATGGCCGACGCCTTCGACCTCGAACTCGACGAGGTGCGTTTCACCTACGAACTCGGCGCTTGCACCGAGGACATCGATCTGGGCTGGTACTTCTTGCCGAAGGGATCGCTCGGCGCGAACTACATCAAATACCAGGGCCTGGTCGACGGCGTGCCGCGGGTGGAAAGCCACCTCGAATGGCAGATGACCCCGCACACCGACCCCGCATGGAACATCAAGGGCTGCTATATCACCCAGATCACCGGCGACCCGAACATCTACAGCAAACACATGATCATTCCGCGCAAGGGGACCGATCTGTCCGACCCGGACAACTTCGCCTCGATCGGCATGACCGTCACCGGGCTGCCCGCCCTCAACTCGATCGTATCCGTCGTCGCCGCCCGCCCAGGCATCATCACCAGCGCCGACCTGCCGTTGCGCGGATTCGCCGGTCGCTTCGTACGTTGAACGGGTTCATTATCCGACGCCGGATCGACTTCTCGACCACACCCTTCGTCTGAAGCCCCGTTCGGCGCCGCCCCCGGCGGCTTCCCGCGCAGCCATGCAGCGTTCAGGGATGGGGCATGTTGCACGACTAGCGACCCGGGGGCGCGTACAGCGGGCGGCCGAGGCGGATCGGGCTGGCTCGGCGAGGCGGCGGCTATTTCGGCGGGAACCGCAAGGCGCCGTCGAGCCGGATGACTTCGCCGTTCAGATAGTCGTTCTCGATGATGGCGGTAGCCAGCTTGGCGTACTCCTCGGAGCGGCCCATGCGCTTGGGGAACGGCACCTGCGGACCCCAGTACGCCTCCAATTGGTCGGCGGCCTTGCCGTAGGCGGGCGTGTTCACGGTGCCGGGGGCGATGGTCACCACGCGGATGCCCACCGGCGACAGATCACGGGCGGCCACCAGGGTCATCCCGACGACGCCGCCCTTGGCCGCGGCGTAGGGCAGCTGACCGATCTGCCCTTCGAACGCGGCGATCGAGGCGGTGTTCACGATGACGCCGCGCCCGCCCTCCTCCTGAGGGTCGTTCTTCGCGATCGCGGCCGCGGTGAGACGCAGCACGTTGAACACGGCGGTCAGATAGAACTCGATGGTGGTGCGGAAACCGTCGAGGGGCAGTGGCGCGCCGTCCTTGCCGATCAGGCGGCCACCTTTCGCGGGACCGCCGTGGGTGTCCACCGAGATGCGCAGCGGCCCGAGCGATTGGGCCTCCGCGATGGCGGCGAGCACGGAGTCCTCGTCGGTGGCGTCGGTGTGCGTATAGCGGATTCCGAGCTCGTTCTCGAGCTGTTTGCCCTTGTCGTCGGCGACATCGGCGACCACGACCTTCGCCCCGGCGGCGTGCAGGCGCCGCACGGTCGCCTCGCCCAGCCCTCCGGTCCCGCCGACGACGAGCGCGGAGCTTCCACTGATCTGCATATCGTAATCCTATCTTGCAACTCGTACTCTCTAGCTGAGAGAATAATATTCTCATGACTCCCTCGGCATGATCGCCGAAAAGTCGCCGCGCCGCAATCGCGGACCCGGAATGGAGGCCCCCAATGCCCGAAGCCGTCATCGTGTCCGCGCTGCGGACGCCCATCGGTACCGCACGGAAGGGAACGCTGCGCGACACCAACGCGTTCGATCTGGCTCACCACGTGGTCGGCGCGATCGCCGAGGGGCTCGATCCGGCCAGGATCGATGACGTCGTCCTGGGTGAGGGCCGCTACGGCGGCGGCGTGCTGGCCCGGCACGCGGCCGTGACCACGGGGCTGACCAGGGTGCCGGGCCTGGCCCAGAACCGGCATTGCGCGGCGGGAATGTCGGCGGTGCAGACCGCAGCGGCCGGGATTCGCTCCGGCATGGACGAACTCGTGATCGCGGGCGGGGTGAATTCCGAATCCACCGCACCCAAAGCACGGTTCAGGGTCGGCGCGGACGAGTGGATCGATCCGTGGGTGTCGCCGAGCCACCCGGACCGCCCGGACGCCCCCGCGCTGGACATGTCCATCACCGTGGGCTGGAACGCCGCGGTGAAGGCGGGCATCTCCCGTGCCGAGATGGACGCCTGGGCCCTGCGCTCGCACCGCAACGCGATCGCCGCCATCGACGAGGGCCGGTTCAAAGAGGAGATCGTGCCCATCGAGACCCCGCACGGCCTGTTCGACACCGACGAGCATCCCCGGCGCGACACCAGCCCGGAAAAACTGGCCTCGCTCCAGGTGCTGCATCCGGAGATCGAAGGCTTCTCGATCACCGCGGGCAACGCGTCCGGCGCCAACGACGGCGCCGCCGCGCTCGCCATCGCCAGCGACCGGCTGGGCCTGCCCGCACTGGGCTACATCCGCGCCTGGTCGTCGGTGGGCGTCGATCCCGCCGATACCGGTCTCGCTCCGATCGAGGCGATCACCAAAGCGGTCTACCGGGCGGGGGTCTCGCTGTCGGCGGTCGGGCTGATCGAGATCAACGAGGCCTTCGCCTCGGTCCCGATCGCGGCGATCCGCGCACTCGACCTCGATCCGGACAAGGTGAACGTCAGCGGGAGCGGCTGCTCGCTCGGGCACCCGGTGGCCGCCTCGGGAGCGCGCATGATCGTCACGCTGGTCCACGAGTTGCGCCGTCGCGGTGGTGGTTTGGGAATCGCGGCGATGTGCGCGGGCGGTGGCATGGGCGCGGCCACGGTCATCGAGGTCCCCGCTCCGTGACCGCATCACACAGCGGCGCGGCGGGATGGGCGTGAGCCTGGCGTCGGCGACCGTCGCCGAGTTGCTGGCCCTGGCGCGCGCCGGGTCGGCGCGGGCGACGGGCCGGTTGCTGAGCCTGGTCGAAGGGGACCGCCGCGACGAGGTGCAAGCCGCACTCGAGCCGCGCGCGGTCCGGGTGATCGGCGTGACCGGCCCGCCCGGAGCGGGCAAGTCGACGACGATCGCCGCGCTGGCCGGCGTCTACCGCGCGCGCGGGCTGCGGGTCGCGGTCCTGGCGGTCGACCCGTCCTCGCCGTACAGCGGGGGAGCGCTGCTGGGGGACCGGATCCGCATGGTGCAGCACATCGACGACCCCGGTGTGCTGATCCGGTCGCTGGCCACGCGCGGACACCTGGGCGGGCTGGCCGCCGCGGTTCCGGCCGCCATCCGGCTACTCGCCGCGCTGCATTACGACGTCGTGCTGCTGGAGACGGTGGGGGTGGGGCAGTCGGAGATCGAGATCGCGGCGGTCGCGGATCCCACGCTGGTGATCCTGAATCCCGGTGCGGGCGACGCTGTCCAGGCCGCGAAGGCGGGCCTGCTGGAGGTGGCCGACCTGCTGGTGGTGAACAAGGCGGACCGGGAGGGCGCCGAACAGACCGTGCGTGATCTGCGGGCCGAATCCGACGTGCCGATCCTCACCTTGGTCGCCGCGCGCGGCGAGCGGGTCGCCGAATTGGCCGAGGCGATCGAGGCGCACCATCGCGCCGACAGCCCGGCGCGGCGCACGGCGCGGGCCCGCGCGCAGATCCTCTCACTGGCGCAGACGAGGTTGCGCGCACATGCCGAGCTGGACCGGCTGGCCGCCGCCGTCGCGGCGGGCGAATGCGACGCCTACCGCGCGGCCGAACTGCTGCTGCCTGCTCCGCAGTGACGCCGTCAGGTCTGGGGGATGCGCACCATGGCTTCTTGGGCGTAGGAGGCCACCAGCGTGCCGTCCTCGGTGAGGATGTCGCCGCGGCCGTAGGCGCGAGCCTGCGCGAGCAGCGGGCTGTGCTGGCGCAGCAGCAGCCATTCGTCGGTACGGAAACGCCGATGGAACCAGAGGGTGTGCGAGGTGACGGCAGAGACGAACGCGGTGCCGTTGCCGCCCTGGGCGTATCCGTCCAGCGGCAGCAGCGCGGTGCCGATGAGCGTGAGGTCGGTCGCGTAGGCGGTCAGCGCGGGCGCCAGTGCCGGATCGACTTGCGGGGTGCGCATCCAGAACTCGAATTCCGGTGGGGCGGCGCTGAGATCGTCGAGGTCCACGCTCGCGCGAGTCTCCCAGGGCAGCAGGTCCCACTCCACCTTGTGCTCGGCGGACAGCAGCTCCGGCGGCGCCGCGACCGACTGCCGGTGCGGGCCCTGTTCCTCCGCGTGCAGGGAGACCGAGGCGGTCGCCACGACGCCGGCGGACTGCTCGGCGACCAACGACAGCGTGGCGAAGGAGCGGCCCGCGTGGTGGCGGTGCACCCGGTAGCGGATCGGCTCGTCGGTGCGGCCCTCGCGCGCGAACACCGTGTGCAGAGACTTGATCGACTTGTCCGGGATGCCCGCGGTGGCCGCCTGGACGAACTGGCCGAGCAATTGGCCGCCGAACACCCGGCTGTAGGGCAACCGCAGATTGCGGCCCTCGAACACATCGTCGCCGGAGGGTGTCGCGGACAAGTCGAGGCAGGAGACGAGATCACTCCACAGATCGGGCATGAGCCCGAGTGTAAGTCAAATTCTCCCTCGGGAGAATAGTGTTCTCAACCGCGAGCGAAACCGTGCGCGCAGAAGTTCCATACTTCGGACGCGGTGATCGGATGCTGCGTCTCGTCATCGGAGGCTCCCGCGGACTGCGCGGTGAACATGACGGTCTGCATCACCATGGCCGCGGTTCGGCGGGAGTTGACCTCCGGCCGCAGCTGCCCAGCGCCTTTGGCCAGATCCATCAGTTCGGTGAACAGGGCCAGCATCGGCGCGTGCGCGACCTTCACGTGATCGGGATGCGAAATCAGCAGCTGCGGTGCGAAATCGGTGAACAGCGGCCGCTGCGCCGAGGGATCCGGCCTGCACAGCTCGAACAACAGCTCGACGGCCACCTGGAGCTTGTCCAGCGGGTCGGTCTGGCCGTCCGCGGCGGCGCGCAGCTGCTCGGACGTGCGGCTCAGTGCATCCTCGAACAGCGCGAGCAGCAGCTCGTGTTTGCCGTCGAACTGCAGGTAGAAGCTGCGCAGGGATTGCCGGGAGCGGTCGACGACCTCCTGCACCGTGAAGTCCGTGCTGCCCTTCTCGGTGATGATCGCCTGGGCGGCGTCCAGGAACCGTTGCACGCGCTCCTCGGCGCGCAGCTTGGCGGTGCGGAGGGAGCGCTCGACGGCGCGCTGCTTCCAGGCCGGTTTCTCGCTCGGGCTGGTCACGGGCGCCTCGGTCCTCGGTCATATGAAGAGAACATGGATGCACTGTACCGGAGAACGGTGTGTCATCGGGTTCTTGGGTCACCGCGTCCGACCCCCTGGCGAGACTACCCTTTCCGGTAACGAGAATGCTATTCTCGCACCCATTCAGGCATCGGCGCGGGAAGGAGGCAGGCCGTGATGATCGTCGGACACCGCTCCGGCCGGCCCGGCCGCATTCGGCGCGCCGTCGTGACCGGGCACGCGCCCGGCCTTCCCGGACTCGAGGAGCTCGTTTTGTACATTCGCTATGAGGTCGCGGACCGGATCGCCACCATCACCCTGGACCGGCCGGAGGCGGCCAACGCGCAGAACGGCGAACTGCTCGACCAGCTCGACGCCGCCTGGGTGCGTGCCGCGGAGGACGACGACGTCGCGGTCATCGTGCTGCGCGGGGAGGGTAAGCACTTCTCGGCGGGCCACGATCTGAAGGACAAATCGTGGCCGGACCCGAGCAAGATCACCCTCGACCGCATCTACGGGCTGGAGTCGCGCCGCTACCTGGAGTACTCGCTGCGCTGGCGCAACGTACCGAAACCGTCCATCGCGGCGGTGCAGGGCCGGTGCATCGCGGGTGGCCTCCTGCTGTGCTGGCCGTGCGATCTCATCGTGGCCGCCGACGACGCGCTGTTCTCCGACCCGGTGGTGCTCATGGGTATCGGCGGCGTCGAATACCACGGCCACACCTGGGAACTCGGCGCGCGTAAGGCGAAGGAGATCCTGTTCACCGGTCGACCCGTGACGGCCGAGGAGGCGCGGCAGGTCGGCATGGTGAACAAGGTGGTGCCGCGCGCGGAATTGGACGAGCAGACCAGGGAACTGGCCGCGCAGATCGCGACGATGCCCCCGTTCGGGCTGCGCCAGGCCAAGCGCGCGGTCAACCAGACGCTGGACGTGCAAGGTTTCTACGCCGCGATCCAATCCGTGTTCGACGTGCACCAGACCGGCCACGGCAACGCGCTGAGTGTCAACGGATTCCCGATCCTGGTCCGGCTGGACGACATGAAGGCCAACATGCAGTAAGCCGGTTCTCCGGCTCCATCGTCTGCTGGAGCGTTCCGGCAGTATTCGCACGGCCCTTGCCGCCTCGAAAGGGACACCGTGTCCGTGCGATCCACCGGCGATCGGGCGCGAACGCGCCCGGCGCCCTCGCTGTTCCCTTTTCCGAAAACGAGGATTTCCATGCGCGATTCCATTCTTCGCAAGGCCGTGGCATGTTGTGGCCTGGCCGTCGTCGCGGCCGCGGTGTTGACCGGCTGCGGCGACGACGACGAATCGACCGGCACCGCGTCCAGCACGTCGGCCGCCGCGGCGACCAGTGCGGCGCCCGCCCAGGCCGACGCGGCGACCACCAAGGCGATCACCGACGTCTACACGAGCTTCTTCAGCCCTTCGACCCCGCCGGAGCAGAAGGCCGCGCTGGTACAGAAGGGCGATGTCTTCCTGCCGATCCTCCAGGCGCAGGCGGCCAACCCGCAGTCCCAGGGCACGTCGGTGACGGTCTCGGCGGTGAAGCTCGTGGACGCGAACAACGCCGATGTCACCTACACGCTGTTGATGGGCGGCAATCCGGTGCTGCCGAACCAGACCGGGCAGGCGGTCAACGACGGCGGCGGCCAGTGGAAGGTCGCCACCGCCACGTTCTGCGCGTTGATGACCCTCCAGGGCGGTACGTCGCCGGCTTGCTGATCGCCGCTGCGCACCGAAAGACCCGGCACCGGCGTGGATTCCGGTGCCGGGCCTTTCCCCGGGTACCGGCTACAACTGCGCCATCCGAGGAGCGTGACCTGTGGCGCGGATGTGCGCACCCGCCTCGCGGACGAGTTCCCGTGTGCTGCCGAGCAGTCCGTCCAAGACCAAGGTGCGGCGGACGTGCCGGTGCAAGTCGTGCTCGGCGGTGAATCCGATGCCCCCGAGCACTTGCTGACAGTGCCGGGCGGCGGTGAGCGCGGCCTGGCCCGCTGCGGCCTTGCCCAGCAGTGCCCCGAGTTCACCCTCGGCGGTGTCCAGCGCGGCCTCGGCGCCCTCGAGCGCGACGAGGGTTTCCGCGAGGCGGTGCCGGACCGCCTGGAACGAGGCGAGCGGGCGTCCGAACTGGGTGCGTTCCAGCGCATGCCCGCGGGCCAGCGTCAACATCGCTCGGCCGGTGCCGAGCAGCCACCACCCGAGTGCGCGCCGCCCGGCCGCGATGGCCCGCGGGGGTAGCTCGGTTCCGGTCGCTACGGTGCGCAGCGGCAGCTCCTCGTCGACCGCTGCGCCGGGCTCCCCGTCGCGGTCCCAGACCACCCAGGCCTCGCCTGTGAACGGCAGTGCGACAAAACCGGGATCCGGGTGTCCGGCGGCGTGCCGGACGACGTCGTCGAGGACCGCGGCGTGCGCGCCGGTCTCACCGAGCAGTCGGAACACCAGCGGGACGGCGACATCGGGCCATTCGGCCAGCAGATCCGGCCAGCCCAGCCCGGCCAGCGCCGCGTCGAGCTCCGGCCCGGTGGCGGCCGCCATGGTCTTGCGCAGCGTTTCGGTGAGCAGGGCGAGTTCGGCCCGGTCGAAGCCGGATTCGGCCACCGTCACTCCTTCCCCAGGTCCAGCAGGCGGCGGGCAATGATGTTGCGCTGGATCTCGGCGGTGCCGCCGTAGATCGTCGCCGCACGGGAGTAGAGGAACTCGGCGCGCCACGGCGAGTCGGTGAGTTCCACCGCACCGGGCAGCAGATCGCGCGCGGTGTCGAACAGCCGCTGCTCGGCGGTGGCCAGCAGCACCTTGTCGACCGACGTCTCCGCGCCCAGCCGGGCGCCGCCCGCCAGACGCCGCTGCGTCGCGTGGGAGCGGCATCGCACCGTGTGCAGCGCCAGGTACGCGGCGCCGAGTTCGGCGTCGTCGGCGATCGTGGACTGTTCGAGCACCCGGTCCAGCCGCGTGAACAGATAGGCGATCCGGTGCCAGAAGCAGGTCGAGCGCTCGTAGGGCAGCAGATCCATCGCCACTCGCCAGCCGTCGCCGGGCTTTCCCAGCATCCGGTCGCCCGGCACCGTCACGTCGTCGAAGAAGACCTCGGCGAACTCGTCCACGCCGTGCATGGTGCGCAACGGGCGGACGGTGATGCCGGGGGAGTCCATGTCCACGAAGAAGGCGGTGATGCCGTCGTGGCCGGGCCCGGTGCGGGTGAGCAGTACGCAGCGAGCGGCGTACTGGGCCAGGCTGGTCCACACCTTCTGGCCGCTGACGACCCAGTCGTCACCGCGTGGCGTCGCCTTGGTGGCCAGCGAGGCCAGGTCGCTGCCCGATCCGGGCTCGGAGAATCCCTGGCACCACTGCTCGCGGCCGGACAACAGCAGCGGCACCATCGCGGCGGCCAAATCAGTTCGCGCATAGGAGATCACTGTCGGCGCGAGCACTTCGATCATCGAATAGATCCCGGGTTCGGCCAGGTCGCGGGAGGCGACCTCCTCGCCGAGCACCGCGCGCAGCGCGGCGGGCCCCCCGAGCCCGTGCACGGCGGCGGGCCAGCCGTAGCGCATCCAGTTCGCGTCGTAGAGGGCACGCCGCACGCGCAGCAGTTGTTCGACCTGTCCGTCCAGCGAGTGGTCGGGGCCGGGGGTGAGGTCGTTGACGTCCAGCCAGGCGCGCAGGTTCGAACGGAAAGCGGCGACATCCCTGTTCGGTTCGGCGCCCGCGGTCATGCGATGTCCCTTCTCGCCCGAGCCGAAGGTCGTGCGCGACGACGGAAGCTGCCCGGCAGGGGATGCGACGCGCTCATGCCTTGGAACGCTCGAAAGCGTGCGGGATCCCGGAGTCGTGCTCGCCGTTGCGGCGGATGAATGTCATCGCGCGCGTCCGCAACCGCCATCCGTCCGTGGTGCGCACGAGGGTGTCGGTGTAGTACCCGATGCGCATGTCGTGCGTGCTGTGCTCGACGAAGCACAGCGGCTGGGTGCCGGTGGCGGTGTCGCCGTCGATGTCGAGAGCCGGTATGCCGGTGAGGAACAGGCCCTTCGGCGCGGCGGCGACCAGTTCCGGGAACAGGTCGAGGGTGTAGGTGTCGCCGAAGGCGCTGTAGCTGCCGTCCGGCGTGAACACCGCGAGCAGGCCCTCGATGTCCCCCTTGGTGATGGTCACCGCGTACCGGGCCAGCACCTGCTGGATCTCGAGCAGGTCGTCACTTCTGGACATGAATTCTTCCGCCTTTCATCACGAATCGCACGTCCCGGGTGACGGTGATGTCCCGCACCGGGTCGCCGGGAACGCCGATGACGTCGGCCAGCAACCCCTCCGCCAGCCGGCCGCGGTCCTGCACGCCGACCAGTTCGGCCGAGGCCACCGTGGCGGCACGCAGCACGTCCAGCGGCGGCAATCCGCGCTCGACCAGCGCCACGAGCTCGTCGGCATTGCGGCCGTGCGGAATCGCGGGCGCGTCGGTGCCCACCGCGATCTTCACGCCCGCCTTATAGGCGGCCAGCACGGAGGTGCGGGCCTTGGGGAACATCTCGGCCGCCTTCGCCTGGAGCGCGGGGTCGGCTTTCGAGACGTCCATGGCGTCGGCCAGCCGGGTGGTCGGCACCAGCCAGGTGCCGTGCTGCACCATCAGGTCGATCGCCTCGTCATCGATGAGGAAGCCGTGCTCGATGCAGTCGATGCCCGCCTGCACCGCGTGCTTCACCGCGTTCGCGCCGTGCGTGTGCGCGGCCACCTTGAGACCGCGCCGGTGCGCCTCGTCGACGATCGCGCGCAGCTCGTCGTCCGAATAATGTTGCGCCCCCGGCGCTCCGGTGAGCGACATCACCCCGCCGGAGACACAGATCTTGATCAGCTGCGCGCCGTGCTTGATCTGGTATCGCACCGCCTTGCGTACCTCGTCCACGCCGTTGGCGATGCCCTCCTCGAGGGTGAGTTTCAGTACGTCGGGAGCGAAGGCGGAGAACATGGTCGGGTCGAGATGGCCCCCCGTGGGCGTGATCGCGTGCCCGGCGGGCACGATGCGCGGGCCTTCGATCCAGCCCGCGTCGATCGCCTTGCCCAGCGCCACGTCCAGCAGGTAGCCGCCGGTCTTCACGAACAGCCCGAGATTGCGGACGGTCGTGAAGCCGGCGCGCAGCGTCCGGCGGGCATTGCCCACCGCGCGCAGCACGCGCAGTGCCGGATCGTCCTTGACGCTGGAGGCCAGACCGGTCTCCCCGCGGCCGCCCATGAGGAGGTTGACCTCCATGTCCATCAGACCCGGCAGCAGGACGAGGTCACCGAGATCGACGACCTCGCCCGTGACGGCGCCGCCGACACCGGCGATCCGGTCGTCCTCGATCCGCAGGATGCCGGGCCGGACGATCGCACCGGTGTCGAGGTCGAGCAGACCGGCGGCCTTCACGGTCAGCGCCGCCACGGGTCAGACCACCGGCTCGCGGACGATATCCAGGTACGCGGCACCGGAATCCGGCACTCGCGGCTGCTTCCACACTTCGATCGGGAACGACACCATCACCAGCGACTGCAACAGGTGGAACAAGTTGCGCACCTCGTCGGGCAGGTCGTTCCAGTCGTACTTGTCGATGTAATCCATGGCGGGCCGCAGGCGCGGGAAGACGGTGTCGTACAACCGCTGCATCTCGTCCATGGAGGATGCCAGCCGCTTGGCGTAGCGTTCCGGCTCGGTGGCCAGGATCCAGTCCGAGAACGGCGCCAGGTCGGCGAACTCGGCGGGCAGCGGCGCGGTGTGCGCCCGGTCGGTGGGCTGGTCAGTGGGCGCGGCCATCGCGGTACTCCTCGACGATCTTCTGAGCGGTCTTGTGCAGGTGGCGGAGCAGGATCTCCTGGTCGTTGAGCGGGAACTCGGTGACCTCACGGGTGGCGATCATGGTCTGGGTCGCCTCCAGGGTGTTCGCGTCCTGCAGCGCGTATTCCTTGAAGGTCACCGCGGCCAGTTCCTGGGCCAGCCGCTCCCTGGCATTCGTGGCGGGCACGAAGTACAGGCTCGCCTCGAAGATGTGCCGGTCCACGGCGGTCGGCCAGTAGTGGTAGGTCAGGTACCAGCCGGGCGCCCAGAACAGCAGGGAGAAATTCGGGAAGAACTCGAATTCGTCGACGCCCCAGGCGCGATGCTTGGCGGGGTTGATGCCCTGCGGCAGCGGCTCCAGCCCCTCGATGTCGGGGCGGTCCCACGGGCCGAACAGGCCGCTGCGCAATTCGCGTTCGATCGGCTTGACCATCGTCGGGTCCTTCGGCGGGGCCATCCCGCCCCAGGAGGAGATCATCGAGTGCGGAGCCGCTATCTCGTAGTGCAGCGCTTCGTAACCGACGCCGTAGAGCTTGTCGGCCTCGTCCTTGACCGCCTGCTTCTGGTGCAGCACGGGTGCGTGATAGAACTCGGCGAACGCGTCGATGAACAGCTTCCAGTTGCTGCCGATCTCGGCCCGGTAGCTGAAGACCTCGGTCATCCGGTCGAACGGGTACCCCTCGAGGCCCTTGGCCAGCGGACCCAGGTATTCGGTGAGCGGCTTGGCGTTGTCGTCGAGGTTGACGAAGATGAAGCCCTCCCACACCTCGCAGCGCACCGGCTTCAGACCGAACTTGTCCTTGTCCAGGTCGAAGAACTCCTTCTCCTGCTGGACGAAGGTCAGCTCGCCTTTGAGGCTGTAGCGCCACGCGTGGTACTTGCAGGTGAACTGGCGGCAAGTACCTGCGGTTTCCTCGCCGGGGTAGTCGTCCCAGACGAGCTTGTTCCCGCGATGCCGGCAGATGTTGTGGAACGCCCGCACCGCGCCATCGTTGTCCTTGACGATGATCAGTGAGGTGCCGACGCAGGCCAGTTCCTTGGTGAAGTAGCTGCCGATCCGGGGCAGCCGGTTGATCCGGCCCACGTTGAGCCAGTTCTTGCGGAAGATCGCCTGACGCTCGTCCTCGTAGAAGGCGGGATCGATGGAGTCGGTGTAGTCCACCGGCTCGGTACCCAGCTCGGGATAGTTCTGCGTCCAGCTCCCGGCAGCGGGTTTGGTGAAGTGTGCCAAGGGATTACCTTTCGTGGTCCGGCGATGCGCCGGAGGTGTCGAATGCCGTGCCCCGTTGGGCCGTGCCTGCCGAGCGGCGACGGGGTTCCTCGGCTGTCACCGGGCGCGCCCGCATGACGGGTCGCCACCGGCCTTTCGTCAGCCGTTCCGGATGACATGCGCCTCCGTTACTCCGAAACGAGAATAGCATTCTCAAAATCAACTATCACATTTTCACGCGGCTGCGCCGCTGTCAACGCTGATCGTGTCAGGTCTTCTGGAGCGGGGCCTGCCAGTGCCTGAGCGCCCCGATCACTGCGGTTGACGACATCGCTCTCCAAAGAGCAGATATTGATTATCCGAATCTGAGAAGATAGTTTCCCTGACAGTGAGTGTGCCCCCGGGGCACGTGCTGCTCATCGACGAGCAAGGGGCGAGATGCCGGCGACGGCCCGGACCGATCGGATGCCGAGCAGCCCACGGAGGAGGAACTACGGTGAAACCGCAGCGAATGGTCGTTGCCGCGATGGCGGTCGCGCTCTTGGTGGCCGGCTGTGGCCGTGAGGGCGGTGGGCGCGGAACCGATGAGGGTCCGGGCCAGGCCGCCTCCGGCAACTTCGGCGACCTGACCAGCGTCTGCCGGCCCGGAAACGCGAAAAGCGCGTCGGCGCAGGGCGTAACGGCCGGCGAGATCGAGGTCGGAGTCTTCTCCGACGTAGGTTTCACGAAGAATCCCGACCTGGTCGACGCGGCGAAGGTGTTCACCTCCTGGTGCAACTCCGCCGGTGGCATCAACGGGCGCAAGCTGGTGACCAACCTGCGCGACACCAAGCTCATGGAGGTGCGCCAGCGCATGCTGGAGGCCTGCCGGGAGGACTTCGCCCTCGTCGGCGGAAGCGCCGCGCTGGACGGGCTCGGCGTGAAGGACCGGCTGTCGTGCCTGCTGCCGGAGTTCCCCGCCCAGGTGACCCAGACCGCGAACACCGGGTCCGACTTGCAACTGGGCGGCGGCTCCTCGGCCTCCGAAGCGGTCAACCCGTACACCGGTTTCCAGGACTGGCTGATCAAGGAGGCCTACCCGAATTCGGCCGGTGCGGTGGGGATGATCAACGGCGACTCGCCGATCACCAAGGTCATGGGCGAGAAGCTCACCGAATCACTGACCGCGAACGGCGCGAAGATCGTCTACAACGACCTCTACCCGGTCGCGGGCGTGTCGGACTGGACGCCGTACGCGCAGGCGATCAAGGCCAACAACGTCAAGGGCCTGATCTTCTTCGGGGAGTTCCGCTACCTGGCCAAATTGCAAGACGTGCTCACCAGCATGAACTACGAGCTGGACTGGATCGACGCCAACGCCAACTCCTACAACCAGTCGTTCCTCGACGTCACGAAGAACTCCCTGGCCACCCAGAACAACTACGCCGATCTGAGCGGGACCGCACCGCTGGACGCGGCCGCGCAGGTGCCCGCGGTACAGCAGCTGAAAGACCTGTTCAAGCAGTACGCGCCGAGTAGCGCGATCACCTTCCAGGTGCTGCGGGCCTTCCAGTCGTGGTTGCTGTTCGCCAAATCGGCGACCAGCTGCGGTGACAACCTCACCCGCGCGTGCGTGTACGACACCGCGAGCAAGGAGACCGCGTGGACCGGCGGCGGCTTGCAGGCGCCGGTCGATCTGTCCCGGCCGCTGGCCGAGCAGACCCGGTGCTTCAACGTCCAGCAGGCCACGCCCGACGGCTGGAAGACCGCGGATTTCGAGCCGAACACCGGCGTATTCCGCTGCGGCTTCACCCCGTACAAGTACACCAGGGATTTCGGCAAACCGCTGACCCTCGCCGATGTCGGCAAGAGCCGAAGCGACCTGAAGTGACGGAGCGTTCGCGCTGATGGAGCAGTTCATCGCCTTCGGGATCGTCGGCCTCAGCACCGCGGCGATCTACGCCGTGATCGGCAGCGGTCTGGTGCTCACCTACACCACGACCGGCGTGTTCAACTTCGCGCACGGCGCCGCGGGGATGATCTCGGCGTTCGTCTACTGGCAGCTCACCGTCGGCTGGGGCCGGCCTGCGCCGATGGCGATCGTCGCGGTGCTGCTGGTCTTCGCGCCGCTGTTCGGCTTGCTGTTCGGCAAGGCGCTGGCGCCGACGCAGGGGCTCGGTGACGCCGAGAAACTCGTGATGACGATCGCCTTGCTCAGCGGGCTCATCGTGCTGGCGCGCTGGATCTGGAACCCCAACGAGTCGCGGTCGCTGACGAGGTTCTTCGCCGACAAGCCGTCGATCGACCTCGGCCCGGTCCTCATCACCTGGCATCAGGCGCTGACCATGGCCGTCGCCGTCGCGGTCGCCGCCGCGCTGCGCATCCTGCTGTACCGCACCAGGATCGGCGCGGAGATGCGGGCCACCGTGGACGATCGCGCGCTGGTGGGCCTGACCGGCGCCGATCCTCGGCGGGCCAACCGGATCGCCTGGATGCTGGGCATCGAGCTGGCCGCGATCGGCGGCATCCTCATCGCGCCGACCGTGGCGCTGGATGCCGCGCAGCTGTCGCTGCTGATCGTCAGCGCCTACACCGCGGCCATCTTCGGGCGGCTGCGCAATCTGCCGATGACGTTCGCGGGCGCGGTGGTGGTCGGCCTGCTGGAGAGCTACCTCACCGGGTATCTTCCGCAGAACGAGTACCTGCCCGGTCTGCGGCTGGCGGCCCCCGCGCTGCTGTTGTTCGTGGCGCTGCTGATGTTCCCGCACGGCAGGTTGCGCGGTCGCGACCGCAAGCTCAGCCCGGTGCCATCGCCATCGATCAACGGTTCGCTGGCGTTCGCCGCGGTGGTGGTCGTGGCCGGATCGATGCTGGCGACCATGCTCACCGAATCCGACCTGATCACCTATGGCGCGATGTTCGCCTGGGGCGTGATCGCGCTGTCGTACGTGCCGCTGCTCGGTTTCGCGGGCCAGATCTCGCTGTGCCAGCTCAGCCTGGCCGGTGTGGGCGCGGTGGCCTACGCGCATCTGGGACCGGTGGGCCAGTGGTGGGCGCTGCCCGCCGCGATGGGTATCGCCGGCGTGGTCGGGGCAGTGGTCGCGGTGCCCGCGCTGCGGCTGTCCGGGGTGTACCTGGCCCTGGCGACGGCGGCATTCGCCGTCATCCTGGATCGCTGGATCTTCACGCTTCCCTCCTTCGAGATCCTCGGCGTGCGGATCTCGCTGTTCGACCAGGGCTCGGTGTCGCTGGTCGGGCCGGATCTGTTCGGCCTGGAACTGGACACCACCGCCGAGGTGACCGTCTTCGCGGCGGTGTGCCTGGCGGTGGCGGGCCTGGCGGTGGCGCTGTTGCGGCGCAGCCGATTCGGGCGTCGCCTGATCGCCTTGCGCGACAGCGAGGCCGCCTACGCGACCCTCGGTGGCAGCCTGCTGGCGGCGCGCGTGCTGGTCTTCGCGCTGGCGGCGGCCATCGCCGGACTGGGCGGCGCGCTGTACGGCATGCAGGTGCGGGCCGTCGCGCCCGAACAGTTCAATCTGGTGGCCGGACTGCCGATCTTCCTCATCGTCACCATCGCCGGTCTCGGTGCGGTCGGTGCGGGCCTGTTCACCGGCGCGGTCTTCGCCGGCCCGCTGAACGTGATCCCCGTGCTGTGGCCGGGGCTGCAGAATCTGGCCCAGGTGCTGCCCGCGCTCGGCGGCATAGCCTTCGGTGGCGGCGTGCTGAAGGACGGGGCGATCGCCTCGATGCGCGACGAATGGTTGCCGATGCTGCGCGACCGGATCGTCGCCCCACTGCTCGCGCTGCTGGTCCTGGGACTGTGGGGGCTGCGTCTGATCGACATCGTCGACGGCTGGGGTTTCACCTTCGGCGCGGTGGTCGCCGTGGTGGCGGCGCGCGTCTTGCACGGAGTGCGGGCGCGGCCCGCGCCGGACCCCGCGCAGGTCCCGGTGGAGTGGTGGGGCGTGCGGCGGCCGTGGACATCCGACGACGAGGAGGTGCTCGATCGTGCCGTCGCTACTGGAAGTTGACGATGTCACCGTCGTCTTCGGCGGCCACCGCGCGCTCGACGGCGCCGGATTGCGCGCCGAACGCGGCGCGGTGACCGGACTTATCGGTCCGAACGGCGCGGGCAAGAGCACGTTGTTCGACGTGATCTGCGGGCTGCGCAAACCGACCCGTGGCCGGGTGGCGATCGACGGCGCCGACGTCACCCGGCTCGGCCCGTCCCGTCGCGCCCGGCACGGCCTCGCTCGTACCTTCCAGCGGCTCGAGTTGTTCGGCAGGCTGAGCGTGCGCGACAACCTGCTGGTCGCGGCCGAACTCGGCCCGCAGCGCAGGCACGCCGCCCGGATCGTCACCGAGATCATCGACCGGCTCGGCTTGCACGAACTCGCCGACGCCTGCGCCGACGAACTGCCCACCGGCACCGGCCGCCTGGTGGAAGTGGGCCGGGCCATCGCGGCGCGGCCCAGCCTGATCCTGCTCGACGAGCCTGCCGCGGGCCAGGACCACACCGAGACCGAGCGATTCGGCGAACTGCTGCGGTCGCTGGCCGACGACGGCACCGCGGTGCTGCTCGTCGAACACGACATGGGCCTGGTGATGAACGTCTGCGACGAGGTGTTCGTGCTCGATCTCGGCAAGGTGATCGCCTCAGGGCCACCCGCGGTGATCCGCGCCGACCAAACCGTGCTCGCGGCCTATCTGGGAGACGTATGAGCGTGCAGAGCGCCACCGAAACAGTCGCGGCCACTATGTCTTCCGGCCCCACCGAACTCCTCGCGCTGCGCGAGGTGCGCGCCGCCTACGACGCCATCACCGTGCTGCACGGCGTGGACCTGGACCTCGCGGCCGGGCAGGTGGTGACACTGCTCGGGCCCAACGGCGCGGGCAAGACCACCGCCCTGAAGGTGATCGCGGGTATTCACCCGGTCGCCTCCGGACGGCTGACGCTCGGCGGGCGCGACGTCACCGGAGCGGACCCGCGCGACCTGGCCCGCGCGGGCGTCTGCCTGATCCCCGAGGGCCGCGGGGTGTTCCCGAATCTCACCGTGCGCGACAACCTGCTGATGATGACCTTCACCGGACGGTCGAGGGAGGAGATCGAGGAGATCGCCTTCAGCCGGTTCCCGATCCTCGGCAAACGCGCCGGCCAGATCGCGGGAACCATGTCCGGCGGCGAACAACAGATGCTGGCGCTGGCGCGTGGGCTGGCGACCGATCCCGCCGTGCTGCTGCTCGACGAACTGTCCATGGGCCTGGCCCCGCTGGTGGTCGGCAGGCTCTACGACGAGGTCGCCGAGATCGCCCGCCAAGGTGTCGCGGTGCTGGTGGTCGAGCAGTTCGCCGCCGCCGTGCTGGACATCGCCGATCACGCGGCCGTCCTGGTGCGCGGCCGGGTGGTGCGGCAGGGACACCCCGACAGTGGAATCCGCAATGAATTGGCAGCCCTCTACCTAGGAAGTTCCACATGACCGAATCTCGCGCGGAGCGTTTCGTCCGCGAACTGCAGGACTTGAAGATCCCCGATCCGGCGGCAGGCCGCTCCGGGCTGTGGCTGCGCACCGGCGTCACGCTCATGGTGGCCGGAGTGGCGGTGGCGGTGCTGGCGTATTTCATGTCGCACGGCACGACCGACGCACTGGCACAGCGCGACGCCATCACCCTCGCTCTGGGCGGGGTGGCGGCGAGCGTGGTGGGTTCGGCGCTGTTCCTGCGCTATTCGCTGACCAATTTCCTGCGCTTTTGGCTGGCGCGCCAGTCCTACGACCTCGACGAACTCGGTAGTCGAGTGCTCGGCGCGGAGATCCGCTACGACGGGGTGGCCTCGGCGCCGCGCTGAGCCACCGGCCGCGGGATCGAACAAACTCCCGCGGGCCATCACGGACACGCCTGCTCCAACCGGGGCCGAGGACAGGCGGTGCACGCCGTGCCCGGCGAAACCTCGCCGGGCACGGGAATCGCCTCGGTGCACTGCCGCGCCGGGGGACGGGGATCGGCTCGCGCGTCGTCCGCCTCGACTGGGGAGACGGAGGGCCCTACGCGCGGTACCGAGCGGTCGCCGTCGGGTGCCGCCGGTGCGGAAGGGGTGGATCGACCTTCCGCACCGGCGTGCGCCGCGAGCGACCGCGATACGAGGAAGTGGAGGTGCGGAAGTGTCCGGTGACACGAACGCCGAGGGCATGAATTTCGAGCTCTCCGAAGACCAGGAGCTGATCCGGAAATCGGTGGCCGAGTTGTGCCGCAAGTTCGACGACCAGTACTGGATGGCCAAAGACCAGGCACACGAGTTCCCCACCGAGTTCTACGACGCCGTCGCGGGCGGCGGCTGGCTGGGCATCACCATCCCCGAGCAGTACGGCGGCCACGGCCTCGGCATCACCGAGGCCACCCTGCTCGCCGAAGAGGTGTCGCGCTCCGGCGGCGGGATGAACGCCGCCAGCTCGATCCACATGTCGATCTTCGGCATGCATCCCGTGGTGGTGCACGGTTGCGAGGAGTTGAAGCGACGGACTCTGCCGCGCATCGCGACCGGCGAGCTGCACGTGTGCTTCGGCGTGACCGAACCCGGCGCGGGCCTGGACACCCCGCGCATCACGACGTTCGCCCGTCGCGACGGCGACCACTACGTGGTGAACGGGCGCAAGGTGTGGATCTCGAAAGCGCAGGAATCGGAGAAGATCCTGTTGCTGACCCGCACCACCCCCTATGACGAGGTCGCCAAGAAGACCGACGGCATGACGCTGTTCCTCACCGACCTCGACCGCGCGCACGTCGACATCCGGCCGATCGCCAAGATGGGCCGCAACGCCGTCACCTCCAACGAGCTGTTCATCGACGACCTGCGCGTGCCGGTGGAGGATCGGGTCGGCGAGGAGGGCGCCGGATTCCGCTATCTGCTCGACGGATTGAACCCCGAGCGCATGCTGATCGCCGCCGAGGCGCTCGGCCTCGGCCGCGTCGCGCTGGACCGGGCGGTGCGGTACGCGAAGGAACGCGTGGTCTTCGACCGGCCGATCGGCATGAACCAGGGCATCCAGTTCCCCCTGGCCGATTCGCTGGCCCGGCTGGACGCGGCCGAGCTGATGCTGCGGAAGGCCACCTGGCGCTACGACAACGGGAAACCCTGTGGGCGCGAGGCGAACACGGCCAAATACCTGTGCGCCGACGCCGGATTCACCGCCGCCGACCGAGCGCTGCAGACACACGGCGGCATGGGATACGCCGAGGAATACCACGTGTCCCGTTACTTCCGGGAGGCGCGCGTGATGCGCATCGCCCCCGTCAGCCAAGAAATGATCTTGAACTACTTGGGTTCGCACGCCCTGGGATTGCCGAGGAGCTACTGATGGCGCAGCAGACATTGTTCGATCTCACCGGGCGTTCGGCGCTGGTCACGGGGGCCGCGGGCGGGATCGGCTCCGCGGTGGCGCAGGCGCTGGCCACCGCGGGCGCGGCCGTGCTGGTCACCGACGTCGACGGCGCGGCGGCCTGCGCCGTCGCGGAGAAGATCGTCGCGACCGGTGGCACCGCGGCAGGGCGGGCGCTGGACGTCTCCGACCGGAACTCCGCCGCGGCGGCCGCCGAGCAGGCCGCCGGACTCGCCGACGGCGTGCTGCACATCGTCGTGAACAACGCCGGGGTCACCGCACCGGCGATGTTCGCAGACACCACCGCGGAATCGGTGCGGCGGCTGTTCGACATCCACGCGCTGGGCACGATCAACTGCGCGCAGGGGGCGTTGCCGTTCCTGCCCACCGACGGCACCGGGCGGATCATCAACGTCACCTCCGCCGCGGGCATCGTCGGCACGCTCGGCCAGGTGAACTACTCCGCCGCCAAGGCCGCGATCATCGGCATCACCAAATCGCTGGCGAAGGAACTGGCGCGCAAGAACATCCTGGTCAACGCGCTCGCCCCGCTGGCGGCGACGCCGATGACGCACACCATCCGTACCGACGATCGGTTCTCCGAGCAGATGCTCAACCGGATCCTGTTGCGCCGCTGGGCCGAACCGGAGGAAGTCGCGGGCGCGTTCGTCTTCCTCGCCTCCGACGCCGCCTCCTTCATCACCGGCCAGGTGCTGCCGGTGGACGGCGGCACGGTGATCTGATGACCGCTCCCGCGCAGCGTCTCGCTCCGGACGGCGGGCGGTCCGGGCCCGGACCACTCGCCGGTATCACGGTGGTCGCCTTGGAACAGGCCGTATCCGCGCCGATGTGCACGCGCAGCTTGGCCGATTTCGGCGCCCGGGTGATCAAGGTGGAGCACCCGCAAGGCGGCGACTTCGCCCGGTACTACGACGACGTGGTGCTCGGGCAGGCCGCTCACTTCGTCTGGGTCAACCGCGGCAAGGAGTCGGTCACCCTCGACCTGAAATCGCCCGCAGGGGTGGACCTGCTGCACCGCTTGCTGAGCCGTGCCGACGTACTGGTGTCCAACCTCGCGCCCGGCGCCACCGCTCGCCTCGGTCTCGCGCCCACGGACCTGGCCGCGCGGCATCCGGACCTGATCGCGGTGGAGATCGACGGGTTCGGCGCGGGCGGGCCGCTGTCCCACAAACGCGCCTACGACCTGCTCGTCCAAGCCGAATCCGGCGTCTGCGCGGTGACGGGCACCGCGGACGCCCCGGCCAAACCCGGCCCGCCGGTCGCCGACGTCACCACGGGCCTGTACGCGGCGCTGGCGATCCTCGCCGCACTGTGCGGGCGCGGTCGGGGCGCGGCTCACGGCAACACCATCTCGGTGAGCCTCTTCGACACCATGGCCGAGATGATGGGCTATCACCTGACCTACGCGCGGCACACCGGCGTCGATCAGCAGCCGCTCGGGATGAGTTCGCCCGCCGTGGCGCCCTACGGCGCGTATCCCACCGCCGACGGGCGAACCGTGGTGCTGGGCACCACCAACGACCGCGAGTGGCAGCGGCTGGCGACCGACATCCTGGAGCGGCCGGATCTCGCCGCGGACGAACGATTCCGCAGCAACCCCGGGCGGGTGCGCCACCGCGGCGAGATCGACGACGCGATCGCCGCGTGGTGCCTGCGCCACGACCTGGCCCGGATCCAGAAGATCGCCGACGACGCCGGGATCGGCAACTCCTGCTACCACCGCCCCACGGAGGTGCTCGACCACCCGCAGCTCACCGAGCGCGACCGCTGGCGCAACATCGAGACCCCCGCGGGTCCGATCCCGTCGCTGCTGCCGCCCGCGATCCTCGCTGGGTTCGAGCCGCCGATGGGCCCGGTGCCCGGCCTCGGCGCGCACACCGACACCGTGCTCACCGAACTGGGTTGCACCGCGATGGATATCGAAGCGCTGCGGGATGCCGGAGTGCTCGGATCACGCCGATGACCGGCGAGTCCGTGCTGCTTTCGGAGGATCGCGACGGCGTGCGCACACTGACGCTGAACCGGCCGCACCGCAAGAACGCGATCGACGCCGAACTCTGGGCGGCGCTGGCCGACGCGCTGCGCGCCGCCGCGGCCGACCGCGCCGTGCGCGCCCTGGTGCTCACCGGCGCGGGCGGCGCGTTCTGTTCCGGCGCGGACATCTCTACGCCCGACAACGCGCACCCGGTCTACCGGATGCGCGCCCTCACCGACGTCGCGGTCCTGCTGCACGAACTGCCCCTGCCCACCGTCGCGAAAGTCACCGGCGTCGCGGTCGGCGCGGGTTGGAATCTGGCCCTGGGCTGCGATCTCGTGGTGGCCACCCCGCGATCGACGTTCGCGCAGATCTTCACCCGCCGCGGACTGTCGCTGGATCTGGGCGGCTCCTGGCTGCTGCCCCGGCTGATCGGCCTGCAACAGGCCAAGCGGCTGGCGCTGCTGGCCGAGACGATCGACGCCGAACAGGCTCGCGATCTGGGACTGGTCACCTGGGTGGTGGCACAGGAGGAGATCGACGGGTTCGTCACCGAACTCGCCGCGCGCCTGGCGGCCGGACCACCGGTGGCGCTGGCCCAGACCAAGGCGCTGCTGCACGAAGGCGCGGGCTCGACGCTGCGGGAAGCGCTCGCGGCCGAGTCCAGGGCGCAAGGACTGAACTTCGCCACCGCCGACGCCCCGGAGGCGTTCGCGGCCTTCGCCGAACGGCGCGAACCACGGTTCACCGGCGACTGGACCGTCCGGCGGCCGCCGATCCGTGCCGCCGGGAATTCCGAGAACGGGAGATGAGATGCGTGAGGTAGTCATCGCCGGGGCGGTCCGCACCGCCGTCGGCAAACGCAACGGAGGACTGTCCGGGGTGCACCCGGTCGACCTGTCCGCGCTGGTGCTCACCGCGCTGGCCGAGCGCTGCGCCCTCGATCCGGCGCTGATCGACGACGTGATCTGGGGTTGCGTCTCCCAGGTCGGCGACCAGTCCGGCAACATCGGCCGCTACGCCGTGCTGGCGGCGGGCTGGCCGGAAAGCGTTCCGGGCACCACGGTGAGCCGGGCCTGCGGTTCCAGCCAGCAAGCGCTTGATTTCGCGGCGCAAGCCGTGCTCTCCGGACAGCAGGACATCGTGGTCGCCGGAGGAGTCGAAGTGATGAGCCGGGTGCCGCTGAACGCGGCGAAGGCTTCCGGTGCTCCCTATGGGCCGAAAGCGTTGGCGCGCTACGACGGCTTCGCGTTCAATCAGGGCATCTCGGCCGAATTGATCGCGAAGAAGTGGGGATTCGGCCGCACCCGGCTCGACGAGTACTCCGCGCGTTCGCACGAGCGTGCCGCCGCCGCCCAGGACGCGGGCGCCTTCACCGACCAGATCGTGCCCGTGAGCACCGAAGCGGGCGTGGTGGACGCCGACGAGGGGATCCGACGCGGCACCACCGCGGCGAAGCTCGCCGGGCTGAAACCCGCGTTCCAAGACGACGGCGTGATCCACGCGGGCAACGCCTCGCAGATCTCCGATGGTGCGGCCGCCCTGTTGGTGACCACCCCGCGCAAGGCGCGCGAGCTGGGCCTGACGCCACTGGCCCGCTACCGCGCGGGCGCCGTAGCCGGCTCCGATCCGGTGCTGATGCTCACCGGCCCGATCCCCGCGACGGAGAAGGTGTTGCGCAAAGCGGGTCTCGCGCTGGCCGATATCGGCGTCTTCGAGGTGAACGAGGCGTTCGCGCCCGTCCCGCTCGCCTGGCTCACCGAGACCGGCGCCGACGAATCGCTGGTGAATCCACTGGGCGGAGCGATCGCGCTCGGGCACCCGCTCGGCGGATCCGGCGCCGTCCTGCTGACCCGGATGCTGCATCACATGCGCGACAACGGCATTCGCTACGGCTTGCAGACCATGTGCGAGGGCGGCGGCACCGCCAACGCCACCGTCGTCGAACTGATGTCCTGAACGGGAGGCCCGCCGTGCGACGAGAACTGTTCACTGCCGACCACGAGGCGTTCCGGCAGCTGGTCCGGGATTTCGTGGAGAAGCGGATCGTGCCGGACTACTCCGTGTGGGAGAAGGACGGCAGGATGCCGCGCGAGATCTTCACCGAGATGGGCGAACTCGGGCTGCTCGGCTTCGCGGTACCCGAGGAACACGGGGGAGCGGGCATTCGCGACTACCGCTACAACGTGATCCTGCAAGAAGAGGCGGCCCGGGCCCTGGTCACCCTCGGCACCGTGCGCACCCAGCTCGACGTCATCCTGCCGTACCTCCTGGAGTACGCCGACGCCGCGCAACGGCGGCGATGGTTTCCCGGACTGGCGTCGGGGCAGTCGCTCACCGCGATCGCCATGACCGAGCCGGGAACGGGCTCGGATCTGGCGGGGATGCGAACCAGCGCGGTGCGCGACGGCGACGACTATGTGCTCAACGGCGCCAAGACCTTCATCACCGGCGGTCTGCTCGCGGACCTGGTGATCGTGGTGGCCCGCACGTCCACCGACCCGGACAACCGCCGCGCGGGGCTCACCCTGCTGGTGGTGGAGGACGGAATGCCCGGCTTCACCCGCGGCCGCATGCTGGAGAAGATGGGCTGCAAGGTGCAGGACACCATGGAGCTGTCGTTCCACGACGTCCGGGTACCGGTCGCCAACCGGCTCGGCGCCGAGGGCGCGGCGTTCGGCTATCTCGGGCACAATCTGCCCCAGGAACGGCTCACCGTCGCGGTCGGCTCGGTCGCGCAGGCGCGTGCCGCGATCACCGCGACCGTCGACTACACCAAGCAGCGCAAGGCATTCGGCACCCCGGTCGCCTCGTTCCAGAACACGAAGTTCGAACTCGCCGCGATGTCCGCGGAAGTGGAAGCGGCGCAGACGATGGTCGACCGTGCGGTGCTCGACCTGGTCGAGGGCGTGTTGTCCGGAGCGGACGCCGCCCGCGTCAAGCTCTTCTGCACGGAGGTACAGGCTCGCGTCGTGGACCGCTGCCTGCAATTGTTCGGCGGGTACGGGTACATGATGGAGTATCCGATCGCCCGGTTGTACACCGACGCGAGGGTGGCGCGAATCTACGCGGGCACCAGCGAGGTCATGAAGATGATCGTGGCCCGGGACCTGGGCTTGTCCTGAACAGCGCAGTGCGACGTAACGGCTCTGGCGTGGCGACGGATAAGACGTGCAGCCGGGCTGGTGTTCTGGAGGTTCCGGTGAAGGGGCGAGCCGCAGTGCAACTGGGCATGCCGATCAGTGAACAGCAGAGGGGAACTCATGCGCTCGGTCACCAGGTTTGTCACAGCCGCCGCAGCCGCCGTAGTGGCCTGCGTCCCGGCATTCGTCTTCGCGGGCACCGCCTCAGCGGAGGCCGTCGATCTCCCGGTCCTCTACACCACGGCGACCGAAGCGGGCGTGTGCTACGGGACGATCCGCGGGAACGTGGATCAGGACTCCTCCTCGGGACTCCATCTCACCAGCGCCTTCGAAGGCATCGGTACTTGCGCGACCACCGCCTACGTCTCCTGGCACAACATCGATACCGGCGCCCGCGGCAACACCACCATCAAATTGGTCGGCTCGTGGTACAACTCGGCCACCATCCCGTCGGGTCCCGGCCACATCGAATTGTCCGTCACCACCAAGGAATTCTTCCACTCTCCCGATTCGGTCCAGGTGCAGTACGTCATCCCGGGATAGACCACCGGCAGGCGGCGTCCGCCGCGAACGTGCTCGCGGACATCGGCCGTTGTCTACCGTGAAATAACCACCCGCCGGGACGAGCCCGCGGCACCGCCATCTCGCGGGAGGCGGGCACCGCACCGCTGGGGACAGTCGTCGAGCTGCGCCACAATACGTCGCGTGAACGCAACACGCCCCGGTCCCAACCGAAGCCGACCACGCGGCCAGGCGCCTGCGCCGCAGGCGGCTGTTCCGGACGAGGCGGGGGAGAATCGCCTCGCCCTGGCCGCGACGACCGACGCCCTGATAGCGCTGATCGTCGGATTGGCGTTGTCGCAGCGTGTCTTTCCTGCCTCCGACGGTGTCGCGGAATTCCTCGGCGCGTTCGTTCCGTGCGTGCTCGCGGTGTCATTCGCCAACCACGTACTCGGCACACTCCTGTTGCGCGGCAGTCTCGCGAAACTGGTGTTCGGAATGCGGGTAGTGCGATGGAAGGACGGCCGACGTCCGCGTATATGGCAGACGGTCGCACGATGGTTGTTCGGATTCGTGGTGATCGGGCTGCAATACCTGCTCGAAGGCGCGAGCGTAGGCCAAGCCTGCGGGTTGCGTACGGTGCGCCGCCGCGACCAGCGCCACCGGCATAGGAATCAGCGGCAACTCGTGTAGGCACCGAACTCACCAGACCTGCGTTCGAAAGCGGCCGAACAGCGCAACTATCGCGTCCCTTTCCCGCCGGAGTCCTGGGCTCGGTGCTCGTAGCGTCGGTGCGATGAAAACGGATTCGACTCCGGACACGCGGGGCACCGCGCTGCGGACACCCGTCGTTTGGTTCATGTCGCTGGCGGCCGCGCTCGGCACCGCGACCATCTATCCGCTGCAACCGGCCATCGCGGAAGTCGCCGGTTCGCTACACGCCTCACTCGCGGCGGTCGGCACCGCTCTGGCGTGCGGGTCGCTCGGCTATCTGGTGGGGCTGGCGCTGCTGGTACCGCTGGTCGACCGGTTCTCGCCGCGGGTGGTGCTGTCGGCCCAGTTCGGCACCCTGGCCATCGCTCTGGCGGCGAGCGCGGTGGTCGATTCGGCCTGGCTGCTCGGCTTGGTCGTCGGCCTGATCGGGGCGGGATCATCGGTCGGTGCGCAATTGAGTTCGGTGGCGGGACGTCTCGCGCGACCACGACGGCGGGCCACTGTCCTTGGCGTCGTCACGGCGGGCATTTCGGCGGGGATCCTCGCGGGGCGGATCGTCGGAGGTTGGTTGACGGATGCGATCGGTTGGCGCGGAACGCTTCTCGCGTTCGCGGTGGCGTGCGCGGCTGTCGCGGTCACCGCCCGGTTCGCGCTTCCCGCCGTAGCGGGGAATGCCACGGTGGGTTACCTGGCAACGGTGCGCGGACTTCCCGGACTACACGGCCGGTATCCGGCCCTGCGCCTGGCGGCCGGTCGCGGCGCCCTTTGGTTCTTCGCCTTCTGCACGATCTGGGCCGGACTCCCGGTCGCGCTGTCCCAGCCGCCGTTCTCGTACTCGCCCGAACGGATCGGCATGTACGCCTTCGCCGGACTCCTCGGTGTCGCCGCCACTCGCATCTCGGGGGCGTGGACCGACCGCATCGGCGCGCGGCGGGTGATCGCGATCGGGCTCGTGCTCGCCATCGCCGCCTCGGCGGCTCTGGGCGCCTTCCTGTCGAATACGGTCGTAACCCTCGTCTGCCTCGGCCTCTTCGACGCAGGACTGTTCGCGGCCCAGGTAGCGAACCAGAGCACGGTCCTCGCCATCGACCCGGCCGCCCCGGCTCGCTTCAACAGCGCCTACATGATCGTCTACTTCATCGGCGGCAGCTGCGGCGCCGCGTTCGGCGCCGCCGCCGTCGGCTGGTTCGGCTGGCCCGCCACCGCCGCACTCGCCGCCGCGGCCATCGCTACCGCCATGGCGGTCACCCTGACCACTTCGCGCACCGGACCCGATCTCCGGGCGGTTGCGGGATGGCGCGCAGGAGATCGTGCCGGCGTGCGGGATGTGTCGGCGATGGACGGTAGGTAACCGTTTGGACGGTGTGGGCCGTCGTCGATGTTTCGGCGATACCCTGGGCAGTGGTGAAAGGTGCGCGCATGTTGCCTGCTGTCGGAGACATGCTGGTGGGGTCACGCCCGAGCGATGACCGATGACGATCCGCTGCGGACACGCCGTGAGGTGACAACGCCTCTCACGGCGGAGCTGGCCGCGGCTGGTTTCGAGAACGCGGTGGAGATCGGTCGCGGGGGTTTCGGTGTGGTGTATCGCTGCCGACAGGTTGCGCTGGACCGGACGGTAGCGGTAAAGGTCCTGTCCGCGGAACTGGACGCCGACAACCAGGCCCGGTTCGCGCGGGAGCAGCGCGCGATGGGCAGGTTGACGGCGCATCCGAACATCGTCACCGTGCTGGAGACCGGTGCGATCGGTAGCGGGCAGCCCTACCTGGTGATGCCGTATCACCCGCTGAACTCGCTGGATGCGTGGATACGACAGCACGGCCCGCTTCCTCTGGAGAGGGTGTTGTCGATCGGAGTGAAGATCGCCGGTGCACTGGCCAGCGCGCATCGCCTCGATATCGTGCATCGGGACGTGAAACCGGGAAACATCCTGCTCACCGAGTACGGGGAGCCGGCGCTGACCGATTTCGGTATCGCGCATATCGCCGGCGGATTCCAGACCGCTGCGGGCATTGTGACCGGGTCGCCCGCGTTCACCGCCCCGGAAGTGCTGGAAGGCGTCGATCCGACCCCGGCCGCGGACGTCTACGGGCTCGGCGCCACGCTGTTCTGCGCGCTGACCGGCCATGCCGCGTTCGAGCGGCACAGCGGGGAGAACGTGGTGGCGCAGTTCGTCCGGATGTCCACCCAGCCGGTGCCGGACCTACGGGAGAAAGGTATCCCCGAGGACGTGTCGGCGCTGGTGGAAGCCGCGATGAGCCGAGACCGCCGCGAGCGGCCCTCGGCCGCGGCGCTGGGCGAGGCCATCCGGCAGATGCAGCAGGACCGCGGGTTCTCGGTAGGGGAGATGGCGTTGCTGGGCGAATCGGATCTCGAGCACCCCGACGAGATGCTCGGGCGTCGGGGCGAGAAGCCACCGTCGCGGGGGTGGCGTACACCGACGGCGGCCGCGCGGAACCAAAGCGGCGAGCTGCCGCTCGAGTTGACCAGTTTCGTCGGCAGGCGCGCCGAAGTGTCGCAACTGAAGAAATTGCTGTCGGCCTCCCGGCTGGTGACGTTGACCGGCATCGGAGGTGTCGGCAAGACACGGCTGGCGCTGCGCACAGCGACGCAGTCGCGCCGCGATTTCGCCGACGGGGTGTGGCTGGTCGAGCTGGCCGAGGTGTCGGATCCAGCCCTGCTGGTCGACGTGGTCGCAGCCGCCCTCGGCGTACGGAACCAGTCGGCTACGCCGCTGCTCGAGGTTCTGATCGACTTCCTGAGTTCGCGCGAAACGCTGGTCGTGATGGACAACTGCGAGCACGTGGTGGAGGCCGTAGCCGGGCTGACGGAGACGTTGCTGCGGACTTGTCCGGATCTGCGGGTCCTGGCCACCAGCCGGGAACCGCTGAACATCGCCGGAGAGACGGTGCTGCGGGTGGCGCCGTTGCTGGTGCCGGAGCCGGGACGGGAGCCGACCCTGGCGGGGTTACCGCGCTTCGACGCGGTGACGTTGTTCGCCGACCGCGCCGCGGCCGCGGTGCCGGACTTCGAGCTCGACGAAAACAACAAGTCCGCCGTCGCCGGAATCTGCGCTCAGGTGGACGGGTTGCCGCTGGCGATCGAGCTCGCCGCGGCCCGGATGCGCACCATGTCGCCGGAGCAGATCCTGGCCCGGCTCACCGACCGGTACGCGCTGCTCACCCGCGGCAGCCGCACCGCCCCCGCGCGGCAGCAAACGCTGCGGTGGTGTATCGCCTGGAGCTACGAGTTGTGCACCCGCGCCGAACAGCGGCTGTGGGCGCGGCTGTCGGTGTTCGCCGGCAGTTTCGAACTCGACGCCGCCGAAGAAATCTGTGGTACCGACATGATGGCACTCGACTCCGCTGCGCGAAGTCCGCTGGATGTGCTGTCGGCCCTCGTGGACAAATCGATCCTGATCCGGGAGCAATCGCATTCCGTCGTGCGCATCCGGATGCTCGAGACTTTGCGAGACTACGGCCGGGAGAAACTGCGGGAATCCGGCGAGGACACCGAGCTTCGCCGTAGGCACCGCGACTGGTACCAACGCATGGCGCTGAACGCCGAAGCCGAGTGGATCAGCCCCCGGCAGCCCGACTGGATCGCCCGGCTCGAACGTGAACAACCCAACCTGCGCGAAGCGCTCGAATCCTGCCTGACCGACAACAGCCGGGCAGCGGCTGAAGCAGGGTTGCGCATCGCCTCGGCGCTGCACGAGTTCTGGAGCTTTCGCGGCCTGCACGGGGAAGGCCGATTCTGGATCGACCGCGTCCTCGCCCACCCCGGCGCGCAATCGATACCCGACCGCATCAGTGCCCTGCGCGCGGCCTGCGAGGTTGCCGCGCCACAGGGGGATTTCCAGGCCACCGCCGCTTTCCTGGCGGAGGGGCGAGCACTCGCCGCCCAAGACCCCACCCCCGCCATCGAGGGACAGCTTGCCTACGCCACCGGCATCGTCGCACTCGCCAGGGGCGAAGCGGCCGACGCGTCCTCGTCCCTCGAACAGGCGGTGGAGCTGCTCAGCGCTGACCGAACGGGAGAACTCTACGTCAGCGCGCTGGCCATCCTCGCATGGTCATACGAACTGCGCGGCGACATGACCCGGGCGTCCGAGCATTACCGGCGAGTGCTTTCCATCACCGAAGCCCAAGGCGAACTGCTCTATCGTTCGACTGCGTTGCGCGGCTTGGGCGTCGCCGCACGCCAGCAGGGCGACCGAGACCGTGCCCAACGGTTGCTGGAGGAGGCGTTGCGAATCAATCGGCGGTCCAACAGTCCGGTGCTCACCGCGTTCGGCATCGAGGCGCTGGCCTGGACGGTCGCCGACCGGGGCGACGTCGAACGCGCCGCTGTGCTGCTGGGAGCCGCCCAGGGAAACTGGCTGGCGGGCGGCAGCGTGCGCGCCGTCTTGCTGAGCATGTCGCGCTTTCACAAGGAATGCGAGCGAACGACGCGAGGCGCGCTCGGTGCTCGCAGATTCGACGCCGCCTTTCGGCAAGGCCAGGCGATGGGAGTGGACGCCGCCGTCGCGTACGCGCTCGGGGAGCAGCCCACCGACGCGGCGGTCGCGTCGGGCCCGGCTGCGCGGCTGACCAAGCGGGAGCGGCAGGTCGCCGACCTCGTCGCCCAAGGGCTCAGCAACAAGCAGATCGCCAACAAGTTGGTGGTTTCGCAACGTACCGTCCAGGGCCATGTCGAACACATCCTGACCAAACTCGGCTTCACCTCACGCACTCAGATCGCGGCCTGGTTCGTGGAGCAAGCCCGGCAAGCGAGTTCTTGACCTCGATCGGACCGGGACGACTCCCCGAAGCCACCTCAGTCCTCTCGCGATCCTCGCGAGCAATTCTCCGGCGCCGCTCGGCCTGCGATCATCCCGCGATCTTCACGATCGAGCGGACTCGGGGCGACTCGGCCGCCGACCGCCCACGATTCGCAGCGCGAGGTCCGCGTAATAGTCGCCGATGTCCTCCGGCGACCAGGAACCACCCTCGTGATACCAGCGCGCGATATCTATTCCGAGCGAAAGCAGAGCGGTCGCGGCCATATGGATATTCGAGTTCTCGAACACCCCGGCGGCCGCCCCTCGCTCGATCAGGCTCCGGACCTCTCCTTCGATGGCACGTCGGGTCTCCTTGATCTCCTGTTGATGTTCTGGGCTGAGAGCGGCGAGTTCGTAGTTGATGATGCGGGCGACGGTATGGGCGCGTGCGTGATGGATCGTGAACTCCCTCATCACGGCGATCAGTTGCTCGGCGGGGTCTTGTGCCGAAGCGATGGCGGCGCGGACGCGCTCCAGGGTGTCCAGGTGACCGGCGCGCGAGATCTGGTAGAGCAACTCTTCCTTGGAACGGTGGTAGACGTAGATCGCCCCCGTGCTCACTCCGGCGATCGATGTGATGTCGCGGGTCGTCGAGCCGTGGAAGCCGCGTTCGGCGAAGGCGACCACCGCCGCGTCCAGCAGCCGCGCTCGGGTCTGGTCCGCGCGCGAGCGGTCCTCTGTATCGGTCACCTGGACAGTATGGCTCTACACGGCGAGCACGAGTTTGCCGGTGTTGGCGCCCGTGAACAGCATGTTCAAGGTTTCACCGAAGCGAGCTACCCCGCCGTCCACGACGTGCTCCCTGCTCTTGATCCTGCCCTCGGCCAGCCACCCGGAGATCTCCGCGACCGCCTCACCGTAACGATCCGCGTAGTCGAAAACGACGAAGCCCGTCATGGACGCCCGGTTGACGAGCAGTGACATATACCGCGAAGGTCCAGGAGGGAGCTTCTCCGCGTTGTACGCCGAGATCGCACCGCAGATGACGATGCGGGCGCCACGCCGGAGATTGGCGAGCGCGGCATCGAGGATGTCACCGCCGACATTGTCGAAATAGACGTCGATCCCCTTCGGAGCGGCCTCCCGCAGCCGCAGCAGGACGTTCTCACTCCGATAGTCGATGGCCGCATCGAAGCCGAGTTCCTCGGTCAGCATCCGGCATTTCTCGGCGCCGCCCGCGATCCCGATCACCGTCGCGCCTTTGATCTTCGCGATCTGACCGGCGATGCTGCCGACGGCACCTGCGGCCGCGGAGACCACCACCGTGTCTCCGGCTCGCAGGTCACCGACCTCGAGCAAGCCGAAATAGGCTGTCATTCCCGGCATTCCCAGGGTGCCCAACCAGGTCGGACCGCCCGCCGCGGTCAAATCGACCTTCTGCACCCCGCGGCCGTCGTGGATCGCGTATTCGGTCACGCCGAAGGTTCCGCTGACGGCGTCGCCGACGGCGAAGTCCGGATGCGTCGACTCCACAACGGTCGCGATATCCAGCGACCGCATGACCTCCCCGACCCCGACCGGAGGCACATATGACCGCACGTCGTTGAGCCAGCCGCGCATGGCCGGATCGAGGGAGATGAAATCCACCTCGACCAGGATCTGGCCCGGGGAGAGCGCGGGCAGTTCCTCGGTCGTCAGGTTCCAAGTGCCCGCGTCGGGCAGCCCCGACGGCCGTTTCGCCAGTCGCACCTGCTGGGTTGTCGTCACGTGTTCTCCTCCTCCTGATCGGTCGTCACGGCACCAGCACCGCGACCGTCTCGGCTACACACGCGGGCTTGTCCGAGCCCTCGAGTTCCACGGTCACTCGGATCACCGCCTGCGATCCGATCGTGCCCGGCACGAGCGAGACCAGCTCGACACCGGCTCGCACCCGGGATCCGGCCGGGACCGGAGTCGGAAATCGCACCTTGTTGGTGCCGTAGTTGACGCCCATCGATAGGCCCCGCACCGCGTACACCTGTCCGGCCAGCATCGGCACCATCGACAGGGTGAGAAACCCGTGTGCGACGGTGGTGCCGAACGGTCCGGCGGCGGCCTTCGCGGGATCCACATGGATCCATTGGTGATCCCCGGTAGCTTCGGCGAAGCGATCGATTCGTTCCTGGGTCACCGCGTGCCAATCGCTGTAGCCGAGGTGGGTTCCGACGGCGGACGCCAGCTCGGACAGGCCATGAAATACCCGCACAGGTCTCCCTCCGTTCAGTTCCGCGGGCCGCCGGCCACGTAGATCACCTGGCCGGACACGAATCCGGCGCCCTCGCTCACCAGGAACGACACGGTGTGCGCGACGTCGGCGGGAGTGCCGGTACGGGCGACCGGAATCTGGGCGGCCATTGCCGTCTTGAACTCCTCGAAGGGAATGTTCATCCGGGCGGCGGTGGCCGCGGTCATCTCCGTCTCGATGAAACCCGGGGCGACCGCGTTCGCGGTGACGCCGAACTTGCCGAGTTCGAGTGCGAGCGTCTTGGTGAATCCCTGCAAGCCGGCCTTGGCGGCCGCGTAGTTGGCCTGGCCACGGTTGCCGAGTGCCGACGTGCTCGACAGGTTCACGATGCGACCCCACCTCTGCTCGATCATGTGCGCCTGCACCGCCCGGGCCAGCAGGAACGACCCGCGCAGGTGCACATTCAGGACGGCATCCCAGTCGTCGACACTCATCTTGAACAGCAGATTGTCGCGCAGGATCCCGGCGTTGTTGACCAGCACCGCCGGTGCGCCGAGTTCGGCGGCCACGCGATCGACCGCCCGGGTGACCGCGGCCTCGTCGGAAACGTCGACACCGACCGCGAGCGCGCGGCCATCGGCGGACTCGATCTCGTCGACGACCGTCTTGCAGGCGGACTCGTCCAGGTCGAGCACGGCTACCGCCATACCGTCAGCGGCCAGCCGCCGGGCGACGGCGGCCGCCGATTCCGCGAGCGGCGCCGGTGACGACCGCGATCCGCTGTGTCGGTTCGGTCATGAATTCTCCTCGAAGATGTGATTGCGGTGGAAACTGCTGGGCTCAGGGCGTGTAGACCACGCGGCCGACGGTCTCGCCGTCCGCGAGTCGCTGCACGGCGTCGGCGACGTCCTCCAGTCCCAGCCGGGCACTGACCAGCGGGCGGATCGCACCATCGGCGGCGAGTGCGCTCAGCGCGCGGTGGCATTCGGCGACGGCGGCGGGATCCTGGGTGTTGTACAAACCCCAGTGCAAACCGAGAATCGAATAGTTCTTGATCAGTGCGTGATTCAACGCGGCGGTTTGTATTTCGCCGCCGGCGAACCCGACGATCACGATGCGGCCCTCGAAGGCGACGCATTTCGTGGACCGCTGGTACACCTCGCCGCCGACCGGGTCGTAGATCACGTCGGCACCACGACCGCCGGTGACGTCCTTGACGACGTCGACGAAGTCCCGCTGGTGACGATCGATGACCACGTCGGCACCCAAATCCCTGGCGTAGGCCGCCTTTTCGGCACCGCCGACAACTCCGATCACCCGTGCGCCCGCGGCCTTGCCGAGCTGAATCGCGGCGCTGCCCACGCCACCCGCCGCGGCATGCACCAGGAGGGTCTCGCCCTTCGACAATCCGGCGCGCCGATGTAACCCGAACCAGCCGGTCTGGTAGCCGATGAACAGCGCGGCCGCCTCCGCGTCATCCAGCGACGGCGGCGCGGCGAACGTCTGGGCGGCCTCCAACACGGCGAATTCCGCGAAACCACCGTGGGGCAGCGCCGCGCCCCCGAGCACCCGGTCCCCCACAGCGATCCCGGCCACGTCGGCGCCGAGCGCCACCACTTCGCCGCACAATTCGACGCCGGGCGTGAACGGCAACGGCGGCCGGACCTGATAGCGGCCGCGGCACATCAGCACATCGGGAAAGTTCGCCGCGGCGCCGGAGACCCGCACGACAACCTGGCTCGGCCCGGGCTCCGGAACTTCCACGTCATCGAGCCGCAGCGCCGCGCTCGGTTCGCCCAGCTCGTGGACGCGCCATGCCTTCATCCGCGCCATCTCAGACCCCACCCGTCAGCGTGACGCCGCCGTCCACGACCAGCAACTGCCCCGTCAGCCAGCTCGCGTCCTCGGAGAGCAGAAACGCCACCACACTGCCGATGTCCTCGGGCACGCCGAGCCGCTTCAGCGGATAGGCCGCGGCGACCTCGTCCTCTCGGCCGTCGTAGAGAGCGGTGGCGAACTTCGTCTTCACCACCGCCGGGGCGACGGCGTTGACGCGCAGATTCGGGCCGAGTTCGACCGCCAGTTCCTGGGTGATGTGCGTGAGCATCGCCTTGCTCGAACCGTAGAAGCCGATGCCCGGCGCGGGCTTGACACCGGCGACCGACGACACGTTCACGATCGCGCCCCCGAAGTCCTTCATCCAGGCCCGGTACGTCTGCTGCACCCACGACAGCGCGGCCAGACAGTTGACCTCGACGATCTTGCGGGCCACCTCCAACGGCAGATCGACCATCGGCCCGAACGCCGGGTTGATGCCGGTGTTGTTGACGAGGAGATCGGCGCTTCCGAATGTGCCGATCGCGCGCGCGACCGTCTCCGCCTGGTGCTCGACGTCATCGGCACGGCCCGCGACGGCCAGCGCGCGGCCGGGGCCGCCCAGTGCTTCCACCGCTTCGTCGAGGGCGTCCTGTTTGCGGGCGGTGATGACCACTCTCGCCCCCTCGTCCACCAAGCGCTGCGCGATGCCGAGCCCGATGCCCCGGCTCGCGCCGGTGACTATCGCTGTCTTGCCTTCGAATCTGTTCATCAATGAGTCCTTTTGCGGATCGGCGGTTACGACAAGTCCTCGAGCGCCATCGCCGTGCCCCGACCGCCGCCGACACACATCGTCCCCGGGCTGATCTGCTTGTCGGGCAACTGCTCCGCCGGGACGGCCCGCCCGATCCGCGCCCCCGAGTCGTCGGGCCGGAGATCCCGCAACGAACCCTTGCCGGCGCGACCGATCGGCGACCGGGCGGCAGAGACGATGACGGCTTCGGGCATGAATGCGAACCTTCCGAGCAAGTTACTGAGCGCTTGTTAACCTCTCGACACCATGCTGGACGGACCGGCGGTGGTCAATACGTCAGAGCCGATTCGAACTGTGACACAGGTCACATTCCCGGCCGTAGCCCCTCGACGGACAGCTATTGGCAGTCAGCCCCGCCCGTGCCGGTGGCATCGGTTCACAGCAGATCGTCCGATCGCCCGGCCTGTCTGTGCGGCTGTGGACTCGAGTCACCATTCTCGACCGGCCCGTGCCGGTGTCGCTGGGGGGTGTCCCTATCGTGTTCGTCAAGCTGCTGAGGTTGCGGGTGTCCGGTAGGGCTGTTTGTTGCGGAGCATGGCGAACAGGACGTCGCAGCG
>NZ_JBIDDF010000009.1:0-201707 GCF_043205035.1 Nocardia sp. NPDC047654
CGCGGGGTGGGCGTACGGATGCGGCGGGTACGACGGTGTCGCCGATTTTCGGTCCGGCGTTGGATGGGAGTTTGCCGGGTAATGAGGTGATCAAGGCTGCGGATGGGGGGTTTGTGCGGGCGTTGGGTCCGATGCAGTTCTTGCCGGGGACGTGGGGGGCGTATGGCGCGGACGGTAATGGGGACGGGGTGGCCGATCCGCATAATGTGTTCGACGCGGCGTTGGCTGCGGGGAAGTATTTGTGTTCGGGGGGTTTGGATCTGCGGGATCCGTCGCAGGAGTTGCGTGCGGTGTTGCGGTACAACAACTCGATGGCGTATGCGGCGAATGTGCTGAGTTGGGCGGCGGCGTATCGGACCGGGGGTTCGCCTACGCAGGTGCGCATCTCGCCGGACCTGGTGCCGCCGGGTGCGGCAGCCCCGGTGGATCCCCGTTCCCCGATGACAGCGGTGACCACGGCGGTGCCCGCACCCGTCGAGTCGCCGCGGACGCCCGTGCCCGCGCCGCGGCAGCAGGCGCCGACGCAGGTGATGATCACGCTTCCCGGTCTGCCGCCCATTCCGTGCGGCATCTTCTGCCCGCCGCCGCCACCGGTGAATCCGTGCGTCGCGCAACCTGTCCCCGCGCCGATGCCGCAACCGGGGCAGCCCGGCATGGCACGCACCCCGCTCGCGCCCGGGCAACCGTACGGCGCGGCGCCCGGGCAGCTACCGAACCCCGGCGCTACCAGCCCCGAAGCGGCCGGTAACGCCGGACCCGCCGACGCCCGTGCGGCCGAGTGCACGCAACCCGAGACCGAGGCCGCCATCGGCCCCGCACCTGTCGCCCCGGAGCCGAACACCGGACCGCGCGACCCCGAACCCGCCATCACCACGCCGCCCGCGCCGGAACCCGAACCCGAGCCGGTGCCCGACGCCGAACCCGCGCCCACACCGACACCCCCGCCCGGAATCACCCTGCCGTTCGGCATCGTCATCCCTCTTCCGGGCCCACCCCCGCCCCCGCCTGCGGGCTGACTCCGTCCCCTCCGGTAACCGCGGGTTCTCGCATTCGGGCGCGCGCTCTGCGTCCAGCTACTGGTGCACCCACGGTGGACCCTGCGACGCCGGTCGCAGGGGGCGAAGAGACGTTGGTCCGGGGCGGGCTATCTGCCGCGATCGTTCGCAAACGTCTGCGAGCGATGCCACCCGGCCTGATCGCACCGTAATAATCGCGGGTCGTCGTACCGAGGCACAGTGACGTCGCTTGGGAGACCGTCCCGGAAACGGCGTCGAATGACTTCGTCACGATTGTGCCCATATTGCGCGCGACGCGGCCTCGAAGCCGTATCCGGACCGCGCGAACGGACGTATTCTGATCGGTAGCTATCGCGTGGCATCTGCCAGCGGCGCCGAGGAGGCCATTCACCTCCGGGCACGCCCGCACCTACCGGTCAGGGCTTGCCGTCGTGGTCTCGAGGGCGTCATCTCGTGCGGCGGACGTTCGGCGAGCGTGTGGCCCGGATCCGAACCTGGGCCGATCGTCGGCGACCGCCGTGACGAACCCGTCCGAGACCGGTCGAGCAGAGGTGATCCCATGAGGGCCACAGTCGGAATATCAGCAGAACAGGCCGTGGTGCGCGGGGTGATGCTCTCGTCCACGGCGCAACGAGGCACCAGGCCGGACGTGCTGCGGGAGATCGAGCAGCCGGTCGAGCACTCGACCGCCGCATCGGTGGCCGCCACACTCGAAGCGTTGACGGCCGAGGCCGAGGCCGAGGCCGGCACCGAAATCGATGACGTCGCCGTGGCGTACCGAACCGTGGCCGAGCGTCGAGCAATCGTGTCGCAACTGTCATCGGCATCGTGGCGATCGTCGTCGCTCGTGTCGGCGAAAACAGCGCTGCTGGCGATGATCGAGGACATCCCCGGCCTGGCGCAGTACGGCACCGTGCTGGTGCTCGAGTTCGTCGGCTACCACACGTGCTACCTCGTGACCGGTCCGGAACGGAACGGAATTCTCAGCTGCGGCGGGTGGTCGTCCGGTGTCGTCGACGCCGATACCGCCGGCCTGGCGACCGATCGAATCCGGTCCGCGGTAGCGGCGGATGGGCTGCTGCCCGACGCCGTGGTCTTGTGCGGCTCGTCGGCGGGTGACCCGGACGTGGTCGCCGCGGTGCGGCTCGCGCTCGCCGTACCCGTCATGGCGGCGCCCGACCATGCCAACGCCGCGGCCTACGGCGCGGCGTTGGTCGCGGCCGCTCCGTTCCGGAGCGCACCGGTGGCACCGGCGGCGGCCGGTCGCCGACATGGCGGCCGTGTGATCCTGGCCGGAGCGGCCGTTGCCGCCCTGCTGGGCGGAGCGGCCGTCGCCGTCGTGCAGGCGCGCGAGGACCGCCCGGCCGATGCCGCGATCAGCGGGCCCGCGCAGGCGCCCGTTCCCGCCGCTCAGCTCGCCGAACCGAATCCGGCGGCGGTGCCCCCGGCGCCCGCGGCCGAGCAAGCCCCGGTGGCCGTGTTGCCGGAATCGGCATCCACTCCCGAGCCGTATCCCGAACCGCCGATCCCGCCGCCACCTCCGCCGCACCCGGCGGCGGAGGCTCAGGCCCAGTTGCCCATCCCGCCCATCGTGCCTCCCGTACCGCCGCCCGCGGAGCAGCAACCACCGCCGCACCCGCGCAATCCCACCCCGACGGAATCTCCCGAACCGACCGTTCCGGCGCCGGCCACCGCCGCCGCGCCCGACGACACCTACCTCTTCCCGGGCGAGTCCCCACCGCCTCCTTGGAACGCCGACCCGGCCACCGTGCAGGCGTGGTGGGACAACCACTGGAAATTGAAGGAGAGCTGGCTGCACGGCCGCTGATAGATATCCCCTGAGACGCGCTCGCGACGAGCCCGTTCCCGCCACTTCCGGCGGGGCAGCCCTACGCTGCCCCGCCGGAAGTGGCGTCAGCGGCCCGCGTCGGTGGATGACGCGTCGGCCGGTATTCTGCTCGGTCAGGGAGGAGGACGCGTCGTGTCTGTGCAACCGGGCGAGGTCTTCGCCGGTTACCGCGTCGTGCGCCGGATCGGCGCGGGTGGGATGGGCGCGGTGTATCTCGCCGAGCATCCGCGGTTGCCGCGCCGGGACGCGTTGAAGATCCTCGACCCGGACTTGGGGGCGGACGCGGAGTTCCGGGCTCGATTCGAGCGGGAGGCCGAATTGGCGGCCCGGCTGGAGCACCCGAACGTCGTGTCCATCTACGACCGCGGCGCCGAGGGCGACGTGCTGTGGATCGCCATGCGGTATGTCGACGGTGTGGACGCCGCGGAGTTGGTGCGCCGCGGCCCGGCGGTGCTGCCCGCTCGGCGTGCGGTGCGGATCGTCGCGGGCGCGGCCCGCGGACTGGACGCCGCGCACCGCGGCGGACTGCTGCACCGCGACGTGAAACCGGCGAACATCCTGGTGTCGACGGCCGACGACGGGTCGGACGCGGTCCGCATCACCGATTTCGGGATCGCCCGATCGATGGACGCGAGCGCTTCGCTGACCACTACGGGATCGGTGCTGGCCAGCTTCGCCTACGCCGCGCCCGAACAACTGACCGGCGGTCCGCTCGACCATCGCGCCGATGTCTACTCCCTCGGCTGCACGCTGTACGAAATGCTGACCGGCACAACACCGTTCGGCGTCCGCACCCCGGCAGCAGTCCTGCAGGCCCACTTGTACGAACCGCCGCCGCGCCCGTCGCGGGCGAATCCGGCGCTGCCACCGGCCATCGACGAAGTGGTCACCCGGGCGATGGCGAAGATCCCCGCGGCCAGATACGACAGCTGCGGAGAACTGGCCGCCGCGGCGATCCGGGCGCTCGAACCGCCACCGCCGGCGCCGCCCGCTTCCGCCGACCGGCCACCACCGGCCCGCACGGGTTACCGACGGACGGCGCTGCTCGCCGGGGCGGTCGCCTCGATCGTCCTCGCGACCTCGGCGGTGATCGTGCTGCGCACCGGCGAACGATCCGGCGGACATCCCATCGCCGCCCCCTCGTCGACGGTCGCGCAGCCCACGACCACCGCTGCGCCCACCAGCACCCCGGTCGCGTCGGCTTGGGGCCCGGCCGCCTACATCGTCGAGGCGTTCCCGAACCTGCTGCCCGCCGACCCCGAAGGCGTGGGGTATCAAGGGATTCGCTGCGCTCTCAACGACGACCGCGGCGCCTGGCTGCACTGCCCGGCCGCCACCGACGACGGCATCAACGTCAACATCCGCTGCGACCCGTCCCGCCGACCGGTGACCTACACCTCCGATACCCTCGGCCGCGCCGACCTGCACGAACAACCGTGGACCCGGCCATCGGGCACAGGCACGGTCCGCTGGGCCACCGACAGCCTCGCCGGGTTCGGGCTGCTGGACGTGGCCTTCACCGACCACCGCGACTTCTGCACCGTCGGTGCTTCCGGCGGCAACGGCGGCCAGGACGTGTACGACAGATGGTGGGCCGGTGCGCCGATCTGAACCGAGGACGGGAAGGGCATGACACTGCGCCCAGGCTCGGTGTTCGCCGGGTACCGCATCGAGCGCACGCTCGGGTCGGGCGGCATGGGGACGGTGTATCTGGCGCGTCATCCCCGACTGCCGCGTTCGGTCGCGCTGAAGGTCCTGGACCCCGCGGCGGCGGCGGACTTCGAATTCCGCGCCCGATTCCAGCGCGAGGCCGAACTGGCGGCCCGGCTCGACCATCCGAACATCGTGGAGCTCTACGACCGCGGCAGCGACGAGGACCAGCTGTGGATGTCGATGCGCTACGTAGCGGGTTCGGACGTGGCGCGACTGCTCGAGCAGTGGTCGGGCGCGCTGCCGACGAGCCGGGCCGTCGAGATCCTCGCCCAAGCCGCCGAGGGGCTCGACGCCGCGCATCGGCGCGGCCTGCTGCACCGTGACGTCAAACCGGCCAACCTGCTGGTCACCACCGGAGACGATGGACGCGACCACGTCTTCGTCACCGATTTCGGCATCGCGCGCAGCCGCGACGACACCAGCGGGCTGACCGCCGCCGGGGCGCTCATCGCGACGCTCGGCTACGTGGCACCCGAACAGATCCGGGGCGAGCCGCTCGACCATCGCTGCGACGTGTACGCCCTCGGCGCGACGTTCTACCAGATGCTCACCGGCGCCGTGCCGTTCGCGCGACCCACCCCCGCTGCGGTGCTGCGGGCGCATCTGGCCGAACCTCCGCCGCGACCCTCGGCGACCGATCCGGCCCTGCCCGCGGCGCTGGACAGCGTCATCGCCACCGCCATGGCGAAGCGTCCCGCGGACCGCTACGACAGTTGCCGTGCGCTGGCCACCGCTGCCGCCGCGGCCCTCGCCTCGCCGTCCGCGCCGCCCCGCCCGCAACCCGTCGCGCCCCCGCGGCCCGCCCGGATGCCGCCTCGGGCACTGCTGCCCACGGCCGCCGTGCTGGTTGTGCTGCTGGTGCTCGCCGGTGCGCTGCTCCTTCGTTCGGGCACCGTCCCCGGCGTGGCGATCCCCGGGAGCGCGACCGCGCCCGCCACATCCGCGGCCCCCGCAACGCCTTCGACCGCCACCACGGCCGTCGCCTCGTCCGCCTGGGGACGCGATGCCGAACTGGTCGCGCTGTTCCCCGGCCTGCTTCCGGCGACACCCGAGGGGGCCGGGTACCAGGGCGCGCGCTGCACCGGCATCGACGTGGTCAACAACGGCGGCGCCCCCGCGCTCGAGTGCCGCCAAGACAACGGAATCCACTGGTATGTGTGGTCTTTCCGGCGCGGGGACCCCCGGCGCGACTCGACGTTCGAGACCGATATCGACAACGACACCACGCGCCGGGACACCTGGCGTAGACCGTCCGGGTCCGGGCGGGTGCGCTGGAGTCACTACCCGGGCGGCAACACGGGACTGCTCACAGCCGGATTCGACGATCCGGCGCGGGCGTGGCTCGTCATCGACGTGTCCTGGGATCACCATACCGGCCAGGACCTGTTCGACCAGTGGTGGCAAGCGGCGCCGCTGTGAGCCGCGCCGGGCACCGGCGGCTCCCGCCGACGGTGGATAAGCTGGCCGGGTGAGCGCACCAACGGCCGGCTCGGTCGCTATCGTCGACGACCTGGAGACCGTCACGACCCGAGGTCCGGAAGACGATCCCGCGGCGATCGGCCTCAGCCGCGCCGACGTGGAGTCCCTGTGGGAGTCGGTGCAGGCGTGGTACCGCCTGGGCACCACTCCCGCGATCCAGGTCTGCCTGCGCCGCGACGGCGAGATCGCCCTGAACCGCGCCATCGGCCACGGCTGGGGCAACGCGCCGGGCGACGGGCCGGAGGCGGTGCGTGTCCCGGCCACTCCCGACACGCCGTTCTGCGGCTTCTCGACCGCGAAGGGCGTGGCCGGTGCGCTGATGTTCATGCTCGTCGAGCAGGGTGCTTTCGCCCTCGACGATCCGGTGTCCGGCTATATCCCGGAGTTCGCGGCGAACGGCAAGGCCGCCATCACGATCGGTGAGGTGCTCTCGCATTCCGCCGGGATCCCTTTCGTCCCGGCTCCGTATCAGGGCGTCGACCTGGTACTCGACGAGGAATTGGCCGTGCGCGCGCTGGCCGACCTGGTGCCGAGCTGGAAGCCGGGACGTTTCCGTGTGTACCACGCGCTCACCCTGGGATTGGTGCTGCGCCTGCTGGTGCGGCGCGCGACCGGCAAGCGGATGCGCGAGCATCTCGCCGAGCAGGTGCTCGAGCCGTTCGGATTCCGCTGGACCAACTTCGGCGTGCGACCCGAGGACCTCGGCAAGGTCGTGCCGAGCGTGAAAACCGGTCCGGCTCCCTCTCGGACTGCGAGCTATCTGGCGCGCAAGGCGGTCGGCGGGCGCATGGACCGTGCGTCGCGCGCGGCGACCGACGCGTTCCTCACCGCCGAGTTGCCCTCGGGCAATCTGATCACCACCGCGTCCGAGTTGTCGCGGTTCTACGAGATTCTCGTCCACGGCGCACCCGACGGCCGCCGCATCATCCGGACGGAGACGCTGGAGGAGGCGGTGCGCCCGGCGCGCTGGATACCCGGTGTGGCCGGACGCGTCAGCCGAGCCGGCTTCGAACTCGGCGGGCGCAGGTCGAAATTCGGCCGCGACACCGGATCGCATTTCGGGCGTAGCGGATTGACCACCCAGTACGGCTGGGCCGACCCGGCTCGTGGGCTGTCCGGCGCGATCCTCACCAGCGGCAAGGCCACCACCGATACCGAGCGCCCGTGGCGACTGGTCGCCCAGGTCTCCGCCACGGTGCCTGCCGACCGGTAGCCAGGGCGAGGTGCCCGGCCGGATCGATCGCCTCCACCAGTGAGAACACCTTAGCCATCCGAACGATTTAGTCTGTTAACTCGCTTGTTGCCAACCCGTCGGGTTGTGCTAGCGCTAGCGGAACAGACTGACCCGTCGGCTCTTTGGCGGTGAAAGCGTTGGTGTTGATGAGGATTGACCATGACGTGGCGGTGAGCGGATCCCGTCACGAGATGTTTCCCGACGAACGCGGGCGGTTCGGCGTGTTCGGCGGCAGATTCGTTCCCGAGGGCCTGATGGCCGCGCTACTGGCCTTGGAGGACGCCTACCGCCTCGCCTGCGCCGACCCGGGTTTCGTCGCCGAGTACCGGGAGCTGTTGCGCGACCGTGTCGGCAGGCCCACGTTGCTGCACCGGGTACCGCGGTTCGGGGAGTTGCTGGGTGTGCCGGGCGCCCGGGTGTATCTCAAGCGCGAGGACATGGCCCACACCGGTGCCCACAAGATCAACAACGCGCTCGGGCAGGCGTTGCTCGCCCGGCGGATGGGCAAGAAGCGGATCGTCGCCGAGACCGGCGCGGGCCAGCACGGCGTCGCGGTGGCGACGGTGTCGGCGATGCTCGGATTGACCTGCGTGGTCTATATGGGCACCGAAGACATGCGGCGCCAGGCGTCGAACGTGGTGCGGATGAAGCTGCTCGGCGCCGAAGTCCGGCCGGTGGACAGCGGTTCGCGGCGGCTGAAGGAGGCGATCAGCGAGTCGGTCCGCGATTGGGTGGCCGATGTGGACACCACCCACTACCTGTTCGGCACCGCGGCGGGGCCCGCGCCGTACCCGCGGATCGTGCGTGATTTCCAGACGGTGATCGGGACGGAGACCAGGTACCAGATCGCACGCGCCGAGGGCAGGATGCCCGACTACGTGCTGGCCTGTGTGGGCGGCGGCAGCAACGCCATCGGGGTCTTCCATCCGTTCGCCGACGACCCGCGGGTGGCGTTGATCGGGGTGGAGGCCGCCGGGCTCGGGGTGGATACCGGCGAGCACGCCGCGACCCTCTGCATGGGCAGCCCGGGTGAGATCGACGGCTCCTACAGCTATCTGTTGCAGGACGAGGACGGCCAGATCGCGCGCACCCACAGCATCGCCGCTGGGCTGGACTATCCGGGCGTCGGTCCCGAACTCAGCCACCTGAAGGACAGCGGCCGGGTGCTGTACCGGGCCGCCACCGACGCGGTCGCCCTACGCGGCATGCAGGCCCTCAGCCACACCGAAGGGATCCTCGCCGCACTCGAATCCGCTCACGCCGTCGGCTATCTGATGGAGATGGCGGCGCGCGGCGAGATTCCCGCGGACTCGCTGATCGTGCTGTGCCTGTCCGGCCGTGGTGACAAGGATCTCGCCGTCGCCGCCGACCGGCTCGGTGTGGCGTGACCGCTGCTATCGTCGAAAACGCCCATGGCGCCGGAGAGGGACCGCGCGCTGCACCCGCGCCCGAGGACGAGCCCTCTTGAAGTATGTGCCCCGCCTGTTGTTGTTCCTGGCGATTCCCGCCGTGTTGTTCCTGCTGCCCTGGTGGACGCTGGTAGCCGCACCCACCGCGGAATCCGGACCGCTGTTCTGGCTGGGTTCCGCGCTGTTCCTGCTCGGATTCGTCGGCCTGCCCGCGTCGATGTTCCTCGGTCACGGACCGGCGCAGTCGGACGCGGCCTCGATCGTCGGCGACACGTTGCTCGGCGTGATGTGGGTGCTGTTCAGCTGGTCGGTGCTCGGCAATCTCGCGCGCGCCGGACTGACCGTCGCGGGAGTGGCCGACCCGGCTCGCTCCCGGATCGTCGCGGCGGGTGTGCTCGCGGCCGCGACGGTGCTGGTGGTGTGGGGTGTGGTCGAGGCGCGCCGGGTACCGCGGGTGCGCACCCTGGAGGTGTCCATTCCGGGTCTGGGCCCCGCGCTGGACGGACTGCGCATGGTCGTCGTGACCGACACCCATTACGCCGCGCTCGACCGGCTGCGCTGGTCGGAACGGGTGGTCGAGGTGGTGAACGCGCAGCGGCCCGACATCGCCTGTCACGCGGGCGATCTCGCGGACGGATCGGTGGCGAAGCGGCACGCGCAGGTGGATCCGCTCGGCAAGGTCGAGGCCGAACTCGGCCGGTTCTACATCACCGGCAATCACGAATACTTCGGTGACGCCCAGGGCTGGATCGACCACATGACCTCGCTCGGCTGGCAACCGCTGCACAACCGGCACGAAGTCGTGCGCCGCGGCGACGATCAGCTGGTGATCGCGGGCATCGATGATCCCACCGGCATCGCCTTGCCCGGGCACGGTCCCGACCTGACCGCCGCGCTCGCGGGAGCGGATCCGGACGCGCCGGTCGTCCTGCTCGCCCACCAGCCCAAGCAGATCGCGGAGGCCGTGGCGGCGGGTGTGGCGCTGCAGATCTCCGGTCACACCCATGGTGGCCAGATCTGGCCCTTCCACTATCTGGTTCGCCTCGATCAGCCCGCCGTCGCCGGGCTGAGCCGCCACGGCGAGCGCACGCAGCTCTACACCAGCCGGGGGACGGGCTTCTGGGGGCCGCAGCTGCGAGTGTTCGCCCCGAGCGAGATCACCGTGCTGATCCTGCGTTCGGAGCCCGCGAGCTCCTGAGCGCTTTCGGCTGCCGGGGCGACCTCGTCAACGGTGGCCGCGGTCGGCGCCGGCCTGACCGGCGGCGTCGGGCGCGGGCGACGGCGCAGGTGGACGGCCGGGACTCCACGCTTCGACGACCCCCGGAATGCCGTCCTGGACGACATAACCGGCTCGTGTGTGGATGGGCGCGCCCGGATGGCGGACGTAGGGAACGACGCGAAAGTCGTTGCGCCATATCTTGTGGTCGAGTTCGACCCGGACATAGCCGCGTTGGGCGTTGAAGAACTTGATGTCCGGGTTCGCCGCGAGCAGCCGGCGGCCTTTGTCGCTGAGGTCGGTTCCGTCGCCGTTGCTGGTGATCGAGGTGCCGGTGAATTCCGCCGCCACGACCGGTGATTCGGCATCGGCGTAGTCGCGCCGCAGGTCGGCGGCCTGGTTCTCGTGCCGGTCGCCGGTGATCACCACCAGGTTCGCGGCGCCGCGGGTCGCCGCGGCGTCCAGTACGGCGTTGCGGTCGGCGACGTAGCCGTCCCAGGCGTCGGTGGAGACGCTGACCTGCGGGCCCGGGTCGGAATCGTTCTGGCTCATGCCCACCTGGTTGCCGAGGACCTGCCAGCGCGCGGGGGAGTAGGTCAGGCCGTCGATCAGCCAATCCCGTTGCTGCGCACCGAGAATGGTGCGGCCGGGGGAGAATCTATCGGTGCAGCCGCCGACCACGGCGCCGCCGCATGCCTGCGGTGTGCGGTATTGGCGAGTGTCGAGCATGGTGATCTCGGCCAGATCGCCGAACCGGAAGCGGCGATGCAGCCGGATGCCCGCCACGGACGGCAGCTGCGCCAGGCGCAGTGGCTGGTGCTCGTACATGGCCTGGAAGGCGGCGGCGCGGCGGCGGCGGAACAGGGCGGGGACGCGCCAGATGTCGAGGCCGATGCCGGGCGCGCCCGCGGCCCAGTTGTTGTCGACCTCGTGATCGTCCATGGTGACCAGCCACGGGAACGCGGCGTGTGCGGCGCGCAGCGGCTGCTCCGATTTGTACAGCGCGTAACGCAGCCGGTAGCCGGGCAGGTCGACGGCCTCGTCGCGGAAGTTCGGCCCCATCGCGACCCCCGCCCGCCCGCGCACCCACGCCCGCTCGTAGATGTAGTCGCCCAGATGCACGACCAGATCCAGATCTTCCCGGCTCAGGTGCTCGTAGGCGGTGTAGTAGCCGGAACTCCACGACTGGCAGGAGGCGAAGGCGAAGCGCAGCCGCGCCAGGGCCTGCCCGGGCGCCGGGGCGGTGCGGGTGCGCCCCACCGGAGACACCGCCGAGCCCACCCGGAACCGATAGAAGTACCAGCGATCCGGCGCCAATCCGTGCACCTCCGGATGCACGCTGTGGCCGAGTGCGCGGGTGGCCACCGCCGACCCGCGCGCCACCACCCGGCGGAACTGCTCGTCGTGCGCCACCTCGTAATCGACCGTGACCGGATCCACCGCCATGCCGCCGAGGCCGTCCGGCGCCAGCGGGTCCGGCGCCAGCCGCGTCCACAGCACCACGCCGTCGGGTGCGGGATCGCCGGAGGCGACGCCCAGCGCGAACGGATCGCCGAGCCGGCGCGGGGCGGGAAACCGTGCACTGCTCGCCGCCGCGGTTCCCGCCAGTACCGCGGCCGACCCCGCGGCGCCGACTCGGAACAGTTCTCGACGTGAGAGAGACATACATCAGCCTAAGGCCGTGCCCGAGGACGGGAAGGGGCCGCGAGCGGCGCTCCGGTGTCAGAGCAGCCCGCCCCGGCGCGCGTGGTCGAGGGCCTCGACGCGGGAATTGGTGCCCAGCTTGCCGTAGATGCCGCGCAGGTGCGTCTTGACGGTGTTGACCGACACACCGAGGTCCGCGGCGATCTGCTGGGCGGTGCGGCCGGAAGGCAGTTGCTTGAGCACGGTCATCTCGGTGTGGGTCAAAGCGGGGTAGGCGGGCCTGCGCCGCGCCGCGGGGTGACGCCGGATCGTCGCCGCGAAGCTCTCCGCCCGGCCGAGCCGGCCCGCGTAACTGTCCAGCAAGGGCATCGCGGCGGGCACGTCGAGGAACGGCCGCAACAGCCGGTGGGGCGTGGCGGAACCGAGCGCGTTCTCCAGCGCGGTGAGGGCTTTGGCCGGCGCCCTGGACTCGTGTTGCGCCGCGGAGTACAGCAGCCACCCGGTGACGGCGCTGACCGGACGCAGGTCGCCGGCACGGTCCAGCAGCGGTTCGAGGACGGCGCAGGTCGCCTTGCGGCGATCGGCCGCGGCGTGCAGCGCCGCATCGGCCAACCGCACCTCGGGAAGCTCTCCGACGATGCCGCGGGCGCGTTCGACCAGCAGTTGCGCGGTCCTGGCGTCGTGCACGCGCAGCAGCGCCCACACCACCGGCAGGATCAGGCTGCCCGTCGTGGCGGGCACCGTCTTGCGCTCCAGCAGGACCAGCAGGCTGCGACGCAGCGCGTCGACCGCCGCGGACTGCTCCTCGGCCCGCTCGAGATCCAGCAAGCGGCCCACGACGTGACCGCGCCATCCGGCGGCAGGGCCGCATGATCCGTCGGGCTCGGCCCGCTCGGTGAGAACGGACGCGATCTGCGCCGCCTCGGGCGTCTCGCCTTGCAGGTAGGCGCCGTAGGCGGCCACCGACGTCGCCTGGACGGCGTCGGTCGTCCCCAGCAGCCCGTGTTCCTCGGCGATCACCAGCGCACGTGCCGCGCGCTCGCGCATCGCGGTGGCGGCGTCGACGGCGTCGGCGGCGAAGGCCAGCCGGGTCAGCGCACGCAGCACCGAGCGGGGGCGGCCCGCGTGCTCGGCGAGTGCGAGCGCCGAGTGCAGCAACTGTTCGCCGCGAGCGACGGCGCCACCGGCGACGAAGGCGGTGGCGATCTGGATCTCGGTGTACGCGTCGAGATCAGGATCGCCGGTCGGCGAGACGCGGTCCGGGAAACCGGGAAGGTCGGCCCCGGTGGTCGCCGCGACGTCGATCGTCGCGGCGAGGGTGAGTGCGTCCAGCCGTTCGGGCGAGGCGAAGGAGATCTTGGCGGCGCGCCGCGCCGCGGCGGTGTCCAGGCACGCCACCGCGGCGGCGGTGCTGCCCGTGACGAGGGCGTCGACGACGCGCACCAGCCACAGGAACGGATCGTCGAGCAAAGCGGGCGCTGAACGGCCCAGTTGATCGAACAGCGTCGCGCCCCTCCCGTCGAGAACCATGCGCAGCGCACACGTGGACAGGAATTCGCACAGCTGATCGCGGTCCGCGCCCGCGAGCTGATGCGGAAGCGCCGTGGCGGGCAGCCCTGCGGACCGCAACCAGCGGGCCGCCCGGCGATGCAGCTCCGCGCACAGGTCCGGTCCGAGGCGGCGGGCTTCGGCGAGGAAGTGTGCGCGCACCAGCGGATGACAGGAGAACCAGACCTCGCCGTCGCGCACGTGGGAATCGATGGGGAAGTCGATCCGATCGAGTTCGTGCAGAAAGTGCCCCGCGCCACCGCCGAGGAGTTCGTCGGCGAGCTGCTCGGTGAAGGAAACCGGAATGCTGGTGTAGGTGAGGAACCGGCGCAGTGCGGGCGGCAGTGCCTCGACGAGCTCGCTCCTCAGGAAATCGGCGACCACGCGCGCCGGGCGCGCGAGAACAGTGAGCGCAGCGGCTCGGTCGTCGGATCTGGCGGCCAGATGGGTCGCGGCGATGCGCACGAGGGCGGCCCAGCCCCGGGTCAGGGCGTGCAGCGTCGCGAGTTCGTCGCCGGTGAGCGCGCAGCCGTGGTCACGGCACAGCGCATCGATCTGCGCCGGGGTGAAGGCGAGTTCACTCGGACCCCACCGGGTCAGTCGCGAATGCAGCTCGAGCAAGTGCCAGCGCAGCGGCGGAGCGAAGCGGGCGCACAGCACCGTCGTCACGTTCGCCGGGGCATGCTGCAGGAAGTACTCGATACCGGCGAGCGCGAGCGGATCGGTGAGCAGATGGGCGTCGTCGAGCACGAGAACCGTCGGCGTCGTGCGCGCGGCCAGCGGGTCGGCGAGCGCCGCTGCCTGCGCGGCCGGCGGGCCGGTGCGGGTCGTGTTCGCGATATCGAAGCGGGTGTGCAGCACGGTCCACAGCGCGGTCGCGTCGTCGAGCTGCTCGGTGACGGTCACCCAGGCGACATCGGACGTACCCGCGGCGTGCCGGGCGGCCCAATCGGCCACCAGTACCGACTTCCCGGCCCCGGCCGGTGCGCAGATCAGCAGCACGTGTCCGTCGCGAGTGTTCGACACGCCGTCGGCGGCGGCGTACAGATCGGGCCGGGGGATCGGGGTGAACGGAAACGCGGGTATCTCGGTGACGGATTCCGCCGCGGCGGGGACGGGGCGTAGAGCGGGGACGTGCGAGGTGGTCACCGTGCCTCCCGGGCCGTGTGCTGACAGATCACTACCACGCCTCGGTAGCGGAACTTACCCGGTGTGTAGTTTGCTCGATCGGATCGTGAGTGGTCGTTATGGAATTTTCATTTCGCGAGACCGCGAAATATCGGAGTCACCCGAAACGGGTGAAGTGCCGGACGGTGGGACTGGTGGACATTCGGAAGACGCCTGTCCACTGTTTCCCGAGAAAGGGGGCGACCGATGACGCACATGACCGAACCGGAGCCACACCCCGTCCGCCGTGGCATCGCGGCGGGCACGTCCATAGCGGCCGCGATCCTGTTGCTGACCGTCGGTGTGCTGTCGATCTTCGAGGGCATCTCCGCCGTCGCCGAGGACGACCTGATCGTCGTCGGCACCGACTACGTCTACAAGTTCGACACCACGACGTGGGGCTGGATCCACATCGTCATCGGCATTCTCCTGGTCGTCGCGGCGCTGGGTCTGATGACCGGCGCCACGTGGGCGCGGGTGGTGGCGATCGTCCTGGCCGCCCTGTCGATCATCGCGAACTTCATGTGGTTGCCGTACTACCCGGCATGGTCGGTTCTGGTGATCGCGTTGAACATCGTCGTGATCTGGGCGGTCGCCACTTGGCGGCCGGAAGCCGTCTGAGCGGACGGACATTCCCGGCCGCGCGCCTCTGCTCTCGGCCGGGTCGAACTTTCGCCGATCCGACCTTCGGTGTGGTTCCGATCGCCTCGCACCTGAAGCATGGCGCGGCGCCGGTCAGCGGGATCCGGCGTCTTCCGGCCGGGGTGGGAGCCGGCTCGGCGCGGGCGGGAGGGCGATACCGTTGCGGCCGCAGCATTCCGGCGAGCAAACTTGGTGATATCTCGCAGAAGTCGGGGTTTCCGCTGCCACCGTAGGTGAGGTTGTGGTATCCACCTTCGAGATCGCACTACGAACTCGAAGGGACGCCAATGCCCAGCAAGCCCCCGCTCGTTCTCCTGCACGGTGTCACGATGTCCGAACGGGTGTGGGACGACGTCACCCCCTTGCTCGCCGCCCGGCACGAGGTGATCACGCCCACCGCCGTCGGCCATCGGGGCGGGCCGCCCGCCCTGCGGCGCCCGGCGCGGGTCGAGCATCTGGTGGACGACATCGAGCAGCGGCTGGACGCGCTGGGGCTGCGCCGGGTGCATGTCGCGGGCAATTCGCTGGGTGGCTGGATGGCGATCGAATTGGCTCGTCGCGGTCGAGCCGAGTCCGTCTGCGCGCTCTCACCGGCGGGGTTCTGGGAAGCCGGGGACGGAAGCCGGTCGGCCGCGACCCGCCGCATCGCCCGGGAGGCGGTCACCGGGCGGCTGCTGGGCTTCCTCGCCCCGTTGGCGCTGCGCAGTGCGGCGGCCCGGCGAATCGCTCTGCGCAACATCGCCGTGCACGGTGATCGCATCAGCTCGGCGCAGGCCCTGACCTGCTTACGCGACCTGCTGGAATGCACCGTCACCGCCGATCTGCTCGGCACCGACGAGCAGATCGCCGCGCTCGACCCGTTGCCGTGCCCGATCACGGTGGCCTGGTCGGAACGCGATCGTGTTCTTCCCGAACACATCCACGGGCCGATCGCCCGGACGCGGCTGCCCGAGGCCGTGTTCGCCATCCTGCCGGACACCGGTCACGTTCCGATGATCGATGACCCGCGGCTGGTGGCGCAGACGATCCTGACCACCACCAGCATCACCACCGCCGAGGCGCCCTAGGCCTTGCGCGTTCTGCGGCGTAGCGCCGGGGAGGACGGCGACGGGCCGCCCGGTCACACGTCGAGCAGGTGCGGCAATCCGGCGCGATACCGATCGGCGTCGATGCGTTTCCACGGTTCGAAGACCGGCAGGGACACCAGCGGGAAGACCGGTACGCGGGGCGCCGGGTCGTCGGCGGCGTCGAGGATTGCGTTGGTGGCGGCGCGCCCGGATTCGTTGGCGCCCTCCATCGTGGCGAGGTCGATGTGGTTGCGTACGTGATCGCCGCCGAAGAACAAGTTCGGGATGGCGCAGTGGGCCTCCGGCCGGTGGTCGTAGGAGCCGACGGTGTTGACCAGCAGCGGAGTCTCGTTGTGCACGCCGTTCGCGGTCCAGGTGACCCCGGGGTCCAGATGCCAGGAGCGGATGTCGTCGGGACGCAGCCATCCCGTCCCGGTGTTGAGCCACTCCGTGAGCTGTGCCCACACCTCTTCGGCGATCTCGGCGGCGGTGCATTGTTTGGCGGGCCGGTGGAAGCGGATGCCGGGGGAGTCCCAGTCGGAGATGTCCACCGAAAGGCATTCGCGCACCGTGCCGTCGCCGTAACGGGTGGCGAAGTCGCCGACCCACATGGGCGCTTGGCGCAAGGCGGTGAGCGCCCACGGGGAGCCGAGGGCGGCGATATGGCCTTCCGGCAACTCGGTGGGGTTGGCGAGGTAGTACTGGATACCGACCATCCAGTCGGTCCGCAGCTCCCGCATGCCCGCCAGATGCGGGTCGGTGTCGAGGATGTCGTCGGTCAGCAGCGTGACCGCCTTGTCCACCGGCATCGCGCACAGATACCAGTCCGCGGTGACCACGGTGGAGCGGCCGCCGGGATCCGTCAGCGTCGCCGAGGCGATCCGGCCGTCGCGAAGCTCCAGCCGTGTCGTCCGCAGGCCCGGGACGAATCGCACGCCCCGCGACCGCAGATAGGTGACCCAGGGGTCGATCCACGCTTCGTTGGTGGGGCGGTTGAGAATACGGTCGATACCCGCGGAGTACTGCGGGATCGCCCCGGTCCCCGCCAGCACCAGGGCCTCCCCGATGGTGCCGATCGTGCGCGCCGAACTCAGCTGGGGTTTGGCCGCCACGGTGATCCGGGTGAGGGCGCTGACCAGGTATTCGCGATAAGCCGGTGACTTGCCTTCGGCGCGCAGGATCTGCTCCCATGTCACGTATTCCCACTGCCCGAAACGCCGTTCGGTGCAAGAGGTGAACCAGACGGCCATCTGTTTGGCGAAGAACGCGAGTTCGGCCGGTGGCAGTTCCGGAATGAAGCCGAACGCGCCGATCAGCGTGCTCTGCAACCGCTGCGGGTTGATCTGGTCGAGGCCGCCGAATTCGACCGGCGCGTAGATCGGCGGCCTGCCCCGGAAACCGGCGACGGTGCCCTCGACGCGGACGAGGTTGCCCGCGACGCCATCGGGATTGCCGGGGAAGGGGATGCGCCGCATGGTGTCCGGAAGGTTCTGATAGCAGCCGGGAAAGAACCGGAAGCCGTGCTCGCCGGGCAGGTCCGAACGGCCGTCGGTGCCGGTGCCCGGCACACCCATGCTGCGCGCCTTACCGCCGAGGAACGCCGGTTCGTACACGGTGACCGCGTATCCCCGTTCGATCAGTTCGTGGGCCGCCGACAGCCCGGCGACGCCGCCGCCGAGCACCGCGACCGACTTTCCTCCGGTGCGCAGCCCGGGCGTTCGGCGTGGTCGGGGCGGTGCGGCGTGTGCCGGGGCGGCGGTGAGGGCCAGTCCGGCCGCGAGCGTTCCGCGCAACAGGTCGCGGCGGGTGAGGTCGATGGTCGGCCGAGGACGCGGGTCATGCATGTCGATCTCCTGAAGATGCCGCGAGAACGCGCCGCGGCGGCCGGGACTGGATGGCGTCGGCGGGATCGGGGCGCGTGAAGGCGCACGCCTCCCTCCGTTCGGAGACTGTGTCGCGGCATTCGTCCGCCAGGTTCGCGAGGACCGGCCAGGGGGCGCGCCATGATGTGCGCAACGCTCCCGCCGCGAGCGCCGCCGCGCGTGCGGGAGTGAACACGTCTTCGGGAGCCACGGTGCGCGAGAAGATCTCGGTGACCGCGTCGGCCAGCGCGGGGTCGGCCGCGGCCCTGCGGTAGAGCTCGATTTCCAATGGACGCATCGCCGTACCCCGGGCCAGCCGATTGGTCCATTGGTAGACGCTCAGGCATTCGCGATCGCGTAATCGTTCCCACGCGGCCAAAGCGGTGTCGAGGTGCTCGGTGTCATCGAGAGCAGCGGCGGCCAGTTCGCCGAGCAACCGGCCGTAGCGCAAGGCATCCCGGATGCCTTGCGCGGTCACCGGATCCTTGAAATGGCCCGCGTCCCCCGGCAGCGCCCAGCCCGGCCCGGTCGAGCGCCGGAAGTAGGACGCCAGTCCGGTGGCCGAACGCACCCGCCCGACGCGGCGGCAATCACGCAGGCGCAGTAGAAGTCCGGGCAGGCGCTCGATCGCCTCCTGATACCTGCGCTCGGCGCGTCCGCCACCCGGTTCGGCGGGCTGCGCGGGCGGCTGGACGAGACTCAGCAGCAAGCCGTCGTCGCAGGGGAACGCGGTGCCGAGATCGGGACCGTTTCGCCATTGGGCCGCGATGTGCCGCTGGTCGGCCGCGCCGTCGTGCCAGTAGGCGAAGAAGCAGTCCCGTCCGCTCGGTGCGGACAATCGGGGCCGGGTGGCGCCGACGAGCCGCGCCACCGTACTGCGGCGGCCGTCCGCCCCGACGACCAGGCGGGCACGCACCTCGTGCTCGCCGCTTCCGTCGGCATAGCGAACGCCGGCGCAGCGATCCCCCGACCACAGCAGATCGGTGACCCGCACGCCCTCGCGGATCCGTGCTCCCGCCTCCACGGCGGTGGCCACGAGCGCGGCGTCCAGTCCGGTCCGCCGCACGCACATCGCGTAGTCGACGCCGTCCACCGGGGTGAAGGACGACCGGACCGCATAGCCGCCGCCGTCGGCGAAGGCCGTGGTCAGCGGGGGCGCGCCGAGCCGGAGGACACGGTCGAGGGCGCCCGTGCGATGCAATTCGGCCAGGCCGCCGGGCCACAGCAGGTGCGTCGAGAGGGTGTCGGAGGGAAAGCGCGCGGAGTCCAGCGCGAGCACGTCGCGCCCGGCTCGCGCCAACGCGATGGCGGTCGCGGAGCCGGCGCATCGCGCGCCCACCACGACCACGTCGGTGTACTCGATTGCCGGTGGAGGAGAACCGCGCATGCCCGAACACCTCGGTCACATAGTCTCGGACACTGTGTCCGATCGATGGTGAGCGGTGGGTGCCCGAATGTCAATATCGGTGCCGTCTCGGCAGAATGGTGGGACGCACCCGACCGGCACAGCCGAGCACGCGGCCGCCGCGCCGCAGAGAGGACCCGGATGCCCTCGCTGACCCGTGTCCCCAGAAACGCACGCAAACCGGTCGACGATCGGCGCGCGGAGTTCGAGCGACGCGTCCTCGCCGCGGTGGAGGAGCTGCTCGCCGACGGCACGCCCTACACCGAGATCGCCGTCCACCGGATCGCCGCCGCCTCGCAGTCGGCGAGGTCGACGTTCTACCGGTATTTCCCGGACAAGAGCCGGCTGCTGATCCGCATGGCCGAATTGGCCACAGCGGATCTGTTCGAAGCCGCGGAGCGCTGGTGGATCACGGAGCACACCGGGCGGCAGACCGGTGTGGTGGCGGCCGTGCGCACCATGATCGCGGGGTTCCGCGAGCACCGGTCGCTGCTGCTGGCGCTGAGCGAAGTCGCCGCCTACGACCGCGACGTCGGCGCGTATTGGCGCGGCCGGGTCGCCTCGTTCGTGGCGGTGGTGCGGTCGCGGCTGGAGACCGACCGTGCCGCGGGCCGGATCAGTCCGGCGATCGATCCGCAGGCCACCGCCGTCGTGCTGACCTCGATGGTGGAACGCGCGATCGCGGTGAGCTTCTCCTCCGGATCCGGGGTCACCGACGACGCGCTGGCGGAGGCGCTGGGCCGGGCGATCTGGTTGACGGTGTACGGCGACGCCCCGTCGGCCTGACGGAACACCCGGCCGCACAAGCGGATCCATTGCTACAGTCGCGCCCATGACACAATCCGGACAGCCCCTGCGGATCGGCATCCTTGGCGCCGCCCGCATCGCGCCCGCCGCCGTCGTGCGACCCGCCGGGGCGAACGCGGACACGGTGGTCGCCGCCGTGGCTGCCCGCGAGCCGGAACGCGGGCGGGCGTTCGCGCGCGAACACGGCATCGCGCAGGTCTTCGACAGCTATGCCGCGCTGATCGCCGCGCCCGACATCGACGCGGTCTACAACCCGCTGCCGAACGGTCTGCACGGCCGGTGGACGAAAGAGGCGCTCGCCGCGGGCAAGCACGTGCTGTGCGAGAAACCGTTCACTTCCAACGCCGCCGAGGCCGAGGAGATCGCGGCACTGGCCGCGATGTCGGACCGGGTGGTCATGGAGGCCTTCCACTACCGCTACCACCCGATGACCAGGCGGGCCGAGGAGATCATCGCCTCCGGCGAACTTGGCGAGCTGGTGCGGGTGGACACCGCGATGTGTTTTCCGCTGCCGCGATTCTCCGATATCCGCTACGACTACGCGCTCGCAGGCGGGGCGCTCATGGACGCAGGCTGCTACGCGGTGCACATGGCCCGGGTCTTCGGCGGCGAGGACCCGGAGGTCGTCGCGGCGACCGCGAAGTTGCGTGGCCCGCACATCGACCGCGCGATGAGCGCCGAGCTGCGCTTCCCCTCCGGGCACACCGGGCGGGTGCGCTGCTCGATGTGGTCGTCGGACCTGCTGCGCATCGGGGCGCGCGTGGTGGGCGAACGCGGTGAACTGCGGTTGCTCAATCCGGTGGCGCCGCAGCTGCCGCGCAGGCTGTCGGTGCGTTCGGAGGGCGGCAGGCGCACGGAGAAGATCTCGCGCCGCAGCACCTACGCCTATCAGCTCGACGCCTTCGTCGCGGCGGTGCGGCACGGGGAGCCGGTGCTCACCTCCGCCCAGGACGCGGTGGCGACGATGACCGTCATCGATGCGATCTATGCGGCCGCGGGCCTGCCGCTACGGCAACCGGCCTGACGCGGCGGCCGTGATCGCCTCGGTGTAGACCGCGACCAGTCGTTCGGTGAACCGCGACTGCAGCGTCCGTCCCGCGTGGCGCGCCAAGACCTCGCGCATGGCGGTGAGCCGGTCCGGCTGAGCCGTCAGCAGTCGCAGCGCTTCGGCGAGCGCGGCCGTCGAGGCGTCGCGGGCCCGGAATTCGCCGCCCTCGGGCACGGTTTCGGTGACGTCGGGGTCGCAGTGCAGCACGGGAAGGCCCACCGCGACCGCCTCGAGCAGAACCATGCCTTGCGTGTCACACCCGGCGGAGGGGAACAGCAGCACATCGTGGGCGCGCATGGCCGCCAAGCACTGCGCCTGGCTCACCTCGCCGTGCAGCCGAACCCGCTCGTGCAGCCCGAGCCGGTCGACGGCCGCGCGCATGCGCGCCTCCAACGCTCCCGCACCGTAGATGTCGAGGGTGCAGCCCTCGGCCCGGTGCACCGCCTCGATGGCGTCCAGCGGGCGCTTCTCCGCCGAGAACCTTCCGCACCACAGCACGCGCAGCAACGGGTCCCGGCCACGGGGTCGCTCGGGGAGGGCGCGTACCAGGTCGTCGTCGACTCCGTTGGACACCACGTGCATCGGACGATCCACGCCGTGCGCGGCCAACCGCTGGGCGAAATGCCGTGTCGGCACCACGACGTGGTCGGCGGCCCGCGCTTGGGCGACCAGCGGCCGCCAGGCGTGGCGCGCTGTGCGGCTTTCCGCCGACTTCGGCATCGTCCCGCGCAGGCCGACGAAGCTGCCGTGCAGCACGCGCATGGTGAGCGCGGCGAGATAGGGGAACGGGGAATTGCGTTCGATGAAGGAGTCGTCGCGGCTGTGCATGGACTGCACCGCCGGAAGGGCGTGGCGGCGCGCGGCGCGCAATCCGGCGATGCCCGCTCCGTAGGTGGTCTGCGCGTGCACGACATCGAAACCGCGCTCGGCGAACACCGCGTCGATGAGGCGGGCATTCCTTCGGGTCGGCAGGGCGACCGGATAGCCGTTCACGGACAATCCGGCCGTGGTGGCGAGCACGACGATCCCGGGATCCGGCGGCCCGGGATCCGGCGGGGGGATGGTGAACACGGTGACGCGATGCCCCAGCCGTTCCAAGGCCGTGCGCTGCGCGCGCATCGACGTCTGGATTCCCCCGAGGGTGGCCGGATGGAAGTCCGCGAACATCGCGATGCGCAACGAGCGGTTGTCCGCGCTCACGCGGTGCCCCGTCCGGACGTCGAAGGCGCACAGCCGTCGAGGAATTCGAGGATGTGCCCGTACACGTCCAGTGCGGCGCCGCGACCGAGGAAGGTGTCGAGATGGCCGTAGGAAGGGATCTCGATGTAGCGCACGTCCAGCCCGGGGTGGCGGGTGGTGAGCACGTCGTGGCACAGCTTGTTGGAGTCGAGCCAGACCTCGTTGCGGCTGCCCGACAACAGCAGTACCGGGCAATCGATCCGGTCGGCGTGGTCGAGGGCGTTCTCCGGGAGCACACGGTAGCGGTCGTCGTTGTCGTTCCAGCGTTGCACCGCGTGCCCCAGCTCCATCCGCCGCAGCTGGGGCAGCACATGCACCGGGATCGGCCCGAACAGTTCCGCCAAACGGTCGTGGGTGCGCGGATCGAGGTGGTCGTGGACGAACAGCTGCGCGCCCATGCCCCAGCTGCCGTGCACCATCCGGCAGGTGGGGTCGGTGCATTCCCCTTTCCGGGTGAGCAGGGCGTAGAGCAGCGTTTTGCGCGACCACAGCCCGACTCTGCGGAAGTCGGACTCGAGGTGGTGGACGCGGGAGCCGAGCAGTTCGCCACCCACGAGCACGCGCATCCGCACCGCGTTGCTCACTTTCGGGGTGAGGAAGACGCCCTGGGCCACGACGCCGGCCAATCCGGGCAGCAGTCCCGCGGCCATGCTCATCGACAGCGCCAAGGCCCCGACGCAGTGCGCGACCACGAACAGCGGCCGGTCGCCGATGCGCAGGCGGATCTCCTCGACGGCTCCGGGAATGTCGTAGAGCGCCACGTCGTCGAAGCTGAAACGCGGCCCGGAGGCGTTGTAGGGCAGTCGGGAGCTGCCGCGCCAGTCCAGCAGCCACGGTTGGTATCCCGCGTCGAGCAGCGCGTCGACGACCGTGCGGATCTCCGGCGCCAGGAACATATCCGAGGAGACGCCGTGGCCGTGGACCAGCAGGACCGCGGGCCGGTCGGCCTCGGCGGCAACGACGCGGCGCAACCCCAGCCGCAGGCCGTCGGCGGCACGGAACGGGATCTCCTCCAGCGTGGGGGCGGCGCCCGGCCGGATCGGGGTGAGCATCAGCGCGACTCCTTCGCGTTTCGGCGCAGATCCAGCAGCTCGGTGCCCACGCGTAACGCCGGTTCCAGCAGGCCCTTGCCGAGCTGGGATCCGAACCAGCTCAGCCACAACAGTTTCGCGGTCCGTCGCTGGCGTTCGGACAATCGCGGATCGACCTGGATGCCGTCGATCTGATCGCGCAGGTAGGTCTCCAGCGGGACGGCGACTTCGCCGGTGAGGCTCGCCGGTTCGCCCTCGCGGCCGAGTTCCACGGTCAGCGTGCGCGCCTGCCTGATGAGGGTGCGGCGCGCCTCGGCGTATTTGTAACCGGACAGCCACCACGTCCCGCCGTCGGCGTCGCGCAGCGACAGCCGGTAGTGCATCAGCGGATGCCGCAGTCCGTGCCGGATCGGGATGCCGTCGTGCGGGCGCACCGACAGCACCCCGGACACGGTGAGGGGTTCGTCGTGCAGGCGTGCGCACCGTAGTTCGCCACCGACATCGACCGTGCGCCCGGCCACCAGCTGGTGGGTGCTCGCGATGGACAAGCGCAGATTCAGGGTGCAGGACGTGTCGGCCGCCGCGTCCACGGCTCCGAGGGTGCCCGCCAGGGTTTCCGCGAACCACAGATACGGTGCGTCCTGCGGCTGCGGCAGCCGGGCCAGCCCGGTGCCCGCGAGCATTTCCAGCGTCTTGCGTTGCGACTGAGCGCCGTAGCGGACCGGCTGGGGCAGGTTGTGGGCGCGCAGGAAGGCGCGGGTTCGGTCGTCGGTGGCGGCGGGGACGGAGGCCATCGTCTCCAGCGGGTGGCGCGCGACCGGGCTCTGCAAGACCTGCGCCAGCGATTCCAGCTCCGGGACCGGCTCGGTGCGGATCCGTTCCACCACCTCGTCACACCAGGCGGCCCAATGCTGCACCCGCATGTCCATGCCGATCGCCGCCGACTCGCCGAGCATCTGTTCCAGCGAGGTCGGCGTGCCGGTGAGATGGTAGTTGTGGCCCCACGCCCCCGGCGCGCACACGATGGCCGCCGCGACCTTGCTGACCCAATCCACCGGGGCGACATGGAGATTGCGCAGCGCGGGGACGGTGCCGAACCGCGACAGCGCCGCGATGATGCCGCTGTTGAGGTCGCGGGGGTTGTGCGCACCGGTCTCCCGGTGTCCGCCGATTCCGCCGGGTCGCAGCACCGTGACCACCAGTCCGTGCTCGCGCGCCCGCCGCATGACCGCCTCGGCCGCCCACTTCGTCCGGTCGTAGCCGATCACGAGCTTGCCGATATTCGCCACCGGATCGTCCTCACCCATCGAGGCGATGCCGAGTTCGTTGAACACCGCGATCGAGGAGATGTGGTGCAGCGGTTTCGGTCTGCCGGTCGCGGCCAGCCGGGCGAGGGTCAGCGGGCCGAGCACGTTGCCGCGGCGCAGGGATCGGTAGCCGCGCAGGAAGTCCACCGCGGCGCCGACGTTGACGATCGCGTCGACCTCGTCCGCCAGCGCGGTCCAGCGTTGCTCGGACAGGCCGAGGTTCGGCTCCCGCAGGTCGCCGGTGAGCACCGTCACCCGCCTGCGCACCTCCGGCGACCACGGCAGCAGGAACCGCGTCAGCGCGGCGGCCAGCCGGTCGAGGCCGGCCGTCTCGTCCGGCGCGCGCACCAGGCAGACGACATGGGCGTCGCTGCCGCGCAACAGGTCCAGCAGCAGATGGCTGCCGAGGAAACCGGTGGCGCCGGTGAGCAGCACACGGCGTGGGACCACTCGCTCCGGCGGGTCGACCAGCGGCAACCGGTCGGCTCCGGCGACATCGGACATCAGCTGCGCGAACTCGTCGTCCACGGAATCGGATGTCGGTGCGATGATCTCGTGGTCCGTGGCGTCCGGACCGGTGCCCAGCCAGCGCTGCGCGAGCCTGCGCGGACGCGCGTCGGCGAACACGTCGTCCAACTCCAGGTGCACGTCGAGCTCGCGGGCGAGCGCCGCCACGAACTGCACCGCCGCGACGGAGGTGGCGCCGCCGTCGAAGAAATCCGTGTCCGGGCCGACGGTTTCGGCGGTGAATCGGTTCGCCACCTGGGTGACCGCCGCCGTGAGCGACTCCGGATCCCACTGTTCGCGACGTTCGATCGCCGCCGTCGCGGGGGGCGCGTCGCCACCCGCGCGCGCGAGCAACGCGGACACGTCCAGGCCGCCACCGCGCTCGATCGCCTCGGCGAGGTCGCGCCGATCGGCTCGCTCGAGACGCGGCGGGTGCTCGCCGTTCGGACTGCGCACGGGAAACTCCTTGTCGGCCATGATCATCGCGCCCAGGACCGGAACGTCCGCAGGCGATCCAGCGGCACCTCGACTTCGAGCCGCTCGGCATCGGTGGCGCCACCGCCCAGTGCGGCGGCCAACCGGCGGGCGGGCACGTTGCGCTCGGTGCGGTGGACGGTCATGCGCACCGTCGTGCAACCCAGCGCGGCCGCGCGGTCGGCCAGCCAGCCCAGCAGGTGTTCCTCGACGCCGCGGCCGAGGGCACGGCAGCTGAGATGCCATCCGCGCACGCCCAGCGCGGTCCCCTCGGCGCGCAGCGCGAGCACGGCGATCGTTCCGTAGTCGCCGAACCGGTCGCGCGCCGCCGCGGTCCACACCTCGCCGTCCTCCTGCCAGCGGTCGACATCCTGCTCGGTGCTCGGGCCGAGAACGAATTGGCTGGTGCGCCGGATCAGCTGAGCGGCGCGCGCCCGGCTCTGCCCGGAGAGCCGCTCGACGGTCACCACCAGGTGCAGGCTCTCGAGGAACCGCGCGAAGTCCAGTTGTTCGCGGGCCAGGTCGCGTTCGCGTTCGTGCCGGTAGAACTCCGCCCGCTCGGCGTCCTCCGCGGTCACCGCCACCGGCGTCACCGGCCACAACCGGGTCAGGAAGGCCTCCAGTTCCTCGATCGGCGGACAGGTCACCACGAGCACTTCCGGCAGACGGGAACGCATCTTCGCGATCTCCACCGGGTTGTCGTCGAGATAGACCACGTCGTCCGATGCCAGACGCAAGGTGCGCGCGGCCTCCTCGAGCCGTTCGGCCTTGCTGTCCCATCCGGTGGAGACGATGGCGAAGTCCGCGGCGCGCAGCGGACTGTCCGGACGGTCCAGGACCGCGTGCACGGAATCGTCGTCGTTGTTGCTGATCAGCACCAGCAGGGTGCCCGCGGCACGCCACTGCCCCAGTCGCCGCGCCAGCATGATCCGCGGCGGGTCGAAGGTGACCGCCGCGGGCCCGATCTCGCCCACGACGCCGCTCCACAAGGTGTCGTCGCCGTCCACGGCGATGACTTTCGGGGCGGGCAGCAACGCGACGCGCGCGACGGCGGCGAGGGTCAGCGCCACCGCCGCCTGGAACTCCTCGGTGAACGGCAGGTGCGCCAGCGCGTCGGTCTGCTCGTCGAAACGGTGCGCCACCGGGTGGTCACGGGTCCAGTCGGCTTCGGTGAGGACCGCGACGCCGGGAATCTCCCGCAGCCGTTCGGCGGTCAGCCGCTCCCACCGCAGCAACCGCTCGTCGAGGTCGGGGGCGGGAAGCAGGCCGACGATGATCGGCACCCCGGCGCGCTCGGCGGCCTCCCGGACGGCGGCCGGGTACTGCTGCGCCAGTTCGGCGAGCGAGTCGTCGGTGAGCGGACCGAATCGCTCCAGGTCCGCCGCTCGCAGCAGCACGATGCCCAGAGCGGTCGACGGCTGGGCGAAGACTCCGGACGGGTCGCGCAATCCGGCCAGGACGTGATGGTAGGGCGCTTCGAGCACGGTCCGGCCGTCCGCGCCGTGGGCATGCGCCGCCGCGCTGTAGAGATCCGGCAGCTTCCCCAGCGCGAACGTGGCCCCGAACGCGACGCCTCGCGGTGTGTCCGGGCGCGGTGGGCGCACCGGCAGCCCGGAGTGCTCGACCGCCTCGTCGAGCAGTGCCAGGTAGTCCTGCCCGAGACGGATGCAGGTCGCGTCGTCGATGATGTCGGCGTTGTAGGTGAACCAGACCTGATCGGCGTCGGCCAGCACGGCCACCATGAGGTCGAGATCGGAGTAACCGGTCCCCACCGGAACCAGGTCCGCGCGGTGGACGCCGGAATTGGCCCGCAGATAGTTGAAGTACACCTCGACCAGCGGCGCGTTGTCCCGATACAGGCCCTCCGCGGCGAGCGTGGTGAGCACGTCGGAAAAACCCGCTCCGGGCACCAGCAACCGCCGCAGCCGGTCGCCGGTCCGGCGCAGCAGGTCATCGATCGACTCGCCGGGCTCGACGGTCGCCGGATAGGGCACCGGCACACCGAAATAGCCGACGGCTGTCGGCGCGTCGGCGTGGATGCGGGTGTCCACCGGGACGGCGAGCGCGAAACGATCGGTGTCCTGCCGCCGGGCCAGCAGCACCGTCAGCGTGCCGAGGAACAGCGCCGCCGGCGTGATGCCCAGCTCCCGCGCCCGCCGCGCCGCGCGATCCTGCAGCCCCGCGGGCAGTTCCAGCAGCACCTCCCCGGCTCGGTGACTGCGCTGCGCGGGCCGGGGGCGGGCGAGGGTGAGGTCGAGGCGGCGGCAGCCGGCGAACTCCCGGCGCCATGCCGCGTCGGGCTCGGCCTGCGGTGCCTGCGCGGCGAGCAGATCGTGGATGTCCTTGTTGGACAGTGCTTCCGGGTATGCCGCGCCGGACAGTTCGGCACCGATCTCCCCGGCGACCAGCATCATCGATTGGACATCGCACATGCCGTGGTGGGCGCCGAAGATCAGTGTCTGTTCGCCGGACTCGGACGTCAGCAGTTCGAACCGCCACAGCGGCCCCTGCGCCAGGTCGAACGGTTCGCGCATCAGTTCACGGAACCGGGTGCGCGCGACGGCGTCGTCGAGCCGGTCGACGGCCGAACTGCGCAGCAGCGGCCCGCCCGGGCGGGACCGCACCTGCAGCCGGGTGCCGTGCTCGTCGCTGGGCACGATCACCGTGCGCAGCGCGGCGTGGCGTCCGGCGAGGCGGGCGAGCATCGCTTCCGCTTCGGCGTGGCCGACCGCCCTGGGCAGGCGCATGGCCAGTCCGCCGGTCTGGGCGACACTCGGAATGCCCTGCTGAGCGGTGCGCAGCAGCCGCATCAGGTCTCGGGTGACGGGCAGGGTGACGACCTCGGGGACGTCCTGCTCGGCCGGACGCGCGGCAGGTACGGCGGTATCCGTGTGCGCCGCCTCGGCGACGAGGTATTCGGCCAGCGCGGCCGCGCTCTGGTTGGCGAGGATCTCGCCGAGCGGGACCAGGATGCCGGTATCGTCGCGCAACCGGTTGCGCAGTTCCACCGCCATCAGCGAATCCATGCCCAGCCCCTGGAACGACCGGTCCGGTGCGATGGCATCCGCACCGGTATGCCCCAGCACGTCGGCGGCGACGCGCGCCACCACGTCGACCGCGACCGCGGTCGCCTCACCGGGTGGCAATCCGCGCAGCCGCTCGGCGAAGCGCGACCGTACCGACGGGTCGGCGACGTCGCGGTGCGCGGCCGTGCGACGCGCAGGCGGACGGATCAGCCCGCGCAGCAGCAACGGCACATACGGCGCGCGCCGCATCGCGTCGGCATCGATCCGCATCGGCGCAAGCACCGGCTCGGCCCGCCGCAGCGCCGCGTCGAACGCGGCCAAACCGTCCTGCGCGCTGAGCGGGCGCATGCCGGAGCGTTCCATGCGACGGATGTCCGCCGCCGCCATCACCTCATGCATGTCCAGGCTCCACGGACCCCACGCCAGCGACTGCGCGGTGCGCCCTCGGGCGACGCGGTGGGTGGCGAGGGCGTCGAGGTAGGCGTTGGCGGCGGCGTAGTTCGCCTGACCGGGATTGCCGAGGACGCCCGCCGCGGAGGAGAACAGCACGAAGCACGACAGGTCCATGCCCGCGGTCAGCTCGTGCAGGTGATGCGCCGCGTCGACCTTCGGCCGCAGTACCGCGGCGAGCCGGTCGGGAGTCAGCGAGCCCAGCGTGCCGTCGTCGAGCACCATCGCGGCGTGGACGACTCCGCTGAGCGTGCGTCCGCGCAGCACCTCGGCCAGCGCGGCGCGATCGGTCACATCACAGCGGGCGAAGACCACGTCCGCTCCGAGACCGGTGAGTTCGGCGCGCAACTCGTCGGCACCGGGACCGCCGGCGCCCCTTCGGCTGACCAGCAGCAGCTTGCCGACCCCGTGTGCCCGCACCAGATGCCGGGCCAGCAGCGAGCCGAGCCGTCCCGGCGCTCCGGTGACGAGCACGTACCCGTCGCCGAACTCCACGCTGCCCGGCGCGGCCTCGGCCATGGGCGCTCGCGCGAGCCGTGGCGCGGACAGGGCGCCGTCGCGCACGAGAACCTGTGCCGCCCCGCAGGCCAGGACGGTCGCGATGTCGACCTCGGCGTCGGCGCTGTCGACCAGCACGATGCGATCCGGGTTCTCCGACTGCGCCGTCCGCGCCAGGCCCCAGACCGCCGCTCCGGCGGTGTTCGGGACGTCCTCGCCGGGCAGCGCCATCGCCCGGCGGGTGCGCACGACGATGGTCGCCGCCGTCAGGCGAGGATCGTCGAGTGCCGCTTGTAAGGCTTCCAGCGTCCGCCGGACCGCGGCGTGCACGGCGTCGATCGAATCACCCTCGGTGACGTCGATGAGCACCGCCTCCGGCGCCGGATCGTGCGGGCCGAGCCGCGACCAGGGCACGGCGGTGACCGGCCGGACCGCCGTCGGCGCCGCGAGCGCCGACCACTCCGGCCGGAACAAGGTGCGATGCGCGACGGACAGCGCCCCGTCGAGCAGCTGCGTGTCGGGCGCGGGCCGCAGGATCAGCGACCGCACCGACACGACCGGGCGGCCGGTGTGATCGTTCGCCATGACACGCACCCCGTCCGAGCCGTCACGGGTGATCCGGACGCGCAACGCCGTCGCGCCGGAGGCGTGCAAGCTCACCCCCGCCCAGGCGAACGGCAGCAGCGCCGAACCACTGTCGTCCGCGCCGAGCAGCAGTGCCGCGTGGAGGGCGGAGTCGAGCAACGCGGGATGGATCTCGAACCGCGCGGCGTCGCCGTGCGCGGACTCCGGAAGCGCCACGTCGGCGAAGACTTCCTCCCCGCGCCGCCACGCCGCGCGCACCGACCGGAACAGCGGCCCGTACCGGTGTCCGCGATCGGACAGCCGCGCGTACATGCCGGCCACGTTCACAGCCGTGGCACCCGCCGGAGGCCACTGCGCGGTGTCGCCGCCGATGGTTTCGGCTCCGCGCGTAGCCGCCAGCACCCCGCGGGCGTGCAACGTCCACGAGGTGTCGAGATCGCGCTCGAGGCGGGAGTGGATCGACACCGGGTGGTCACCGTCGGAATCGGCGTCGGCGACCACCACTTGGATCTGCACCGCGGCATCCTGCGCGAGCACCAGCGGCGCGTGGAGCACGAGTTCGCGCACGTGTCCGGCAGCCACCTCGTCACCGGCGCGGACCGCGAGCTCGACCAGCCCGGTGCCGGGCAGGACGACCGCGGCGGGCGCGGCGTGCTCGGCCAGCCACGGATGCGTTCGCAGGGAGATCCGGCCGGTCAGCGTCACACCGCCGGAATCGGGGTGCGGCACGACCGCGCCGACGAAAGGATGACCCGCGGGCCGCAACCCCAGTGCCGCGGCGTCCTCGGACACCGACTCGGTCCAGAACCGCCGCCGGTCGAAGGCGTAGGTCGGCAACTCGACGCTGCCGCGCGCGGGCACCAGGCGTGACCAGTCCAGCTCGCGGCCCGCCACCCAGAGCGCTGCCTGGGCGCGGGCCAGACTGCGTGGCCCGTCCTCGTCGCGCACCAGCGAGCCGACCGCCACGACCTCGCCGCCGATGTCCTCCGCGACCGCCCGCACCGCCGTGGTCAGCAGCGGATGCACCCCGAGTTCGACGAAATACCGGAACCCGTCGCCGATCATGCGCTCGATCGTGCTCGCGAACCGGACCGGTTCGCGCGCGTTGCGGTACCAGTAGCCGCCGTCGGCGCAGGCGTCCACCATCTGTTCGCCGAGCACGGTGGAGTACCACGCGACGTCCGGTGCAGCGGCGCTCAACCCGGCGAGTTCGTCCAGCAGTTGCTGCCGGATCGGTTCCAGCAGCGCGGAATGCCCCGCCAGCGCCGGTCCCGCGGCCAGCACCCGCACCTCGACCTGGTCGTCTTGCAGTGCGCGCACCAGTGTCTCCACCGCGTGGCGGGCTCCGGCCACGATCGTCGAGCCGGGCACATTGATCGCCGCGACCGACACCGCCTCGTCGGCTGCCAAGCGTTCCGCGAGCCGGTGCGCGGGCAGGCCGACCATCGCCATCGCGCCTTCCTCGGTGATGCCCGCCATCAGGCGGCTGCGTGCCACGACCACGCGGGCGGCGTCGTCGAGGCTCAGCGCGCCCGAGACGTAGGCCGCGGCGATCTCGCCTTGGCTGTGCCCGATCACGGCATCCGGTGTGACGCCCGCGTCCCGCCAGGTGGCCGCGAGCGCCGCCATCGTGGCGAACAGCAGCGGTTGCACGAGGGTGAAGTCGCCGAGTTGCGCCGCGGTGAAGGTGAACAGCCCGGTCGCCAGCGACCATCCGGTGCGGTGCCGGAACGCTTCGTCGCAGCGGGCGAACTCGGCGCGGAACACCTCCGACCGGGCCAGCATGTCGCGTGCCATCCCCGCCCACTGCACGCCTTGCCCGGGGAAGACGAACGCCGTCTTGCCCGCGGTGAGCGCCGCGTCCGTGGCGGCCACGACATCGGGCGCTGCCCGTTCCTCGACCAGATCGCCCAGGCCGGACAGCATTTCGTCGCGCGTGCCCGCGACCACGACGGCGCGCCATTCGAACGGTGTGCGCTGCAACGCCAGCGAGCGCGACACCGGGGCAGGGTCCAGCGCGGGGTCACCGGTGACGTGCGCGAGCAGGCGACGCGCCTGACCGTGCAGCGAGGCCCGGTTGCGGGCCGAGATCGGCAGCAGCGCGACCCGGCGGTCGTCCGGAGCGTCGTCGAACGCGTCGGACGTGTCGTCGACGGCGGGCGGGTCCTCGAGGATCAGGTGGGCGTTGGTTCCGCTGAGCCCGAACGCGCTGACGCCCGCGCGTCGGGGCCGGGCGCCCCGGGGCCATGGTGCCGAATCGGTGTGCACAACCAAACCGCTACCGGCCCAGTCGATGTGCGATGTCGGCGGCCCGTCGTGGGCCATCCCCGGTATCCGATCGTGCTGTAGCCCGAGAACCAGTTTGATGACCCCGCCGATTCCCGCCGCGGCCTGGGTGTGGCCCACGTTGGACTTCAGCGAGCCCACGCCGAGCGGGCGCCCGGGTTCGCGGCCGGGACCGAAGACGCGCGCCAGGGCGCGGGCTTCGATCGGATCGCCGAGGGCGGTGCCGGTGCCGTGCGCTTCGACGTAATCCACGTCCGCGGGCGTCAGCCCGGCCGAGCGCAACGCCGCCTTGATGACCTGCTCCTGCGCGAAACCGTTGGGAGCGCTGATGCCTTGGCTGCGGCCGTCCTGGTTGACCGCGGAGCCGCGGAACACCGCGAGCACCCGGTCACCGTCGCGCCGGGCGTCGTCGAGCCGCTTCAGCAGCACCAGACCGGCGCCCTCGGCCCACACCGTGCCGTCTGCCCCCGCCGAGAACGGCGCGCACCGCCCCGACGGCGACAGCACACCGAGTTTGCACAGCTCCACGTGCGCGGTCGGGCTCATCAGCAGCGTCGTGCCGCCCGCAAGGGCCAGATCGCATTCGCCCGCGCGCAACGCCTGCGCGGCCAGGTGCATGGCGACGATCGAGGAGGAGCACGCGGTGTCGAGGGTGACGGCCGGACCGTGCAATCCGAGTGTGTACGCGATCCGCCCGGATGCCACGGCCGGCGCCAGCCCGGTGCCGACCTGCCCGTTCAACTGCTGCGGAGCCGGGTCGGCGAGATAGCCGGTGCTGTACACCCCGAAATAGACACCGGTCATGCTGCCCTGCAACCGCCTGGGGTCGCGACCGGACCGTTCGATCGCCTCCCAGCTCAGCTCCAGCATGAGCCGCTGCTGCGGGTCCATCACCGCCGCCTCACGCGGGCCGATACCGAAGAACGCGGCGTCGAACTCGTCCACCCGGGCGAGGTATCCGCCGCGGAAGGTGTACGCCTTGCCCTCGGCGGCCGGGTCCGGGTCGTAGAGCCCGTCGATGCTCCAGCGCCCGGGCGGCACCTCGGACAGGCCGTCGCGTCCCTCGTCCAGCAGGCGCCACAGCGATTCCGGATCGTCGGCGCCGCCGGGGAAGCGACAGGCCATCGCGATGATCGCGATGGCATCGTCGGTGCGCCCGGGCGGGACGGGCGCGGCCTCGGTTCCGGTGCGTGCCTGCGCCAGGAGAGGCACGGCGGCGGGTTCGCCGTCGGTGCGCTGTCGGTCCGGGACCGGCGCGGCCCCCGCTTCGGCGGGGTGCAGGGCCGCCACCACTTGCGCGATGGTGGGGTGCTCGAAGAACAGGTTGGTGTCCAGGGTCCGCCCGACCTGGTCGGACAGCTCTACGACGAGTTCGACCAGATCGGCGGAGCCGAGGCCGAATTCGACGAGCGGCCGGTGCACGTCGATGCGCGCCGGATCGAGATACGCCAGCCGGGCGATGATGTCCACCAGTCGGCTCTGCATGGCTTCGGCGCTCATCGTCGCACCGCCTGGTGCGCTGGGCGGGACGCCGATCTCGTCGAATTCGCCTCGCAGGGACAGCAACGGGGACAACGCGTCGTCGAGATACGCGGCGCGGCAGGCTTGCCGCTGCACCTTGCCACTGCTGGTCTTGAGGAGGGCGCCGGGCCGGATCAAGACCACCGATCGCAGCGTGAGTCCGTGCTCCGCGCCGATCGCCGCGCGGATCGCGTCCTCGGCGTCGGCCAGTTCGGCCGGATCCTCGGTGCGTACCTCCGCCACCACTACGGGCAGTTCCCCGTCGAGGCCCTCGTCCACGGAGAACGCCGCGACGCAGCCCGCGCGCACGGTGGCGTGCGCGGTTTCGGCCGTCAGCTCCAGATCCTGCGGGTAGTGGTTCTTGCCGTCGATGATCAGCAGATCCTTGCGCCTGCCCGTGATGAACAGCTCACCGCCGGACAGGAAACCCAGATCCCCGGTGCGCAGGAAAGCGCGATCGTCGTCGGCGAGCCGGGCGTGGAAGGTCTCGGCGGTGGCCGCTTCGTTGCCGAAGTATCCGGCGGCGACACTGGTCCCGGACACCCAGACCTCGCCCTCGGTGCCATCGGCGCACTCCGTGCGGCGCTCGGGGTCGACGATGACGATCGACAGCCCTTCGGCCGGGCGTCCCACGCCGGCCAGCTCGGACCGCCCGGGCGGCAGGACGACCGTCGGGGGCGCGCCGAGTTCGGCGGCGCTGACGATGAGCGTCGCCTCGGCCAAGCCGTAGACCGGCTGGAACGATTCGGCCCGGAATCCCGCGCTCGCGAAGGTGTCGGCGAACCGGCGCACGGTGGCCGGGCGCACCGTCTCCGAGCCGTTGAACGCTACCTTCCAGCCGCGCAGGTCGAGCCGGTCGATCTGCGCGGAGGTCATCCGGCGCAGGCACAGTTCGTAGCCGAAGTTGGGACCGCCGCTGGTGTGCGCGCCGAACTTCGACACCGCCTGCGGCCAGCGTTCGGGGCGTTGCAGAAAGTGCCGGGGAGACAACAGGACCGCGTTCGCGCCGACGAACATCGTTTGTAGCACCGGCGCGATGAGCCCCATATCGTGGTACATCGGCAGCCAGCTGACGAACAGCGCGTCGGTGAGCGAGGCCAGCAGCTCCGGCGTATGGCCCAGTGCCGTGGCGATGGCGCGCTCATTGTGCAACAGGTTCGCGTGGGTGACCACCACGCCGCGGGGCGCGCTGGTCGAACCCGAGGTGTATTGCAGGAAGGCGACCGAGTCCGGGCCGACGGCGGGCTGTCGCCATGCGGCGGCCGCGTCGTCGGGGATCTCGTCGGTCGCCAGCCACGTGAGCGCACCCAGTTCGGGAACTTCCGCGACCGCCGCGGTCGCGTCGGCGCGGACCTGGCCGGTGGTGAGCACCGCGCCGACTTCGGCATCGGTGACCATGTGCCGCAACCGCCGCAGCGACCGGGCGTCCAGTTGCGGCAGTGGCGCGGGCACGGCGACGACGTTCGCGGCCAGGCAGCCGAAAAAGGCCGCGATGAAATCCAATCCGGACGGATACAGCAGCAGGGCCCGGCGGACGCCGCCGTCCTGCAACGCGGCGGCGATGGCCCGCGCCCGGGCCGACACGGCGGCGTAGGTGATCTCGTCGATGGCGCCGTCGGCGTCACCGGTGCGCAGGAAGCGGTACGCCGTGGTGTCGGTCAGGGTCTCGCCGCGGGCGAGCAGGACATCGACGAACGAACGGTAATCGGTCATGCGGTAACAACCTTCGGAACTCGACTGTCGCGGTGGTCGTGCGCGCGCCGGACGACGCCGCGATCGCGCGCGGCGGCCGCCCGGCGTCTCATGGTCGGGGTGTCGCGGCGGCCAGTTTCTCGGCGGCGTCGACCGCCGCGAGTACACCGTTCTCCTGCGCGACCGTGCGGCCGATCTCGGCCGCTCGCTGCCGCACCCGCGGCGTGAGGGCCTGCGCCAGCGCCTGGTGCAGACGATCGGGGGTGATCGTGCGATACGGGAACGTCGCCCCGATACCGAGCGCGGCGATCCGCCAGCCGTAGAAGAATTGATCGCTGTGCACCGGGATCACCACGGCCGGAATCCCCGCCCGCACCACGTCGTGGGTATTTCCGCTGCCGCCGTGATGCACCACCGCTGCGCAGCGCGGCAGGACGCGGTCGTAATCGAACGAATCGATGATCAGCAGGGTGCGGTCGGCGCTGAATCCTTTCGGGAATCCCTCGCCTTTCACGGTGACGAGTGCCCGCGCCCCCAAGCGCGCGCAGACCGTCGCGATCATCTCGCGGCATTCCACCGGATCGAGCACGGGCATTCCGGTCATGCAGAAATAGATCGGGGGTTCCCCTTCGTCGAGCCACGCGTCGAGTTCCGGGTCGACGACCGCTTCGCCCCAGGCGTCGCGCAGCAACGAGGGCAGAATGGAGGCGCCCACGATCGTCGCGCGTTCGGGCCAATCGTGCGGCTTCGGCAACAGCACGGGGCTCACCATGTGGACGAGCGGTATCCGTTCGGCACGCAGCCGCCGGAAAGGATTGCGCGGCCTGCCCGCCAAACCCATCTGACGGCGCAATTGACGGTCGACCTTGCGATACAGGAACGTGTAGGACAATTCGAAAAGGCTGTAGGTCGCCCGCGACAGAATCCGGGACGAGGTCATGTTCTTCGCCATGAACGACGACGGGAACTCATCGGTGCGTTCGAGCGGGTAGGGCAGGCAGCCGATCACCGGGGTGCCGGTCTTCTCGCGGAACTCCATCGCCCACGGCAGTGTCGACGCGCACGCGACGACGACATCGGCGGACGCGCAGGTTCGCGCGAGCACCTCGTGCATCGCCACACCACGCTCACCCTCGATGATCCGCACCGTGTCGAGCATGATGCGAATGAACGGCAGCGTCTTTCCGGAGGCCAGTGCTCGCTTCGCCGCGGTCGTCTCGAGCAGTTCCGCGGCGTCGAAGGGAATCACCCGAGGCTCGAAGCCCGCCTTGCGCACGATGTGCGCTTGATTGCGGGTGGCGGTGATTTCCACTTCGTGCCCGCGGGCGCGGAATTCGTGCGCCAACGCGAGATACGGTTGATGATCGCCCCTGGTACCTGCGGGCAACAAGGCCACACGCATACTATCGACTTCCGCTCGTGCACTGGGCTCGTCCGGCCGGATTCCACGAATCGGCCGATATCTGGTTCGTTGCAGGGATCCGCCTCCCGCGGACGTCCTGCTCGCTCGACAGAGTTCGGAACGGTACTCGGCCCCCCGCCGTTCTCAACGGGCCGACACTGTTCGCAGAATCGGGAGATGATCCTTTCGTCCGAAGGTGAGCCGACCGGCCGCGCCACACCCGGCGTGATCAGCTCCTGCGAATCCGGCGCAGGCCAGTATTCCGGCTCGACCGGGCGCCGTCCAGACTAGGCCCGGGCCGAATCGTTTCCTTCTCACCGGTGGGAGTGCTCCGACCGCGGTGCCGCGCGTCGGCTCGACGAAAAATTCGCGGAGGCAGCGGATTCCAGCGCGCGCGGATGCTCGGGTGTGGAGTGCGAACGACTGTTTCGGTGCCGTGCACCAGCCCGGTGCCGGCCGGTGACCCGCCGTCGTGTGGGTCGAGCCCGGCGACCGCCGCCACGACGCCGGGCGTCGGCAGTGCCCCCGGAATCCGGGGCATCGCCGGAAATGTCCGTGCCACGGCAAGCCTCGTCCGGATCGAGTTTGCGGCTTCGCCCGATGCGCGGGCAATATGTGGAGGCTCGACGGTTGTCGGCGTGCGTCGCTCGCTGCGACTCATCCCGTGCCGCGGAAGGGACCCCGCCGTTCCAGGGGCGGAACCGATCTGTTATCTACTGGCTACGATTGTTTTTTCGACTGCACGCGCTCGGTAACCGTGAAGGGATTATCTCTATGGCACGCAAGGTCGTCGTGACACTGGTCGATGACTACGACGGCAAGTCTCAGGCCGAGGAAACAGTGTCTTTCGCCGTGGACGGCGTGGCCTACGAGATGGACTTGTCGGCGGACAATGCCGGTCAGTTACGTGGATTCTTCGAGCAATGGGTTCCGTATGCCCGCAAGGTCGGTCGCGCGCGCCGCGGCCGCGGCGGTGTTCTGCGGCCGGCGACCGATCGGGAACAGGCCACGGTGATCCGGGAATGGGCGCGCAAGAACGGCATCGATGTGTCGGCGCGTGGACGGATCTCCGCCGAGGTCGTCGAGGCGTACAAGAAGGCGAACGGGTAATTCCGGAAAGTACATCGATCGGTGGCCTGAAGTGCCCGCGCCGCAGCGGCGGCGCGGGACGGCCACAGTGCGTACTTTTCCGCGCGATGCCGCGATAACAGCGCCGCAGCGGGGTAAGCGACCGGTATGACGGTCATGTTAGGCGCCCCGAAGCAGGAACTGCCCCGCCCGCGTGGCGAGCTGTCGGAAGCGGTGGTGGAGCTGCTGCGCGGCGAACCGGGTGGCTCGGTGCCGGAGCCGGGTCCGGCGGATCCGTACGGCGAAGACCTGCACCTGGCCCTGCACACCTGCTACGAGCTGCACTATCACGGTTTCCCGGCGGTCGACGCGGGATGGGAATGGGATCCGGGCCTGCTGGGTCTGCGCGCCGCGCTGGAGCAGCGGTTCCTGCGGGCGCTGCGCGAGGACGTGCCCGGCGGCGGGGATCTCGACGCGGAACTCGACCGGTTGCTGGTCACGCCGGCCGACCCGGACGGAGTGAGCCGTTTCCTGCGCGACGAGGGCCAGTGGTGGCAGATGCGCGAGTACTTCGTGCACCGTTCGATCTATCACCACAAAGAGGCCGATCCTTACGCATGGGTGATTCCCCGGCTGCGCGGCCAAGCCAAGGCGTCGCTGGTGGCGGTCGAGTTCGACGAGTTCGGGGCCGGGCGCGGCGAACGCGTGCACGCGCAGCTGTACGCCGACCTGCTGGCCGGCGCCGGCCTGAATCCGGACTATCTGCATTATCTGGACGTGGTTCCCGCGCCGATGCTCGCGCTGGTGAACATGATGTCGCTGTTCGGGCTGCACCGGTCGTGGCGGGGCGCGCTGGTGGGCCATTTCGCCACGGTGGAGATCACCTCCCCGCCCGGCGCTCAGCGGTTGGTGCAGGCGTTGGAGCGCTTGGACGCCGATCCGGCGTGCGTGCTGTTCTACCGTGAGCACGTCGAAGCCGACGCGGTGCACGAGCAGATCATGCGCACGGGGGTGATCGGCGACCTGCTGCGGAGGGAACCCGAGCTGACCGAGTCGGTGGCGTTCGGTATCCAGGTGACGAATCTGCTGGAGGACCGATTCGCTGATCATGTGCTGGAGTCCTGGCGCGCGGGGCGCGGCTCGTTGCGCGATGGCGGGCGCGGACGTGGCGGCGCGGACGATTAAGCAGCGCTGGGCGGGCTATTCGCCGAATGTGATGTTGATTCGACCTCCCGGCGTCTATTCGCCGCAGCTGGACACCTGGTTGCTCGTCCGTGCTCTGGCCGAAGCGGGCGTTCCGCGCGGCGGGCACGCGTTGGACGTGTGTACCGGAACGGGCGCCTTGGCCGTCGCCGCCGCGTACACCGGCGCCGCGCGGGTGACGGCGGTGGACGTGTCCCGTTCCGCCGTCGTGTCCGCGTGGTTGAACTGCCGGCTGCGCGGCATCGACGCGGAGGTCTTGCGCGGTGATTTCGCCGCGGTCCTCGGCGGGCGCAGTTTCGATCTGGTACTGGCCAATCCACCCTACGTCCCCGCGCCCGAGGGCACCGACAGCCGCGGCCTCGCCCGGGCCTGGGACGCCGGCGCCGGGGGCAGGGCGATCCTCGACCAGTTGTGTGCGGCGCTGCCCACTCTGCTGAAACCACGGGGGGTAGCGTTGATCGTGCATTCGGCGCTGAGCGATCCGGATTCGACCTTGGCGCAACTGCGTGAGCGAGAACTCAAGGCCGCGATCGTGGCACGGGCGACCGTGCCGTTCGGGCCCGTGCTGCGCCGGCGCGCGCAGTGGCTGGAATCGGCCGGGCTGATCGGGCCCGGTCAGCGAATGGAAGATCTGGTGGTGATCCGTGCCGACCGCATCCGACAATGAGCAGTGGCGGCGAGTGACGCTCACCGCCGACGGTCCCGCCCTGATCGAGGGCCCGGTGGAGTTCGTCACCGCGGACGGGCGGACGGTGCGCTCCGACCGGTTCCTGGTGGCGCTGTGCCTGTGCAAGCGCTCGAAGAACTATCCGTTCTGCGACACCAGCCACCGCAGGCATCGCCGTTCGTCGTGACCGCGGGTCACGCCGGGGAACCGCCCGAAGCCAGCGAGCGGACGGTGTCGAGCAGCGATTCGGTGGCGCAGGCGACGGTCTGCTCGACCACCTCCACCGGTTCACCGTCGAACTGACGGTGCCACGCGCGCACGCCGTGCTCGGTGGCGATCGCGAACCAGACCGAGCCCGGCGGCTGACCGTCCTGCGGGTCCGGGCCGCCCGCACCGGTGACCGCCACGGAGACAGCCGCTTTCAGCAAGTCGCGGACTCCGGTGGCCATCGCTTCGGCCGCCGTCTGTGACACCACCGGCACGTCGGGCACACCCAGGACCGTGCGCTTGACCTCCGTGCTGTAGGCCACCAGCCCGCCGCGGAACCATTCGGACGAGTTCGGCGCCGCGCCCAGGGTGGCAGAAAGCCGGCCGGAGGTGAGCGATTCGGCGACCGCCACCGTGATCTCCGACTGCTGCGCCGATCCGGCCAGCTCGTGTGCGTTCTCGTCCGCCTGTGGCATCTGCGTCCTTTCTGCGCTGTGTGCAGCTCACCCTACGGCCCGGCACGTGTCCGGCGGCACGGCAGCCACCCGGTTTCGGTGCGGCGACGCCGGGAATGTCGGCAGAGAACCGGCCCTTGACGCAAGGAGAAAGCGATGACGACCGACGCGATCGTGCTGCTGCGCGACGACCACAAGGCGATCCGGAAACTGTTCCGCGAGTTCGAGAAGGCGGGCGGGGACGCCACGCAGACCAAGGGCAAGGTGGTGAAGAAGATCATCGAGGCGCTCACCGTGCACACGTACCTCGAGAACGAGTGCATGTACCCCGAGGTCCGCAAACTCGTTCCGGAGCTCGAAGACGACATCCTGGAGTCCTACGAGGAGCATCACGTCGCCGACGTCCTGGTCACCGAGTTGTCGATGATGAAGCCCGACGACGAGCACTTCACCGCGAAGACCACCGTGCTGATCGAGAACGTCGACCACCACATCGACGAGGAAGAGAACGAGTGGTTCCCCAAGGTGCGCGAAAGCCTGGGGCGCAAGCAGCTTCAGGATATCGGGGCGCGGATGCAGGAGCTCAGGAAGAAGGCGCCTACCTCGCCCGCCCAGCCCTCGGCCCTGAAGAAGACCGTGGACGCTGTGCTCGCCTGAACACGCGATGGCGCCGGCGCCTCGGGGGAGGCGCCGGCGCCATCGCGTGTGTTCAGTCGGCGGGCGGGTACTGCTGCGCGCCCAGCAGCCGGGCCAGGTGGGCGGCGTTCCTGGCCAGCGCGGCGGTGGCCGAGGCCACCGCCTTGGGCACCGAATCGAGATCCTGGTAATCGGTGCCGCCCATGGCTTGATCGTTCCAGTACGTGCAGCCCTGCGCCGGAATGGTGAATCCGATGTCGTTGAGCCCCTGATACAGATCGGCGACGATCTTGTGCGCGCCGTCCTCGTTGCCGACCACCGCGACCGTGGCCACCTTGCCGACCATCGCCGGACGGCCCGCGTCATCGGTCTCGGACAGCTCGGCGTCCAATCGCTCCAGCACCCGTTGCGCCACCGACGACATGTGCCCGACCCAGGTGGGGGTCGAGACCACCAGGATGTCGGCCGCCACGACCCGCTCGCGAATCGAGGGCCACTGGTCGCCGGGGCCCTCGTCGGCGGTGACTCCGGGCAGCACGTCGTAGTCCACCACGCGCAGCACCGTGCCCTGCACGCCGTGCCCGGCCAGTTCGTCGAGCACCTGGCGGGCGATCAGGTCGCTGCTGGATTCGGCGGGCGACTTCTTCAGGGTGCACACCAGCGCGAGGGCGGTCGGTCCGGCCATGAAGGAAACCTCCTGATTCACAATGTGTTCCGATTCAGCCGCGGGCGACGACCCGGATCGTGCGCAGCCGGGAGTCGGCGGCGTCGGGCACGTTCATTCCCGCGTCGAGCCCGGTGCGCAGGTACTCGACGACGGCGTCATCGATGCGTTCCCCGGGCACGACCACCGGAATGCCCGGCGGGTAGGGCGTGAGCTGCTCGGCGGCGATCCGGCCGACGGCGTCGCGCGCGTCCACCGTCTGCACCGGGCCGAAGAAGGCGTCGCGCGGCAGCATCACGGTCTCGAGCTGCAGGTCCTCGGGTGAGGGGAGGTCGATGCGCGGCGGCTGGGGATCGGTCAGCTGGTCGCGCCAGGCGGCGATGCCGTCGATGAGGGTGTCGACGGTGTCCTTGTCGTCGGCCATCGACAGCGTGGCCAGCAGGCGGCGGTGATCGCTCAACCCCATGTCGATGCGGCGGTGCTCGCGCAACCAGTCCGCGGCCTGGTAGCCGCTGGCCCCGGTGCCGGAGACGTCCATCAGGACCTGCAGCCGGTCGAGGTCGTGCGAGGCTTCCGCGCCGAGCAGTTCGTCTTCGAGCACCTCGATTCCCGGTATCTCGGCGAGTTGCCGCCTGGCCTGTTCGGCGACCCGCAGGGCGTCGCCGAGCAGTTCGTGGCCGCGCTCGACCATCTGCCTGCGCCAGCCGTCGAGCGCGGCGTAGACGAGCACGTTCGGGCTGGTGGTCATCAGCAGGTCGGCGCATTCGCTGAGCCGGATCGGGTCGATGAGATCGCCTTGCAGGTGGAACACCGAGCCCTGTTCGAAGCCCGCGCCCATCTTGTGCACGCTGACCACGCACAGATCCGCTCCCGCGTCCATCGCCCAGGTCGGCAGGTCCTCGTGGAAGGGCAGGTGCGCGCCCCAGGCCTCGTCGACGATCAGGGGCTTGCCCCGCTCGTGGCATACCTCGGCGATACCCGCGATGTCCGCGCAGGTGCCGTAAGGACTCGGGCTCACGATCAGCGCTCCCGCGGCGCCGGGGTGCGCGTCCCACGCTTCGCGAACCTGCTGCGGCGAGGGCGGGTGCGCGAAATGGTGCTCGGCATCCCAGCGCGGCGTGATCCAGTGCGGCTGGACACCGGAGAAGACGAGCCCGGCGACGACGGATTTGTGGCTGTCGCGTGCCACGAGCAGGCCGCCGTCGTGGCCGCCCGCCACCGTCATCATGGCCGCCTTGACCGACAGCGAACTGCCGCAGGTGGAGAAGAACGCCGATTCGGCCCGGACCGCGTCGGCCATCAGCGCTTCGGCCCGCGCGAGATAGCCGCCGCGCGAGAGCCGGTCGTCCAGCCCGGCGGTGGCCAGCACGTCGGAGCCGAAGGCGTCCCGGCCGATCACTTCCAGGACGCGTTCGTCGGTTCCGCGCCCTTGTCGATGCCCGGGCGGCGTGAAGCCGTAGCGGCCCAGCCGGTGATAGTCGGCAAGCGCTTCCAGGAGAGGAGCTCGTGTATGGTCCACGGCTTCCGCCTACCCCGGATCGCCGGCGGCACACATCCGGCTCATGGCATCCCGCGCACCCCCAAACCGCCGCGGTCTCCGACAGCGTCCCGAATCCGTGTGCCGCGCAGGGGGATGTGTCCGCCGGTGTGCGGGACCGCCGCCCGACGGCGACCACCGATCGACATCGGCGACCGGATCCAGGTCCAGGCGAGGCACCCCGGCGCGCGGCGACCATACGGTCGCGCCCTCCCGGGCGGGGCGATGCGATCGCGTTCTGCGCTTACCGGAGTTCGTCGGGGCGAACCGGTCGCCGGTCGTTTCGGGCACAGGCGTCCGGGTAGGACGGGGACTGTATCGACTTCGACCGGAGGAGTGCGCGGATGAAGGCAGTAACCTGGCAAGGGCGGCGCAAAGTCGCCGTGGAGACGGTGCCCGATCCGCGGATCGAGGCCCCGACGGACGCGATCATCGAGGTCACCTCCAGCGGAATCTGCGGATCCGACCTGCACCTGTACGAAGTGCTCGGCGCGTACATGAGCAACGGCGACGTCCTCGGCCACGAACCCATGGGACGTGTGGTCGAGACCGGCTCGGCCGTCACCGGCCTGGCTCGCGGGGATCGCGTCGTCATCCCGTTCCAGATCAGCTGCGGGACCTGCTACATGTGCCGCACCGGCCTGCCCACCCAGTGCGAGACGACGCAGGTCCGCAAATACGGCTGCGGCGCGGCCCTGTTCGGCTACTCCAAGCTCTACGGGCAGGTGCCCGGCGGCCAGGCCGAGTATCTGCGGGTGCCGCATGCCGACGCCACCCATATCAAGGTGCCCGAGGGACCGGCCGACGACCGCTTCCTGTACCTGTCGGACGTTCTGCCCACCGCCTGGCAGGCGGTGGAATACGCCGCGGTGCCCGACGGCGGATCGGTGACCGTGCTCGGCCTCGGCCCGATCGGGGACATGGCCTGCCGAGTCGCGGCGCATCGCGGCTATCGCGTCATCGGTGTCGACCGGGTGCCCGAACGGCTGGCGCGGGCGGCCGCGCGCGGGGTGGAGGTGATCGACATCGGCGCCGTCGACGAGCCGGTCGGCGACATCATCCGCGGCTGGACCGAGGGCCGCGGCACCGACTCGGTGATCGATGCGGTGGGAATGGAGGCCCACGGGTCGCCGATCGCGTCGGCAGCCCAGCGCTCGGCGGCGTTCCTGCCGGATCTGGTGGCCCAGAAGGTGATGGACACCGCGGGCGTGGACCGGCTCGCGGCGCTGAACTCCGCGATCGACATCGTCCGGCGCGGTGGCACGATCTCGGTGATCGGCGTCTACGGCGGCATGCTCGACCCGTTGCCGATGCGGGTGCTGTTCGACAAGCAGATCCAGGTGCGGATGGGCCAGGCGAACGTCAAGCGGTGGGTCGAGGACATCATGCCGCTGCTGAGCGACGGCGACCCGCTCGGCGTGGACACCTTCGCGACCCATCGTCTGCCGTTGACCGGCGCGGCGGAGGGTTACGCGATGTTCCAGCAGAAGACCGACGGTGCGGTGAAGGTGGTGCTCGACCCGACCGCCACGAACTGACCGGCGCACCGGCCCCGGCCGAGGTCCGAGACCGCGGCCGCGGACGGTTTGCTCTGTCTTTGCCTGGGTAGCTGCCGGGTATGAGCTTTTTACTGCGCGGAGTCGTCTCACCGTGGTGGCTCGAGGCGCCGACCTCCGTGGCGGCGGAGATGGCTCGCGCCGGCGTGGAGAAGGTCGTCGATCTGGGAACCAAAGCGGCCCAGGCGCCGGTGCAGGCGGTGGCCGCGGGCGCGCGGGCGGGGGCGTCGCTGCTGAACCTGGGACGCGACGAGGAGTTGCGCGACGAGTTCGCGGCGCTGATCGATCCGCACGCGCTGCGTTCGCGCCGCCGCGTGGCGCTCTACGAGGACCGGGCGACCGTCGAGGTGCGCGGGCTGGACTCCGGTAAGAGCGGAGACGTCACGCAGGCACTGCACCGGACGCTGGACCGGCGCCGCGATGTGCGCTGGTGGCGGGTGAACGCGGTGACCGGCCGCGTCGTCGCCGCGCTCGAGCACGGCGCGGCCGACCTGCCCGCCCTGGTGTCGGCCATCGAGTCCGTCGAGGCGGACACCGCGGTCGGCGACCTGGACTGGAGCCGCGGCTGCGAGCACCCCGGAGACCGGGAACCACTGCTCGCGGCCGCGATCCAAGTCGCAGGCGACGTGGGCGCGATCGGATTGTCCGCGGTGGGCGCGGTGCTGCCGTTGCGCGGGCCCGCCCGGATTTTGCGCGCGGCGGCGGCCTTCGTCGACACCCAGCCCCGGCTGCGCAAACGGCTGGAGGAACAGCTCGGCCGTCCACGCACGGACATGGTGCTCACCACCGCCAACGCCATCGGCAACGCCCTGGGCAACAGCGCGGCGGCGGGCACGGCGAATCTGGTCATCGACGCGGTGCATCGCGGTTTCACCCTGACCGAGTCGATGACCAGGTACGCGCAGTGGCGCCGCTGGGAGACCGAGATCGACCGCCGCCCGGCGGAAGTGTGCGATCCGCTGTCACCGTCCATCCGCGTGGTCGAGATGCCGCAGGGACCGATCGAGCGGGTCGCCGACGAAACAGCGGCGGGCGCGCTGGTGGGCGCGGTCACCTCCGTCCTCGGCGGCCGCGGCCTGTTCGGCGCCGCCGACGCGCTGGAACTCGGTGCGCCCAAGGCGGCGCGGGCGAGTCGGGAGGCCTACGGCGCCCTCGTCTCCACGGTGCTCGGCCGCGCCGGTGTGCTGACGCTGCACCCGCGGGTCTGGCGGCGACTCGACCGATTGTCCGCCCTGGTCATCGACGGAGAATCACTGCTGACCTCCCGCCGCTTGGTCCTCGACGCCGAAACGACCGACCAGAGATGGTCGGTCGCCGACGTGTGGAGCGCGGGCCAGCGGCTGCTGTGGGAGCGGGAGGCCGGCGAAGGCGCCGACAACGAAGCGCAGCCGGACGACACCGATCGCTACCTGTCGTCGGGGGGCTACCGCACATTGGTGCACCCGGCCACCGGAAAACCCGACGACGGTGCCACGCCACGCCCCGTGTGGCGCGAACTCCACGACAACGGCAAACCGGTCGGACGAGTCCTGATCGGCCGCGAACTCGACCGGCGGGCACACGCGCTGCTGAGCCGGGCGCGCAGCGCGGGCCTGCGCGTCACCCTCGCCGCGGGCGCCGACGCCGCCGAACTGCGGTCGATGGCCGACGAATTCGTCTCCCCGTCCCATTCGCTCAGCGAGCGGGTGCGCACGCTGCAACAGGACGGTCACGTCGTCGCGGTGCTCAGCCCCCGCGCCCACAAGGCCCTGGCCTGCGCCGATGTCGGGATCGGGCTGGCCATGCGGGAAGACAACGCCCTACAGATGCCCTGGACCGCCGACGCGGTCTGCCGCGACCTCGGACAGGCGCACCGCGTCCTCGCCGCCATCGCCCCCGCCCGGCAGGTGAGCGAACGCGGCCGTTCGCTGGCGCTGTCGGCGGCCGCGCTGGGCGGGCTGCTGCTGGCCGTCGCCCCCGACAGCGCGGGCCGGGCCTCGCCCATGACCGCTGCCCACTACACCGGTCTGCTCAGCGGCGCCTACACCGGATGGCGCACCGCACGCACCGAGCCACCGGCCACCCTCGCCCCGTTGCTGCCCTGGCACGCCCTCGAACCCGGCGAGGTATTGAGCCGGTTGCCGCAGCCCGGGCCGGTGCGGGAACGAGCCCAGCCGGACACCGCCGCCCGCATCCCCGGGGTGCGCGTGCTCACCTCGGCGGTGTCGTTCGCGGGCCAACTGCGCCGCGAACTGGCCGACCCGCTGACCCCGATCCTCGGCGTCGGCGCGGTCGCCACCGCCGTGCTCGGCGCCCCGTCGGACGCCGTGCTGCTGTCGTCGGTCCTCGCGGTGAACGCGCTGGTGTCCGCCTGGCAACGGCAGCGCGCCGAGGGCGCGTTGCACCGGCTGTTCGAAGGCGAGCAGCTCACCGCCCGGGTGATCGATCGCGCCGAACTCGACACGGGCGAACCGCACGAAACCCGCGTGCCCGCGAACCTGCTGACACTGGGCGATGTCATCGTGCTGCGCGCCGGGGACGTGGTCCCCGCCGACGCGCGGCTGCTGCGTGCGGACGACCTGGAGATGGACGAATCCGGCCTCACCGGCGAGTCGATCACCGTCGACAAGCAGGTCCCCGCCACCCCGGGCACGTCGGTGGCCGACCGCGCCTGCATGGTCTTCGAAGGCAGCACCGTGGTGAACGGCACCGGGCGGGCGATCGTCGTGGCCGTCGGCCACGACACCCAGGCGGGCCGCGCCGCCGCCGGAGCCATCCCGCCCGAGAAGGCCGGTGTGCAGGCGCAGCTGCGCCGCTTGACCGACCGCGCCCTGCCGTTGACCCTGACCGGCGGCGGCGTCGTGACCGGGCTGGGCATCCTGCGCGGCAGGCCCCTGCGCACCGCCATCGCCGACGGCGTGGCGGTCGCGGTCGCCGCGGTCCCCGAAGGACTGCCGCTGGTGGCCACGGTCGCTCAGCTCGCCGCCGCCCGCAGGCTGTCGCGCCACGGTGTGCTGGTGCGCGCCAGCCGCACCGTCGAGGCCCTCGGCCGGGTGGACACCCTGTGCTTCGACAAGACCGGCACCCTCACCGAGGGGCGGCTGCGCCTGACCACTCTCGCCGATCTCGACGACCAGTGGTCCCCGGACGCTGGCTCCGAAGACGCGCACCGTCTGCTGCGAGCCGCGGCCCGCGCCTGCCCCGATCCCGCCGAGGGACCGATCGCGCACGCCACCGACCGCGCCGTCGTCGACGCCGCGGCCCAGATACTCGGTGACGACTCCCGGCAGTGGGATGCGATCGAGGAGATCCCGTTCGAATCCAACCGCGGATACGCCGCCACCCTCGGCCACACCGCCCGCAAACTGCGGCTGATCGCGAAGGGCGCACCCGAAGTCGTGCTGTCGCGCTGCACCAGGGTGCGGGTGAACGACACCGACCACCCCTTCGACGAGCGCATGCGCGAACGCGCCGAACGAGCGGTGCGCGACCTGGCCGAGCAGGGCCTGCGGGTGCTGGTGGTGGCCCGGCGCGACTTTTCCACCGAACCCGACGACGTCGAGGCGGCGGTCGTGGAACTCACCCTGCTCGGGTTCCTCGGCCTCGCCGACGCCCCGCGACCGCAAACGCTACCGCTGGTCACCGCGCTGCAACGCAACGGCATCAGCGTGCGCATGATCACCGGCGACCACCCGGTGACCGCGGCGGCGGTGGCCCGCCAGCTCGGCATCGAGGCGGGCGAGGTCGTGACCGGCGCGGATCTCGACCGCCTCGACGAGACCGCCCAAGCCGAGCTGATCGAACAGGGCACGGTCTTCGCCCGCGTCGATCCCGAGCAGAAGGTGCGCATCGTGGCGGCGCTGCGCCGCGCGGGTCACGTCGTCGGCATGACCGGCGACGGCAGCAACGACGCCGCCGCCATCCGCACCGCCGACGTCGGAATCGGTTTGGCCGCACAGGGTTCCATCGCGGCGCGCAATGCCGCCGACATGGTGCTCACCCGCACCGACCCCCTCGTGCTGTTGCATGCCCTCGTCGAAGGGCGCGGCATGTGGCAGCGGGTCACCGACGCGGTCGGCGTGCTGGTCGGCGGCAACGCCGGCGAAGTGGCCTTCACGCTGTACGGCACCGCCGTCAGCGGCCGAGCGCCGCTGGGCACCCGGCAATTCCTGCTGGTGAACATGCTCACCGACATGTTCCCCGCGATGGCGCTGGCGCTGTCGCGTGACGGCGACGCGGTCGATCCCGACGACACCGACGACCCGGAGGCCCAGGCGGAGCGGGCGGCCGAACGCCTGGCCGAACTCCCGCGTGCGCAGCTGGGTACGGATCTGCTGCACACCCTCGGCGTCCGCGGTGTCGCGACGGCCACCAGCGCGTCGGTCGCGTGGACCCTCGGCCGCGTGACCGGCACGCAGCGGCGCGCCGCGACCATCGGCCTGGTCGCGCTCATCGGCACCCAACTCGGCCAGACGCTGGTCTCCGGTTACCGCAGCCCGCTGGTGTGGCTCACCACGGCGGCGAGTGGCGCGGTGCTCGGCGCGGTGGTGATGACACCGGGGTTGTGCACCTATTTCGGTTGCCGCCCGCTGGATCCCGTCGGATGGGGGATCGCGACCACCTGCGCGACGACCGCCACCGCCGCCGCCGTGCTGCTTCCTCGGTTGCTGCCCCAGCCGCAGTCATCAGCGCCTGCGGCGCGCTGATTGGCGCCGCACCGCCCGGGTACCCGCCGGGCGACGGACCCTGCCACCGGCACAGGACAGGAGGACCCTTATGGCTCAACAGGTCGGTGACTACGTCGTGCAACGTCTGCGGGAGTGGGGCGTCGAGCAGGTCTTCGGTTATCCCGGCGACGGGATCAACGGCCTGATCGCCGCTTTCGGCCGCGCGGACGACGATCCGGCGTTCATCCAAGCCCGCCACGAGGAGATGTCGGCGTTCCAGGCCACCGGATACGCCAAATTCAGCGGCAAGGTGGGCGTGTGCACCGCGACCTCGGGCCCGGGGGCGATCCACCTGCTCAACGGTTTGTACGACGCGAAACTCGATCACGTCCCGGTGGTGGCGATCGTCGGGCAGACCGCACGCAGCGCGATGGGCGGCAGCTATCAGCAGGAAGTCGATCTGCAGAACCTGTTCAAGGACGTCGCGTCCGACTACTTGGTCGAGGTGAATGTCGCCAGTCAATTGCCCAATGCGCTCGACCGCGCGTTCCGGGTCGCGATCGCGCGGCGGGCCCCGACCGCGGTGATCCTGCCTTCGGATTTGCAGGAGCAGCCCTACGAGCCACCGCAGCACGCCTTCAAACAGGTGCCGTCGAGCCCGCCCGGGCAGGCCGCGGGGCGCGTGATTCCCGCGCACGAGGACATCCGGCGGGCCGCGGAGGTGCTCGACGCCGGATCCAAGGTGGCGATCCTGATCGGGCAGGGCGCCCGTTCGGCCGCCGAGGAGGTGGTGGAGCTCGCCGAGCGCACCGGCGCGGGCGTGGCGAAGGCTCTGCTGGGCAAGGACGTCCTGCCCGACGATCTGCCTTTCGTCACCGGAGCGATCGGATTGCTCGGCAGCAGGCCCAGTTACGAACTCATGCGCGACTGCGACACACTGCTGATCGTCGGATCGAACTTTCCCTACAGCCAGTTCCTGCCCGAATTCGGGCAGGCCCGCGCCGTGCAGATCGACATCGACGGCGCCATGATCGGCATGCGGTACCCGACCGAGGTGAACCTGGTCGGCGACGCGAGATCGACGTTGGCGGAACTGATTCCGCTCGTGCGGCGCAAGGACGACCGCGGCTGGCGGGAGAAGATCGAGAAGAACGTCGCCCGCTGGTGGCAGACCATCGAACGCCAATCCCTGCTCGACGCCCACCCGGTCAACCCCATGCGGGTGGTGTGGGAACTGTCCGAGCGCATTCCCGACGACGCCATCGTCACCGCGGATTCCGGGTCCTCCACCAACTGGTATGCCCGCTGCCTGCGCTTGCGCGGCCGGATGCGCGGGTCGCTGTCGGGCACCCTGGCGACCATGGGGCCGGGCGTGCCCTACGCCATCGGCGCCAAGTTCGCCCACCCCGACCGGCCCGCGATCGCGCTGGTCGGCGACGGCGCCATGCAGATGAACGGGATGGCCGAACTGCTCACCATCGCCCGCTACCGCCCCCGCTGGAGCGATCCGCGCCTGATTGTCTGCGTCTTCCACAACAACGACCTCAACCAGGTCACCTGGGAGCTGCGCGCCATGGGCGGCGCACCGAAATTCGAGCAGTCGCAGGCCCTTCCCGACGTCTCCTACGCCGAAGTCGCCCGCAGCGCGGGCCTGACCGGCATCACCGTGCGGACACCCGAGGAACTCGGGCCGGCCTGGGACCGCGCCCTGCACGCCGACGGCCCGGTGGTGCTCGACGTGCACTGCGACCCCGACGTGCCGCCCATCCCGCCGCACGCCACCTGGGATCAGATGAAGGACACCGCCGAAGCCGTGCTGCGCGGCGACCCGGACGCCTGGCATCTGATCGCGCAGGGTGCGAAAACCAAAGTCCAGGAGTTCATTCCGTAGCGACAGAAACGAGTGTGCGATGACCGAACAAGATGTCGTCGAGCTGCTGACCGCCCAGCACGAGGAGATCTTCGCGTTGCTGGCGCGGCTGAAGGCGGGGGAGGACGGGAAACAGGATCTGTTCACCGAGTTGGTGCGGTTGCTGGCCGTGCACGAGAGCGCCGAGGAGGAGGTCGTGCATCCGGTCGCCGGGCGGGCTCGTTTCGGCGCGGACGCCGACATCGTGCAGCCGCGGCTGGAGGAGGAGAACGCGGCCAAACGCGCCCTCGCGGACCTGTACGACCTGGGGGTGGACCATCCCGATTTCGACGCCCGGCTCGCGAAGTTCGCCGACGCCGTGGCCGAGCACGCCGCGCACGAGGAGACCGAGGAGTTCACCCTGCTGCGCGCGCAGTTCTCGACCAGCCAGTTGCGGCGGATGGCGGGCTCGGTACGCGCCGCCGAAGCCGTGGCACCCACCCGCCCGCACCCCCACGCGGGGGAGTCCGCGGTCGCGAACCTGTTGGCCGGCCCGCCACTGGCGGTGTTCGACCGGGCTCGCGACGCGGTGCGCGACTGGCGGCAGAACCAGGACACGTGAATCACCCCCCAGCCCACGACGTGGAGAAGGAGGAACACCCGACATGGGGTTTCCCGAGCAGCAGCAAGAAGTTCCCGGCATCCAGGCCCGGATGACCCCCGTGCCGGACTGCGGTGAGGACAGCTACCGCGGCTCCGGCAAACTGACCGGCAAGGCCGCCGTCATCACCGGCGCCGACAGCGGAATCGGCCGGGCGGTGGCGATCGCCTACGCGCGCGAGGGCGCGGACGTGCTGATCTCCTACCTCGACGAGGACGAGGATGCCAAGGAAGTCGCCGACCTGGTGACGCAGGCCGGGCGCAAAGCCGTCCTGGTGCCCGGCGACCTGTCCGAGGCCGCCCATTGCCGCGCCGTCATCGATCGGGCCGTGCGGGAATTCGGGAAGATCGACATCCTGGTGAGCAACGCGGCCTTCCAGATGACACACCAGACGCTGGAGGAGATCAGCGACGAGGAATTCGAGCACACCGTCAAACTGAACATCAACGCCTACTTCTACCTGGTGAAGGCGGCGTTGCCGCACATGCCCGCGGGGTCGTCGATCATCGGCAGCTCCTCGGTCAACTCCGACATGCCCTCGCCGACCCTGGCCCCGTACGCCGCGACCAAAGCCGCCATCGCGAACTTCTCCGCCAGCCTCGCTCAATTGCTGGGCGAACGGGGAATCCGGGTCAACAGCGTGGCGCCGGGACCGATCTGGACACCGCTGATCCCCTCCACCATGCCGGTCGAGAAGGTCGCGAAGTTCGGCGACGACACGCCGTTGGGCCGCGCCGGTCAACCGGCCGAATTGGCGCCCACCTACGTCATGCTGGCCTCCGACGACGGCAGCTACGTCTCCGGCGCTCGCATCGCGGTCACCGGTGGCAGGCCGATCCTGTGACGTTTCGCCCACGATGACCCGGCCGGTCGGCCGTGACGGCCGACCGGCAGCGGGGGCGGATCACAGCATCGACACCACGATGCCGACCGCCACGGCGAGGAACAACAGGATCACCAGCGCCCCGATGAGCATCGCCACGACCCCGGTGACCGGGAAGTGATGGCTGGTGCTGGGCTCCGGCGCCGACAGCCCGGAGGTCTGCGGGGTGTCCGGCGGGGTCGCGCCCGGCGCCACTCCGCCGCCCGGTTCCAGATCGGGGGTCTTCGCGGGATCGGGGTCCATCGCACTCATAGCCGCTCCCTACTCGCCGTCGTTGCCCGGCACCTCGGGGGCGCCGGGCCGTTTACCGGTCCTCTTCCGATACAGGATCACGGCGCCGACCAGCACCGCGAGCGCGAGAATCACCAACAGTTCCATGCCCGGGTCCTACCCGGTATCCGCGCGCCCAATCGGCGCGCGTCCAGCTATCGCGGGCCGGTTCCGCACGAGGACATAGTGCCCGGCGGTCTCCTCGAACGCGACCGCCGCATCGATCGCCGCCCCGTCCGGGACGGGACTGCCCTCGAGCATCCCCGGTCGGTCCTCGTCCCCGGGCCAGGGCAGCTCGATCGGGCCGTCGGGAAGCGGACCGCCCATATCGGACAGGCACCGCGCCCACGGGTGCGGGCATTGCGTGCGGGCGTGGGCTGGAGGAAGGTGAGTTATGTCCGGTGGCGCCACCGGGGCGCCACCCTGACAGGGCAGGAGGTGGCCCGTGTACGCACGTTCCAGCACCATCGCGGCGCAACCGTCATCGATGGACGACGGGCTCGCATATCTGCGTGATGAATTGATGCCGAATCTGTCCGAGATCCAGGGGTGGGTCGGTTTGTCCTTGATGGCCGACCGGTCGACGGGACGCTGCATCGCCACGACTTCCTGGGAGAGCGAGGAGGCGTTGCACGCCAGCAGAGGACGCGTCCAGCAACTGCGCGAGGGCATGGCCCGGCGCCTCGGTGGGCGGGCCGAGCGCGTGGAGGAGTGGGAGATCGCGGTGATGCACCGTGACCACCCGGCAGGCAACGATGCCTGCGCCCGCTGCACCTGGGTCCAGGTCGATCCGGCCCAGGTCGACCGGCTGGCCGACATGTTCAAGATGGAAGTGCTGCCGCAGACGGAGATGCTCGACGGATTCTGCAGCGCGAGCCTGTTCATCGACCGCGACAGCGGCCGAGCGGTGGGGGCGACCGTGTGGGAGAACCGGCAGGCGATGGACGACAGCCGCGAGCAGACCAATCAGATCAGGGCCACGGCGACCCAACGGGTGGGCGCCAACGTCCTGGAGGTGGGGGAGTTCGATCTGGCCTTCGCGCACCTGCGCGTACCCGAGATGGCGTGAAAGCACGGACGTCCGGCCGGAAAACGAGCTCTCCGGCCGGGTATCCGCGTGCCGCGCAGGGGCAGTCGTCATTACCCGAGAGGTAATGGCCACGCTCCCCGGCCCTTCGTAGGATCGGGGCGTGAGTACCCCAACGGCAGGTGACCTGCTGCGACATTGGCGTATGGAACGCAGGCTGAGCCAGCTGGAACTGGCCGGACGGGCCGACACCTCGGCGCGGCATCTGAGCTTCATCGAAACCGGGCGCGCCACCCCGAGCCGCACCATGATCGTGCACCTGTCCGAGCATCTGGAGATCCCGTTGCGTGAGCGCAACCGCGTCCTGCTGGCCGCGGGCTACGCTCCCGCCTACGCGCAACCCGGCCTGGACACTCCCGCGATGGACGCCGTTCGCGGCGCCATGCGCCAGATCCTCGCCGGTCACGAGCCCTACCCCGCCTTGGCCATCGACCAGAACTGGACGATGGTCGACGCCAACAGCGGCGTGTCCGTGCTCATCGCGGGCATCGATCCGGCACTGGTGACACCGCCGGTGAACGCCCTGCGCCTGAGCCTGCACCCCGACGGCATGGCAGGCCGCATCCGCAACCTCGCCGAGTGGCGTGGCCACATCTTCGCCCGCTTGGCGCGCCAAGCCGAGGTCACCGGGTCCCGGGACCTGGCCGATCTGCTCGAGGAGCTGCGGTCCTATCCCGGCGGCGAAGTGGAACTCGCCGTCCCCGAACCCGACCAGGCCGTGGTCCCGCTGCGGATCGACCACGACGGGAACGAGCTGTCGTTTCTCAGTGTCACCACGGTGTTCGGCACCCCGATGAACGTCACCGTCGCCGAACTGGCCATCGAGTCGTTCTTCCCCGCCGACGAGGACACGATGAAGCGGCTCACCGCGGACGCCCGGTGAGCCGCGCGGCCCAGCTGTCGGCGCTGCTGACCGTGCCCGTGCGCGCCGTCACCGACCTCGGCGCCCGTCACGCGTGGACGCTGCACCGCGCCGAAACGGCCGACGGCCGAGCGCTGTTCGTGAAGGCGACAGCCGAGCCGACCCCCGTCTTCGCGGCGGAAGCTGCGGGTCTGACCTGGCTGCGCACCACCACCACCGGCCCGGGCGACGGCAACCAGGCCTTGCTGCCGGAAGTGCTGGCCGTCGACGACCGAATGCTGGTGCTGCCGTGGCTGGAGGAAACCGGCCCGACCCCCGCTGCCGCCGAGCGATTCGGTCGCGAACTGGCCACACTGCACGCCCACCCAGCCGAGCTGTTCGGTGCGCCGTGGGAGGGCTGGATCGCGAGCCTGCCCCTGCCCAACACCCCGACCAGCGGACCGTGGTCGCGGTGGTACGCCGAATATCGCCTCACTCCCTACCTCGCCCGGGCGGCCCCGCATCTCGGCGAAGACGGAACACGCCTGATCGAGCGCGTCATCGATCGCATCGATGACCTGGCCGGGCCCGCCGAACCACCGGCCCGCATCCATGGCGACCTGTGGTCGGGAAACGTCCTGTGGACGCGGGGACGGGCGATGCTCATCGATCCCGCCGCGCACGCCGGCCACCGCGAGACCGACCTCGCCATGCTCGCCCTCTTCGGCATTCCGCACCTGGACCGCATCCAGGCCGCCTACCACGAGACCCATCCGCTCGCCGACGGATGGCGAACCCGCACGTCGCTGCATCAACTGCACCCGCTGCTGGTGCACCTCGTGCTGTTCGGGGCCGGCTATCGAGCGCAGACCCTCGTCGCGGCCACCGCGGCGCTCGCGTCCTGATCTACCCGCCTACCCGCGCGATGACCTTCTCCGCGAAGCGCGACAGGTTGGCGATCTTCGTCTCCAGCGGCTCGGTGTCCTGCTCGGTGGTGTAGGGAAGCCGGAAACCGACGATCACGTCGGTGACCCCTTTGTCCTCGAGGCGTTTGATGCCGTCGACGGTGAACCCGTCCAGCGAGATCACATGCACCTCGAAATCCTTGCGGGTGCCGTACTCCGCGCGCAGGGCATCCAATTCGGCCAGCAGCCGGTCCAGGTCGGCGCCGTCGCCACCGGCGTGCATCCACCCGTCGCCGCGCTGGGCGGCCCGGCGCAACGCGGGCTTGCTGTGCCCGCCGACGAGGATCGGCACCGGTTCGGTCGGCACCGGGCTGATCTTGATCGGCGGAATGTCGTAGAACTGCCCGTGGTATTCGAAGTAACCGCCCGCCGAGAGCCCGCGCACGATGTCGATGCACTCGTCCATCCGCGCGCCGCGCTTGTCGAACGGCACCCCCATGATCTCGAAATCGTCCGGCCAGGGACTGATGCCGACGCCCAGCCCGAACCGGTTGCCGCTCAGCGCGGCGACCGAAGCCGCCTGCTTGGCCACCAGCACGGGCGGCCGGATCGGCAGCTTCAGTACGAACGGCGTGAAGCGCAACGTGGTGGTGACCGCCGCCATCGCCGCGCTGAGCACGAACGCCTCGACGAACGGTTTGTCCTCCAGGAATTCGCGGCTGCCGTCGGGGGTATAGGGATACTTCGCGTCGGACTCTTTCGGATACGCCACGCTGTCGGCGACCGCCATGGAGGTGTAGCCGGCCTCCTCGGCGGCTTTGGCGAGTGCGAGGTAGTACGACGGATCGGTCATCGTCTCGGCGTAGGTGAAGCGCATAGTGCTCGCCTTCCTGGCGCGTCCAGCGCGCCGCGCGGGTCCCGGCGCCGGTGCCCGGGGAATGGGCCGGCGCCGAGACGTGAGAGGTACTGCCGCAAGCGGAACCGGGCCGCCTCGATGGTGTCGAGGCCGTCCGGTGGATCACCGCCTACTGCCATGGGTTGGTGAATCCTTCCGGAATCAGGTGGTCGAACATCGCCCTCATCTCCCGCGAGAGCCGCAGCAGTTCGATGTACGAGCCGATCGGCGCACCGTCGAGGTAGGCGAACTCCATCCCGACCCCCTCGAACCTGCCACGTGCGGCGATCTCGATGCCGGCCTCGGTAGCCTCGGCGAGCGCGGCGTCGTAGTCGTCGGGCACCCAGGCGGCGTGATGCAGGCCGGGACCGAAACGTGCCAGGTGCTCGGAATACAGGCTCACCCCGCCACGCGGCTCGATCAGCTCCAGTTGCTGGCCGCCCGCGTAACCGAGCGCCACGCCGATCGTGTAATCGGCGGGTGCCCCGCGCAGTTCGGCGTTATCGGGCCCGAATGGGACCTCCGGGATGGTGAACCAGTCGCCGACTCCGTACCGAGTGGTGAACGCCCGAGTGGCCGCGGCCAGATCGGCCACCACCCAGCACAGTTGAAAGATAGGGCCGCCGGTGATCATCCCCGGCCCCCGAGGCGGCTCATCGAGTTCGGACACCATCGGGGGGCAACCACCTCGATGGCCACGACCGCGACGCCCCGCGCGGCCGGCAGACGCGACAGCGCGGCGCCGACGCCGGACGCGGCACCGGTGACCACCGCCACATCATCCACGCCGTTCAATTAATCATCTGTGTTTAACATCGTCAAGGCTCGTGTTTAGTACAGTGCGGATATGCCGAGCGACGAATCGCGCGCTGCCTTGCTCGACGCCGGGGAACGCCTCATCGCCGAACGCGGCGTCGACGTGCCGTTGCGCGACATCGCCGCCGCCGCCGGTCAGCGCAACAACTCCGCGGTGCACTACTACTTCGAATCGCGCACCGGACTGATCGAAGCCATCGTCGAGCGACGGATGAACCGGCTCGAACAGCGCCGCATGCAGTTGCTGGCCGCCCACGAAGCCGACGGCCGCGCCAACGACGTGAACGCCCTCGTGGCCATGCTCGCCACCCCGATCCTAGAACTGCTCGGCCACGACCGGGTGACCCATCTAGGCCGGTTCCTGGACGTCGTGCGCACCCACCCCGTGGTGGCGGACGCCCACCGCCTCGCGGGCGCCGACCGCGCCGCCGTCCGCATCATCACCACCCGCCTGGACGCCGCGCTGACCGGGCTGCCGCGGCGCCTGCGCAGACAGCGCCTGGAGACGATGGCCACCGTCATGTTCGCGTTGATCGCCGACTACGAGCGCACCCTGGAATCGGGCGTCCGCACCGCCCACCCCGGAGACGCCGCGGAAATCGTGGACATGATCGTCGCCATGCTCACCGTGCCCGTCCACGACCACCCAGCCGCCGCCCCGCGCCGCTGACACCGGCGCGACCGGATACCGGCACGGCTGCCTCAACCCGACGTCCGCCGCGCCCCGACGCGGACAGCGGCCGGCTGCCGATCGGCTTGTGGCTGCGCTGCTTCCGGGAATCTGCGGTGCAACCGGTCGATGAAGCGGCGCACGGCACACAACTCGCTGTGCAACTCGTGGCGTGCGGCGGGATCGCCGCGGTAGGAGAATTCGATATCCCGCGCCAATGTCTGGGCTCGCCGGGTGAGCAACTCCAAGAAGACCCGGGCCTGGGCGAGGTCGGCGTCTTGTTCCATGCGCTGGCCGATCTGTCGTTCGATTACGGTGTCGGTCGCCCAGTACTCCCCGTGCCGCGGTCCTCGGCCGATCGGAGCAAAACTGATGCTAACCGAGCCCCAGCCCACAGGTGCCGAAATGGAACCGTCTCATGGCTATCGCGTGGCGACTGGCCATCCCACTCCCGGCGTATCGTGATCGTATGGGCGTCATCGGGGAGCTGTTCCCAGGTAAGAAGCTGACCCACGAGGGCAGCGAGGACAGCGACGGACAGGCCTACACGCCGCGGTTCGACATCGATCTCGACACCGGCGTGGTCCGGGTGCCGCGCGCGCAACCACCCACCGCCGACGACCGGCGGGAGCAGGCATGACATTCCGGATCCCGCTCGCGCGGAAAACATCTCGCTGATCGCAAACCGTTGCCTCGGCGGTGCGCGCCGGTAGCGTCCCCGCAATGGGCAATGCTGGTGGGCGGCGGCGGCCGCTGAAGACCGTCACGGGAGTCAGCGGAGCGGTCAGCGTGTACGCGGCGGCCATCGATCCGGACGCGACCACGATCGCGTCATCGATCGAGATCGCGAAGATCGCCGAGCGTCACAGGTTCGACGCTCTGTTCGCCGCCGACCTCCTGAGTTTCGGTGCGCAGGGTGCGATCGGCGCGCAGGAACCACTGATCTTCCTGTCCGCGTTGAGCGCCGTGACCTCGCACGTCGGGCTCATCGCGACGGTGACCACCACCTTCCACCACCCCTACAATCTGGCCCGGCTCTTCGGCACCCTCGACCACATCAGCAACGGCCGCGCGGCCTGGAACGCCGTCACCTCCTCGGTGGGCGAGGAGAACTACGGCGACCAAGAACTGCCGAGCCCCGAAGACCGCTATGCCCGCGCCACCGAATCCCTCGAGGTGGTCAACGCGCTGTTCGACAGCTGGCAGCCAGGCGCCCTGAGCGCCGACGGGCACGGTGGCGCGATCCTGGACCCCACCCGAGTGCGGCCCATCGAGCACACCGGGCGGTACTTCACCGTGCGCGGGCCGCTGAACATCCCGCCCCTGCCGCAGCGCAGGCCGGTCCAGTTCCAGGCAGGGCAGTCGGCCGGCGGCATCGAACTGGGCGCGCGGTTCGCCGAAGTGGTGTTCACCTCGCTGCCGACCCTCGAAGACGCGGTGACCTACACCAAGCGCATCCGCGCCCGCGCGAACGAACTCGGCCGCGCCGACGGCCTGCCGTTGATCATGAGTTCCTTCCACGCCACCTACGGCGCGACGGAATCCGAAGCCAGACGCCTGGCGCGGGAACAAGCGGAGGCCACCGACTTCGAGGCCGGACGAGCCGCCCTCGCCGACATGTTCGGCGGCGGCGTCGACCTGTCCGGCCTACCGTTGGACAAGCCCCTGCCGGAGAGTCTGCTGCCCGACGTGACGGCCGTGCACCGCAGACGCGGCCGCGTGGAGATCTTCAGCAACTTCGCCCGTTCGGGAAAAACACTGCGCGAGCTCATCATCGCCGCCAAGGACACCGGCCACTGGGCGGCCGTGGGAACACCCGAGCAACTCGCCGACGCGATCGGAGAACGCTACGACGCGGGCGTCCTCGACGTGATCTCCCTCGGCGGGCTCGCCGACGAACGCACCCGCGACTTCGTCGTCAACGGACTGCTGCCGGAACTACGCCGCCGCGGCATCGTCGGCTCCGACTACGTCGGCGCGACCTTCCGTGAAAACCTCGAACTTCCCCCATTGCCGGATTGACCGCCCGAGGCCGCAGTCACACCCCTCGGCGAGATGAGCCCGCAGCCATTTTCGCCATCGAGACGGTGGGGCTCATCCGGAGATCACGCGCGTTATGGCCGCCCGAACGCGAGCACAGCCGCGGGACCGACGAGCCGCCGACCGCTACCGGGTGAGGACCGGCGTCGAACGGTGAGCCGAGGTTTCACTCCCCGGTGTGTTCGTATTGCGCACCCAGGTGACGTTGGCGATGAGGTCGTCATCGAAGACCAACTCGTCCCACAGCACCCGCTCGGCGGCATCCGGCGTCGGCCGCACAGCCGGACGGGGCGCCTCCGCGGCGGCCGGAGGCGGCGTTGTCTCGGTCGGCAGCGGCGTCACCAGCCAGGACAACGCCCGCATCGTGCTGAGGCCGTAACGACGGGCGCCCTGCGCGACGGCGGCCACCGCGGCGGCGGAACTCAGCACCCCGGCGAGCAACGCCACGGGGGTCAGTCCGGCGCCTGCCATCCGCTGCTCACCGGCACTCGAAACGGCCGTGCCGTCCTCGTCGAAGATCCGGCGCAGCCAGCCCGAACCGAAACCCTCACCCGGATCGATCAGCGTCCGCAACTCCGGCCCCTTGGCATCCAGGTACAGCAAGCAGATGAGCACCAGAACCGTCACGGCCACACTGGACCCCATCACCAGAGCGGCGAGCGCACGGGAGCGCGACCGCACCTGCGCGACCGCGGCGAATACGGTGACGACCGCCGCGGTGGCGGCCAGCAGACCCCAGGCACCGCTGATGTTCATCTCACGGAATTTCGACACCGACCACTCGTCGAAACCGTTGGTGACACCGGTGACCCGGCCGAACGCGTCCGAATCCACCTGGCCACCCGAACCCGACGCCGACAGCCACGGCTGGAACAGCAGGGCGAACGTGACCGCACTCGCGGCCGCGGCGAACAAGAAGCCCCAGTCCACTCCCCGTGGTGGCGTCGCGCTTCGTGCCGGGCGTCCGGAGCCACGGCTCCGGCGGTGTCGCGCTTCGGTTGCCTGCCAGGGGGTTGGTTGTACCATTGCTCCAGTTTCGCCGGTGCCGCATGAATTCCGCTGCCGCCCAAAGCAATAACAATGAAATTGCCTGAAGGGTGGGAAAACGCGGCACATCAATGAGATGTAATTCGATCGGGCGTCATCGGCCATCGACGGAATTCACCGTAAGCACCGCGGCGACACCGGGCAAGCGTGATCGATGTCCCACGCATCACCGCAGCTCCCGCCGCGTCCGACCGTAGAGTGACCCAACCGGTGAGTAACATTTCGCGCACAGCGTTGAACTCGGCCTTCACGGTTTCACCGCGACAATTACTTGCCCGGCGCAACCGAATTGCTGTGACAGGCCTAACAAGTGCGCACTGCGACGTTGGTCACAAACCTGCACCACATCCGGTGAAAACATCCGAAAAATGGAAAACACGGTGCCGGACCGTATTTCGATCAGCATCCACCCGCAGCGGGTCGAGACCTCCGAAACCGGATCACGCCCATATCGAGAGCGAGCGCTCGCGGATCCGGTCCCACCACCCGGTCATCACGTGGCGCACAGCCGGACTGCGAACGACCTACCGCCGCTCAGTGTCCTTGCGCCGCCGCCCGCGCGTCGGTGACCCCACGGGTGATCTCCGCCAGGCGCTCGGCCGAAACCTCGACCGCGCCCTCGGCGTCGACCAGCACCGCGGTGGGATAGAGATCGCGCAGCAGATCCGGGCCACCCGTCGCCGTATCGTCATCGGCCGCGTCGAACAGCGCCTCCACCGCAAGACGCAACGCCGCCTGCTCATCGATATCGCGGTGATAGGTCTTCTTCAACGACGACCTCGCGAACACCGACCCCGAACCAACCGCGGTGTAACCGAAACGCTCCTCCTGCCGGCCACCCACCGCGTCGTACGACACGATCCGCCCCGCCCGCTGCGGCTCGGCAGCGTCCGGGTCATAGCCGACCAGCACCGGAATCACCGCCATGTCCTGCAACGCCGCGGGCAGATTCGCGCGCACCATCGCCGACAACTTCGCGGCCTTGCCGTCGAACGTCAGCGGAGCCCCTTCGATCTTCTCGTAATGCTCGAGCTCCACCGCGAACAACCGGATCATCTCCAACGCCATCCCGACCGTGCCCGCGAAACCGGCCGCCGAATAGGTGTCGGTGACGAAGACCTTCCGCATATCCCGCGCCGCCACCAGATGCCCCATCGTGCCCCGGCGGTCACCGGCCACCAGCACACCCCCGCGATAACTGATCGCGACGATCGTCGTCCCGTGCGCCGCGGCGCCGTCCCCACCGCCGCCCGCCTCGAAACCCACATCGGGCAACAACCGCGGCGCGTACCGGCGCAGAAATTCCGAGAAGGACGCCGCCGGGTACTGCAAACCGAGCGGCAGGTGACTATCGGTCGTCATGATCACCTTTCCGGGCGGACGCTGCCCCACCCGCGAACGCGACACGTGCACTCCCGCCGACGTTACCGGAACACCACCCCCGCTCGGCCGCAACCGGCATCCACCCCCGCGCGGTCCTAAGCCGGGTCGTGCCCGGCACAGGTGTCCGGCGCATCGATCCGGACACAGGGGAGCGGAGCCCGCGTCGGCTGATAATCCGACCCCACCCCACCCGCGCGGATCAGCCGGACATACGCATCGACCGCGTCGGTCGCGCGGCGCGCCAACGTCGGATCGGTCAGCACATCGACCGTGTAGAGCCCGAACCGCGGCGCGTACGAACCCCACTCGTAGTTGTCCGTCAGACTCCAGTAGTTGTAACCGATGACATTCATCCCGTCGGCCTTCGCCCGCTGCAGCCAATACACCGTGTCCCGCAGATGATCGGCGCGGCTGTACCCATCCGGACGAACCTGCCCGTTCTCCGTCGGAAGACCGTTCTCCACCACATACAGCGGACGCCCGGGAAACTGGCGCGCGTAATGCCGCAACGCGTAGTAGATACCCTCCGGATGCACCGGCAGCTCCCACATCGCGGGACCTCCCTCCGCACCGCCCTGCGCCGACTCACCCGTCTGCGGCAGCCGAGCGAAGTAGTAATCCACACCGATGAAATCCAGCTTCGCCGAGATCCGATCGACGATCGGCTGATTCACCTCCGTCTCCGCACCGGCCACATAGCCCAGATTGCTGGTCACCTGCGCATCCGGCCGAAAACCGTGGATGACGTCGTAGATCTCGTTGTGCGCCAGCGCGATCCGATCCAGCATCACCGGCGCCTCATCGACACCGACCCCACCCGTCCGCAACTCCGTGCCGACATACGCGGCCGGCTCGTTGAACGTCACCCACAGCGGATCACGCGAGACATACCGGCCCACCACCTTGCGCATGTTCGCCAGCCAATCCTCGACCATGCCCGGGTTACGCCACCCGCCCCGATCCAACGCCCACCCCGGATACACCCAGTGATCCAAGGTCAGCATCGGCCGCATCCCCGCCGCCAGAATCCGCGCGATCACATTGTCGTAGAACCCGAACGCCGCCTCGTCCCAGGCATGCGGCGCCGGTTGCAGCCGCGCCCACTCGATACCCACCCGGTAGACCCGCACCCCCAGACGCGCCGCCAGATCGATATCGGAGATATAGCGGCGCGCGAAGTCCACCGAATCCCGATACGGATCCGCCGTCCCACCCGCCGCGATGAAACGCGACCAGTTGCTGTCCGGCGCATGACCTTCGGATTGGAACCCCGACGACGCCACACCCCACAGGAACTCCGCATCGAACGCAGACAGCGCCGGACTCGGCTGAGCAGCGGAAACACCCGAAGCCATCAGCACCGCCGCGGCAGCCGACAGCGCGGCGAACCCGCGCCGGTGAGTGCGTGTACGCATCGCCGTAGCGTAGCTGTCAGATTGCTGGCTGCCCGGGCATGAGATCGCGTGTCGCCGGTCGAACAACCGTCACGATCCGCGCTCACACCATCCGCGACTGCCGCGCCAACTCCACCGTCGCCGCCCGCAACTCCTCGACCGCGTTGATCCGCTCCGCATACCCGACCCTGGTGCGAGCCACACCCCGCGGCGTCACCACCCGCAAATCCAAGCCGTACCGGTCGGCACGCTCACAACTCGCCCCGGTGGCATCCGGGTACCCGCCCAACCGCCGCGCCATCGCCAGCAACGCCTCGGCATGATCATCATTGAGATGCGCCACCGCCCGAGCCGCCACCGGAATCACCGGATCCGGCTCCGCCGCCGCATACTCCTCCGCACTCGCCGAATCCATCCGCCCATACCCGCCGACCCAGCGCACCCGCCGCACCCGCAACACCCACAACGAGAAATCGCTGTAGTCGATATACATCCGCCCCGCCGCCACCGCCGCCAGATACGCCTCCCTCGCCGCGACCGCCTCGCCACCCACCGGCCGCTCCACCACACCCGACAGCGTGATCCGCGCCCCCGCCAACGGGTCCGCAGGCGGATCCGGCGCCACCACCGCCAAGCTCGCCCGCCCGTCCGCGGCCAGATTGCGCCCGTGCTCGGCCAGCCGCGACACACACAACACCGGCTGCCCCGCCGACAACCCATACGTCACCAACGACGCCCACGGCGAACCATCCTCCGCCAGACTCGCCAGCGTCGCGGTATTCACCGACGCCGCAACGGTTCTCGCCTCCTCCGCAGCCGATGGCCGAACCGGACACAACACCGGCGCCAGCGGCGGCGGCACCGAAGGCCCGTCACCAGGAGCACCATGATCGACAGTCATGCCCCCATCCTTCCAGCGCGTCCGGGCGAAACGCCGCACAACCTCACACGAGCGAAGCAATTGACCGAGCGCATCCGCCGCCGATCGACCAGACTTGCCCAGTGACCAGATACGCATTCGACGCCGACCGCGCCGCCCTCGTCGCCACCTGGGCGACCGGACGAGGCGACCTCGCCCAGACGGTGGCCACCCTGCCCCCGCAGGTGACCAAGGACCAGGCAACCGATCTGGCGTCGAACCTCACCACCCTCTCGCGGTTCCAATGGCGCACCTACACCCACCCGGCCAGCGCCGCGGGCGACCCCGACGTCCCCAACAGCGAAGCATGGCGCCGCGCCGAAGAACGCCGGAACTTCAAAGAGGTCGAAACCGGACTGCGCAGCCCCCATCTGCCCACCGACGAAGGACTGCTCGTCTCCTACAGCGGCGTCGTCGAATCCGCCCACCGCATCGGACGCACCCTGCACGACATCGATGACGACGCCCTGCTCGACACCGTCGCCGCCGAAGTACGCACCGAACAAGAAGCCATCGAATCCGCCGAACGCGGCGACCTCTCCGGCCGCGCCCGCCAAGCCGTCGAACTGTCCCGCCCCGACGTCTCCCCGGCCCAGGTCCACGCCGCCGACGCACTCCTGCGCGCCGACCCGCTCGGCAGCATCGAACTGTTCACCGAACTCGACCCCGCCTCCGCCTCCGTCGCCGCGGCGCACTGGCTCTACGCCGCCGCCGAAGTCGCTGGAGAGGCCGCGAGCGTACCCACCACCGATGTCGTCGCCGAAGCCGACGACATCGAAGCACTCCAAGTCGAGACCCCCACCCTCGTCCTCGAACGACTCGCCGCGGGCGACACCCCCACCGAAGTCGTCCTCGAACTGATCGCCGAAGCGATAGCCGTGCACGAAGGCCGCGTCGCGGCCCCGTGGAGCCTCGTCGCCCGCGTCGCCGAAATCGAAACCCAAGCCCACCGCTTCGGCGTCGACGCCGACACCCGCGAGGCGATGCTCACCGGATTCCGCATCAGCCGCCTCGACCCCGCCCGCCCCGCCCTCGACCTCCTGGAAGACCTCCTCGACGGCATCCGCGGCTGCCTGCTGCTCTACGCCGCCAACACCGACCACGACGACCCCGAATCCCACTTCGCCGAAGACGTGCGCCTCGAAGCCGACGCCGACCCCGAAGACCTCCTCTGAACGCCCGGGCGGGACACGGCCGCGCCCTGTCCCGCCCGGGGATCGCTCAACAGGAGACTTCGCCGGGAACCGCCACTGCCTGCGAGGCCAACCAGGTGCGCAGCGCGCGGTAGACCGCATCATGATTGAGCAACGTGAAGTGATGCGCCGACGCGAGATGCATACCCTTGTCCACGTCGAAACCGATACGGCGCGTCCGGTTACGGCCGCCGCCGCTCGGTGCGAGAACCAGCCCGTCACCGATCACGCGGCCCAGCGGATGCCGCGGGCTGCGCGTGACGGTAGCCGTGACGAAATAGTGCTCCGCACTCATCAGCAGCGGCACCTCGCGGATCACCCGGCGACGCAACGCGTCGGCATCCAGATCCCGCCAATCCTCGTCCACCAACGAGCCATCCCGAAGATCACGAATGCCGGCGCTGCGACGACGCAGCAGACGCCCGAACGGACGAGTCTCCGGCAACCGCACCAGCGCCGCCGACGCGTGGTGCACCAACTGCTCCAGCGGAGCACCCAGATGGGGTGAACCCAGACACACCACCTGCCGCACCAGCCGCACCCACGGCAACCCGGCTTCGCTCGCCACGAAACACGCGCCCCGCGCGACCAGCCCGCCCATCGAATGACCCACCAGCGAAACCCGCTCCACCGGCACCGGCCACCGCTCGATCAGGCATCGCATCAGTTCGCTGAACTGTGCCGCATTCTCCGAGATGTGCAGACCGCTGTTGTACCGGACCTGTAGCGCCGTGCAGCCCGTATCGGACTCCAGTCGCTCGGCATAGGTCGGCCCGCCACCCAGCCGCCACGCGTGCTCGGTCTCCACCAACCCGTGCAGGAAAACCACGATATGCGCACCCGGCCGCCGCACACGCGCACCGACCAACTCGGCGGGCACGGGAGCGCCGTCGATCCGGAAGGTCATCGGCCCGGCCAGAATCGGTCGCTCCCGCTCGAGCTCGTCACCGATGAGTCCCTGCACCGCGGCGAGCAAACCCGACCCGAACACCGTGCGTGACGGCGCGGCCCCCGGCAGATCCGCGGTCCGTTCCGCGACCATGCCCGCCGCCACTGCCGATCCGCTGACCACACGATAGACACTCTCGGCGATCGCATCGTGCATCAGCTCGACCGGAGCCGCCGCCGGGCCGACGCCCCAGCGCACGGCCGCGAACACTCGCTGCGCTATCGCGCGGTGCACGGCCGCGATCCCGTCGACCGCTCCACCGAGTTCGTCACCAGCCAGCCGGGCCAGCGCCCTGACCTCCGCTTGCCGTCGGCGCGCCTCTTCCGTCATGGCATGAGTGTACAAGTGTACACTGAAAAATGGGCGGAGGAGTCCTACGGCACTCGCGACACGGCTACCGCCGGCTCACTGAGGCTGCCCAGATACAGCACGCCGTCCTGCTCGACCACACCCGTCACCATCGAATAGTCGGTGCCCTCCATCTGGAGGTCGTGCACGACTTCACCCTCGAAATCGACCGCCATCACCCACACCGTCCGCGCCGGCTTCGGCTGCACCCACTCCGGCAGCGTCCACACGATGCGCCGCAGAATGCCCGGAAGTGGAAGGAGGCGGTCCAGCAACGGATTTCGCGGCGAAGGGAGGGTGATCCAGATCAGGCCGTCGCTGCCGAGCCCCAGGTTGTCGGGGAAGCCCGGCAGATTCTCGATCAACCGTTCCTGCGTGCCCGCCTTCGGACCGGTGAGCCAATAGCGCGTGAGCCGGTAGCCGCCGGTCTCCGCGACGACGACACTGGAACGATCGGGCGCGAGGACGACTCCGTTGGCGAACTGCAGATCGTGAATGAGCGTTTCCACCTTGCCCGCGGGATCTCGGCGGAACAAGCGGCCGGTACCGGAATGCTCCAGGATGTCGCCCATGTACTCGTCGAGTGAGTACCGGCGCGAGGACGCGGAGAAGTAGATCGTGCCGTCGGGATCGCGCACGACATTGCTGGCGAATCGGAGTCGCTCGCCATCGATCTCGTCCACCAGTACGGTCAGCGCGCCCGAAGTGTCCAGCTCCAGCAGTCCACGCTCGAAATCGCAGATCAGCAGACGTCCATCGGCGTCGGCATGCAGACCGAGCGGGCGGCCGCCGGTGTTGGCGAGCTCCCGTACGTCTCCGGTCGCCGGATCGATGCTGAGAATCGCACCGCCCGCTACGCCCGCGATGATCCTGCCGTCGGGGGAGAGCACCACATCCTCCGGTCCGGCGTCGGGCAATTCGAGACGCCGTACTCCCGGAAGGGGAGGGGTACTGCGGCTTTGACGTGCCCGAGCAGGGGAGGGCGGCGGCGTCCACCGCTGCGGCTGCATGGTCGAGGCGAGCATTGCATCAGGGTAGTCCCGTGAGTGCGGAGTTCCGGAAAAACGATGCCGGGCAGGCGAGCCCGCTTCGGCGGAGGTGGGCATCGGGGTCGGCCGGATATTAACATCTACTTACGTAGATATGCGCATCTAACAATGTATTCCTATAGACCCGCCGAACTCCAGAACATCCCAAAGAGCAACAAGGAGGGGAGGGGGCCGGCGAAACGAATTCGGCGGCGGGCTACGCGAAGCGGGCAGGTTCGCCCGGGATCGCGCTGCTGCCGGCGTGTGTCGCGACTACCTCGCCGGAGCCGGGAAAGGCAACGCCTGGCAGCAGCGCCGAGGTATCAGGGCTGGTGCGTGATGGTGTACCAGAGGATGGCCAGTGTGCCGAGCGTGAACAATGGTGCCACGATGAAGGTTTCGACCTTGTTCCCGGTGCGATCGATGATGGGAAGGCTGACGCGGAGGTCGAAGGGCCAGAACAGGCGGCAGCCACGCTCGGTGAGGCAGTCGCCGATCAGATGGGCCAGCGCGCCCAGCCCCACCGCGAACGGCAACCAGACCGGCTTGTCGGCGATCCAATGCTCCATCGCGAAGGTGCCCGCGGAGGCGAGCGCCACGATCGGACCCCACGCCTTGAAGTTGTTGCCGGACGGGCACAGATGTAGTGCGCGCACGGCCAGGGCCAGAAGGAAGAAGACCAGGCTCAGGGTGAACCAGCGTCCGAGCCAGTGCTCGCCGGCCCACGTGCCGTAGGCGACGGCCGCGACGAATGCCAAGGAGTGGGTGGCACCGCGATGGCCGCCCGAGACCCAGGAGATCAGCTTGCACGCAGTGTGCGTGATCGGACCGAGGGCGTGCGAGATCGTGCCCTGGGGGTGGTCGGCATCGGGCAGCAACGCGGCCCCGGCGGTGAGAAAGACCCCCAGCAGCAGATCGACGGTACCGAGATGTCCCGTCGCATCCTGGAGAGCCGGAAACGTCAAGATCGTTACCGGCAGCGTCGCCACTGCCGCCGACCAGGCCAACGCGCCACTGGTCGCATGTGAATGTCCAAGCACCGTTCGAACGTTAGTTCAGCTTGCTATGGGTTCGCGAATGCCGTTGTCGCGCGGGGGAGCAGCCTGGTGCGGGGACTTTCCTCGGCTGTGATGAAGTAGGGGAGTGCTGGTGCGGTGCGACGCCCGTGAAGCTCTGGCGCGAAGATGTGGCAAGGTGCCGCCGAAGCTGACCAGTCGCTGACTGTTTCATCGAAGTCTCGCATCCCAGCCGAGCAAAGAAAGATGGCGGTACGCTCCTATGCATATCTATACATATGTAATACCCAATCAGCACCTAGCCCGAAGGATCCAGACCATCCAAAAGAGGCATAGAGCCGGGGGCACCCCCGGTAGTCCGGGGCAATCCGGATAGCAGATCTCGCTAGAGGACGTCGCCGATGGCGACTGTCGCCGCGGCCATCACCCGGCGTGCGAGTTCCGGACAGTCGATCGGAGCGGTGGTGTCGACGGTGACGACCGGAGCGAGCGCGAGGGGTTCGGCCAATCGCGCCCATCGATCCCAATCCAGCGCCAGATGCGCGTCGTCCTGGTAGAGATCGGCGCGCGCGCGGCCGCGGAATCGCGCACGGGCAACCTCGGATGGCACCGCGCACCAGACCTCCACCGCGCGTGTTGCGCCGGAAGTCGCGAGCCCGGTGGCGGCATAGCGCGCGTCGCGCGGCTTGAACCACCAGGAGTCGACCAGGACGACGCCGGGGAGTGCGGCGGCGAGCGCCCACCCTGCTTCCATCGCGATCGCGCCGATGTTCGGCAGCACAGTGGTGTCGTCGAGCCCGGAGCCCAGCGCCTCCTTGATCAGGTCTTTGGAAATCAAGTGCGCGCCGAGTTCCCGTGCCAGGGGCGCGGCCAATGTCGACTTCCCGGAGCCGGGGAGGCCGTTGACCATGATGAGTAGTTCGCAGATGTGACACAACCTCCTGAGCGGCCCGTGAATGCCGGGGTCGGCGAATGGCGTACAGCGGTGACCGCCGGAGGTTCGACCGTCGTGTCGTGATTCTTGTTGCCCGACAGCATGTTCGGCAAGACCCCTGAACGATTCGGTTCGGCCCGGGGGACAGGGGAGTCGCCCTGCCGGTGTTCCGCCAGTGAACCGATCGCTGGTTGTTTCCCAGAACTGGGGATCTGGGCCATCAGTGCGCGCCTACGCTGCATCGCGTAGTGCGACCTGATCGATTGCCCGCTCTGGCTCCGAGTTTCGGGTATTGATGTGGCAAATGTCTGGTTTCGAGCAGGTCGGCTCGATCAACGGTAGGCCATGTGTAGGAGGTTGCGGTGGGTGAGGGGCGCGGAGTTCATCTGTGCGGCAGTGTCCCGTTGACGGACGCGCGGACGGTCTTCTCTGAAGCGGCGCGGCGGATCGGGCCGCACTTGAAACGCATCCCGGACGGTGAAACCGGGATCCGGGACAACTGGGTGGTGTGGCAGCTGCCGAAGATGCAGGCGCATCCCGACCTGGAAACCGTTCCGCCGCCGAGCCCGGAGTACGGGCCGAGCGAACGGGTGCAGCCCAAGCCCGGCGTGGACGCGGCGTCGATCGACTTCGGTCCACTGGGCTACGCGGAGGCGGCCCTGGAATCCTGGCAGGTGTTCCGGCAGCTGCGCGAGGACGGGACGATCCCGGCGGGCATCCGGTTCCAGGTGAGCTTGCCGACCCCTATCGCGGTGATCGGGGCATTCGTCGCGGGACCGCAGGGGGAGTTGGAACGGAGATACGAGGCGCGTCTGCTCGACGAACTCGCCGCCATCGTCGCCGCGATCCCGGCCGAAGACCTCGCGGTGCAATGGGATGCCGCGGTCGAGTTCGCCATCTTCGAGGGGATCTTCCCTTCGTGGTTCGGGTCGGACTACCCGACGCAGCTCGACGAAGTTGGGCAGCGGCTCGTGCGGCTGGGTGCCGCGGTGCCCGAAACGGTCGAACTCGGCTACCACCTCTGCTACGGCGATTTCGGTCACCGTCATTTCGCGGAGCCCACCGACACCGGCCGGCTGGCGGCGGTCGCCGCCCGGATCCTGGCCGGGCTGGACCGGCCGGTCAACTGGCTCCACCTGCCGGTCCCACGCTCACGTACCGACGCCGACTATTTCAAGCCACTCGCCGACCTCGTCCTTGCACCCGAAACCGACCTGTACCTGGGCCTGGTGCATGCCACCGACGGCCGTGCGGGGGCACTGGAGCGTATCGAAGCCGCCCGTTCCGCGGTCACCGCGTTCGGCATCGCCACCGAGTGCGGTATGGGACGCCGGCCCGCGGATCAGATTCCGGCCCTGTTCGATCTGCACGCGGAACTGGCGGAGATCTTGGCCTGAGTTCGAACCTCCTGCGCCGGACCATGTTCGGGGTTGGGCCCGGCGCGGGAGGCCGATAAGCGCGGGACCGCGGCCGGGGCCGCCGAGGCGTGACCGGTCGTCCGTACTGTCGGTCGCGAACCGCGAGCGGGGTCAGTACCAGCGGCCGGTATAGACGCCGTCGGGACTGTGCTGCACAGTGGCATTGTTGCCGCAGAAGTACTTGTTGTCGCCGGTGAAGCAGGTCGCAAAAGACTTGGCGGAGTCGCCGGTGGCGACGAGAGTCCATGCCCCGGCGATGGTATCGACAGGGCGGTGGGTCCAACCGCTGGAGACCTTGGCCCCGGTGGTGAGGTCGATGACGGGGCTGTCATCGGCATTGAGCAGGTAGAGATAGTTTCCGGCGATGAAGACCTTCGTGAAGCCGAGCCCGATCGCGTCGGCATCGGTCTTCTCCAGGATGAACATGCGTCGCCGGAGATCGTAGACCTTCAGATAGCTGTTCTTACCGCCGGCGTCACCCCAGCCGTAGCTGAGCAGCAGGTCTCCATATCTTTGGAAGGAATCCTCGCGCGGCGCGATAGGGCCGACGAGTTGCCCGTGCACCGCATCGAAGTAGTGCAGCGAGTAGTCGAGATCCTTGTAGTGCTCGACGAAGAATCCGCTGTCGGCGGTGAGCAGTTCGGTGCCTACCGCCAGGTTACTCGCCAACGCGAAGTCGTCGAGGCGACCGATCTCGGCGCCGTCCCGCGTGCTGTGGAAGACGATCAGCCGACCACTCGAGACGCCGACCTCGCGAGCGAAACTTATTCCGTTGTATTGATCGTTGTAGGTCTGGCCGTCCTCGACCCGCCATGCCACGGTCAGGGAATCGAGATCGAATCCGACGATGCGCGACTCGATCCGAACGATGAACCCGTATTCGGTGGGAGCGATTCGGGAGAACTTGTCCAATTCCAGGTCCGCCGGCCACGCCGCGTGGACGATCGGCGCCTGGTCGGAAGGGCCGAACGACTCGAGGCGATTGGTGACCTTTTCGGCCTGTAGTCCTGAGGCCGGGGTGCGGACCTCGAGGAGATACACAACCCGTAGCTTCTGCGGGGTGCCGACTACAAGGCAACGTTGGCTGACAAGCTGATCGGGTGCTGCGATAGTGGGTTGCGGGAGTGGAAGATAGCTTCCGGTCGCGGGGTCGAGGATTTCCCCGCCTCGAGTGAACTCCGCACCGCGATCCGAGGAGCAACCGGAGTGAATCGTTGCTGGACTGCGCCGAACCTGATCGCCGGTCGGGAATCGAATCGTGGCGGGCGCTGCCGGGGGCTGTGTAGTACCAGGCGTAGCCGGCACCGCCGTGGATGACTTCGCCGGTGTGACCGAATCCTCGCCGGCACCGGCGGAGCATGCGGTAGCGCCGAATACCGTCACGGCCAGCACAGCTAGAAATCTCGACGTGCGATTCATTCCGTCCCACTTCGTGGTCGCTGTCGGCACGGATCGGCCGAGGTCGAGGCCTGAACCTAACAAGACTCAACGGCGGGGGGCTATCGGTCGTTCGCACTACAAGGACGATCGTCCGGCACCAAGCGAGGGATGGGCGCGTGTGTAGGTGTAAGCGCAGGGGAAAGAGGCCGGGGCGCGGATTAGTTGACATAATGTTGATTATCGGCGCAAATTCGGCGCAAGTCGTGGGAAGTGGCTTATCGCGGTATGTCGTTGCCGCTGTGTGTGGTTCACCGCCCTCGCGGTGCCGTCGAGTCGACTGTGGGCTCTCGGGTGTGTGGTGTTCGCTGCCGGGCTGTCGAACCCTTTTGGCGCATTTGTCCGCTTAGTGGAAATTTTCCGGCGATTCTTGGCTTGGTTGGTTAATCTTGGGTTTTCCCTAGAGTGGGCTCCCCTGATCTATATCCCGGCTGCGTATAAACGTCACAGTGACGAATTTCGAGCCGCTCCGGGGCGGAGGTTGCCTTCGGTGGCTGTTGTTTTAAGGTCCAGTGGTCGGTGATTGGCTCTGGTTGTGGTGTCCAGTTGCGGGCAGGCTGAGTCGGTGCTGGTTCGTCGGTTGATCGCGTTGTATGTCGGATTGTGGTTGTACGGGTTCTCGATGGCCGTCATGGTCCGGGCGGGGCTCGGACTGGATCCGTGGGATGTGTTCCATCAAGGCGTGGCGCGGCAGGTGCCGATCAGTTTCGGTGCCGTCACGGCGGTTACCGGCATGGCGGTGCTGCTGGCCTGGATTCCGCTGCGGCAGATGCCCGGTCTGGGCACGGTGAGCAATGTCGTGGTGATCGCCGTGGCGGTTGATGCCGGGCTCGCGTGGCTGCCGTCGTGGGATCTGCTCGCGGTGCGGGTCGGCGCCATGGGGGCCGCCGTTGTGCTCAACGCGGTGGCGAGTGTGTTGTACATCGGCGCGGGTATGGGTCCGGGACCACGCGATGGACTGATGACTGGCCTGGTGCGGCGAACCGGGCGATCGGTGTGGGTGGTGCGCACGGCGATCGAGGTGACCGTGCTGACGACAGGGTTCGTTCTCGGCGGCAGCGTCGGCATCGGAACGCTGGTGTACGCCTTCGGGATCGGCCCGCTGATTCACCTGATGATTCCCGTGGTGAACCGATTCCTGCCGGGATTCGCGGCGGCGAAGCCGGCGCCTGCCGCCCGTGAAGCCGCCGGGGTACCGACGGCGTAGCTCGTCTCCCCTGCCGATCCCCGCTTGGGCTCAGCCCTAAGTGTCACAGTGACGCTTAGGGCTGAGTGAGGACCCCGGCCATGTCTCTCGGTAGCCGCGTCGTTCGGTGTCCTGGAGCTGAGTCGCGGCGGCGCGAATCGTCTCGGATGCTTGCCCTGATCGCTCAGCTCGGAGCCGAGAGGTCGTCGGCCGACCGGGCGGCGTGATCATGAGGCCGTAGATCTCCGAAATAATTTGTGCGGCGATAGAAGTAGGGTGTGCGCCCGGAAGTGTCAGCGCAGCCCCGGATTGCGCGCCGAGGGGGCGGAGCGGTCGCGGTGCGTGCCCGTGTCAATCTTACGTACAGCCCTGTACGGAATGTGGTGTCCCCGGTTAGCCTGTGGAACATGAGTGCTACCACCATTGCCCGGCAGTGCACGTTGTGTGAGGCGCACTGCGGAATTCTCGTCACGGTCTCCGATGACCAGGTGACGCGGATCGAGGGTAATCCCGAGGACGTGCTGTCGAAGGGGTACATCTGCCCGAAGGCGACGGCGATGGGCGGGTTGCATCACGACCCGGATCGGTTGCGTACGCCGGTGCGGCGGGTGGGTTCGTCGTTCGAGCCGATCGGCTGGGACGAGGCGTTCCGCGAGATCGGGCAGCGGTTGCGGCGGGTACGTCGCGAGCACGGGAACAGTGCGGTCGGCATGTATCTCGGTAATCCGGCGGCCCATAGCTCGTCGGTGTTGTACGCGGTGCTGCTGCGGACGTTGCTGATGACGCGGAACTTCTTCTCGGCCTCGTCGATCGATCAGTTCCCGCAGGAGTTCGTCGCGTGGCGGATGTTCGGCTCGAATGTGTTGATGCCGGTGACCGACATCGATCGCACCGATCGGCTGGTGATTCTGGGCGCGAATCCGGCCGTGTCGAACGGGTCGGTGACCACGATGCCGAATGCGAAGCAGCGGATTCGGGATGTGCGGCGGCGTGGCGGGAAGGTCGTGGTGATCGACCCGCGGCGGACCGAGACGGCGCGGCTGGCCGATCAGCACGTCGCGGTGGCGCCGGGCGGGGATGTGTATCTGCTGCTGGCGATGTTGCATGTGCTGGTCGCCGAGGCTCTCTGCGACGAGAAGGCGATTCGGGCGTCGAGCACCGGCTGGGAGCGGTTGTGCGCGCTGGTGGCCGAGGCGTCTCCGGAGCGGATGGCGGTGTACGCGGGGGTGGACGCGGAGACGATTCGCGGGTTGGCCCGGGAGCACGCGGCGGCCTCCTCGGCGGTGCTGTACGCGCGAATCGGGGTGTGTCAGCAGGTGACCGGTACGTTGACGCATTGGTTGGTGAACACGATCAACGCGGTGACGGGCAATCTTGATCGGGCGGGCGGTCAGATGTTCGCGACGCCGCCGATCGATGCGCCGCGGTATGCGAAGTATCTGCCGGTGGGGTACGGGGCGTGGACGGATAGTTCCGGGACCTACAAGTCGTTTCGTTCGGAGTTGCCGGTGGCGGCGCTGGCGGAGGAGATGCTGACCGACGGGCCGGGCCGGATCCGCGCGATGATCACGTATGCGGGCAATCCGGTGTTGTCGACGCCGCAGCGCGGCCGGCTGGGGGCGGCGCTGGACTCGCTGGATTTCTATGTGGCCGTGGACATGTACATCACGGAGACGACGCGGCACGCGGACATCATCCTGCCGCCGATCTCGCCGTTGGAGCGGGAGGACGTCAACATCCTGTTCCCGGTGTTCAGTGTGCGCAACAACTTGCGTTTCGACGCGCGGGTGTTCGAGCCGCCTGCCGATGGGCTGGAGGATTGGCAGATCATGGCGCGGCTGGTCACCGAGGTGGTGCCGCTGCCTGCGCGTCGGTTCACCGCGCGGGTGCTGAACGGGTTGTTCGATCGGGTGAGTCCGGTGCGGATCGCTGCGCTCGGGGTTGCGGCGGGTCCGTACGGGGTGTTGCGGCGGGGCCGGAAGGGGTTGACCGTGGGTAAGGCGCGTGCGGCGGTGGGCGGGATCGATTTGGGGCCGTTGCGGCCGAGGTTGCGGTCGTTGCTCGGGACGAAGGATCGGAAGGTGCAGGTGGCGCCGGAGGATTTCGTGGCGGCCGCGCGTGAGGTCCTGGCGGACGCGCAGCGCGGGAATGCGGTGACCGCGCCGGTGGACGGCTATGACTTGAAGTTGATCGGGCGGCGTCATCTGCGCAGCAACAATTCGTGGTTGCACAATGTGCCTTCGATGGTGAAGGGGCGGGATCGCTGCACGGCGCTGATGCATCCGGAGGACGCCGCGGCGCGGGGGTTGCGGGACGGTGAGCCGGTGACGGTGCGTTCGCGGACCGGGTCGATCGTGGTGCCGGTGGAGGTGAGCGATGATATCCGGGTCGGGACGGTGGCGATTCCGCATGGGTGGGGTCATCAGGAGCCGGGTGTCGGGTGGACGGTGGCGGCGTCGTTGCCGGGGGCGAATGTGAACCTGCTGCACGATCCGGCGTTGACGGACACGTTTTCGGGGACGGCGGCGGTGAACAACACCTGGGTGGCGGTGACGCGGGCGTCGGTCGATTCCGGGGAGCAGGTCGGCGTGAGTGAGCGTGAGCCCGCGCCGACTGCTTGACGGGGTGCGGATCGTGCCACTTTGCACCGGCTGTGGTTGATGGAGTCACCGAACGCCGGTGGATCGCGGAGCGATCAGTTCTCCTCGGGCGTTCGCGCGATCGTGTTCTGGACGATCAGTTCGAGCTTTCGGCTGATGCGGTCCAGCGCTCGCGTGCTGCGCTCGGCACGGCACACCGCCACGCTTCCCTCGACGGCGGTGATGATCAGCGTGGCGGTGAGTTCGGCATCGGCGGGGTCGGCGCCGTGTTCGCGCAGCGACGATGTCAGTAGGTCGGTCCATCGGCCGAAGGCGGCGGCAGCTGCTTCGTGTGGCGCCCCTTCGGTTTCGGGGAGGTCTTCGATCGAGACCGCCAGCACCGGACATCCGGCTCGGAAGTCGGAGTCCACCACTATCTTTCGCCACATCCGTAGGAAGACGCGTAATCCCTGGACGGGTCCGTTCTCGAGCTCGCGAGCGAGCAGCGTCGCGGTGAGTTCGCCGGCGAAGGTGACCGCTTCGGTGGCGAGTTGGGTCTTGCCGCCCGGGAAGTAGTGGTAGGTCGATCCCAGCGGTGCGTGGGCGTGTTTGGCCAATTCGCGCACGCTGGTGGCGTTGAGGCCGCGTCGCCGGATCATATCGGCGGCTCCGGCCACGAGCTTTTGGCGTGAGTCCGGAGATTCCGGCATCCCTACATCCTTGTCTATGACAGCTGTCATATAGTAGCGTCCCCGGATTATAACGACCGTTATAGACGGCGGACCGACGCGAGGGAGAACGCCGATGCCGATGATCCACTTGACCCTGCCCACCGGAGTCCTGACCGCTCAAGCGCGCGGCGAGCTGATGAAGTCGCTGCCGAAAACCCTGCTGAAATGGGAGGGCGCGCCCGATACCGCGTTTTTCCGTGCGCAAGCGTGGTGCCGAGTCGAGGAGGTGGCCGACGGGTGCTTCGCCGCACTGGAGGACGACCTGCCGCGGTTCCGCGTGGATGTGACCGTTCCCGAAGGCGGGCTTTCGCAACGGCGCAAGGCCGGGCTCGTCGAGGAGGTCACCGAGCGGATACTCGCGGCCGCCGGTCTCACCACGGGTGACGCGCTGCGGGTGTGGGTGTTGATCCGCGAACAGCCGGAGGGCACGTGGGGCGCTGCCGGGAACATCGTGAAATTCCAGGAGCTGGCCGCACTGGCGCAGGGGCAGCGCGAGAATGCGTGAGCTGCAACTCGTTCGCACGGGGCACCTGCAATGGCGGGACCGGCCCACACCCGTGTTGACCGATGCGCGCGATGCGATCGTGCGTCCCTTCGTGGCGGGTCGATGCGATGGTGACATCCTGCCGATCCCTCGGCGTGTGTCTCGCGCGATGCAGCTCGGTGTACAGGACTTCCCCGCCGAACAGGTCACTACCCTGACCGCGGACTGGGAGGACGCACCCGAGGCCTACAAGGCCCGCACCACCAAGCTGGTCCTGCACCGCGAGCCACTGCACGCCGTCGCCGCCGACCGATAAGGAGGAGGCTGTCGCCGTAGCGGTCCGGGTGCCGCGCGTGGGCGGCGGCGGCGCTGCTGGTCACTTGCTCACCTGGTCGACGCGGGTGCCGTCCAACCATGGTTGCGGGTCGGCGAGGAAGGGGGTGTCGGCGAGACGGTCGAGGTCTTCGAAGAAGGCTTTGGTGGTGCGGGCGGCCGCGGCGGTGGTGCCGACGGAGATGAATCCGGCTTGTTCGGCGTCCAGGCCGCGGGAGAGGGATTTGTCGGAGCCGAAGTAGACGGCGCGTTTGAGTTCGGCGATGGCGATCGGGTTGCGGGCGGCCAGTCGTGCCGCGGTGGCGTGGGTTTCGGCGAGCAGGTCTTCGGCGGGGAGTAGACGGTGAACCAGTCCCAGGCGCAGCGCTTCCCGGGCGGTGAAGGGTGTGCCCTCGAGGGTGATCTCGATGGCTTTGGCGGCGCCGAGCAGGCGGGTGAGGCGTTGGGTGGCGCCACCGCCGGGGATGAGGTTGGCGAGTGTCTCGATCTGGCCGAGGCGCACGTGCTCGGCGTCGGCGGCGTAGCGCAGGTCGCAGGCCAGCGCGATCTCGTGGCCGCCGCCGAGTGCGGGTCCGTTGATGGCGGCGAGGTAGGCGACGCGGGAGCGGTTCATCCGCAAGGTGGTGCGCTTCCAGCGGTGGCCCCAGACCAGACCCGCGCCGAGGCCGCCGCCGTGGCGTTCGATCAGGTCGGTCGCGCCGGGGACGCGGAGCGCGGCCGCGGCGGCGCGCAGGAACGGTGCCGCGGCGCGGGCGGGGACGAAGGGATGTGGCCGGTCGATCATGCCGCCGAGGGCGGCGGGGTCGGCGTGGGTGAGGAAGCGGCCGGGTAGTCCCCCGGTGAGCACGACCGCGCCGATGGTGTCGTCGGTGTCTACCGTGGCGGTGAGGGTGTCGAGGTCGCGGACGACCGCGGGGGTGACGAAGTTGAGCGGGGGTGCGACGACGCGTGCGGTGAGTACTCGCCCGGTGCGGTCGAGTTCGATGGTGTCCAGGTGGAGGTCGGCGGCGGGCATCGGCGGCTCCTTCGGTGCTCGGCGGGGATCGCGAGAGGGTTTGCACGCGAACCTGTTTCGGTTGGGGCGGCCCCATCCTCGACGGTCGTCTACACGATAGTGTTCCGGACCGGCCTGGCAGCCGGTCCGGAACACGGTTCGCCGGCGGGGGTCAGGCGGTGGGCTTGTGTACTCGGTCGGTGTGGAATTCCAGCAGGGCCGTGAGAGTCTGTTCCGGTGCTTCCAGTTGTGGGTAGTGGCCGATTCGGGGCAGTTCCACCACGTCGGGGTCGGTGATGAGTTCGCGGTAGCGGTGCGCCATGTGGCCGCCGGAGACGGGGTCGGTGACGCCGTCGACGAGCCGGATCGGGACTTGGGCCTGCTGTAGTGCGCCCACCCAGCGCTGGCGCTGTTTGCGGCGTTCGGCCATGTAGCGGATGAGTTTGTGGCCGTTGCGTTTTCCGTGTTTGCTGCACCACAGCAGCCAGAATTGGTGCAGTTCGACGTCGGTGGGTTTGGTGTCGGGTCCGAACACGGTGGCCAGGCTGCGGTGGAAGGTGCGTTCGGTGCCCAGGACGCCGACGAGCGGGCCGAGGGGGCCTGCCAGCAGTCGCTGCACCGGACGGGCGCGGTGGGCCTCGGGGAACAGGCCGCCGTTGAGCAGGAACACCGATTCGATCACCAGCGATTCGTCGCCTGCCGCGCGGCGTTCGGCGTCGCGTGCCAGGAGTTCTTGCGCGACGGTGTCGCCGTAGTCGTGGGCGAGGATGTGGAATCGGCTGATGCCTTGTTCGCGGAGCAGGTTCTCGTGCAGGTCGGCTTGGTCGGTGATGCGGTAGTCGTAGTGGCGAGGTTTGGCCGACCAGCCGAAACCGATCATGTCGGGGGCGATGACGCGGGCGAAACGTTCGCACAGACCGGGCCAGATGCGGTGCCAGTCCCAGGACGCGGTGGGAAATCCGTGGATGCATACCAGCGTCCCGTCGGCGCCTGAGCCTCCGTCGCGCCAGAAGATCTGGTGGCCGCGATGAGTGTGGCGTCGTCCGTTCGCCCGCCAGGACGCGAACTCCTCCATGTCTACCTCCTTGTCGTCGACAAGCATGGCGCGTGGGTGCGCCCGGGCACAGTAGTTCGGCCGACCGCGCACGTGTCATCTACCGCGCGGGCGGTTTGCCGATCGTGCGCTCTGCGAGAATTCCACCGTGCATGTCGCGATCGGCTTGGTTGTTCTCGTCGCGTCGGCGGCCGCGTTGGCGGCGCTGGCGCGCCGGTTCGGGGTCTCCGAACCGTTGGTACTGACGGTGGGCGGTGTGGCGGCGTCGTATCTGCCGTTCGTGCCGGAGATCCACCTGGAGCCGGAGATCATTCTGCTCGGTTTCCTGCCTCCTTTGCTGTATACCGCCGCGATCCGCACGTCGCTGGTGGATTTCCGGGCGAATGTGCGCACGATCGCGTTGTTGTCGGTGGGGTTGGTGTTGTTCACGACCTTCGCCGTGGCGGTGGTGGTGTGGTGGCTGTTGCCGGTGCCGTTCGCGGTGGCGGTCGCGTTGGGCGCGGTGGTGGCTCCGCCGGACGCGGTGGCGGCGACGGCGGTGGCGCGCCGGATCGGGATGCCGCGGCGGATCGTGACGATCCTGGAGGACGAGTCGTTGTTCAACGACGCGACCGCGCTGGTGGCGTTGCGGACCGCGCTGGCGGCGACGGCGGGCACGGTGTCGGTGTGGGAGGCGGGGGCGGATTTCCTGCTGGCGGCCGGTGGCGGCGCGGCGGTGGGGGTGGTCGTGGCGTATCTGCTGGCGATGCTGCGGCGGCGCATCACCGATCCGGTGATGGATACGACGCTGTCGTTCCTGGCGCCGTTCGCGGCGTATCTGCCTGCGGAGAGCATCCATGCCTCCGGGGTGATCGCGGTGGTGGTGTGCGGCATGATCCTCGGGCACAACGCGCCGGCTTGGCAGAGTGCCGCGTCGCGGATCGCCGAGCGCATCAATTGGCGGACGATCCAGTTCATTCTGGAGAGTGCGGTGTTCGTGTTGATCGGGTTGCAGGTGCGCGGGATCGTGGAGGGTGCTTGGCACAGCGATCTGGATCACGCCACGTTGGTGCTGTCGGCGCTGGCGGTGGTGGCGGTGACGATGCTGGCGCGGCCGATCTGGGTGTTCGGTTCCTCGCTGGTGTCGCACAGTCTCGGCAACGGTGCGGCGGTGCCGGCCGGTGAACTGGTCGTGGTGTCGTGGGCGGGGATGCGCGGTGTGGTGACGCTGGCGGCGGTGTTGCTGCTGTCGGAGGACACGCCGCTGTTGGCCGTGCTGAAGCTGCTGGCGCTGGTGGTGGTGGCGGGGACGTTGCTGGTGCAGGGGACGTCGTTGCCGTGGCTGGTGCGGTGGCTGCGGTTGCGTGCGCCCAGTCGCGCCGAGGACGCGTTGCAGAAGGCGAATGTGTTGCAGCAGGCGACGGCGGCCGGTTTGGCCGCGCTCGAAGAGCAGATCACCGCGGATACGCCGCCCGGGGTGGTGCAGACGTTGCGTGATCGCGTGTCGTGGAAGGCGAATGCGGCGTGGGAGCGGCTGGGGCGGGCGGAATCGGAACTGGTGACGCCCACCGCGGAGTATCGGCGGTTGCGGTTGGCGATGCTGCGTGCCGAACGCGAATCGGTGTTGCGGGTGCGGGATTCGGGCACGGTCGACTACCAGATCCTGCAGCATGTGCTGGCGCAGTTGGATCTGGAGGAGTCGATCATCGATCGCTTCGATGAGGCCGAGGAGGAGCGCGCGGAACCGTTGGCCGCGCCGGTGGGTGAGGAGGTGTGCGCGCATCTGCGGGACGCGCCGCTGGTGCGTGCGCACGCCGGGCCCGACGAATGCGCCGAGTGCGTCGCGGAGGGGCTGGCGTGGGTGCATTTGCGGATGTGCCTGTCGTGTGGGCACGTGGCCTGCTGCGACTCCTCGCCGGGCAATCACGCGACCAAGCATCACGGGGCCAGTGGTCATCCGGTGATGCGCAGTGTGGAGCCGGGCGAGGCGTGGCGTTGGTGTTATGTCGATGAACTGCTGGGCTAGCCGGGTTGGGTCAGCGCTGGGCGTGGCTGTAGATCAGGCGCGCGTATTCGGCCAGCAGTTGGTCCAGCGACAGGTTCTCCCCGCCCGCGGCGATCTGCTGGTAGCCGACGAGCATCGCCATGCCCAGTGAGGTGACCACGGCGGCGGTGTCGTCGTCGCGGACGATGCCTTTGACCGCTTTGTGCACGGTGCGCCTGCGGGATTCGTCGACGCGTTTGAGGGCGAGGTTGACCGATTCGTCGTTGGCCGCCCAGGCGCGGATGGCGGCTTCGGCGGCATGGTGCAGTCCGGCGGCGAGGTCGGACATCGCGCGGATGTCGTCGTCGGGGTTGCCCTTGTTGAACGGCATGGTGCCCAGGATGCGCACTTGGCGGTTCTCCCAGTGCTCGAGCAGGGCGTCGACGAATCCCTGCCAGCTGCCGAAGTGGTGGTAGAACGACCCGCTGGTGACGCCGAGTTGCCGGCACAGCACGCCGATGTTGAGACCCTTGAAGCCGAGTTCGGCGAGCACTTCCAACCCGGTGTCGAAGTACTGCTCCTTGGTGACCACTCGTGACATGCGTGCGCCGTTCTCTTCGTTCGGTCAGGGGGAGGGACCGAACAGTACCGCATCGTAGCGTCGGCCGGACCGAGCCCGGGAAGTACCGCGGCGTATCCCGAGAAGACTCTTCGGTACCTGTTACCTGCTGAAATATCTAGCGCCCGAACGTGATGCGCTCCCGGCCGCCACGCGCTCGATAACAGAGCATCTGCTCTGTTATCGTGTCGGCATGCCCCGCCCCCGGACCCACGACCCCGACACCGTGCTCGACGCCGCGGAATCACTGGCCGTCGGCTCCGGCCCCGCCGCGGTCACCACCCGCGCGGTCGCCGCCGCCACCGGCATCTCCAACGGCGCGATCTACCACACCTTCGGATCCCGCGCGGAGCTGCTCGGCCGCACCTGGTTGCGCGCCGCGCGCCGCTTCCTGGACCTGCAAACCGCCCTGGTCACCGCGGCGCTGGATCGGCACGACGATGACGTCGAGGCCGTGGTCGCGGCCGCCGAGGCGCCCGCCGTCTTCGCCGAGCGCCACCCGGACTCCTCGCGGCTGCTGCTCGCGGTGCGGCGCGAGGAGCTGCTGGGCGAGGTGCCCGACAGCGTGGCCGCCGACCTGGCGGCCACCGACGCGGTACTGGTCGAGCTGCTGGTGCGGCTGTCACACCGGCTGTGGCAGCGCGGCGATCGCCACGCCGTCGACGTCATGACGTTGTGCCTGGTCGATCTGCCCACCGCCGTGCTGTTGCGCCGTGACCGGCTGGCGGATCCGCGCGCGCGTGAGTATCTGCGCGGCGCCGTGCGCGCCGTACTCGCCGTCGGCCCGCCGCCGGTGTGATCCCCCACCACCGACCCTCGAATGAAAGGAACACCAATGCCCACCCTCGACTATCAAGACAAGATCGCCGTTCTCGATCTGGGCGGCGACGAAAACCGTTTCTCCCCAGACTTCCTCGACCAGGTCGGCGCCCACCTCGACACCGCTGTGGCCGACGGCGCCCAGGGCCTGGTCACCACCGCGAGCGGCAAGTTCTACTCCAACGGACTGGACCTCGACTGGCTCGGCGCCCACGCCGAGCGCGCCGAATGGTACGTCGAGCAGGTGCAGGCGCTGCTGGCCCGCGTACTGACCTTGCCCATGCCCACCGCCGCGGCGTTGCCCGGCCACGCGTTCGGTGCGGGCGCCATGCTCGCCATCGCTCACGACTACCGCGTCATGCGCGCCGACCGCGGCTACTTCTGCTTCCCCGAAGTCGACATCCACATCCGCTTCACCCCCGGCATGGCCGCGCTCATCCAGGCCAAACTCACCCCGAAGAGCGCCGTCGCCTCGATGACCACCGGCCGCCGCTTCGGTGGCATCGACGCCGCGGCCCTCGACATCGTCGACGCCACCGCCGTCGAAGGAGCGGTCACCGACACCGCCGTGGCCATGCTCGCTCCGCTGGGCGGCAAAGATCCCGGCACGCTCGGCGCGATCAAGAACACCATGTACGCCACTGCCGTCGCGGCATTGACCGCCTGAGAGGTGCGCCGCGGTGCGCCGTCACAGCGTGAACGTCAGGCGCTGGGGCCGGATGTAGTCGGCGGGGTCGTGTAATGCGCGCAGTTCCGGTCGTCGTGCCGCGGGGATCTTGTCCAGCTCCGCGCGCAGCGGCGCGTCGTAGGTCGCCGCGCTCGCGGTGAGTCCGGGCAGCCAGTTGTCGTGATGGGACGGTACGAACAGTCCCGGCGACAGTGCCTCGAGGTAGGTGCGGGGATCGCGCAGGCCGTTGCTGATCTGGTTGTAGCCCTGCACGGCGCCGATCTGCACGTCGGTGGCCGGTAGCGCGGCCAGGACGTCGAACACGTGTGATGCGCGTTCGGTGAGCGGCCCGGTCGAGTCGTGCCACACCAGGCGCAAACCCGGTACCCGGAACTGGTACAGCAGCACCCCGCCCTCGGCGTCGCGCAGCCGCGGGACTGCTTGCAGCAGGCCTTCGAGCGTCGGCGGGTGGGTGCGCACGATTCCCGGTTCGGGGCGGGGGAACAACCGTGGTGAGCCGCCGACGGGATCGGGTGGGGTGCGTGCGGAGTGCAGATGCCGGACGACGGTGACCTCGACCGCGCCGACGGTGCAGTCCTCCCGGGTGCCGATCGGGGTGTGCGCGTCACCGTGCGCGACGGTGGGGAACGCCGGGTCGCCGACCTGCGCGGCGATAGCCGCGCAGTGCTCGGCGGTGCCGTGCACGGTGGCGCCGGTGGCCTGCGCGATGCGGCCCGCGTCGCCCGCGTGGTCGAAGTGCCCGTGACCGATGAAGATCGCCGCGGGCGCCAGGTCCGCCAACTGCTGCGGGGTGGCCGGGACGTATCCGGTGCTGGTCAGCCGCGGCACCCAGGCATCGAGCAGGAAAACCGAACCGCCGATGGCCAGGGCGTAGGTGGTGCAGCCGACCCACGACAGCACGACCCGGTCGCTGCGCGGTGCGCCGGTGGCGGGGTCGACGGTGTCGGCGCCGAAGAACCGGGTACGCGCCGCGATCGTGCGTGGATCGGCGGGGTCGGTCGCGGGCCGTAGTCGTCCGGCCGCCAGGGTCGCCAATTTGCCGCCGGGACCGAACAGACCCGCACCGGGAAGCTTGCACACGCGGCTACCCCATCACGGGCGCGGGGATGCGGGCAAGAGGAGCGGTTCTACGGGCGGATACCGAGTAGCGCGTCGACGGCGGTGGCGATCAGCGCCGGCGCGTCGGTGTCCTGGCCGCCGTAGTCGAGGGCTCGGCGGGCCCAGCTGTCGAGCGCGTCGAGCGCCTTGGGGGTGTCCAGGTCGTCGGCCAGGTGCTGACGCATGCGGGCGACGGTGTCGGCGGCCGAGGGGCCCGCCGGGCGGGCGGCGGCGTCGCGCCACAGGTCCAGCCGTCGCTGCGCCTGCTCGAGCAGGGCGTCGGTCCACATCCGGTCCTGGCGGTAGTGCCCGGCCAGCAGGCCCAGGCGGATGGCCGCCGGGTCGACGCCGTCGCGGCGCAGCGCCGAGACCAGAACGAGGTTGCCGCGCGACTTCGACATCTTCTCTCCGTCCAGCCCGATCAGGCCGGCGTGCACGTAGTGGCGGGCGAAGCGGCGCCCGGCGATGAGCGACTCGGCGTGCGCGGCGGAGTATTCGTGGTGGGGGTAGATCAGGTCGCTGCCGCCGCCCTGGATGTCGAATTCCGGGCCGATGCGGTTCAGTGCGATCGCCGAACACTCGATGTGCCAGCCGGGGCGGCCCGGGCCGAACGGGGCGGGCCAGGAGGGCTCGCCCGGACGCGCCGCGCGCCACAGCAGTGCGTCGATGGTGTCGCGTTTGCCGGGGCGGTCGGGGTCGCCGCCGCGTTCGGCGAACAGCCGCTCCATGGTGGGGCGGTCGTAGCCGGATTCGTAGCCGAACTGCTCGGTGGCGTCGGCGCGGAAGTAGACGTCGGGGAATTCGGCGTCGTCGACGATGTAGGCCGCGCCCGAGGCCAGCAGTTTCTGAACGAATTCCACGACTTCGTCGACGGATTCGATGGCGCCGATGTAGTCGCGCGGCGGCACGATCCGCAGCGCGGCCATGTCCTCGCGGAACAGATCGGTCTCCGCGGCGCCCAGCTCGCGCCAGTCCACGCCGTCGCGGGCGGCGCGTTCGAACAGCGGGTCGTCGACGTCGGTGACGTTCTGCACGTAGTGCACGTCGTGGCCCGCGTCGCGCCACAGGCGGTTGACCAGATCGAAGGTCAGGTAGGTCGCGGCGTGGCCGAGGTGGGTGGCGTCGTAGGGGGTGATGCCGCAGACGTACATCGTCGCGGTGGAGCCGGGGGTGACCGGGCGTACCTGACGGTCGGCGGTGTCGTACAACCGCAACGGCGGTCCTGCTCCGGGGACGGTGGGGAGGGCGGTATCGGACCAGGACTGCATGCTTACGAGGGTAAAGGTGTGGTGGGGGTCATCGGTCCCCGGCCCGGTGCCCGCGACCCTCGGGCGGATGCGCCCGCCGGTCGCGACCTGCGTCTTCCAGCAAATCGTGGGATGTCAATGATTTCGGTTTCGCTGAATCAGCTGCCTGCGCGGCGGGTGGGATCGGCGATCGTGTTGGGTGTGATCGCGAACGTGCCGTCCAGCTCGGGGATGTCGGGATCGGTGTCGGCGAGGGCGAGCTGGGTGAATTCGCCGCGGGCGACATCGAACTCGAGTTCGTGATAAGCGACCGTATCGCCCCAGTCCGCGGAAGGCAAAGAGATGAACCGCATGGTGAACCGTCCGGAGTCCACCGAGCCTTCGGTGAGGACGTAGACGCCGAAGTGGTTCTCCCCCGCCGAGCTCAGCCAGTAGACGCCGTTGTCGTAGAGGTGCAGGGCGGTGTCGGGATAGGGCTTCTTGTCGTAGAGGTGCACATAGTGCAGCGCGATGCGGTAGGTCGGTGCGCCGATGACGATCCGCACCGCCGGTGCCGCCCGGTCCGGAGTGGAGTGGGGCATCGCGTCCTCCTCGTCGTGGCGCCGAGCGTTCGAAGCTTCAACTGTGCCAGGAATCCGGCGTGCGCGGCGCCGGGTTCAGAAGGCCGGCCACGGGATGGGGCGGGAGGTGCGCGGCACCGGCATCACCGGTTCGTCGAGCAACTGCTGGGTGCGCTCGATCAACGCGTCGATCTCGGTGTCGGTGATGTGCTCGGCGAGGGTGTCGGCGAACGCGCCCGGCAGCTGCTTGGCGAACGCGGTGATGTCCGCGATCAGGCCGTCGCCGAGGGGTTGGCCGGCCCAGCCCCACAGTACGGTGCGCAGTTTGTACTCGGCGTGCAGGCAGATGCCGTGGTCGACGCCGTAGACCTGCCCGTCGAGCCCTTCCAGCGCGTGCCCGCCCTTGCGGTCGGCGTTGTTGAGCAGCACATCGAGTACCGCTACGCGCTGCAGCCGCGGATCGTCGGCGTGGATGAGTGACACTTCGTTGCCCGCGTCGTCCACCGCGCGCAGCACCTCGCGGAATCCGTCGGGCACCGCGCCCGCGGGGCACAGGTCGATCAGGTCCAGGCGGTCGCCGCGGTCGGTGTGGTTGTCCACGCCGACGACCCAGCGTTGCACCATGCCGATTCCGAAAGGGCCCTCGCGCAGAATGGTTTCGGGGATCACGCCCCAGCCGACGGCCTCGGAGATCAGGTAGGAGGCCACCTCACGCCCGGCCAGGGTGCCGTCGGGGAAGTCCCACAGTGGCCGTTCGCCGCGGATCGGTTTGTAGACCACCCGCAGCGGCGCGTCGTCGGCGGTGTCGTTCACGTCGCAGATCAGGGTCACGTTGCTGGCGGTGCTGATCCGCCCGATCACCGTCAGTTCGCCGCTGTGGAATCCGTCCCCGGTCTCGGCCACCGAATCACTCCTCTAGTTCGGCCGCGCCGAAGATGTCACCGCGCTTGTAGCCGTTGGTGCGCACGCACATGTGCCCGCGTGCCGACAGCGGCTCCCCGCACAGCGGGCACGGCGGGCGGCCCGCCGCGATCACCCGGGTGGAGCGCAGCGCGAATTCGCGGGCCTGGATCGGAGTGAGGAACACCCGCACCGCGTCGGGGCCCTCTTCGGTGTCGTCGAGCACCACCGACTCGTCGACCTCGGTCTCGGTGATCGCCAGCAGTTCCACCACCACCGCCCCGGCGTCGGCGTCCCAGCCCAGGCCCATGGTGCCGACGCGGAACTCGGCGTCGATCGGGGTGAGCAGGGGCGCGTTGTCGCTGACGTCCTCGGCCTGCGGGGGCACTTCCGCGCCGAAGCGGCGCGCGACCTCGTCCAGCAGCAGACCCATCCGGTCGGCGAGGACCTTGACCTGCTGCTTTTCCAGCAGCACGCTGACCACGCGCGGCTCCTGCACCGCCTGCAGATAGAACGCGCGATCGCCCGGCTCACCGACGGTCCCGGCGACGAAACGATCGGGGGTGCGGAATACATGGATTGCGCGTGACACATGCACCTCCTGATACGTGACCCTGATCGACTACCCGCGGTGCGGGGATTCCATACAACGACCGCTCGGTTGTTTACAAGGAATCTCGACGCTCCGCATTCCCATTATCCGCACTGCCGGTATTGCCGAGCTCGCCACCGGGGACTGGCCCGGAGGTCTCCGGTCCGGGCGCTGCCGAGGTCGCTGCCGGGCGTTGCGCGCCGGCCGCGGCGAGGGCCGACAGGTCGGCGCCGGTGTCGTTGAGCCGCCATACGTAGGGCGCGGTCGGGGTGTAGCGCACGACGCTGATCGAGGCGGGTTCCACGACGATGCGCTGGAAGCCGTCGAGGTGAATGCCCAGCGCGTCGGCGAGGACCGACTTGATCACGTCCCCGTGCGTGCACGCCACCCACAGCGCGTCGCGGCCGTGCTGCTCGGCCAGGGCGCGGTCGTGGTCGCGGATCGCGGCGACCGCGCGCGCCTGCACCTGCGCCAGACCCTCCCCGCCGGGGAACACCGCGCCGGAGGCGTGGCGCTGCACGACTTTCCACAGCGGTTCTTCCAGCAGTTCGGCGATGGGGCGGCCGGTCCACTCGCCGTAGTCCACCTCGAGCAGCCGGTCGTCGAATACCGGTTCCAGCCCGAACTTTTCCGCCAGCGGTGCGATCGTGCGCTGACAGCGCAGCAGCGGGGAGTGCACGATGCGTTCGATCGGCAGCCCGGCCAGGCGTTCGGCCACGGCCCTCGCCTGCTCCTCGCCGCGCTCGGTGAGTTCGACGCCGGTGCTGCGACCGGCCAGGGTGCGGGCGCTGTTGGAGGTCGACACACCGTGGCGCAACAGGATCACCGTCATGCGGCCAGCCTAGCGATCATGTCGCCGAGACCACCCCGCCCGCCAGCAGGCCCATGATGATCGCGCCCAGCACGACGCGGTAGCCGACGAACCAGTACAGCGAATGTCGTGCCACGAAACGCAACAGCCACGCCACCGACGCGTAGCCGACCGCGAACGCCAGCACGGTGGCCACCAGCAGTTGCGGCCCACTGGCGTTGAGGCCCTCACCAGCGGGTTCGAACGCGTCCGGCAGGCTGAACAGGCCCGAGGCGGTCACGGCGGGGATGGCGAGCAGGAACGAAAACCGCACGGCCGCTTCGCGCTCCAAGCCCAGGAACAGGCCCGCGGTCGAGGTCGCTCCCGAGCGCGAGACACCGGGGACCAACGCCAGGCATTGCGCGAAACCCATGGCCAGGCCGTCGCGGGTGGTCAGTTGCTCGATCGAGCGTTCCTTGCGGCCGAAGTGCTCACCGGCGGCGATGACCAGGGCGAAGAAGATCAGCATGAACGACACCAGCCACAGATTGCGGGCGCCGGTGCGGATCTCGTCTTTGAACAAGAACCCCAGCACCCCGATGGGAATGGTGGCGATGATCACATACCAGCCGATTCGATAGTCGAGTTCGCGCTGGGCCTGCTCGTCGAGAACGCGCCGATGGTCGGCGGTGAGGACGGGAAGTTTCGTGGTGGGCTGGTCGTGCAGCGGCAGTTCCCGGCGATCGCGCGCGCCCACCCGCTCGCGCAGACCCGCGAACCAGGCCAACACGATCCGCCAGATGTCCTTGGCGAAGAACACCAGCACCGCGGCCTCGGTGCCGAGCTGGGTGACCGCGGTGAACGAGGCGCCCGCGTCGTCGCCGAAGAAGACTGTCGACACGATGCGCAGGTGCGCCGAGGAGGAGACCGGCAGGAACTCCGTCAGTCCCTGCACCAGACCCAGCACCAAGGCCTGCACCCAGGTCATCGACTCGCCAACCACGAACCATCCTCCAGTTCCGCCCGAAATACGCGTTCCTACCTGGGCATTGGTGCAGCGGTCGGTCGCTTCTCGGTGACTGCCGCCCCAATCTCGCAGCGACAGTACAGTGTCGAGGCGGCGTCGGCGTGCCCGGCTGTGGGGCTGCCGCCACCGGGAGGGTGACGGTTGGCGCGCGCACCGAAGCGCGACCCACTGTGCTGGTGGACGCCCAGTCGCGTATCCACACTCTAGGCTTGGCGCCGTGACGAATGCGCGGACACGGTGATGGAACAGCGGACGGTGGGCCGTAGCGGCCTGCGGGTGTCGCGGATGGGCCTGGCGACCCATACCTGGGGTTCGCACACCGACGCCGAGGACGCCGCGGGGCAGTTGGTGGCGTTCGTGGAGGCGGGCGGCACACTGGTGGACACCTCCCCCGCCTATGCGGGCGGGGCCGCGCAGCGCATCCTGGCCGAACTGTTGGGTGATCTGGTCTCGCGGGACGAGCTGGTGCTCAGCGGGTGCGCGGGGACCGCGCCGTGGGGGTTTCCCCCGGCGGGGGTGCCGGTGCCCGCGCAGGTCACGGTGGATACCTCGCGGCGGGCGTTGCTGCGTCAACTGGATCGCACGCTGTTGGAGTTGGGCACCGATCACCTCGACATCTGGAATGTGGCGGTGTGGGATTCGCGCACGCCGCTCGAGGAGGTGGCCTCGACGCTGGAGCAGGCGGTGCGCTCGGGCCGGGTGCGGTACGCGGGGGTGCGCGGGTTCGGGGCCTGGCAGCTGGCCAGCCTGGCCGCGGTGGCGCCGGTGACCGCGGCGCAGACGCCGTATTCGCTGCTGGCGCGGGGTGCCGAAGCCGATGTGGTGCCGGCGGCGCGGTTCCACGGGGTCGGGGTGATCGCCTCGGCGCCGTTGGCGGGCGGCATCTTGACCGGCAAGTATCGCGACGGTGTTCCCGCCGATTCCCGGGGCGCCGACGAGGCGACCGCGGCGGAGATCCGCAGTGGTCTCGACGAGCGCGCCACCCGGGTGGTGGATGCGCTGGTGACCGCCGCGGACGGGCTGGGTACCTCGCCGCTGGCGGTGGCGCTGGCCTGGATCCGGGACCGGCCCGGCATCGCGAGCATGATCGTCGGCGCCCGTGATATCGGGCAGCTCACCGGCGTGCTGGCCGCGGAGACCCTGGAGCTGCCGCGGGCGATCGCCGCGGCCCTCGACGACGTCAGTGCGCGCGCCGCGGATTAGCCTTGCCTGCATGAGCACTGCAGCGACCGGGGGTGGGCGTGGGAACCGAGTCCGAACCGGGTGGTGGCGTGGGCTCGCGGCCCTGTTCGCGGCGAGCCTGCTGGCCGGGTCGGTCGCGTGTGCCACGGACGCCGGTTCCTCGCACGGCGGGCACGGGCCGACGACGGCGACGTTGAGCGATCTGGATCCGGTGCCGATCGGGCCGGAGCCCGCGCCCGCGCTGCCGGTGACCGTGCGGTCGTTCGACGGCGCCGAGGTGACCGTCGCCGATGCCTCCCGCATCATCGCCGTGGACCGTTACGGCACCCTCGCCCAGATCGTGTACGCGCTCGGGTTGGGGCCCAAGCTGGTGGGGCGCAGTACGTCGGCGGCGTTTCCGGCGGTGCGGGAGGTGCCGAACGTGGCCGGGGGCAACGGGTCGCTGAATGTGGAGTCGGTGCTGGCGATGCGGCCGTCGGTGTTCTTGACCGACACCACCAGCGCCGCGCCCGCGGTGCGTGAGCAGTTGCGCGCGGCCGGTGTCACGGTGGTCTATTTCGACCCGGAGCGCACCATGGACGGGGTGGGGCCGCAGATCGAGGCGGTCGCGGCCGCGTTGGGTGTGCCGGAGCGGGGGCAGGCGCTGGCGCGGCGCACCCGCGACGAGATCGCCGCCGCGAGTGCCGCGGTGCCCGCGCAGGATCCTCGGTTGACCATCGCGTTCCTGTATCTGCGGTCGAGCGCGATCACGATGCTCGCCGGTCCGGGGTCGGGTGCGGATGCGTTGATCGCGGCGCTGGGTGCGCGGGACGCGGGCGCGGTCGCCGGGGTGACCGAGCCGTTCACCGCGATCACCAGTGAGGCGATGATCGGTGCGGCGCCGGATGTGCTGTTGGTGATGTCGGACGGGTTGAAGTCCGTCGGTGGGGTGGAGGGGTTGCAGAAGGTGCCCGGTATCGCGCAGACCCCGGCCGGACGCGACCGGCGTGTGGTGGACATGTCCGATGCGGTGTTGTTGAGTTTCGGCCCCAACACCGGCCGGGTGATCGCGGCGCTGAGCGCGGCGGTGTACGGCACCGGGCACGCATGAGTGTTTCGCAGACCGACGCGGCGCGGCCGCCGGTGACGCCGGTGCCGAAGTCGCGTAGCCGTTCGCGGGTGGTGCTGGTGTTCGCGGTCGCGGTGGCCGGGTTGGTGGCGTTGGCGTTGGCGTCGGCGGCGATCGGGCAGGTGCCGACGACGCCCGTCGAGGTGGCGGGCAGTGTGCTGCACCGGATCGGGTGGGACATCGGGCCGGTGCCCGCCCATCCCTCGGGTGAGGTGACGCTGTGGCAGGTGCGGTTCCCGCGGGTGGTGCTGGCGATGCTGGTCGGGGCGGCGCTGGCGACAGCGGGTGCGTTGTTGCAGGGTGTGTTCGCCAACCCTTTGGCCGAGCCGGGGGTGATCGGGGTGTCGGCGGGGGCGGCGGTCGGCGCGGGCACGGTCATCGTGGTGGGCGGGGCGTTCGTGGCGGCCTGGTCGGTGGCGGCGGCGGCGTTCGTCGCGGGGCTGGCGACCACGTCGCTGGTGTATCTGCTGGCGCGCTCGGGCGGGCGCACCGAGGTCGTGACGCTGGTGCTCACCGGTGTGGCGATCAACGCGTTCGCGGGCGGGTTGATCGCGCTGCTGCTGTTCGTGGCCTCCCCCGCCGCCCGCGATCAGATCGTGTTCTGGCAGCTGGGTTCGCTGAACGGGGCCACGTGGGAGTCGGTGGGTGTGGTGGCGCCGCTGACCGCGGTCGGTGTCGCCGCCGCGGTGCTGTTGGCGCCGCGGCTGGATCTGCTGGCGCTCGGTGAGTCGGCGGCCCGTCACCTGGGTGTCGACGTGGAGCGTTTGCGGCGCAATGTGATCGTGGTGGTGGCGGTGCTGGCCACCGCCGGGGTCGCGTTCACCGGCATCATCCTGTTCGTCGGGTTGATCGTGCCGCACCTGGTGCGGATGCTGGTCGGGCCCGCGCACCGGGTGCTGATCCCCCTGAGCGCCGTCGTCGGCGCGGTGGTGCTGCTGGCCGCCGACGTCACCGCCCGCTCCCTGGTCGACAACGCCGACCTGCCCTTGGGCATGCTCACCTCCCTGATCGGCGGTCCCGTCTTCTTCTGGCTGCTGCGCCGCACCCGGGCCCGCTCCGGAGGCTGGGCATGACCGTCCCTCTCGTGGGTGTGGCACATGGCTGCGGTGCACGCCGGGAAGCTTTCTCGATGGTGTGCCGTTGGTGGCCGGGAGGTGTGGGGTGAGTGTGTTGCGGACGGTGCACGAGTTGCCGGGGTGGCCGCGCAGCGGGGAGGCGACGGTGCGCGCGGCGGGGGTGAGCGTGGACCGTCGCAGCGGAGGGCAGGCGCGGCGGGTGCTCGACGGCATCGACTTCGAAGCGGTCGCGGGGCAGGTCGTGGCGCTGGTGGGGCCCAATGGCGCGGGTAAGTCGACATTGCTGGCGGCGCTGGCGGGCGAATTGACGCCCAGCGCGGGATCGGTGGAACTCGACGGACGGCCGTTGGCGCACTGGACGACCTTGGACATGGCCCGGCGGCGGGCGGTGTTGCCGCAGACCCACACCGTCGGTTTCCCCTTCACCGCGCGCGAAGTGGTGGCGATGGGCCGCGCGCCCTGGGTGCGCACCGAGCGTCGCGAACTCGACGAGGAACACATCGCGGCCGCGATGGCCGCCACCGACATCGAACACCTCGCCACCCGCGCTTTCCCCACCCTCTCCGGCGGTGAACGCGCCCGGGTCGCGTTGGCCCGCGTGCTGGCGCAGGACACCGCCACCCTGCTTTTGGACGAGCCGACCGCCGCCTTGGACCTCGGCCACCAGGAAGCCGTGCTGCGCCTGGCCGCCGCCCGCGCCGCCGACGGTGCCGCGGTGGTCGTCGTCCTGCACGATTTGGGTATCGCGGCCGCCTACGCCGATCGCGTGGCGGTATTGGACGCCGGCCGCATCGCCGCCGACGGGCCACCCCGTGACGTCCTCACCACCGAACTGCTCAGCCGCGTCTACCAGCATCCGGTGGAAGTTCTCGATCATCCGGTGACGGGGGCGCAACTAGTGCTTCCCGTTCGCCGCTGACCCGCGCAGATCGGCCAGCGGGCGCGACGTGTGGTCGTCGCTGCGCACGCGGCGGCGTGGCGGGCGCCGGATCGTCGGTGCTCGGATGCGAGTCGCATGGCCGGTAACCATGTCGGCCGACCTGCTCATTCGGGGTCCGGCTGTGCGCGCCGAACCCAACGAATGTGGCGTCCTCGCTGGTGAGAGTGCCGATGCGGGTTGGCTTACCGGAGCGAACGCCGACGTCGTGGCAGCTTTCGGGACCGGCCGGCGTCCGCAGCGGGATCCAGGGCCGCACGGCGTCGAAATCCATGCGGCAGACCCCTTTTCGCACAACACACGGTTGTGGCTCGCCGCCGGTCGGTTGTTTGATTCCGGCCTCTCGGCCTTGCTTTGATCACTGCTGTCAACAGCGAGTTCTTGGAGCGGGATGGAGGCGATTCGGTGGCAGGACGATCGCTGGGTCGGCAGTTCGGATGGTTGTGGGCGTCCTACGCAGTCAGCGCCTATGGCTCCGGGCTGGGGTTCGGCGCACTACCGCTGATCGCCGTGCTGGTGTTGCACGCCGGCCCGGCTCAGGTGTCCGCGCTGTCCGCGGTGGGGCCCGCGGTGGGTGCGCTGATCGCGCTGCCGCTCGGGCCGTGGGTGGAGTTTCGCCGTAAGCGACCGGTGATGATCACGATGGACCTGGTCCGGTTCGCCGCGATGATGTCGATCCCGGTCGCCTACGCCTTCGGCCGGATCGGTTTCGTCCAGTTGATGGTCGTCTCGGCCGTGGTCGCCGCGGCCAAGATCGCCTTCAATGCGGCCAGTGGCGCCTACCTCAAAGCCTTGGTCCGGCCAGGAGACCTGCTCGTGGCCAACGCGCGGTTCGAGTCGACGAACTGGAGTTCCATCGCCGTCGGGCCGCCGCTGGGTGGGGCGGCGATCGGCCTGTTCGGGCCGGTCACGACCGTGGTGGCCGACGCGATCGGTTACCTGCTCTCGGCGCTGGGGATCGCAGCGATTCGCGGCCGAGAACAACACTCGCAGCGAACCGACAAGCGACAGCCCCGGGCGAGTGAGTTGCTCGACGGCTGGCGGCATCTGCTGGCTCATCCCGGCCTGCGGGCGCTCTACCTCAACCAGCTGCTCGTCAACGGACTGATCATGGCCACCGAGCCGTTGCTCGCGGTGCTGCTGCTGCGCCAGCTCGGATTCCCGCCCTGGCAGTACGGCCTCGCCTTCGCCGCCCCCTGCCTCGGCGGACTCATCGGCTCACGCCTCGCCGGTACTGTCATGGCCCGCTACGGCCACCACCGCGTCCTGCGAACAGTCGGCACACTGCGCGCGGTCTGGTTGATCGGCCTCGCCTTCGTCCAGCCCGGTGTCGCGGGCCTCGCGACAGTGATCGCTGTCGAACTCGCGATCATCATCAGCATGAGCCTGTACAACCCGGTACTGGCCACCTATCGACTCGAGCACACACCCGACGACCGCATCGCCCGCACTCTGTCGGCCTGGTCGATCAGCAGCAGCGCCGCCATCGCCATCCTCAGCGCGCTTGGCGGACTGCTCGCCGACGTCACCAGTCCGCGCACGGCTGTCACGATCGCAGGACTGCTGATCCTCGCGAGCCCGCTGCTGCTACCGCGTCGCGCGGATGCCGCTTCCGTATCCGAGCTTGCGGTGACCACGGCGCATGCCCGACCGCAGGCGGCAGGCGGCTCGCACCGAGCCGAATAGCCCAGCGGCCGACCGCTTTCAGCCTGCGAGCCACGCGACGACAGCAAGGACCGGCTCCGAGCCGCCCATCGGATATCGCGGCCGAGCCGCCGATGCAGAAAGGCACCATTCATGACTGTCACCGCACTCGACTCCTCCAGCGCGCTGGTCCTCATCGACTTGCAGAACGCCGTCATCGACGCGCCCACGGTCCCCCATACCGGCCCTGAGGTGGTGGCCCGGGCGGTCGCGTTGGCCCGCGCCTTCCGCGAGCGCAGCGCCCCGGTCGTCCTGGTGCGGGTCACGGCCCGAGCGGACGGATCGGATGCCGCTCCCGGCCGCAGTGAGATCCCCAGCCGGGCCGGTGGCTTGCCCGAGGACTGGGATGTCATCGTCGACGACCTCGCCGGCCACCCCGACGACATCACGGTCACCAAGCGCACCTGGGGCGCTTTCCACGGCACCGACCTCGACCTGCAACTCCGCCGCCGCGGCGTCACACAGATCGTGCTGGCCGGGCTCACCACCAGTATCGGCGTGGAGTCGACCGCCCGTGCCGCCTACGAACACGGCTACCACGTCACCCTCGCGACCGACGCCATGGCCGATCTGGATATCGAGGCGCACCGCAACAGTATCGATCGGATCTTCCCGCTCCTCGGCGAGACCGGTCACACCACCGAGATAATCGAAATGCTCGCCACGCCCCTCAACTGATCCCCGGGCCGCCGGGGCAGTTGCTCTCGTCCGGGTCGCACGTGGGCGGGGGACGCGCAGCGGGCGCCGAGGTCAGACAGCCGGTTCGACGCTCCGTCGGCCGTAGGCGCGGGTCGTCGGGCCATACCGGTGCTGACACATTGGTGGGTCGCGAAAGCGACGCGGCCGGGGGCGCCGCGCCGCCGACCGCCCAGCCGGACCGGCGTTATCGCCAGATGAGTTTGAGCACCGCGGGTGTCAGCAGCATGCGGATGACGGTGGCGTCCAGGATCAGCGCCGCGATCATCCCGTAGGCGATGTATTTCATCAGCACCAGGTCCGAGAACCCGAACGCGCCGGTGACCACGATGAGGATGGCGGCGGCGGAGGTGATCACGCCGCCGGTGTGGGCGATGCCGTAGCGGATGGCCTCGGGGGCGTCCGCGCCGCCGGTGCGTGCCTCCGAGACCCGCGACAGCAGGAACACCTCGTAGTCGGTGGACAGCCCGAACACCACTGTCACGATCAGCGCCAGTACCGCGAACATCAACGGTCCGGGCGTGAAGTGGAAGATCCCCGCCCCGTGGCCCTCGACGAATACCCAGGTCAGCACACCGAGGGTGGACACGAGGCTGAGTGCGCTCATCGCCACGGCCTTCAGCGCGAGCACCAGCGAGCGGAACGCCGCGTACATCAGCGCCAGCGCCGCGGAGACCAGCAGGGCCAGCAGCAGGGGCAGGCCGTCGAGCAGTCCGTTGATGCTGTCGCGTTCCAGCGCGGGCACACCGGCGACCATCACCGCCACCCCCGGTGGTTCGGGGATGGCGCGCAGCGCGGCGATCACGCGGTCGGCGTCGCGTTTGTCGGTCAGCCCGGCGGCCAGGACGTTGATGCCGTCGGTGGTGGGTGCGGCGGGCTCGAAGCGTCCGGTCAGGCCGGGGATCTGGTTGGCGCTGTAGCGGATGTCGCTCAGCTGCCGCGCGTCGGCGCCGACCACCACCAGTTTCAGCGGTTCGGTGCGGAAACCGGGAAACAGGACGTCGAAACGTTCCTGCGCGACCCGCGCGGAGTTGTCGTCGGCCAGATACCGTTCGCTGAGTCCGCCGAATTCGATGTGGCGCATCGGGATGCTCAGCGCCAGCAGGGTGAGCACGATCGGCACGGCCACCGCCAGGGGGCGGCGCATCGCCCACAGTGCCAGGCGGGAGAAGAATCCGGCGTCGATCTGCGCTTCGGTCTTGCTGCGGGAGAAGCGTTTCCAGCCCAGGAAGTCGATGCGGTGTCCGGCGATGCTCAGCGCGGCGGGCAACGCGGTCACCGACAGCAGTGCCGCGAGCAGGACCGAGCTGATGCCGCCCAGCGGCACCGAGCGCAGCACCCCGTTGGGGAAGATGAACAGCGCGCCGAGGCTGAGGGCGATGATCGCCGCCGAGAACAGCACGGTGCGTCCCGCGGTGGCGACGGTGCGGGCGGTGGCCTCTTCGACGGTGTGGCCCGCGGCGAGTTCCTCGCGGAAGCGGGTGACGGTGAACAGGCCGTAGTCGATCGCCAGGCCCAGGCTGACCAGGGTCAGCACGGCGCTGGCGAAGACGTTGACCTGGATGTGGTCGGTCAGTACCCGCAGCCCGCCCTGGGTGCCCAGGATCGTCATGCCGCCGATGAGCACCGGCAGCAGTGCCCCGATCACGCCGCCGAACACGAAATACAGCAGGATCGCCACCAGCGGCAGGGCGATCATCTCCGCGCGCCTGATGTCGCGTTGCATTCCGGTGTTGATGCCTTCGACGATCGGCTGCAATCCCGCCAGTTGGACGGTCGTGCCGCCGGGGCCGCCGCCGGCGCGTCCGGCGCCGAGATGGTCCTTGATCGCCAGGTAGTTCTCGACGGTCGCGGTGCCCGAGCCGCGTAATCCGACGCTGGCGAAGGCATGGGTGTGGGTGGCGTCGGTGGCCTGGGCGGAGAACGGGCTGTCCCAGTAGCTGTCGATCTTCTGGATGCGGTCGGGATAGGCGCCCAGCAATCCGGCCAGCTGCGCGGTGACCGGTCCGCGCACCGCAGGGTCGTCGACGGTGGCGCCCTCGGGTGCGGTGTAGAGCAGGATCAGGTCGCTGTCGGTGTCGCGGCCGAAGGTGCGGTCGGCCAGTTCGGCCGCGGCCACCGATTCGCTGCTCTCGTCGAACCAGCCCTCCTGGGTCAGCCGCCCGGCCAGGTCACGGCCATACCAGCCGGAGACCAGGACGAACAGCGCGAAGAAGCCCAGGACGAGGAAGCGGTTGCGGTGGACGAACCGCCCCCACCGCAGTGATCCGGAACGGCGCATCGCGTGGCGGTCCCGCTCAGCCGCAGGCCGGGGTGCGGTAGTCGGCCGAGCGCAGGATGCCGCACAGGTCGGTGCGGGAGATCTTCCACTTGCCGTCGACGAGCACGAAGTGCACGACGGTGGTGCGGACCGCGGCGCCGGTGCCGTCCTTGTCCAGGCGCATGGTGGCGGTCAGGGTGCCGTCGTGGTTGTCGAACACCGGGTCGGTCACGCCGTAGACGGCGCGCGGGTTGTCCTGCAGCGCCTTGTACATGTCGGGGATGGCTTGACGGAAGGATTCTCCGTCCTCGATGAGCGCGGTGCGTTCGCTGTCGGGTAGCGCCGGGTCCAGCGCCCGCTTGATCTGGGCGTCCAGGTCGGCGGCGGTGGGCAGCGGCGGGTGGGCGGCGCTGGAGGAGACGGCGATCGAGGACGACAGCGAGGCGTTGGCCGAGGAGCGGGCGGCGTCGACCGCGGCCTCGTCGGCTCCGCTGTCGCACGCGGCGGCGGCCACCGCCAGCAGCAGGCCCGCGGCGGTGAGCGCGGCGCGGGCGAGTCGTGTGTGGGTCATCACTTCCTACATACCTTCGATGACGGAGCTGAGCCGTCCGAGTAGGGCACGCACGGTCGTGACGTCCCGTTCCGCGGCGGCGTCGATCGTCGCGGCGTCGGGGATCATATCCCGCACCAAGGCGGCGACACTGCGTTCGTCGTCGAGGTCGATGTCGGTGACCGTGGCTTCGGCGACCGCGAGCACGTCCTCCGGGCCGGGGACGGCGTCGCCGAGGTCGCGGCGGTAGACCTCCAGGGTCAAGGTGGCGCGGATGGTGCGGAACGCGAAGGGGTGGCCGTCGGCGGTGGTGCCGAAGCCGTGCGCGTACGCGCCGACGGTGAGGTCGTCGATGGCAAATCCCGACGAATGGTCGGCTTTCAACCCGGTTCTCCCTATATCGGACGGTGGGGTCTCCACCGTAACCCTGGTCACCGACATTCCGCTCGAGGCGAACCCGGTCGGTCGGCCGGTTGCGTCATCATGGTCAGATGGTGAGGTTGCGGAAGATTCGTCGGTAGAAGGAGTTCGGTGGATGCGCCCTCGCGCCTTGCTCGTCTCGGCATTCGCGGGTGCGGCGGTGCTGGTGCTGTCGGCCGGATGCTCCTCCGGCCCCGGCGGTCCCGACCTGCCGACCAGGGAGCCGGCCACCGCGGCGCCCGCGCCCGCAGTGACGACGCCGCCGGTCGGGCGGGTGCTGCCCGCCGGACCGGTCGCCGAGCTGGCCGCCGATTCCGCGAGCGGGTTGCTGGCGGGCCTGGACGGCGACGCCATGACCGTCCTCGACCCGGCCGCCGCGCAGCCGGTGGTGCGCACGGTGAGGTTGCCCGAGCGCGCGAGTGGTCTCACGCCGGGCAGGCCGGGTGAGATGCTGGCGGCCGCGCCGGGCCGGGTGCTGCGGGTGGACCTCGCGTCCGGGGTGATCGCCGAGGTGAGCGTCGACGGCGACGTCCGGTCGGTGCGCGCCCGACCGGACGGCGCGTTGCTGGTCGGCACCGCCGACGGCCGCGTGCTGGAACTGGCGCCGGAGGGGAAGGTGGTCGGCACCGTGTCCGGGCTGGTCTCCGCCGACGAACTCGCCGAAGCCGACGGCAAGCTCACGGTGCTCGACCGGCATCAGAGCGCGATCTTCGAGTTCGATCCCGGCGAGCAACGGCCCGGGCTGGCGCTGCGGGCCGGGGACGGGGCCACGCGGCTGATCGGCGACACGCGCGGCCGGTTCGTTGTCACCGACACCGCGGGCGGTGAACTGCTGGTCTACACCGCGGGACCACTCGTGTTGCGGCAGCGTTTCCCGGTAGGATCTTCGCCTTACGCACTTGCCTACGATCAACGGTCCGACACCGTGTGGGTGACGTGCACGCAGCGCAACGAGGTCGTCGGATTCGACCTCTCGACTGGTATACCGAAGGAAGTGGGCCGCTACGCCACCGTCCGGCAGCCGAACGCGGTGGCCGTCGAGCAACGCACCGGAGATCTGTTCGTGGGGTCCGCGACCGGCGACGGTCTGCAACGGATCGGTGCGGACGATCGGAAGAGAGGGCAGTGATGGCTCGGACACCACGCGCGGGCGATGATTCCGCGACATCTGCTGATCCGGCAGCGCACCGGGGGCGCGGGCGCGCGCTGCCCGCGGGCTGGGAAACCACCAGCGACGACTACGAGTACGTGCCGTTGCGGCTGCCGCCGGACGTCACGCGGGTGACCGCGTCCATGCGGCTGGCGATCCAGGCCGAATTCGGGGGCTGGGAACTCTCGCGGGTGCGCGCCTACACCGATGGCAGCAGGCGGGTGCTGCTGCGGCGGCGAAAATCCGCCCTACTACCCCAGCCCGAACCCGGAATGTGAGCCGATGTACGCCCTGCTACTCCGACTGATGTTCCTCCTCGCGCCGGAACGCATCCACCATCTCGCTTTCGCGGCCATGCGGTCGGCCGCCTCGGTCGCGCCGTTGCGCTGGGTGATGGGCAAGGTCCTCGTCACCCGCGATCCGATCCTGCGCGCCGAGGCATTCGGGGTCGAGTTCCCCGCGCCGCTGGGGCTGGCCGCCGGTTTCGACAAGAACGCCGACGGTGTCGATGCCTGGGCGCCGCTGGGGTTCGGTTTCGCCGAGATCGGGACCGTGACCGCGCAGGCGCAGCCGGGCAATCCCGCGCCGCGGTTGTTCCGGCTGCCCGCCGACCGCGCCCTGATCAACCGGATGGGATTCAACAACCACGGTGCGGCCGCGGCGGCCGAGCGACTGCGCGCACGCCGCGGCGGGGTGCCGATCGGGGCGAACATCGGCAAGACGAAGATCGTCGAACCGCAGGCCGCGGCCTCCGACTACGCCGTCAGCGCCGCGCTGCTGGGGCCGCTGGCCGATTTCGTCGTGGTCAACGTCAGCTCCCCCAATACGCCGGGCCTGCGTGATCTGCAGGCGGTCGAATCGCTGCGTCCGCTGCTGCGGGCGGTGCTCGACAGTGTGCGGGTGCCGGTGCTGGTGAAGATCGCGCCGGATCTGTCGGATGAGGACATCGACGCGGTCGCCGACCTGGCCGTCGAACTCGGATTGGCGGGCATCGTGGCCACCAACACCACCATCCGCCGCGACGGTCTGCGCACCGACGCCGCGGCGGTGGCCGCCATGGGTGCCGGTGGTTTGTCCGGCCCGCCGGTCGCCGACCGTTCGCTCGAGGTGCTGCGGCGGCTGTACCGGCGGGTGGGTGACCGGCTGGTGCTGATCTCGGTCGGTGGCATCGAAACCGTCGACCAGGCGTGGGAGCGCATTCTGGCCGGGGCGACGCTGTTGCAGGGCTACACCGGGTTCATCTACGGCGGCCCGTTCTGGATGCGCAGGATCCATCGGGGCTTGGCGCAGCGGTTGCGTGCCGGCGGGTACGGCAGCATCGGCGAAGCCGTCGGCGCGGAGCACAAAGCGCACGCCTGACATCAGCGGGACTCAACCGTGCACGAACGGCGGTTCGGCAGTGCGGGTGCGTCCGCGCCGGGTGCTGTGCCCCGGCGGGGCCGGGTCTCCCTTCGGTCCCAGTTCCCGGCCCAGGCGTGCCGCCATCGCCTTGGCGAGCAGGATCACCGCGTGGTCGCGCAGGATGCCCAGCTGGTCGGCATAGACCTCGACGCGGGCCTGGGTCATGCGGTCGTGCACGGCGTGCGGGTCGCTGAGCAGTTCGTCCAGCGACATCCCGGCCAGTGCCTGCGCGCGGGTCAGCCGCCGGTCCGGCAACCAGCTCAGCCGCCAGGAGTCGGTCGCGTCGGTGTCACGGTAGGCCGATTCCGGGGTTATGTCACTGGTCATCGTCCATTCGGTGGTGTGGATGGTCATCGCGGTCTCCGGTGCAACAGGTGGAGTGAGGCCGGCTCCAGGGTGCTGAGTTCGATGATCACGAATGCCTCTCGTCGTGCATCCGCTGGTGTGGCGCGGTGGTCGCGCCGCACCGTGAATTCCGCCGGGCCTGCGGCCGTGGTGGGTACCCGGGCCGAGGAAGTCTCTCGGCGGGCCGGGTGGTCCGAGGGATGGCTCGGAGGTGTGCGGCAGCCGGGGAAGCCGCAGTCTCGGGCAAGCCGGTGGCTGAAGGCGCGGCTGCGCGTCGATGGGGGTGTGCGAAGTGTTGTCGCGGTCGAGTGCGCCGCGGCTACGGTTCGGCCCGGCAGACGCGCCGCATAGCGGCGTCCGAGGGCAGCTGAGGTGCGTGATCGGCGTACCGGCGGGCCGGGGCGATGACGGGTGCGTTGTCGCGCGGGATGTCCGGCGGCTCGTTCAGTCCATCACCGGCTTCGGCACCAGCTCGATATCGGATCCGGCGGGGCGGTGGGGCCGCCGCCGTCGCGGCTGTCGTATCTGAAGAATCATTCTCGTCACCAGCCCTCCCGATTGCCTGGTGGTGCGATGGGGATCGCCACTTCCAGTGTGGCATTTGCCGTTCCCCGAGCGCAATTGCCGTTGTAATTTGGTAATTGACAATTTCCCGCTGGCTAAACCCGATTTGCGTGGCCAACATGCGCCCGGCACTCCGTGTCGCGCCGATGGAAGGGGTGGCATCGCCATGGTCCCGCAGGATTCGGGAATGGTTGCCGTTCGCAACATCCTCACCCGGTTGTGCAAACGCTCAGGGCTGAGTTCGGATCGGTTGCGCAGCACCGAAATCGACGTATCGCCCCTGCTGGATCTGCTGGCCGTGCGGCAGTACGCGCGGCGCGCGGGCATCGACCGGGAGCAAGCGGTGCCGCCACTGGTGCGCGAGCTGGCCCTGCGATTGGATATCACCGACCGGCTCGTGGTGGATGCGGAGCTGTCGCTGGGTCTGCTGCGCGAAAACCCGCCCGCCGGTGTCGATCCCGGCCGGCTCTACGCCGCGGATCTGGGTGAGCGGCGCGAATACCTCGCCGCGCAGTGGACGGTGCTGCACGAAGCCCTTGGGGTGCAACTGGTTCCGGACACGTTGACGGTGCGTTCGCTGCGCGGGGCTCCCGAGCGCCGGGCGTTCACCGAGCTGGCCACGCGGCTGGCCACGGCCTCGGTGTTCGACGGCGCGCACGCCGTCGACTTCGGCGCGGCTGCCGAAACCTCTGCGGCCGAACCTGATCCGGTGGACACCCGTGGTGTGGTCACCGTGATCGGCGACGCGGTCATCGACCATATATATGTGGTGGACCGGATCCCGGGACCCGGTGGCACCGCGCGCGGCGGCTATCGGCGACATCCCGGCGGCAAGGGGCTCACGCGCGCTGTGGCCGCGGCGCGGCTCGGGTTGCGGGTGCGGTTGATCTCGGCGGTCGGCGACGACGAGGCCGGGGGCCGCATCCTGGAATACCTGCGCAGCGAACGCGTGGAGACCGAACTGGTCAAAGTGGTGCCCTACGCCCCGACCCCGGTCACCGCGGTGATCGTGGCGGGCACCGGCGCGGCGAGCACGATCGGCTGCAAAGACGAGCGAATCCGATTGAGCGCCCAGGATTTACGCAGCGAGGCGATCGGTTCGGCGATCGCCTCGTCGGATGCGGTGCAGCTGACCTTCGAACAACCCACCGGCGTCATCGAGCAGGTCATGGCGCAGTTGCGCGGACTGCCGGACCGGCCGCTGGTGGTGGTGCACCCGGCGCCGCGGCTGGATCGGCCCCAATACCTGTATCAGCACCTGGGTGTGGTGGATTACCTCGTCGGCGGCGACAACGACCTGCGGGCACTGGCGATGTCGCCCGACGGCGCGGCGCCGGACGCGGAACAGACCGCCACCCGGCTGCGCGCGCTCGGAGTCGGCGCGGTCTGCGCGATCCGAGATTTCCGGTGCGCGGTGTGGTCGGAGCAGGTCAGCGACCGCTTTCAGCCGTTTCCGACAGCGCTGCAGGACTCGGTCGGCGCTCACGCCGCCTTCTCCGCCGCCCTGGTATATCGTCTCGTTTCGACGCGCCGCCCCGCCGCACGCAACGACTACGTCTGGGCGACCGCCGCGATGGTGGCGACGCAATCGATCGGGGACGTCCCCGGGTCGATGCCACTGGTGAGTGAGGTCGAGCGAATTTTCAAACTCGCTACGGAGGAGCATTGACCAACGTTGTGGATCCTGCCGACACCGAACATCGGTTCCGTCGCAACGGGCAAGATCTGCGAGTTCGGGTGGTGGAGGTGAACGGGGACGGTGAGCGGGGGCACCTGCTGCTGTTCGGCGCGGTTGCCGACGGCTGCCTGGTGCGGGTGCACTCCCGCTGCCTGTATGGGGAGGCATTGCGTTCGCAGGACTGCGACTGCGGGCCGGAGTTGGACAAGGCGCTGGATCTCATCCAGGCCGCGGGCAGCGGCGTGCTGGTCTATCTGGAGCAGGAGGGCCGTGGGGCGGGACTGATCGCCAAGGCCCTGGGTTACCGGGAAAGCGAGCGTTCCGGCGCGGACACCTTCACCAGCTACGAGGCCCTGGGCTACCCCGCCGATGCCCGCAGCTACGTCAGCACCGCTCGTGCGCTGGCCGAGCTGGGATTGCGTTCGGTGCAGTTGTTGACCAACAATCCCGCCAAGGTGGAGGCGCTGCGCCAGGAGGGGTTGCAGGTCACCGCGGTGCCGTTGCGCACGCGGGCGCTCAGCGAGCGGGCCCGCGACTATCTGGAGGCCAAGCGCACCCGGCGCAAGCATTGGATACCGACCGATGCCGCGCCGTGGGCACTCGACGAGCCGGGCGGCATGTCGGCGGCGGCCGGTGAGCCGCCTGCCGCCGACCCCGTTGTCCTCTCACCTGGTGAGAACTTCCGTTCGCGTCCCGGGCCCGGCTCCGCGCCGGATCTGATCGGTGCCTGAAGGATTGTTGAAGTTTGCCCCACCCCGCTTCCCTCCTGTGGCTACCATGAGTGAGCCGCGCCACATGTGGCGCGCCGACTCGTGAGAGACTGACAGTGCATTCGCCGCGCCGCGTCAGCATTCGGGTCCCGGATCGTGCGCCGGTGGATACCGGCGTCCGGTTCACGCCAGCGCTATCGGGAACAGGGATATGACGACAACAGAAATCGGATACGCGCACCAGTCGGGCAAAACGGTGTACACCGTCCCCGCCGCATTCCAGGAGACCGCACGGCTGCGTCCCGACCAGATCGCCTTGCGCAAGGTGGGTGGCACGCAGGAATACACCTGGCGCCAGTACGCCGAACGGGTGCGCTCGATCGCCGCGGGTCTGGCCGGACTCGGCGTCGGCCACGGTGACACCGTCGGCATCATGCTCACCAACCGTCCCGAGTTCAATCTCGTCGACACCGCCGCGTTGCACCTGGGCGCCACCCCGTTCTCCATCTACAACACCAGCTCCCCCGAGCAGATCACCCACCTGTTCACCAACGCGGGCAACAAAGTCGTCGTGACCGAACAGGTCTTCCTCGACCGGATCACCGCGGCGGGGGTGCCGCTCGAGCACATCATCATGGTCGACGGCCCCGCCGAGGGCGCCGTCACCCTCGAACAGGTCGAGGCCGCGCCCGCCGCCGAGTTCGATTTCGACGCCGCCTGGCAGGCCGTCGGCGCCGACGACCTGGCCACCCTGATCTACACCTCCGGCACCACCGGCCCGTCCAAGGGCGTGGAGATCACCCACCGCAACGTGCTCGCCCAGATCATCGCCCTGGTCAACGGCCCGCTGCAGGTCGGCCTGGACGACCGCGCGGTGTCCTACCTGCCCGCCGCGCACGTCGCCGACCGGATCTCCGGCCACGCGATCAACCTGCTCACCGGCATCCAGATCACCACCGTGCCCGACCCGCGTGAGGTCGCCGCCGCCCTGCCCGACGCGCGCCCGACCATCTTCTTCGGCGTCCCGCGGGTGTGGCAGAAGATCAAAGCCGGGGTGGAGGGCAAACTCGCCGAAGAACCGAGCCCGGTCAAGAAAGCGCTGGCCAACTGGGCGATCAGCACCGGAATCGCCGCCGCCCGCGCCGATCTGGCCGGTAAAGGCCGCGGTCCCCTGCTCGGTGCGCAGCACAAGATCGCCGAGACGCTGGTGCTGTCCAAGCTGCGCCACGCGCTCGGGCTCGATCAGCTGAGCGTCGCCTCCTCCGGCGCCGCCCCCATCCCGCCGGAGACCCTGGAATACTTCCTCGGCCTCGGCTTCACCGTCAGCGAGGTGTGGGGCATGTCGGAGACCACCGGTGTGGGCACCTACACCGAGCTGGACAAGCCCCGCCCCGGCTCGGTCGGGCGCGCGGTCGACGGCATGGAACTGCGCCTGGACGCCGACGGCGAGGTGCTGGTGCGCGGCCCGATCGTCACCCGCGGCTACCGCAACATGCCCGACAAGACCGCCGAGGCCATCGACTCCGACGGCTGGCTGCGCACCGGTGACATCGGCACGCTCGACGCCGACGGCTACCTGCGGATCGTGGACCGCAAGAAGGAACTGATCATCAACGAGGCGGGCAAGAACATCGCCCCCACCAGCATCGAGAACTCGGTGAAAGCGGCCTCCTCGCTGATCGGCCAAGTCGTCGCCATCGGCGACGCCAAGCCCTACATCGCCGCCCTGATCGTGCTCGACCCCGACGTCGCCGCCATCCGCGCCAAGGAACTCGACGCCACCGGCGAGGACATCGCCGCCCTGGCCACCCGCAGGCAGATCATCGACGAGGTACTGGCGGCGGTCCAGGCGGGCAACGCCAAGCTCTCCCGCGTCGAGCAGATCAAACGGTTCACCGTCCTCGGCGCCGTCTGGGAGCCCGGCGGGGACGAACTGACCCCGAAGATGTCGCTCAAGCGCGCCCCCATCGCGGCCAAATATCAGGCCGAGATCGAGGCGCTGTACGCCAAGGAACCCTCCGACCGGGTGATCAGCGTCAAGTAAGCTCGCCGGAACGCACTGTGGCCCTGGGCATTACGTCCAGGGCCACAGTCTTTCACGCTCGATCCTCGAGGCCCAGGATGCCGACCGCCGCGGCCGCCGTGAGAATGGAACGGTGCTGCTGTCTCGACTCGACCGGTTCAATCGGCGACATCCGTGGAGCCACAACGACCACTACGGTGGGTGGGTCGTACGCCAGGTGGCAGCGGCCGGAGCCCATCATGTCCTCGACGTCGGATGCGGCACAGGCAACCTCGCCGCCCGGCTGCGCGACCGCGTCGCCACCGTCACCGCGCTCGAGCCAGACCCCGCGACCGCCCGCCTGGCGGCGCGACGTTTCGCCGGCGACCCCGCGATGACCATCGTCGAAGCCGACTTCTCCGGTCGCGACCAGCAGCGACGCTGGGACGCCATCACCCTCGTCGCCGTCCTGCATCACCTCCCCTTGGTGCCCACGTTGCGGGAACTGCGCGATTGTCTGGCCCCGGGCGGGCGACTCGCGGTCGTCGGCTGCTACCGCCACTGCGGACCCCTCGATGTCCTCGCCGACCTGCCGGCCATCGCCGCCAACCCCGTCATGGGACTGATCAAGCACCCGGCTCGCGCCGAAACGCTGCCCCCGCACATGACGGCACCCACCGCCGAGCCGACCGAGACCCTCGCCGACATCCGCGCCGCCGCCGCGCGGGAACTGCCCGGCGCCCGAATCCGCCGTCGCTTGTTCTGGCGCTACACCCTGGTCTACGACGCCCCCTCCTGACGGCGTGGACCTTCACGGCTCCAGATACAACCGCTCACAAGGCAATCGCGGATACCCCTCGATGTCGTGCATCGACACCTCGACCGCGTCGTGCCAGTGCCGGGCACGCCACTCCTGCACGAACAGGCACGCCGCGGTGACGCAGGCGATGTAATCCATCCGGGCGCCGTGCCAGAACACCGACAAGTGGACATCCGGCTCGGACGGTAGCGGAGAACCGCGGCGCTCAGCACCGTTCACCGCCGCCGCTCCGTGGGGTCGTCGTGCCTATCGGCCTGCTGGAATCCGAGGGGGCCGATCCCGTGGTACGCCGGAACCTTCCATGCCCTGCAATACCTTTCAGGCATACGTGAAGCCTCGCTTCCGTCGTGCAACCCGCTCCGCCACGCATCCACGGATAGCGGCCACCACGACGCTTCCGGAGGGACGAAAAGCGCTGTCGGGGCGAGCGACCCAGGCGCGGAACGTAGTCCCCCGATCGGCCGGACTCGGCAGCGCCACGGTTCCGCCGGCGCGCACCAACGAGACGTCGAGCCGGAACATCTCGGCGAACAGCGAGATGTCATCCGGCAGGTCGGGCTGCGTCAGATACGTCCACCGTTTCGACCGGGGATGCGACATGATCGGGCCGATCCGATGGTGGTGCCGCTGCATCCAGACCTTCACATCCTGGCCCAGCGTGGCTGGCATGATCACCGCCCACGCCACCCCCATACGTAGCACGATGCGCCCCACCTGAGGTGGATCCACCTCCGCGGGCAGGTCGCACACCTGCCGGTAGTAGGCGCACCGGGACAGTGGTGTGCGTCCGAAAGCTATCTGAACCATGGAACCCCCTACTGGATTGCACAACTGGATGAGTCGCGCCCGGTTCGCCGCAGTCAGCCTTTCGCTGAGGGGAGTCGACGGCCCCGTGCGACTTCGTGTTTCGCTCGGAGTGCCTGACGCACCCCTAGTAGACGCCCATGCGGCAGCATTTGGAATATTCCAGCGCGCGAGTAGTCTGGATTTTTCTCCATCTTCCAGAGTGGCTGTGCAGATCCTTCCAAATTCACCTACCGCCGTGAGGTTGGCTAATGACCGAGAGTTCGGGCTCTACAGTTCCGCGTCGCATGTTGGGCCGCCGACTGCGTCAGCTACGCGAGGCTTCCGGTGTGACAGTCGCGCAGGCATGCAGAGTCATCGAGGTGTCCCCGCAAACCATGTGGCGGTTGGAAGGAGGTCAGGGTGTGAAGCTCAAGGACATCTACATCAAGGCCCTCTGTGAACTGTATGGAGTCGACGAGGATGACACGGCAGCGCTCATGGGCCTGGTTCGTGAAACCAAGAGGACCGGATGGTGGCATGCCTACGGCGATGCGGTGCCCACCTACTTCGATCTCTATCTCGGATTGGAAGAAGCGGCCAAGAAGCTGACCACCTTCCATCTCACCTTGCTTCCCGGCTTGCTCCAGACCCCTGCTTACCGGCGTGCGGTGATCTGGGGCGCGTATCCCGGAATGCCCACAGCCGATGTCGAGCGTCGGATCGAGATCGCGGCCACGCGCCAGAAGCGCCTACAGGAATCGCGCGACCGCTTCAGCATGAACGTGTACCTCGGAGAGGCGGGGCTGAGATACCGGGTTGGTGGGCCACCGGTTATGACGGAACAACTCCACCATATCCTGGCTGTTTCGCGGTTGCCCACCGTGACGCTTCGCGTGGTGCCATTCGACACCGATCGTGTGATTCCCCTGATAACGGGATCTTTCACGCTCATGGAGTTCCCAGCATTGCAGTCCTTCACCGAGCCGCCGGTGGTGTACGTTGAGGGCTACACGGGTGCTCTCTACCTGGACAAGCCCACTGAGATCGACCAGTACAGGACGGCGTGCAAGGCGATTCGCGCCGCCGCGCTGGATGAGCAGGAAACCAGGGAACTGGTGTTGAAGATCGCTAAGGAGTATGGCGGGTGAATTCCGACCTGGCGAAGGCGGCGTGGTTCAAGAGCAGTCGCAGCGGACCTAACCAGGATTGCGTCGAGGTGGCATTCCTGGACGGCGGGCTGATCGGCACGCGAGATTCCAAAAACCCGACGGGTTCAGCCCTCATGTTCACCAATAGCGCCTGGGACGCATTCACAACTGCAGTAGCTCGAGGTGAATTCGACCGGCCCTGACACGAGCAGAAGCCCAGCGACAGCCTTGTGTCCCTGGTCGGATTTCGTGGCGCTGAAGGTTTGCATTCGTCCCGGCCCGGGGCCCGCTCCGCAGCCGCTTGGGAGGTCCGGCGCGTCGCGCGCAACCGATGGAGGGAACCGCAGTCGGACCCGACCGTCGAGTGTGCGCTGCTGGTCGACGAGGGAGAGCCCCGCGCTCGCTAGTTACGGCGATTCTTGCCGCCCCGTTCTGCGCGGTTCGGCGACCGCAGAATACGTCGTTCGTTGACGGCGGACTTCAACGAACGAACTCGCGCGTTGCTCGTGGCACGATTACTTCCCGCTGCTCGATGCCGAGTGGTTCGCGAACGGCTTATGCGATGCCTACCAGTGTGTGGACCAGCTGGTGGCGGCGGTAGAGGATCGCGCCGTACCCCGCATGCGTAGTGAGCCGGGACTACGCCAACTGCTCTACGGCGAAGCCGACCAGGAGTACGCAGAATCCGCCGATCTCACCGATGATCAGAGCGGCGAGGACGAAACGCATCGACGGCGGAGGGTTGCGCATCTGGTTGTCGGTCTCGCGCTGCAATCCCAGGCGGATGTAGTTCGCGATCGTCACCACGAACAGTGCGATGATCGCCCCGGCCGCGGTGGCGTTCACCGCCGTCGGCCAGCCGGACAATTCGACGAACCAGGCGATCAATCCGGTGGCGAACGAGTACAGCAGTGCGGCGCGGTGGGCGATGTCGACGTAGGGGTGTGCCAGACCGTCCGGCGAGGTGGTCATCGCCTGCCATTTCCACACGCCGAGAACCAGCGCCCACAGGAAGATGAGCCCGGCGAAGAAGAGCACCCAGGCGGTTTCCGTGCGAATGATCAAGTTCGTACCCTCATCAGTCCTTCGCGCGCCCACTTGGGCGGCTGTCCAGCGGCAGCGTAGCGCTTGCGGACAGTGGCGGCGCGACGACAGCGAACCCACTCCTGGGAATACCGACTGGTCGGGTTAGCGCGCGGCGCGCGGGCCTGGCCGAGATGGAGTTCGTGTCGCCGCGCGGCTGGGGGCTTGTGGATCGAAACCCACGGCGCGAGTAGCCGTCGTGGGTTTCGTCGTTCGCGCGCCGGAGGATCAGAAGCAGACAGGACGCCAGAGCGTGCCGCAGAACCACCCGAGACCTGGGATGAGGTGCATCGGAAAGCGCTGTGGCCCCGAGCGTTTCGCTCAGGGCCACAATCACGTGACGGGGCTCTAGTGCTGCTCGTAGGTGGCGATCAAGATCGCGCGGGCGAGGGTGTGGGAGAACAGGTTGAAGCCGAGGTAGGCGGGCGTGGCGTTCTCGTCGATGCCGAGACTTTCGACGTCGACGGCGTGCACGACGATGAAGTAGCGGTGCGGGCCGTGGCCGGGCGGCGGAGCGGCGCCGACGAAGCCGTGGAAACCGCCGTCGTTGCGCAGGGTGATCGCGCCGGTCGGCAGTGCGCCGCCTTCTTCACCGCTGCCCGCACCCGCGGGCAGGGAAGTCGCGCTCACGGGGATGTCGGCGACGGCCCAGTGCCAGAAGCCGGAGGCGGTGGGGGCGTCGGGGTCGTACACCGTCACCGCGAAGCTCTTGGTCTCCGCAGGGAAATCCGACCAGGACAGCTGCGGGGAGATGTCCTTGCCCCCCGCGCCGAAGATGCCGCTGACCTGCTCGTTGTCGAACGGTTGGCCGTCGGTGACGTCGGTGGAGGTGAGGGTGAACGACGGCACCTGCGGAAGCGCGTCGTAGGGGTTGTAGGTCATGAAACCTCTCTTCCGGATCGGATCAGCTGTGCAGAAGGAAATGTTCCAGTACGCGCGTGCCGAACTCGAGCGCCTCGACCGGCACCCGCTCGTCGACGCCGTGGAACAGCGCGGTGAAGTCCAGCTCCGGCGGCAACTGCAGCGGTGCGAAACCGAAGCATCGAATGCCCAACCGGGCGAACGCTTTCGCGTCCGTGCCGCCGGAGAGCATGTAGGGCACGGTGCGGCCGCGCGGGTCGTGGGCCAGCACGGCGTTGTTCATCGCGTCGACCAGGTCGCCGTCGAAGGTCGTCTCATAGGAGTCGAGCTTGGTGATCCACTCGCGTTCGACGTCGGGGCCGATCAGCTCGTCCACCTCACGCTCGAACGCCGCCTGCCGCCCGGGCACCACACGGCAGTCCACCACGGCCTCGGCGGTCTGCGGGATCACGTTGGCCTTGTAGCCGGCTTGCAGCATGGTGGGGTTGGCCGTGTCGCGCAGCGTGGCGCCGATGATGCGGGAGATGGTGCCCAGCTTCGCCAGCTGGCCCTCGATGTCCGGGCTCGACGGATCGAATTGCAGACCCGTCTCCTCGGCGACGGCGGCCAGGAAGGCGGCCACCGACTCCGAGAGCACCACGGGGAAGGTGTGTTTGCCCAGCCGGGCCACCGCGTCGGCGAGGATCGTGACCGCGTTGTCCTCGTGCAGGAACGACCCGTGGCCCGCGCGGGCCTTGGCGCGTAACCGCATCCAGCCCAGACCCTTCTCGGCGGTCTCCACCAGATACAGCCTGCGTTCGGTGCCGTCGGGGCGCGGCACGGTCAGCGAGAACCCGCCGACCTCCCCCACCGCCTCGGTGACGCCGTCGAACAGATCGGGGCGGTTGTCCACGAGCCACTGCGAGCCCCACTTGCCGCCGTTCTCCTCGTCGGCGAGGAAAGCGAAGACCAGATCGCGCGGCGGCACCGTCCCCTCGAGTTTGAACTGGCGGGCCACCGCCAGCGCCATCCCGACCATGTCCTTCATGTCGATCGCGCCGCGACCCCACACGTAGCCGTCGCGCACCGCGCCGGAGAACGGATGCACGCTCCAGTCCGCGGCCTCGGCGGGCACCACATCCAGGTGTCCGTGGATCATCAGGGCGCCACGACTCGGATCGGCGCCTTCCAGCCGCGCGAAGACATTCCCCCGACCTTCCGCGCCGGATTCGACGTATTCGGTGACATATCCCGCCTGGTGCAGCTGGTCGGCCACCCACTGCGCACATTCGCGCTCACCCTTGGTGGTGGCCAGATCACCGGTATTGGAGGTGTCGAAGCGGATCAGCGTACTGACCAGCTCCACCACTTCCGACACCGCGCGCGAGCTTCTGTTCGGGTCGATTCCTTCGCCAGTTGCGGACACGCCCCCTTTCCTACCACCCGCGCGGCGTGCGAACGCGCGGCCGGGGTATCGCGGCGGGGCGCCGCGGCCCGCACGGTGGGCGATCGCGCCGGACAGGGTTGTCATCAGGCTGAGCGCAACTGGCCGGCTCACCCCGCGCCGGGGCGCTCGACCTCGTCCGGGAACACCACCCGCACGAATGCCCAGAAACGGAACACCATGCCCAGCGCGGTGCCGATCAGCTGCGCGGCCACGAAGTCGGCCACGTTCTGGGTGAAACGGGAGACCTCGGGCACCTCGAGATGCAGCACATACCGCGACACCCACAGCGGTGCGGTGTTGATCGCGACGGCCAGGAAACTGACCAAGTAGAACAACGCCGCCTCGTGGTGCCCGCGCCGGCCGCCGCGCCCGTCGAAGGACCACTGCTTGTTGAGCACATACGACAATGTGATCGCCGCCAGCACCGCGACCACTTTCGCCGTGACCGGATACGCCTCGAGCACGGTGCTCTTCAAGGTCAGGAACACCGCGGTGTCCAGCGTGAACGCGGCGACACCGACAGAGGCGAAACGGAGGAGTTCTCGACGCCGTGCCTCGCCCCCCAGCGCGGACGTCACCCGAGCGAAAACGGGGCGTTCGGAAAACAGCACAGGTAAAGTCTCCGGCACATGTCCCGACCCCACAACAAGATCGGCAGATTCACCGCACCGCTTGTTCCACGGGTGCACGGTCGGTGGAATGCGGGTAGGTGAGAAGCGTGAAGAAGGCCAAGCGGCGCACCCGTTCTCAGCAGACGGCATTCAACGGTGCGGCCCGCGCCGCGGAGCCGATCGCCGTGATCGGCATGAGCTGTCGCTTCGCCGGGGGCGCCGATTCTCCGGAAGCGTTGTGGCGGTTGCTGATCGAGGAGACCGACGCGGTCGCCGACGAACCGCCGCCGGGGCGCTGGTCGGGTGACTACCGAGGCTCCGACCGCGCCGCCGCGGGCAAGACCGTGTCGGTCGCCGGTGGGTATCTGGCGGATGTAGCGGGTTTCGACGCCGAATTCTTCGGGATTACCCCACGGGAAGCGGCCGATATGGATCCGCAGCAACGCTTGGCGCTGGAACTGGCGTGGGAGGCGTTCGAGGACGCGGCTATCCGGCCCGATCGGGTGCCGCGGACCGGCGTGTATTTCGCCAATAAGTTCAACGACTATCGCGCCGTCAAACTCTCCCGTGGCGCCACCGCCATCACCCCGTTCACCAGTACCGGAGATGTCGAAGGCGTGATCGCCAACCGGGTGTCGTACTTCCTGGGTTTCGACGGCCCCAGCATGACGGTGAACGCCTCCTGCGCGGGATCGCTGGTCGCGGTGCATCTGGCCTGCCAGGCGCTGCGGGCGGGTGAGAGCGCGCTGGCGGTCGCGGGCGGGGTGCAGCTGAATCTGATACCGGAGACCGCGATCGGGCTGTCCGCGCTGGGTGTGCTGTCCGCGCAGGGCCGGTCCCGCACCTTCGACGCCTCCGCCGACGGCTACGCCCGCGGCGAAGGCGGCGCGGTGGTGATCCTCAAACCACTGCGGCAGGCGTTGCGCGACGGCGACCGCGTGTACTGCACCCTGCTGGGCAGCGCCACCAACAACAACGGCAGGCACCGATCCATGCCCGCCAGCAGCGCAGACGGGCAGCGGCAACTGATCCGTCGCGCCTGCGCGCAGGCCGGGGTGGACCCGCTGACGATCGACTACGTGGAGGCGCACGGCACCGGCACCGCGGTCGGTGATCGCGCCGAACTGTCCGCGCTGGCCGAGGTCTACGGCATCGGCCGCGCCCCGGGCTCGCCGCTGAGGGTCGGGTCGATCAAAACGAATATCGGGCACACCGAGGCGGCCGCGGGTATGGCGGGACTGGTGAAGGTCGCGCTCGCTCTGTCGCACCGCCGCATTCCGCGTAGTCTCCATTTCGACCGTGCGCCCGGATATTTCGACCCGGCGAGCGCTGGAGTGCGTGTCGCCGATACCGCAATGCCGTGGCCGCAGCACGATGGTCCGGCACGCGCCGCGGTGAGCGCTTTCGGTTTCGGAGGCTCCAATGCTCACGTCATCGCCGAAGCGGCCCCTCCGCCCGACCCATTGACCGCCCCCGACTCCTCCGAGCGCCTGGTGGTGCTGTCGGCGCGCACCGAGACCGCGCTTCGGGCGCACGCTTTCCGGCTGCGCGAGCATCTGGTGCACAACCCCGGCGTGCTCCTCGGTGACCTCGCGCACACTCTGGCGACGAGAAGGCCTTTTCAGCACCGGCTTTCGGTGGTAGCCGACGACGTGGGCCAGGTTGTCGAGTTCCTCGACGGGACCGTATCCGGCGACGTCGACGGCACGGAGAACGAAGCGCTGAGTCTCGTGCTCTCGGCGGCCTTACGGCCCGGCACCGTCGCCCGTCGCGACTTGCTCACCGCGGCGGGGATGCTGTTCCAGCGTGGCATCGAGCCGGACTGGGCGGCCGTGAACCCGCCCGGGCGGCCGATCACGCTACCCACCTATCCGTTCCAGCGGGAACGGCACTGGGCGGTTGCGGAGACGCACGCCGAAGCACACGGCGTCGCCGCGCGCGATTCGGCAGCCGATCTCCTTTCGTCCGAATCCGTTGATCGTCCGGTTCGTGATCGCGCACCCATCGGGCAGACGACCGGTGCCGCGCCGGTCGTGTCGTCAGCGCAGAATTCCGCACCGGTCGAAGCCGGCGTCAAGGATTCGGGAACGCAGCCGGCGACGATCGAGCCGGCTGCCGCGCTCAGCGCGCCGGAAGACACCGCCGAGCCCGATACCGTGTCGCTCGCCGCGCTGGTCACCAGGGAACTGGCCGAAGTCGTCGGCATCGTCCCCGACCGCGTCGCCGTCCGCCAGAACTTCGACCAGCTCGGCATCGGCTCGGTGCACGCCGTGGAACTGGCCACCCGCCTCACTGCCCGCCTGGGCATCGACGTGCCCGCCGCCATCATCTGGGGCTGCCCCACGGTCGAGCTACTGGCCGCCGAACTGAGCACTCGGCTCACAGCGCCGTACCCGGCAGCCGAGCATCCCCCCACAACCCCTGCGGCCGATCCGAACCCGGCTCCGGGTGAGGAAGCTCTCACGATCAGCGAATTGGTGGCATTGAGCCGAGAGTTACTGGGCAGCACCGGGACCCGCGAACAATCGCGTTGATCCAGCCGACCCGGGTCCGCTCACGGAGCCAGCAGTTCGCGGGCCGGCGCTTCGCTCCACCAGCGTTCGACTGCCTCGGGTGACCAGGTGCGTTCGGTGATGAACGTGGCGTAGACGTCGATGTTGCACAGTGCGGCGTAGATGTCGGTGGCGGTGGATACGTCCAGGCCGGGTCGCAGTGTGCCGTGTGGCCACGACGAGAACACTTCGGCGCGCATTCGGTCGGCGACTGCACGCGCCTGCGCGTAGAGGGTGGCCAGTTCGGGTTCGGTGCGCCCGGAATCACGGATCAAGACGATGAGGTCGCCGGCGCGTTCGAACAGGCGCCGGTCGTAACCTGCCATCGCGGCGAGTTGCTGTGCGGGGGTGGGGCGGCTTTCCAATTCGGCGAGCATCCGCGTCGGCGCGGGTGCGCTTGGTAACGCCGATGCGGTGCTCGAGCATCGACACTCTCGTTCGCACTAGGATCTGGTCATGAAGGTCTTCGTCGCGGGATCGACCGGCGCGATCGGACGATATGTCGTCGCGGCATCGGTCGAAGCGGGCCACGAGGTGACGGCATTGGTGCGTACCGACGAGAAGGCGGCCGTGGTGCGCGCTCGAGGGGCGAGGCCGGTCACGGCGTCGTTGTTCGATCGAGACCAACTGAGCGCCGCGATCGCCGGGCACGACGCCGTGGTGAACATGGCCAGCGCCCTGCCCTCGGTCGCACAGTTCATGTCCGACCGCGCTTGGCGCAGAAACGAGCATGTTCGCATCGACGGGTCGACGGCCCTGGTCGATGCCGCACTGGCCGCCGGTGTCGACCGGCTGATCCAGGAATCGATCAGCATGATCTACCCGGACAGCGGGTCCGAGTGGATCACCGAGGACGTCCGCGCCGACCGCTACCCCCGCGCCCTGTGCAGCATCGCCGCCGAGGACAACGCCCATCGCCTCACAACAGCGGGCGGAAGCGGAATCGTGTTGCGCTTCGGTGTCTTCTGCGGCGTCGGTGCCGCCCACAGCGAACAAATGCTCGCCATGGCCCGCCGCCACATCGCGCCGGTACTGGGCCGCGCCGACGCATACACCTCCACGATTCACCTGACCGACGCGGCCGCGGCCGTCATCGCGGCGCTCACCGCCCCAGCGGGCACCTACAACATCGTCGACGACGAACCGCTCACCAAACGCGAGTACGCCACCGCCCTGGCCGCGGCCGCGGGCAAACGGCCCTGGCTGCGTGTCCCCGGCCGGGCCGCGCTGCTCGGCGGTCACCGGCTCACGTCCCTGACCCGATCACTTCGAGTGAGCAACAGCCGCTTTCGTGCCGCCACCTCCTGGTCTCCGCGCTACCCCAGTGCCCGCGAGGCGTGGCTCGCTACCGCCGCTCCTGGCAGGGGCTCGTCCGAGGTGTAGGACCCGCGGGTCGAGCATTCGGCCGCTCCCGAAGCCGCCGCGCCGGAGGGCGGCGCGGGCGTCGACCGGCGGCGCGGCTCCAATGGTCGTCAGGTCGTCACCGGCTCGGTGACGCGGCCCACCCGGAGGGCAGCCGGAACGAGGGCAGCCGGACCTCCGATCCGGAAGCGGATATGCTGCCCTCGGTCCGGGTGGGCTGTATCCAAAGGGGGCCGAAAGATGTTGGGCAGCACGAGTCGTTCGCCGGCTACCTGATCGAGGGAGTGCTCGGGCAAGGCGGTATGGGCACCGTCTATCTGGCCCGCCACCCACGGCTGCCGCGACTGGTGGCGCTCAAACTGCTCAATCGCGCGGTGTCGGAGGACGAAGAACTGCGCAGACGGTTCGAACTGGAAGCCAATGTCGTCGCTCGCCTGGAACACCCCCGGGTTCCGGTAGCCGCACCGCGGAACGGATTCGGCGTAGTCGCCGTGCGTCCGATTACGCGTCGGCCACCGAAGTGTCGTGTTCGCTCACCTTGCGAACTCGGGTGGTCGCCGCGGTGACGCGCTCGCCCTTGTGGTTTTCGGTGCGCAGGGGGGCGACGGGGCTGCCGTCACGGTCGACGAGCGTGGAGTGGGGTTCGTCGTCGGTGAAGGTGTGGCGTTCTCCCCATTGGCGCAACGCCACGACGAGGGTGAAGAGGTCTTGGCCGGCTCCGGTGAGTGCGTAGCTGTGTCGCTTGCCGCCAGGGGCGGTGCTCGTGGTGAGGATGCCGTGGTCGACCAACCTGCGCAGGCGATCGGTGAGGATGTTGCGGGCGATCCCGAGCCGCTGCTGGAAGTCGGTGAAGCTCGCGGCGCCGTCCATGGCGTCGCGCACGATCAGCAGGCTCCACCGGTCGCCCACGAGGTCGACGGTTCGCGCGACCGGGCACGTGGGATCGGTCCACTCGCGGCCGGTACCGAGCGTCGTGGTCATGAGCCTCCCATCAGTTGCAATTCGAAACCATTATTACCTATTCTCGAATGGTTGCATTTTGCTACTGATGTGGGAGGTGTGGTGGCGACAGGAGTCACAAGGCCGCAGCGATTCGTCCTGGCGCTGGTGTGCGCAGTGGCCGTATCGACGATCTATGCGATACAGCCGGTTCTGGAAGCAGCGGGCGCCGGCCTGGGAGTGGCACCCGAGTCGCTGGGCGTGCTGGTCGCCGCCGGGCAGGTCGGGTACTTCGCCGGTCTGATCCTGCTGGTCCCGCTCGGCGACGTGGTGAATCGTCGGCGGCTCATCACCGTGCATCTGGTCCTCACCGCCGCCGGAGCCGCAGTCGCGGCCGCCGCACCGAACGGCGCCGTCGCGGTGGCGGGGCTGGCGGTGGCGGGACTGTTCGCGGTCGTGGTTCAGGTAACCGTCGCCTACGTCGCCGCCGTCTCCGCGCCGGGCGAGCGGGGCCGCAATATCGGCGCGGTCACCTCCGGGGTAGTGATCGGTATCCTCGGCGTCCGCGTCCTGGCCGGGGTCTCGGGCGACACGGTCGGCTGGCGTGCGGTGTACGCGCTGCTCGCCGCACTCTGCCTGGCTCTGGCCCTCACCGTCCGCGCGGCACTCGACCCGGACTGCGGAACTCCCGGCGCGCGATACGCGCAGGTGCTGGCATCGATGGGGCGGCTCGCGCGCACGGATCGCCTGTTTGTGAGCCGAGGCCTGATCGCGTTCTTCGCCTTCGCGTCCTTCGGAACCCTCTGGAGCGGGCTGGCCCTGCCCCTCGGCGCCGACCCGTGGAACTTCGGCACCACGCAGATCGGCCTGTTCGCAGTGGCGGGCCTGGCCGGAGCTCTCGGCGCCGCCCGCGCGGGACGATGGGCCGACTCCGGACACGCACAGGCGATCACCGGATCCGCACTGGTGGTGCTCACCGCCTCCTGGTCGCTCATCGCCCGGACCGAAACAACCCTGTGGCTGCTCGCCATCGGCATCGTTCTCCTCGACTTCGCCGTCCAGGCAGTACATGTCGGTAGCCAGCATCTGCTGACCACGGCACATCCGCACCAGGCCAGCAGCGTCATCGGCGCCTATATGGCCTTCTACTCGCTCGGATCCGCCCTCGGCGCACTCACGACCACCTGGGCATACAGCACCCGGGGATGGCAGGCCTCCTGCTGGGCCGGCGCGGCCTACTCCCTCGCCGCACTGGTTGTGTGGGGACTGGCCCAGGTCACCGGCATCACCCGGTCCGGGGCCGCGGGTGCGCCCGGTCCTCGACCGAAGTGTCCGGACGCGGCAGCGCTGCCATGCTGAGCGGCGACCGCGCGCGGATCACCCGCCTCCCGAACACCCCAGCGGGCATACGACATCCCGACCGGTGAGATGTCGAACCCGCTCCACGGGGTGGCCGGACAGCCCGGTCAGGTCGTCACGGGCTCGGTGACGCGGCGGACCGGGCGGATGCGGATGCCCGATTCAGGGCGCAAATTCACCGAGGCCAGCGGTACCACCGGGTGGGTGTGGTCGAGTTCGAGCCGGAAACGCTGCACCGTCATGGCCAGGATCAGGACCATCTCCGTCATCGACATGTCCTTGCCGAGGCAGATACGCGGGCCACCGGAGAACGGGAAGAACGCGAACTTGTGCCGCTCGGCCACCGCCGCGTCGGCGAAACGTTCCGGACGGAACTCCTCCGGGTCGTCCCACAGCCGTTTGTCGCGGTGGATGTAGTACATGCACAACGTGACTCGCGCGCCCGCGGGCACATGGTAGCCGCCGATCTCGTCGTCGGCGATGGGGGTGCGCTCGACGATCCAGGCGGGCGGGTACAGCCGCATCGTCTCTTCGATCACCATGCGGCAGTAACTCAGCTGCCCCAGATCCGCGAAGGACGGGCTGCGGTCGCCGAGCACGGCGCGCACTTCCCCGGCCAGCTTCTCCTGGATCTCCGGATGGGTGGCCAGCAGGTAGCATGCCCACGACAGCGCGTTGGCCGGGGACTCGTGCCCGGCCACGAGCAGGGTCTTGATCTCGTTGAGCAGATCCTCCTCGCGCATGCCCTGACCGCCTTCGTCGCGGGCGCGCACCAGCGCGGTGAGCACGTCGGTGGTGTCACCGCCGCGGCGGCGTTCGTCGATGAGATGGCGTACCACGTCGTCGAGTTCACCGACCTTGCGCGCGACCCGGCGGGCCTCCGGTGTCGGGAAGGATTGCGGCAGCTTCACCGGCGCGTTCACCCGCTTCATGATCAGCGCGAACGCCGCGCGCATCGCGTCGGTCACCTGGCTGGTGTCGGTGGACAGGTCGAGGCCGAACAGGATCCGGCCGGTCACCGCGAGCAGCAGTGCGACGTAGTCGTCATAGATGTCGCGGAACTGCCCGGCCGCGGCGTCCCAGCGGTCGAGCATCGCCGCGGCGCTGTCGGTGATGTCGTCGGCGAAACCCTTGACGTGCGAATGGGAGAACGCCGGGGAGATCAACTTGCGCTGGGTGCGCCAGTACTCCAGGTTGTTGGTGGTCAGCTGCCCCTCGCCGAGCAGGATGCTGAACTCGTCGTAGATCGGGCTCTTGCGGTAGTTGGTGTAGTTGTCCTTGAGTACGTACTCGGTCATCGCCGGGTCCGCGACGAGGTAGACCAGCATCGGGCCGGCCTTGACCCGCACGACGTCGCCGTAGCCCTCCAGCAGCGCGCCCACCGTCGTCAGCGGGTTCTTCGCCAGTTTCGGCAGCATGCGTCCGGTTTCCACCAGACCTGGCCCGGGTGCTTTCATGGAACGACCTTTCACTTCAAGAGCTTGGCGTGCTTGCGCAGCTGGTTCACGTAGTCCTGCTTCTCCACCACCAGCGGGTACTGGTCGGCGTGGTAGAGCCGCAACCCGGCGTACAGGTCTGGCTGGCGGCCCTCGGTGGCGCGATCGAAACGCTCGACCCGCCGCGGATCGCTCGCCTTGGCCCGCAGGTACTGCGCGACCAGCTCGGCTTGTTTCTCGTAGACATCCCAGTGCGAACCGATCGGCCGCACCATCCCGACGACGAACAGGTCGCGGGTGTGCGGCGGAAAGATGTTGAGATACAGGCCCGGTCGCAGGCTGTCGCCGGCCCAGTTCAGATGGGTCCGGTCGACGACGGGATAGTTCGGCACGAAGCCGGTGGCCAGCACCACCAGATCGACCTTCTCCTCGGTGCCGTCGGTGAAGGTCACCCGGTCGTCGTCGATCGCGGTGACGTCCGGTTTGGGCGTGATGTCGCCGTGGGTGTAGTGGTGATGCAGCTGGTCGCCGAGCATCGGGATGACGATGCCGTCGGTGAAATCCGGCACCGGGAGCCCGAAGGTGCGGGAGCGGCCGCGCAGATACGAGAACAGCCGCTCGAAGGCCCGCTTGCGCAGTGGCCGCCACATCTTGCCTTGCAACATGCTGTCGGTCGGGCGGCCCAGCATGTACTTGGGCATGCAGTAGAACCCGCGCCTGCTGCTGTGCAGGGTCAGCGCGGCGTTGACCGCGCAGTCGGACAGGATGTCGGCCGCCGACTGCCCGGCCCCGATCACCAGCACTCGCTTGCCGAGCACCTGTTCGGGATGGCGGTACTCGCTGGAATGCAGCACGGGCACCGTGCCCGAGCCGGGGATATCGATGCGCCGCGGGGTGCGGTCGTGCCCCGTGGCGACGACCACCCCGGCGTAGCGTCGCTCGGAGCCGTCGGCCAGAGTGACCACCCAGCCGCCTTCCCCTGGTTCGACGCGCTGCACCGAGGTGTTCAACCGGATGCGCGGCCACAGGTCGAAGGCGTCGGCGTAGGAGTGCAGATAGCGCAGCACGAGTTCGTGCCCCGGATAGTCCGGATAGTTCTCGGGCATCGGGAATCCCGAGAACGCCTGCACACCCTTGGACGCGATCACGTGCGTGTTGTGGCTGACCGGTGAGTCCGGACGCCGTGCGTCCCAGATCCCGCCGATCCCGTCGGCCGCCTCGAGCACCTCGAAATCCAAACCGTGCGAGGCGAACTCACGCGCGGTCGCCAAACCCGCCGCACCGGCGCCGATCACGCAATAGCCGCTCATGCACTGTCCCCTCTGCGCTGCCGCCTGCGGGCTCGACCGCTCATGCTGTGTTTGTTGTCGGCACGAGCGGGGCCCTGCGTGGTCACGCTGCGCTGCCGCCTCCGGGCCTGACCGCTCATGCCGCGCCGACCCGTTCGGTTTGTGGAGTGTCTTCCTGCGGCGGCGTGGGTTCCGGATCGGTGCCCGTGCTCGCCCGCCAGGCCACCACGAAGCAGGCGACGTAGATGACCGTCTGCGCCACCAGCGTGAAGTAGACGTTCTCGTTGTAGACCGCGACGATCAGCCAGGCCACCGTGAGCACAGCGACGGTGCGTTTGCCACCGCGCATCAGCCCGGCATACACCGCCAGCATCCACACCGCGCCCACCGCGATGTACACCCACGGCCCGAACGGAGCGCGGAACGACGCCAGCGTCAGCACCGCCAGCCAGATGGCCAGCTGCTCGGCGCGCACCCGCGGCCCTTCCGCCCCGGCCGACAGCCGCCGGTGGATACGGACCGCGGTAACCGCCACCAGGATCAACAGCAACAACGTGTAGATATTGGTGATCACGCGAGCGGGCCCGACGGGATCGCCGATATCCCAGCCCATGATGTTCGCCTTGTACGGCAGCCCGAACGGCGAATAATTGACCAGCTGATTGGCTCGCTCCACCAGCACGAACTGGTGGAACTCCCCGCTGGCCAGCCGCTGCCATGTGCCGTCGGACAGGAATTGCCGCCACGGCTCCCAGCCGAAGATCGCCAGCGTGGCCAGTGAATACAGCACGCCGAACACCGCGGTCCACACCGCGGGCCGCCAGCGCCGCTGAACCAGCAGATAGACCAGCAGGATCGCCGGGGACACCTTGGCGATGATCGCGAACGCCAGCGCCGCGCCGCCGAAGATATTGCGCCGCAGATGGAACAGCACCATGGCGCCCGCCCCGCCGACATACAGCACCAGCACGTGGATGTTGCCGATCTGCAAAGTCGCCAGGGTCGGCAGGCTGAGCCACACCACCGGGGTCAGCGCCGCCAGCACCCCGCCCTGCCTGCCGCCGACCCAGCGGGCGATGGCGAACATCGCCACCAGCACGATCGCCACGTACAGCGAGTAATACAGCGCGCGCAGCGTGGCGAAGTCGTGGCTGAACAGCAGCAGCAACCGAGGCAGCAGTAGGAACGGCGGCGGGTAGAGGTAGGCGTCGCGATCCTGCGGCGTCACCGCGGGCAGGATCGAATCCGCCTGGGGTGATTCGTAGCGGTGGCGGTCATAGAGGCTCGCGGGGTCGTGTTCGGCCATGAGCGCGCCACTGATGTAACCGGACAGGTGGGTCTTCTCGACCAGGAACTCGTCGTCGGCCGACAGTGAGGCGTCGACGTTGTCGGCGTCGAGGATGAACTGCGTCAACCGGGCCAGCACCGCGACCACGAGCAGGATGGCCACGCTCCACAACACCCGCACCACGATCGATTTGCTGCGCACCACCTCCCGCCACTCGGCGGGCACCGTCGGCACGAACAGCACGAACAGCGCCACCGCGCACACGACGCCGAGCACGGCGGTCACCGGTCCGGGAAGGCCGGTGAGCGAGAGCACGATCATCACGACGGGGACGAGAATGCCGACGACGAACACCGCGTACATCGCGGCGAAGTAGTCGAGCGAACCACGGAACGTGGTCCATGTCCTGGATATCATCTGCAACCTACGGCTTTCGGTTCCCGCGCCGCCCGGTCCGGGCCGCGCGGATGGTCTATCTGGTCGCTGCTGTGGCGTGCCCGGTCAGCAGCGGAACCACCTGGGACACCACGTCGCCCGCGGTGGGTGCGGCGCGCAGGTCTGCGCCGATCTGTTCGGCGGCGGCGCGGAATCCGGGTTCGCGCAGCAGCGTGCGGATCGAGGTGGTGAGCGCGTCGATGTCGCCTTGGCTCGCGGGGGTCTCGGCGGCCAGCCCGGCCCCGCTGCGCACCAGGCCGCGGGCGTAGTCGAACTGGTCGAACATCTGGGGCAGCACCAGTTGCGGCAACCCGAACCAGCCCGCGGTGAGGCCGGTGGTCGAGCCGCCGTGGTGCACCAAGAGATCGCAGCTCGGCAGGAACAGGTTGAGCGGAACCTCCTGCACGACCCGGACATGCCCGGGCAGCTCGCCGACGGTGGCCCGGTCGGATGCCGACAGTGCGACGACGACCTCGGCGTCGTCGATGTCGGCCAGCGCCGCGAGGACCGATTCCAGCGGCCGCGGACCGGTCAGGCCCAGCGTGCTGCCGCCCATGCACACCGCGATCCGCTTGCGGCCGTGCTCGTTGCGGTGCCACGGCGGCAGCGCGCCGGTGCCGTTGAACGGGACGTAGCCCAGCGGGGTGCCCGGCGCGGCGTCGGGCGCTTGTAGCCGCTGTGGGCAGATGTCGAGCACGGCGACCGGGTCGGCCAGCCGGGTGCCCGCTTCGGCGGCGAGTGCGGCGGTGCGTTCGGTGAAGGGCCCGCCGGTGGGGTCGATGCCCCAGCGGTGCACCAGCACCGGCAGATCCAGTTGCGCGCCGAGCGCCCGGCCGATGGTGGCCAGCGGGTCGGTGAGGATCACCTCCGCTTGCCAGTCGGTGGCCACCTCGGCGAACGCCTCGAGGTATCGGCGGGCATGGTTGTGCCAGTTCTGCGCGGCGATCTGCCACAGGCCCTGCCCGCTGGACAGGTCGCGGTCGGCGAACAGCGGAAGCGGGAACATGCCCGGATTCACCTGGGTGCGCAACTGGTCCATGGGCACGTTGAGCGCGGTCATCTCGACGGCGTTGAGCCCCGAGCGCAGCGCGGTGGCCGTCACGTCGTCGCGCGAGGCGACCAGCACGTCATGCCCGGCCAGCCGCAGCGCCCAGCAGAACGGCACCATCGCGAGCAGGTGGCCCGACGAGGGCACCGGCACGACAAGAAACTTCATCCGATCACTCCTTCGGCTTCATCCACTCCATCGGATTGGTGTGCCGAGGCACCCATGATGGAGCCGATTGCTCGGCGTTGCGGCGTTTTTCGACGACCACGATGTTGTGGTAGAAGTGCAGCGCCCCGATCCAGTCGTCGAAAGGGCCTGTCGCGCGGCCGGATTCCTTCTCGAATTCCTGGTGGTGCAAGGCGTCCACCAGGGTTTTCAGGTAACCGATGCTGGTGGCCGGGTCGTCGGTGGCGGTGCTGCTGCCGCCCCAGCCCGACCAGTAGGAGGTCTGGGTGTCCTCCACCACGTACAGCCCGCCGGGCCGCAGGTGCGCGAACAGCGCCCGGAACGAGGCGATCACGTCACCGCTGATGTGGCTGCCGTCGTCGATGATGATGTCGAACGGGCCCAGTGAGCTGCCGAGCTCGTCGAGGAACGTCGCGTCGCCCTGATCGCCGCGCAGCGGTTGCAGGCGCGGCTCGGCGATGCCGGACTTGTCGAAGTAGTCCAGCCCGAACACCAGCCCGCGGCGGAAGTACTGCTTCCACATCCGCAGCGACGCGCCGCCCACATCGGGTGCGGTGTAGCCGCCGATGCCCAGTTCCAGGATGCGTACGCGGCTGTCGCGCAGCGGCGCGAAATGCCGCTCGTAGTGCTGGGTGTACCAGTGCCCGCCCCACTTGTCCGAACCGAAGTGCAGCGACAGGGCGTTGAGGTCGTAATGCTGTGGGCGGCAGGCGGTGACGATCCCGTCGGCGGCGACCGCGGCGGCGTCGCGGGCCAGCCGCCACGGGTCGTCGGGTGCGAAACTGCCCGGCCCCGGCTCGTCCTTGATCGCGATGGCGCGTGTGCCGAGCGCCGCGTCGGGCGGGCCGTAGACCGCACGCAGCAACTCCACCAGATCTTGCCGCACCACCAGCCACGGATCCTCCAGGGAGCCTGGAGCTATCGCGGGCTCCTCGGCGCCCAAGGTGAGCAGATAGTCGAGCTGTTTGCCCTCGTGGGTCAGCTCGAACACCGCCGTGACCGGCTGCCCCGGCCGGGATCCGTAGTTCGCGCGCCAGGCGATCTCCTTCAGCACCGCGTCGGCGACCGCCTCGGTGCCGATCTCGCCGATCCGCGCGGCGGTCTCCTCGTAGACGCCGTCGGCGACGGAGATCAAGTGGGCGGCGAGGACATTCTCGTCGTTCAATGGCACGTCATCCATCCGTTCCGCCGGTGCGTACCGGCCTCGATTGCTCCGCCGGGCGCACGCCCTCGGCGACGAGCATGGCGCGCACCATGCCGTGGAAGTCCACCGAAGGGCGCCACCCGGTCCGCTCGCGCAGCCTCGTCGCGTCACCCACCAGCGGTCGCCTGCTGCGGGTGAGCACCGAGGAACGTTCGCGGACATGGTCGTTCCAGTCCAGTCCGGCCATGCCGAACGCCGCCGCGCAGAACTGCGCGACCGTGTGGTGTTCGCCGGTGGCGACGACGAACTCGTCCGGCTCGTCGAGGGCCAGGATGCGCGTCATCGCCTCGACGTAGTCCGGCGCGTACCCCCAGTCGGCGCCGGCGTCCAACCTGCCCACCTCCACCGTGGTGGTCTCACCGCGCTGGATCCGGGCGACGGCGCGCACGATCTTGCGGGTGACGAACTTCTCGGCCCGCAACGGTGATTCGTGGTTGAACATGATTCCCGCGGCCGCGAACACACCGCGGGCGCGGTAGGCGCGGCAGGCCAGCAGGCCCGCCGCTTTGGTCACCCCGTAGATCGAGTCCGGTCGCAGCCCGCTGTTCTCGTCGCACACCGCGGCGCCGTCGGAGCCGAAGACATGCGAGGAGGCCGCGTAGAACAGCCGCGTGCCCGTCCGGTGACGATCGATCGCCTCCGCGAAATGCTGCACCGGCAGCGTGTTCACCCGGTGCGAGGCGCGGGCCAGCTCGCGCGGGTCGCCGTGGTCGTCCTGCGAGGAGTGCTGCACCGCTGAGAGCAGATACACCTGCGCGGGGCGCGCGGCGGTGATCAGCTCCTCGACCGCGGCCGCGTCGGTGATGTCGACCGGGCCGTCGCGGCCGATCCGCAGCACGCGCTCACCGCGCGCGGTGAGCAGGTCCGACAGCAGGGTGCCGTCCTGCCCGGCCGCGCCCGTGACGACGATGGTCATCTCACACCACGTCCAGCTCCGGCAGCGGGAACACCAGCCGCCCGCCCGCCGCGCGGAAGGCGCTTTCGCGCTCCAGCATCATCGTGCGGAAATGCCAGGGCAGTACGAAGAACTGGTCGGGGGCCAGCTCGCGGGCTCGTGCCTCCGACACGATCGGGATCGCGCTGCCCGGGGTGAACTTGCCGAATTTGTCGTCGTTGACCTCCGCGATGCACGTCAGATCCTCCGGGCCGATCCCGCAGTGCTGTAGCACCACGTTGCCTTTGGTGGAGGCTCCGTAACCGAGCGTGCGCAGGCCCGCCTCGCGGGAGCGGTCGAAGAAGTCGCGGACCCGTTCGCGATGCTGGTCGACTCGTTCGGCGAAGTCCGCGTACGGCCGCGCGGTGTGCAGCCCCAGCGTGGACTCCTCCTGGCGCATGCGATCCAGCGCGGCGGCATCGGCAGGCGAGGGCTCGCCCCGTTTGCCCAAGGTGAGCGCGAAGCTGCCGCCGTTGACGGCATTGCGTTCCACCTCGAGCACCACGAAGCCGCAGCGCCGCGCCATCCATTCGATCTGGTCGAGGGTGTAGTACTCCAGGTGCTCGTGACAGATCGTGTCGTAGGAGGTGGTGGCCAGCATCGCGGGCAGATAACTCTGCTCCAGCACCCAGATACCGTCTTCGGTGAGGCTGTCGTACACCGCGCGCATGAACTCCAGCGGCGCGGGGACGTCGTAGAACATGGCGATCGAGGTGATCACCTTGGCCCGTCGCCCCGCCAACGCCGATTCGACCAGCTCGCGGGTGAAGTACCCGGTCACCAGCCGCACATGCGGCGGATAGAACCGGCGGAACTTCTCCCCCAGCGGGTCGATGCCCACGATCGTCGCCGACCCTTCGGGGTAGGCGCGCAGCAGCGTCGCGTCGTTGCTGCCGATGTCGATCACCACATCCTCCGGCGACAACGGCACCCGCTGCCGGATCCGCGCCACCCGGTGGGCGAGGTGGTCGATCATCGATTTGTTCAGTCCGGAGCGGTATCCGTATCCGGGAGAATACATTTCGTCGAAGTCGGCGGTGTGGCGCAACTGCACCAGCCCGCATTCCTCGCTGCCGCTGGCTACGCAGCGCACCAACTCCAACGGGTAGCGCGGCACCTCGGTCGGGTCGGTGGCCGGGAACACCCCGGTCAGCGCCATCGTGCCGAGGTCGACCACCGTCTCGAGCCGGGTGTTCCCGCACACCCGGCAACCCTGCACCGCCACTGCTTGCGTCACACGTTCTCCATATCGTGGGCGACCATCAACTCGACCAGTTCGGTGAAACTCGTGCGGGGCGCCCACCCGAGCTTCTCGCGCGCCTTGCTCGGGTCTCCGGTGAGATGATGCACCTCGGCGGGCCGGAAATAGGTCGGATCCACCTCGACCAGCACCCGCGAAGTGCGCCGGTCGATTCCCTTCTCCGCCAAACCTGTTCCTTCCCAGATCAATTCGACTCCCGTGGCGGAGAAGGCGGTCTCGCACAACTCGCGCACGCTGTGCGTCTCGCCCGTGGCGATCACGTAGTCGTCGGGTTCGGGCTGTTGCAGCATCAGCCACATCGCCTCGACGTACTCCTTGGCGTATCCCCAGTCCCGGCGGGCGTCCAGATTGCCGATGAACAGCTTGTCCTGTTTGCCCTGCGCGATGCGCACCGCGCCGCGTGTCACCTTGCGGGTGACGAAAACCTCGCCACGCCGGGGTGATTCGTGATTGAACAAGGTGCCGTTGACCGTGTACATCCCGTAGGCCTCGCGATGGTTGACCGTGATCCAGTACGCGTACAGCTTCGCCACGGCATACGGCGAACGCGGATGGAACGGCGTGTCCTCGCTGAGGGCCACATCGTGCAGTCCGCCGTACAGCTCCGAGGACGAAGCCTGGTAGAACCGAGTGGCGATGCCGGTCTTGCGGATGGCGTCCAGGATGCGCAGCGTGCCGATCGCGTTGGTCTCGGCGGTGAACTCCGGGATCTGGAACGAGATGTGCACGTGCGACTGCGCGCCCAGGTTGTAGATCTCCGCCGGGCGCACGTCCTCCAGGATCCGGTTGAGGCTGCTGGAATCCATCAGATCCCCGTAGTGCAGGAACAGCCGGCGTTGGGAATGCGTATCGGGATACAGGTGATCTATCCGGTCTGTATTGAAATTCGACGCACGCCGGATAATCCCGTGCACCTCATATCCCTGCTGCAACAGGAATTCCGTCAGATAAGACCCGTCCTGGCCGGTGATACCGGTTATCAGCGCCTTTCTCATCAAACCTCCAACCCCGAGACTAACCGGTGGCCAAAAAGCGGGCAATACCTATCTTTCGGTCGCCGCCGGTATTAGAATTCGATTGCATGAGCGCGGCCTCCGAAAAAACTCTGGTAATGATTCCGACGTACAACGAGCGTCGCAACGTAGGCCCGTTGCTCGCTCAGATCCTGGAACAAGGCACCGATTTCGATGTCCTGTTCGTCGACGACAACTCCCCGGACGGAACCGGAGATCTGCTCGATGAGCTGGCCCGACAGCACGCGCCCCGCATCCACGTGCTGCACAGGGCCGGGCGCCAAGGCGTCGGCTCCGCACACCAGGCCGGAATTCGCTGGGCCTACGCGCGAGAATATCGGCACATCATCACGATGGATTCCGATTTCGCGCATCCGCCGTCGTATCTTCCGGCGCTGCGCGCCGCTGCGGCCGGTTTCGACGTCGTGGTCGGATCGCGGTATCTGAAAGAGGACAGCCTCGCCGACTGGACTCCCTTCCGCAAGGTCCTCACCCGGGTCGGGCATTTCCTCACCGTGACACTGCTGCGGATGCCCTACGATGCCACCGGTGCGTTCCGATACTACCGGCTGGACTCCGTTCCGGTGGCGGCTTTCGATCGTGTCCGTTCGACCGGGTACTCCTTCTTCTTCGAAAGTCTCTACATTCTCGCCGCCAATGGGTTCCGGATCGAGCAGGTGCCGATCCACGTCCTCAACCGCACCGCGGGCGCGTCCAAGATGCGCACCCGCGACGTCGCGACCAGCGTGCGTTTCCTGCTGGTGCTGTGCGCGGAGAAGTATCTGCGCCCCAGCAGGCATCGCCTCAGTTCGCCCGCACACCGCTGACCCTCCGCCCGGCCAGCCAGTCGATCACCGCCGCCGCCTCCGGCCAGTCCGGGCCGGTGGCGGTGATCGGGAACTGGTCGTCGACATGATCTTTGGCGAACTCCGAGCGTGAGCCCACCGCGTCGCGCACCTCGGCCAGCGTGACGGTGGTGCGCGCGCCGACCTCACGCAGGCCGGTGTCCTCGAGGTGGGCGGCGATCCAGTCGGCGCACCACTCCACCGGGGCGAAGCTCTGGCGCGAGCGGCCGCTGGCGAACACCGGACGGTCGGCGGCCATGTCCGCCAGCACGCCCTTGCGGTAGTCCCCGCCGTACATCGGACCGAGCCGCACGACGAGACTGTCCGGCGTGCAACACATCTGCTCGGCTTCCGCGCGATGGCGGCCGTAGACGGTGTCCAGCTGGGTGCGCGCGGAGATGCTGCTGATCTGCACGAACCGGTCCCAGTCCCACTGCTCGCGCAGCAGGCGCGTCTTGTCCACCGTCTCCTGGCGGTCGGCGTCCGGATGATGCTCGGCCCAGAACCTTTTCGACGGGCAGGCGGTATTGATCAGCACGTCGTAGCGACCGGCCGCGCGGTGACGTTCATGGTCGGCGCGTGCCACCGCCACCACCTCCCACCGACCGCTTCTCGCGAGCGCGTCGACCAGCGCGGCGCCCACGTATCCGGTGGCGCCGACCACGGCCACACGTAATCGGTTCACACGCAGTCCTTTCCGGCGTGCGCGTCGGCCGCCGCGGGCATGCGCCATCGCGCCTGTACGCCGCGTCCACTTCGGCGCCCGGGCCGGCTCACGCGCCGTTGCCTTCCAAGGTGTGCGGCAGCGGCGCCACCTGCACGATCGGCGGATCGCACTCGTCCCACGGCTTGGTCAGCATGGCGATGAACGTCAGCGGGGTGATCGAGTACACGGTGTGCATCACCCCGATCGGCGTGCGCGTGCAGATGCCCTTGGACACGTGGATGAACTCCTCCGGGCAGTCCGGATCCTCGTGGTCGTCCTTGGTCACCAGCACGCCGTTGCCCTCCACGAACAGCAGATACTCCACGAAGTGCGGGTGGTAGTGCAGGCCGCGCACTTTGCCGGGGTGCATGTAGATCAGGTTGAACTCCAGCAGGGGTTCGGGCGGTACCCAGGTGAAAATCCCGCCGCGCCCATCGCGGACGGTGTCGAGGTTGCACGAGGGGGTGAGGACTTCGACCTTCATTACTGCATCCCTTCATCAGGCGGATACCGCGTGGGGGCGGACACCGGCGAGCTTGTCCGCGAGCGAGCCGAGCAGCGCTGCCCGCTGCTCGACGAGGAAGAAGTGACCGCCGGGCAACAGCTCGGTGGAGCGCAGTCCCGGCAGGACGTCACGCCAGGCCTCCAACTGCGTGACCGCCACCTGTCGGTCGTCCCGGCCACCGAACAGGTGGGCCGGGCACGACGGCGCGGCGGCAGGGGTGAACCGGTAGTCGTCGAAGATCTCGAAATCGCTGCGCAAGGCGGGCAGGAACAACGCCATCACCTCCGGGGTCTCGCGCACCTCGGGCGGGATGCCGCCGTAATGACCGACCGCGGCGACGAACTCGTGATCCGGCAGATCCGACAAGCGGCCCGGCCTGGGCAGGTGCGGGGCCACCGCGCCACCGAGGAACAGCGCTCTCGGCGCGATCGGATCGGGCAGGCGGCGGGCCACCTCGTAGGCGGTCAGCGCGCCGAGGCTGTGACCGAAGAAGGCGAACGGGAGATCGGTCAGGGGCAGGACCTGGGCCAACGCGGCGTCAACGAGGTCGGTGAAGCGGCGGATGGGTGTCTGCGCCAGATGGCGCTGCCGGGCGGGCAGTTCGACCACGCACAGCTCCACCCAGTCGGGCAGCTCGCGCCGCCACGGCGTGTAGGTGGCGGCTTTTCCGCCGGCGAACGGCCAGCAGAACAACCGCAGCCTGGGAGTGCCCGCTGTCTTGCGGTGGATGGTGAGCCCATCCGTCGAGGTCGATCGCGCCGGTCCGGGGGCGGCCGATAGTGCCGGTTCCGGCTGAAGGACGGCCGAAGATTCCGCCGCCGAAGTGATTCCGGTGGTGGAGCTTTCCGGTTCGGATGCCGTCGAAGCCGGGAGATTGTCGGCGGCAGTGTTCTCCGAGGCCGCTGTCCCGGGTAGGGCGCGCAGATCACCCACCGTCGCGATCCGGGTCACCGGTGCACCCAACGTGGCGAAGAACTTCGACAGCGGCGCCGACGGGCCGACTTCGTAGCGGGGGGCGCCCGAGCGCAGCAACGCGCGCATGTTCGCCGTCCAGCGCACCGGAGCGGAGATCTGGCGCGCCAGATGCTCGGCGAGCGTTTCGGGCCGGTGGAACTCCCCGGTGTAGTTCGAGGTCACCGTGACCGAACGCTCGGTGCGGATGCGCGGCGCGCAGTCGGTGAGATGTCCGGCGAACTCGGCCTCGATGCCGCGCATCCACCGGGAGTGGAACGGCGCGCTCACCCGCAACGGGACGAAACGCAACTCCGGATGACGTTCGGCGAGGACGACGCGCGCGGCCGCGACCGCCTCGCGCGCACCGCTGATCACGAGCTGATCGGTCGAATTGTCGTTGGCCACCTCCGCGCCCGCCTCGGCCACCAGCTCCGCCACTCCGGAGCCGGCGATATCCGGCAGGATCAGCGCGGCCATCGCGCCCGCCCCCTCCGGCGCGGCGCGCTGCATCAGCGCGCCACGCGCGCGCACCAGGCGAACCCCGTCGGCGAGTTCGAACACGCCCGCCGCGACCAGCGCGGCATACTCGCCCAGACTGTGCCCGCCGAACGCGACCGGCCGGAAACCGAATTCGGTCACCAGCACCCGGTACGCGGCGATCTCCATGGTCAGCACGCACGGCTGGGTGTACTCCGTGCGATGCAAGCGCGGATCGCGCTCGACGCAGATCCGCAGCAGGTCCTCGCCCACCGCGGCGCTCGCTTCGGCGAAAGTCTCCCGGGCTACAGGGTATTCGGCGCAGAAGTCCGCTCCCATCCCCGTGCGCTGGGCGCCCTGGCCGGGGAAGACGATCGTGCACTCGGCGCTCATCGCAGCACCTCCGCGGCCGGCTGGGCCCCGCGCGGCGCCGGGATGTATCCCACCTCGGCGCAGTGCGCCAGATACACCCGCACCAGATCCTCGGTCGGCGGACAGTCGATGCCCGCGGCGCCGAGCACCCGCCGGGTGTAGGCGCAGTCGGCGTAGGAGCTCTCCTCGTAGTGGATCGTGCCGAACAGCTCGATGCCGTACTTGAACATCTCCAGGGTCTGGCTGTCGTAGACCTCGTCGCTGCCCAGCCGGTAGATCTGCCGGTCGGTGGCCCGGCGATGGAATTCCTCGAGCGGCACCAGATCCACTTCGTAGCCGGCGCGCTGGACATAGCGGACCACGTCGTAGTAGCGCCGGATATCGGGGTTGGTCAGGTGGTAGGTCTCCCGGTAGGTGGGGCGGTGCAGGGCGATGTGCACGATCGCGGCGCTGACGTAATCGACCGGGGTGATGTCCCAGTGCACCGGCGTCAGCATCGTCTCGCCGGTCTCGATCATCGTCTTGAGGATGTCGTAGTACGCGCCTTTGACGCTGACCTCGGAGAACGGGTACCGGCCGGTGCGGCTGTCGCCCATGATGTTGCCGGGGCGCACGATGTCCCACAGCAGTCCGCGCTCGCTCGCCGCCCGGATCAGCTTCTCGGACTCGTACTTCGTCTGCTGGTAGGGCAGATGGTCGTAGCCTTGGCCCAGTTCGAGGTCGCGCTCGGTGAACGGCGGGTTGTTGAAGTTGAGCCGATCACCCAGCGCGCTGAAGCTCGACACGTACATCAGGTATTTGCCGCGTGAGCGCAGCGCGAAGTCCACCGCGCGGCGGGTGCCTTCGACGTTGATCGGGGCCAGCGCGTCGTAGAAGGTGACCAGGGTGGTGCGGCCCGCGGCGTGGATGGTCAGGTCCACCTCGTCGGCGAGCCGGCGCCAGGTGTCCTCGTCCAGGCCGAGCCGTTCGCTGGAGACGTCGCCGAGCACGGTGGTGACGCGTTCGGCGAATGCCCGCTCGAGGGTCGCGTCGGGGTCGTAGGTAGCCAGGAAGTGCTTGATCCGCTGCTCGGCCACGGCCACGGTCTTGCCGCGGACCAGGCAGGTCACCCGCACGTCGGTGCGCGTGAGCAGATCGTGCAGCAGCTTGCCGCCCAGCACACCGGTCACGCCGGTGATGAAGACCGATCGCACCGGGATCGGGGCGTCCATGGTCACCGCGGGAATGTCCTGCTGGGTCGCGGTGGCCGCGCTGACGGCGGTGGGGCGCGGGGCGTCTTGCGCCGCGCCGGTGATGATGCCCTCGGCCACCAGATGGTGCGACAGCGACGCGATGGTCGGATACAGCTCGGTCGATTCCGCCGGGATCTTGACGTCGTAGTGCTTCATCAGCCGGTTGAGCATCCGGACGGTGGCCACCGAGTCGAACCCGAAGTCGGTGAAATCCGCGTCGAGGTCGAGATCGGCCGGATCGGTCTTGGTCAGATCGGCGAAGATGTCGCGGATGTGCTCGGCGAGCCGATCGCGCAACGCGCTGTCGAATTCGTCGCCGGACGGCTCGGTGGCGACCGATTCGAGGGGTGTCTGCACCGGTTCGGCGGGCACCGGTATGTCTCGGTGCGCTGCGCCGTTCGTGGAGTGTCCGTTGCGCCGATCCGCCGGTGGCGGCTCGGTTTCCCGCGCGACCACCGTCTTCGCGACCACCTGCGGCGCCGGGTGGGATCGCCGCTGGTAGTCCTCGGGCACGATCCAGTACCTGCGCCGCGCGAACGGATAACCGGGCAGGCTCACGATCCGGCCGAACGGCCGCCCGTAACCCTGTTCCCAGTCCACGGTCCACCCGCCGGCCCACAACTCGGCGACCCGCGGCAGATTGCCGGAGCGCAGCAGTGCGCCCACCTCGGCGCGCTCGGCGTCCGACTCGCCGGGCAACTCGTCGAGGTCGCGGTGGGTGCGGGCCACCCCGCGGAAGACCAGGAGGCCTTCGGCCGGTGCCGGTGCGCTCGAATCGGCTGTGCTGTCGAGCAATTCCACGAGTTCGGCCGTGGAGGTGGCGACCACCGCGAGGCGATGCTCGAATGTGGTCCTGCCCACGGCCAGCGTCCACGCCACGTCGGGCAGCGGAAGCGGATGCTCGCGCAGCCGGTCGGCGGTGCGGGCGGCCAGTTCCGCGAGCCGGTCGGCGTCGCGCGCGGACAACACCACGATCCTCGGTCGCCCGTCTTCGGCAGTCGGCGCGACGGGCTCGGCGTCGGTGAGGATCACATGGGCGTTCGAGCCCCCCGCACCGAACGAGCTGACAGCGGTGACGCGGGGCTTGCCGTCGGCGGGCCGCGGCCATGGCGTGGGCCGGTCGATGACGCGGAACGGGGTCGCGGCGAAGTCGATTCCCGGGTTCGGCGGGTCGCTGTGCAGATTCGGCGCGATGGTGTCGTGACGCAGCTGCAACAGCGCCTTCACCACGCCCGCCGCGCCCGCCGCCGCTTCCAGATGCCCCACACTGGATTTCGCCGAGCCGATGCCGCAATAGCCACTCGCGGACGTCGAGCGGCGATAGGCCTTCGTCAGCGCCGCGATCTCGATGGGATCACCCAGCGCGGTGCCGGTGCCGTGGGCTTCCACGTAGCCGATGTCGCCCGCGTCGACGCGCGCCGCGTCGAGGGCCCGGCCGATGAGGTCGGCCTGAGCGACCGGGTTGGGCACGGTGAACCCGTTGGTGCGCCCGCCGTGGTTGAGGGTGCTGCCGCGGATCACGCCGTAGACACGGTCACCGTCGGCGCGCGCGTGCCGCAACGGTTTGAGCACGAGAGTGACCACACCCTCGCCCGGCACGTAGCCGTCACCGCCCGCGCCGAACGACCGGCAGCGGCCGTCGGTGGAGGCCCAGCGGCCGTAGCCGAGCAGCAGGTACTTGCCGGGGTGGATCGACACGTTCACCCCGCCGGCCAGCGCGTAGGCCGCTTCGCCGCGGCGCAGACTCGCACAAGCCAGATGCAGCGCGGTCAGCGATGCCGAGCACGCCGTGTCGACCGCGAGACTCGGGCCGTTGAAGCCGAAGTGGTAGGAGACCCGGTTCGCCACCGCGAAATAGCCCGAGATCGGCACACCGACGAATGCCTGATACTCGGCGTAGCCCACGCCGGCGAAGACCCCGGCATCGGGCAGGCCGCGGGCCGCGGCGCTGCGGCGCACCCGCTCCGCCGAGTAACCCGCGTCCTCCAGTGCGGCCCAAGAGGTTTCGAGGAACAACCTTTGCTGCGGGTCCATCTCCTCGGCGTCTTTGGGCGTGATGCCGAAGAAGCGGGCGTCGAACTTGTCCACGTCGTCGAGGAACCCACCCCAGCGGGCGTAGGTGGTGCCCGGCTCGTCAGGGTCCACGGACAGGTATTCGCCGTGATCCCAGCGTTGCGGCGGGACCTCGACGATGCAGTCGCGGCCTGCGATCAGATTGGCCCAGAACTCCTCGACGGTGCCCGCCATCGGGAACTTGCCCGCCATGCCGATGACGGCGATGTCCTCGCAATCGTGCGCATCGTCGAGGATCGGCTCGGCGGATCCGGCAGCAACGCTTTCTGGAGCAACCGTATGCGCTGTCCCGGGCGCGACGACGGGTGACGGCGTCACGGCAGCGGGGTCGGCGGTGAGGGCGGCCACGCGCGGCGAGTGCTCGTCGGCGAGATAGCCCGCGAGGTCGCGGACGGTCTGATATTCGAAGAACAGGGTGCTCGGCAGCGGACCGAAATCGGATTCCAGCCGGTCGTTCATCTTGCTGATCAGCACCGAATCGATGCCGTAGTCCTGCAACGGAACGCGGGTGCGGATCCGTCGCGGGTCGAGTCGGCAGTACTGGGCGAGTAGACCTTTGAGGTAGGTTTCGGCGGCCTGTCGCAACGGCGAGACCTCGGTAGCAGGGGTCACGAGTCCATGCGGCTGCTGGTCGGCAGCAGACGCCCCAGATCCCCGCGCTGGGTCGTGGGCGGCATTCTGGAGTCCGCTGTCGACCAGGGGTGCGGCCGCCGGTACCGCCGAGCCTGCGGCGGCCTGTCGCGGGGCCGAAGTGTCATCGAGTGCCGTCGTGTCGGGCGCGAACGACGCCGGACCACCCACCTCCGGCGCCCAGCACCTTTCTCGGTCGAACTCGTAACCGGGCAGATGAATACGGCGCGCGGCCGGGTCGATCCAGCCCGTGTGTTCGACATGTCCACCCTCGACCCATTGCCGTGCCGCTGCCACCGGGTCGTCCAGCACGATGGCTCCGGCCCGGTCCGTGGACGGGGTGTCGATGGTTCCGGTGAAGACGCCTGCCACGCGGTCGCCCTCGGCGAAAGCGGCCAGCCGCGCCGCGATCGCGTCCACCGAGTCTCCGACCACGGCGAGCCGATGCTCGAATCCGGCGCGCCCGAATGCCAGCGTGCGCGCGATGTCCGCGGGTGGCAGCTCCGGATGCGCGGCCAGGTGCCTGCGCAGCGACCGTGCCATCCGGGCCAGGCTCGTCGCGCTGCGGGCCGAGAGCACCACCAGCTGCGGGCCGCCCGGTATGTCACGGCGGGCCGTCACCGGCTCCGGTGCGCCATCCACCACCACGTGCGCGTTGGTGCCGCTGAAACCGAAGGAACTGATCGCGGCCCGCCGTGGTGCGCTGTTCCACGCGCGCAGCTCGGTATTGACGAAGAACGGCGACTCGTCCAATCCGAGCAGCGGGTTCACCGAATCGACATGCAGCGAGGGCGGCAGCTGTCCGGCGCGCATGGCCAGCAGCACCTTGAACAGGCTCGCCATGCCCGCGGCATGTGAAGCGTGCCCGATGTTCGATTTCACCGACCCCACCGCCACGGCGCCGACCGCGCCGGTGTAGCGCCGGAAGGCGGCGGTGAGCGCCTCGATCTCGATCGGATCGCCCAACCGCGTTCCGGTGCCGTGTGTTTCGACGTAACCGATGGTGGACGGATCGATCTCGCCGTCGCGATACACCGCCAGTTCCAGTTCGGTCTGCGAACGCACGCTCGGGGCGGTGATGCCATTGGTGCGGCCGTCGTGATTGATGCCGATCCCGCGAATCACCCCGTGGATGGGGTCACCGTCGCGTTCGGCGGCGGCCAGCGGTTTGAGCACCACCACGCCGACGCCCTCGGCGATCACGAAACCATCGGCGCCCGCGTCGAAGCTCGCGCACCGGCCACGCGGCGACAGCATGCCCATCGAGGAGGCGAGCAGGTGGTACTCGGGCGTCACGAACACCGCGACGCCCCCGGCCAGCGCGAGCTCCGACTCGCCCGCGGCGAGGCTGCGGCAGGCCTGGTGCAACGCGACCAGCGCCGAGGAGCAGGCGGTGTCCAGCCCCAGACACGGACCGGTGAGATCGAGGTGATAGGCCACCCGGGCGGGCAGGATGGCCGGACTGTTGCCGGTGAACATGTGGTGGGAACCGGCCGCTCCACGGTTGCGCAGCAGGTTGGCGTAGTCCGACCCCGGCGACCCGGCGAACACTCCGCACCGGGTGCGCCGCAACGACTTCGGGTCGATGGCGGCGTCTTCCAGCGCCAGCCAGCTGTGCTCCAGGAACAGCCGCTGCTGCGGGTCCATGTAGTCGGCTTCGGCGGGCACCAGGTCGAAGAACGCCGGATCGAACTCCTCGACACCGTCGAGGAATCCGCCCCACTTGGAATAGGTCTTGCCCGGCGTCACCTGCCCCGCCCGGAAGTAGTCGGCGATCGGCCAGCGCGTGACGGGAACCTCGGTCACCGAGTCCCGGCCATCGGCGAGATTGCGCCAGAACTGCTCGAGATTCGCCGCGCCCGGGAACTGCCCGGACATGCCGATGATGGCGACGTCCATCGATGCCGACCTCTCGCTGGACTGCGCCGCCTGCGCAGCGACGGTTCGGGCGCCCGACGGCGCCACGTTCGAGACGGGAGATGTCCGGGCGGGCATCTGTGCCGCCGATGCGCTCGCCGCCGTGGCTCCTTGTCCGGCCAGGTGAGCGCTGAGCAGCCGTACCGACGGATGGTCGAACACCACCGTGGGGCGCAGCGCCGAGCCGTAGCGGGCGTTGACCCGGTCGATGATCTTCACCGCCAGAATGGAATCGACCCCGTACTCCGACAACGGCAGGTCCGCGCGCACCTCGCCGCGCGCCACACCCAGTCCGTCGGCGACGATGGCGACGAGTTCGGCCTCCAGCGCCGCAGCATTGCCGGGCTGCGCCGCGGGGAGCCGTTGCGCGGCGACCGAAGGTTCGGCCTGCCGAACGGCGGCCGGTTCAGCGGCGGCAGCCGGCTCGGCCGCGAAGTGACGTTGCGTGACGGGAGCCGGTCCGGCCGCCGCCCCCGGGTGGAGCTGCGCACGGGCGGCGGGTTCGGCGGTGACCGCGAGGGAGGGCTGCGCGGTGGTGGCCGGCGCGGCGGCAGCGGGAGGGGGCTGCGCAGCGGCGGGCGCGGTGGCGCTGACCGCCGCCAACAGCCGGAAACTCGGCTCCTCGTCCGCCGACAGCCCGGGACCCCACGAACGGACTCCGGAGAATCCCGCCGCGGACAGCGCGGCCTGCCACTGCGACTCGGACAGCAACGGGGAGTGCGGGATACGCGCCTCCGGATCGCGGTAGCCGTGCCAGCCCTCCAGCAGCCCGAAGGTCAGCGCGAGCACCTCGAGGTCGGTGGTCGCCTCGGTGAACGCGAGCACACCGCCGGGCGCCAGCAACCGCCGGATGTTGCGCAGGGTCGCATCGATCGACCGTGTCGCATGCAGAACGTTGGCGCACAGCACCAGGTCGGCCTCGTGCGCGGAGAATCCCTGCGCGACCGGATCGGCGTCGATATCCAGCACCGCGAAACGCAGATTCTCGCGCGTGCCGAAGGTACGCCGTCCGTGCGTGAGGAAACTGTGCGAGACGTCGGTGTAGTGATAGTCGAACGCGATCGCGCGCGCGGTGAGCGCGTCGAGCACCGCGTGCGTGGAACCGCCCGTCCCCGCACCGATTTCCACGATCCGCAGCGGCCGCGTGTCACCGGTCCGCTGCCCGAGCGCCGACACCAATTCGGCGAGCAAGCCGTTGGTGAAGTCGTAGGCGGCGTTGCCTCGATAGATCGCGCCCACCAATGCGAGGTCGCCGCCGGGGAACAGGACCTCCGTCGCGGACAGCTCCCCACGCAGCACGCGCGGATACGCCGCGAGGCAGGCATCCAGCAATGCCACGTATGGCGCGGTTTCCGGGAAGCGGGCCAGCAGGTCGGCGCGCATCCCGCTGGTGCCGGGTGGCGGGCCCGGGACCTCGAACCGGTCGTCGTGCCGGCGCACGAGCCCGTGTCGTTGCAGGATGGCCAGGCAGCTGGTGCGCAGCCGATCGAACCCCGGGCGCACGCCCAGGCGCGCGTCCAAGGATTCCGCGGTCCACTCCCCCGCGGTGAGTCCCATGCCCTCGAGCGTGGCGAACAGCAGCATCGCCGCGTAACGGCCGAGTTCGGCTCTACCGGGCTCCACGATGCCGGTGGGCTGCAACGCCGCCTCGAATCGCCGCACCGCGGTATCCAAGCTCGAGCGTGGCGGGGCGATGATCCAGTAGTCGGTGCGCTCGAACGGATAGCCGGGCAACGGAATCCGGCGCCGCGGCCCGCCGCGCCCACGCCAATCGATGTCGGCGCCCGCGACCCACCGGCGGGCCAGTTCCTGGTCGCCGGTCACCGGCGCGAGCAGCGGCTGGGTTTGTGCGTCGACGGTTCCGGTGACCACCGGACCGATTCGGTCGGTGCGGAACCGGTCGAGCGCGTCGGCCACCTCCACCGGGGAGGAGGCGACCACCGCGAGACGGTGTGCCAGCGCGGGCCTGCCCACCTGCAAGGTGCGCAACGCGTCGAGGAAGTCCGCGGGATCGAGGGTGCGGAAGTGCCGCGCCATGGTCTCGGCGTAGCGGTGCAGCCGCTCCGGGGTGCGCGCCGAGAGCACGAAGATCTCGGGTTCACCCGTCCCGGCCGGGGCGATCCGGTCGTCGACGAATTCGGCGAGCACCACATGCGCGTTGGCGCCGCCCGCGCCGAACGCGCTGATGCCCGCGTGCCGCGCCACCGCGACGCCGTCGACGGTGCGGCGTGGCCAATCCTCCAGTTCCCGTGGCAGGTGGAACGGCACCGAGTCGAACGCGATGGCCGGATCAGCCTGTGCGGCGTGCGGCGTCGGCGCGATCCGGCCGTGGCGCATCTGCAACAGCACGCGCGTCAGGCCCGCGACGCCCGCGGCCGCTTCCAAATGGCCGATGTTCGATTTCGTGGACCCGAGTGCGCGGGAGCGACCGCTGCCGCCGGACCTGCCGAACACGGCCGCCAACCCGGCGATTTCGATCGGATCGCCGAGCGGTGTCCCGGTGCCGTGCGCCTCGAGGTAGTCGATCGCGGTGGGGTCGACCCCGGCCGCGCGCAGGGCCTCGCCGATCACCTCGGCTTGCGACCCGGGGTGCGGCACGCTGTATCCCGAGGTCTGCCCGCCGTGGTTGACCGCGCTGCCGAGAATCAAGCCGTGGATGGTGTCGCCGTCGGCACGGGCTGCCGACAGCGGCTTCAGATATAGCGCGCCGACGCCCTCGCCGGGGACATAGCCGTCGGCACCGGCGGAGAATGGCCGGCATCGGCCGCTGTCGGACATCATGCCCAGGCTGTTCAGCAGCAGGAATTTGTCCTCGTGCAGCAGCAGATTCACCCCGCCCACGAGCGCCGCGTCGCATTCACCGTCCAGCAGACTGCGCCGCGCCAGATGCAGCGCGGTCAGCGACGCCGAGCACGCGGTGTCCACGGTGAGGCTCGGGCCGCGCAGGCCGAGGGTGTAGGAGGTGCGGTTGGCGATGGACGACGGGACGGAGGCCACCGCGACGGGATCGCCGTCGCGGGTGGCCGCGACGCCGAGCAGCCGGTAGTCGCTCCAGGTGGCGCCCACGAACACACCGACGCGGCGTGCCCGCACGGCCGGATCGGTGTGGTGGTAGCCGGCGTGCTCCAGCGCCGCGTACGCCTGCTGCAGGAACAAACGCTCCTGCGGGTCCAGCAACGGCGCCTGGACGGGCGGGATCCGGAAGAACCGAGGGTCGAAACCGCCCACATCGCGCACGAATCCGCCGATCATCGGCGGCGCGCCGGGAGTGCCCTCGACGGCGGTGAGCCACCAGCGTTCGGCGGGGACCGGGCGCACCGCGTCATGCCCGTCGCGCAGATTGCGCCAGAACTCCTCGATATCGTCGGCGTCCGGATAACGGCCGCTGATGCCGACGATCGCGATGGGTTCCTCGGCAGGCGCGCGGTGCTCGTCGCCCGGTACCGGCTCGGCGGCAGCGGCGGTGGACGCGGCTGCCGGTCGCAGTCGCGCCCGCAGTGCTTCGGGCTCGCCCCAAATCGCCGCGAGTTGCGCGCGGTCGAGCGTGGCGCACGACAACAGCAGGTCGATTCCGGTCGCGGTGGGCAGCAATCCGGCACCGGCCCGCCGCAGCGCGGCGATCTGCTCGGCGGGCGGACGCATGCCGCCCTCGGCCCACAGCGGCCAGCCGACGCTGATCGTCCGGCTTCCGGCCCGATCGCGCTGTTCGGCGAAGACGTCCAGATAGCGGTTGGCCGCCGCGTAATCGGCTTGCCCGGGATTGCCCAGCACCGCAGAGACCGAGGAGAACAACACGGTCAGCCGGGTCTCCGGCAGTGCCCGCGTCAAGTGCTCGACGCCGTAGACCTTCGGTGCCAGAACGGATTGCGCGTCGTCGCGGCCGGTGCTCGACAGCAGCCCGTCGCGCAACTGTCCCGCACCGTGGTAGAGCACATCGACCGGCCCGAAGGTGGCATGGGCTATCGCCGCGACGCGTTCGGCGTCCGCGGCCACCGACACATCAGCGCGCACATGAACGGCTTCCGCGCCGAGGCCGGCGATTTCGGCGAGCAGCTCGGCGGCCGCCGCGTCGAGCGGACGGCGCGACACCAGGACCAGGCGGGCGCCGTACTCGCCGGCGAGGCGGCGAGACAGCTGCTGCCCGATTCCACCGAAGCCTCCGGTGACGACGACCACCGATCCCGGGCGCAGCACCGCGTCGCCTGAACTCGCCATGGAATCGGTGAGCAGGCGGGCCCGGCGGACCTGGCGTCGTCCGCCGTGGTAGCGGATCTCGGTGTCGGGATCGCGTTCATCGATGCCCAGCTCGGCGGCCACGAGGTCGCCGATCGCCTGGGCGGGGTCGCGCTGCACGGCACGCAGAAGCGGTTGCGGCTGCTCGAGCCGCAGCGTGCGCGCCAAGCCGCCCAAAAGTGCGCAGCTCGATTCACCCGCGGGGGTAGCAGGCGTGAAAGCGAGCACCCGGCGCACCGGCGACTGCGGCACCCCCGCCGCCGCGCGCAGTAAATCGCGCAGCGGCAGGTACACCCGCTCGATCAACGTCTGCGGATCTGTGGCCGCTTCGGGCCACAGATACAACGCGGCGTCGAAGCGCAGCCGCCGTGCTGTCAGCTGTGCGACCAGCAGCTGCATGTGCTGCGAATTCGCCGGGTCGACGACGAAAGCGTCTGCACCGGACGCGAATTCGATACCCGGCCGGACCCGGATGACGGTGGCGGCCTCGTCGTGCGGGTAAGGGTGCTCGGCGGTGTCGAAGACGAGCAGCCCCTCCGGTGCGCGACGCGGATGCGTGGTGGCGTCGGGTTCCCAGTCGAATCCGAAGGTGATCAGGTCGTCCGGCCCTGCGGGAACCGAGGCGGGGGCGACGGCTGTGACTGCTTCCGTCGGCGTCTCGGCGGTGCGCACGTCCGCGACGGATTCTGTTGCGGTCACGACCGGCTCGTCGAAGGCAGTACCGGGGGCGGGATGCGCTATCGCGTCATGGGGCCGGTAATTCGTGCCGACGGTGTCGGCGAGATGTCCGGCGAGCGCCTCGATGGTCTGGTATTCGAACAGCAGCGTCGGATAGAGCGGTTCGCCGACCCGCGCCTCCAGCTCCGCGGTCAACCGCAGCAGACGCCCGGAATCCAGGCCGAGCTCATAGAACCCCACATCCGTCGCGATGCCGGCGGGATCGGCGCCGAGTTCGCTCGCGACGAGAGCAGCCAAGTCGGCGCTGATCACCGCACGCGGATCACCGGAGGCAACGGTCACACGGGTGGAAGCGGTTGGTCGCGGCGGGGATGTCGACTCCGGCTGTGTCAGCAACCGCTGGATGTCCGCGCTGCCCCGTACCCGCTTGGATGTCAGCCGATAGCCGACCACCGGCGATCCGTCCCGGTCGTAGACGGCTACCTCGGCTTCGAGCAGGTCTCCGCGGTGCCCGCCGCCACGGACGGTGGCCCGCACGAAGACCTCCTCGGAAGTGGCCCGCCAAGCGCGCACGTCTCCGAAGTAGATCGGGATGAACGCGCTGTCGTCGTCCACGCCGAGGCGATGCGGATCGATGAACGGCACGATCGTGGAGGCATCCAGGAACGTGGGATGCAGCAGGAATCCGGGCAGATGCGCGGCCGCCTCGGGGCCGAGACCGAGTGCCGCGGTGACCAGGTCGTCGCGGCGGTCGAAATATCCTGTGGCGCGCATGAAGTCGCGATGCTCGATACCCCGGCTGCCGCTCTGGGCGTACATCTCGGCCATACCGCGCGCCTGCGCCGACGCCCGGAACCCGGCGACGTCGATTCCGGGCGGCTCGACGGCCGAATCGGCGAGCAGCACGACACATTCCGCGACCGGCTCGCGCGGCCCGGCGGGCAGGCCCGCCGCGTCCAAGCGTTGCACGTCGATGGCGATGCGGCCGGTCGGGCGATCGACCCGGAACGCGATGCGTACCGCGCCGTCGTCACCGAGGGCCACCGGACGCTGGAACAACGCCTCCCGGATCGTCAGGTCGCCGGGCCGGTAACCCGCGGCCATCGCCGCACGCAGGATCATGTCGAGATACACCACGCCCGGCAGGATGCGGACACCGTGCACCCGGTGGTCACGCACCACCGGGTCCTCGGCTCGCAGGGTGGTGGCGAAGCTGTCCAGGTCGATCCCGCTCATCGCAGCGGCTCCACCCGCAGGAACGACGGCGCGGGTGCGCTCGGCGTCAGCGGGACCACGATCCGCGACGCGGGCTCCGTCGATGTGCTGGGAACCGTTTTCGGCAGCATGAAGCTCCTCTTGCGGAAGGCGGGTGGATCCAGGGGGTGGCGCGTCGGCCGGTGCCCGTCGGGCGCCTGTTCGATGACGAGGTGGGCATTGGTGCCGCCGAAGCCGAACGAGCTGACGCCCGCCGCGCGGGGCCTGCCGTCGGCGGGCCGCCACGGGCGCAGTTCCCGGTTGACCTGCAGCGGCGAACCGGTGAACTTGAAACGCGGATTGAGGTTGTCGCAGTGCAGCGACGGGGGCAGCGCCGCGTGGTGCACGGCGAGGATCGTCTTGACCGCCCCGGCGATGCCGGCCGCGGACAGCAGATGGCCGATATTGGTTTTCACGCTGCCGACCGCGCACGGCTCCGGGCCCCGCGAGCGGTCGCCCAGCACGGTCGCCAATCCCTTCAGTTCGATGGGGTCGCCGATCATGGTGCCGGTGCCGTGCGCCTCGAGATACGACAGCGCGTCCGGCGACATGCCCGCCGCCTCGAGCGCCGCGGTGACCACCTCGATCTGCGCGCGCATATTCGGGGTGGTGATGCCCATGGTGTGCCCGTCGTTGCCGATCGCCGAGCCGCGCAGCACCGCGTAGACCCGATCGCCGTCGGCGAGGGCGTCGTCGAGCCGTTTGAGCAGCAGCAGCGCCGCACCTTCGCCCGGCACGAAACCGTCGGCGTCCTCGGAGAACGTCGCACACCGCCCGTGCGGCGAGAGCACCCCCGCCGCCGACAGGGTGACGAACGGCATCTCGTCGAGCAACACCTCCACACCACCGGCCAGCGCCGCGTCGACCTCGCCCGACCGCAGCGCCTGGCAGGCCAGATGCACCGACAACAGCGACGACGAGCACGCGCTGTCGAGCACCACGTTGCCCGCGTGCCAGTCGAAGAAGTCGGAGACGCGCGCGGCGATGAAGTTCTGCCCGATGCCGATCACGGTGTGTCGGTCGGGTACCGGAATCCGGTTGAAGTAGTTCGCCGCTCGGCTGCCCGCGTAGACGCCGACCCGCTTGCCCGCCAGTTCGTCACGCCGGTATCCGGCATCGGTGGTGGCCAGCACCGAGGTCTCGAGCAGTAGCCGCTGCAACGGGTCCATCTGCCAGGCGAGTTCGTCGGTGACCGCGAAATACTCTGGATCGAACAGATCCACACCGTCGACGAAGCCGCCCCACTTGCTGTTGGTCAGTCCGGGCCCGCCGGTCGGGCGGTAGAACCGGGCGGGATCCCAGCGAGCCGGGTCGACCTCGCGGATGCCGGACGCACCGGCGGCGAGCAGCCGCCAGAACGCCTCCGGAGTGTCCCCGCCGGGCAGCCGGCAGCCGATGCCGATCACGGCGATCGGCTCGGCTGCCCGGCCGCGGCGTGCGTCGGCCGCCCAGGTGGCCGCGGTGGGGCGGGACTTTCCGCGCTGCCCTGTCTGCGGTGGGGCACTGGACGCACGCTGCGGGTCGGCAGGCGAATCCGGTGGCGGTGCGGGCGCGAAGCGTTCCGGATACTGCGAGGTCAACAGACTCGCCAGCTCGTCGAGCGTCGGGAATTCCAGCACCAGCGCCGGGTCGAAGGGCTGACCGACGACCTGCTCGATCCGGCGCACCGCCGAGGCGATCAGCACCGAGTCCGCACCGTACTCCTCGAACCGTTTGTCGCCCTCGAAACGGGCCGGCGCCAGCTTCAACTCGTCGGAGAAGATCCGCAGCAGCTCCTGATACGCCTCCTCGGACCCGGTCGCGGCCGCGGGCCGCGCAGCCGGTGCGGCCACCGTTTCCGGCGCGGGCCGACCGGCGCGTGTCGAAAGACTGGCTGCCGCACCGTGATACGGCAATACGACCGGCGCAGGCAGTCCGAGCACCGCGTCGAGCAGTTCGAACCCCTCCGCTGCGCTCAGCGCCGGAAGGCCGGTGGCCCGATAGGCCGCGCTGGTCACCTCACCGAACCCGGTGCCGCGGAACGACGGCCACTCGACCGACCGGAAATAGGGCCGTCCCAGCGCGTGCTGGGCTTCGGCGAAGCGGTCCAAATGCGCGTTGGCCATCGCGTAATCCGACAGACCCACCGCCAAGCCGGGCAGCACGGCCGACACCGACGAGAACAACACGAAGAAGTCCGGACGGTCGGCGGCGAGCGCGTCGGCGAGGACCGCCGTACCCGCCAGCTTGGGTTCGAGCACGGTCGCGATGGCGGGGCCGGTCTTGCGCACGAACGCCGGACTCTCGCCGGAAACGCTTCCCGCGCAGTGCAGCACGCCACCGATGGGACCCAGCTCGCGCCGCACCCGGTCGAAGAACCCCGACAGCGCCGTCTCGTCGGTGAGGCTGCCGAAGTAGGTCCGCACCGCGACGCCGCGATCACGCAACGCGACCAACCGCCGCACCTTCTCCGCCACCGGCCCGGATCCGGCGGCCACGCGGTCCCATTCCGGTTCCGGCGGCAGCGGATCCCGGCCGAGCACGGCCAAGCGGCGCGCCCCACGCTCGACCAGCGCCGCCGCGAACTCCGCGCCGAGTCCGCGCGTCCCGCCGGTCACCACGTAGGTGCGGGCGGGATCGACGACGAGACCCTCACGTGCGGACGCGTCCGCCAGTTCGACGGCTTCACGGATTCCGTCGCGATACCGCACCCGGGGGCGGCTGTCCTCGGTGGCGGCGCACTCCGCACCCAGGATGGCCAGCAATCGCGCGGGATCGGCGCACACCGCCTCTCGCTGGGCGACCACATGGACGCTGCGTGTGCGCACGTCACGGATTTCCGCGGCGAGCGCGGCGACCAGACCGCCCAGCGGCGCGGCTTCCGGGCCGTCGGCACCGACGTGGCCGCCGCCGATGTGCACCAGCGCGAGCGAACCGGCGCGCGCCTCGAGCACACCCTGATACAGCCCCATCCGGCCGAGGTCACCCGTGGGCCTACCTGCCGCCGCGGGAGCGAGATCGCACACGTCGAGCACGCAGTCGGTATCGGGGTAGCGCGCCGCGAGCGCCCGGCCGAGAGCCGCGCCCGCGGCGAAGTCGTCGCGATTCAGGTCGCCCGGCAGGTCCGACAGCCGCACCAGACGGCCCCGATCGCCCGCCGCGGCGACGAGAGCCTCCACCAGAGGGTGGGCAGTGCGTGCGTCGTACACGATCAAGCTGCGGCGGGCGCGCAGGTCACCGCTGGGGAGCGGAGCTTCTCGCCATACCGGAACCAGCAATCGGCGTTCGGCTGATGCGGGTTGCCGCATCGCCGCAGGGTGGCCGGCGGATGTGGACCACGAGGAGGATTGCGGCGATACGGACTCCGCGGCGATCCGGTCCGATGAAATCGGCGGTCTCGGGGTGCCGGAACCTGCCGAGGCTTGCGGCATCGACTCCGGCGTGAACTCCCCACCCGGGGCAGGCCACACCAAGCCCTGTCCAAGCCCCGGCGCGGGCGCGTACCCGCCATTCTGCGCAGGCGTCACCGGAACCGACCCCGACACCGACTGTTGCGCCGATGCGGGTCGTGGCCGCGACTCCGGCGTGAACGCGGATCCCCCCTCCTGCGCAGGCTGCGGCACCGTGACGGACCCGGGCGCAGACCGTCGACTCCACATGGGTTGCGGCGATGCGCTGTCCGGCTCGGACGCCGACTGCCGGCCGGGCGTGGGCTTCGTGACGAAATCGGAGCCCGGCACGGTCTGCGGGCTCGGCGCGGAAGCGGAGCCGGGCACCGGCGCGACGTCCGGAATCCAGTATCGCTCCCGGGCGAACGGATAGGTCGGCGCGGGAATGCGACGGCGAGGTCCGGGATCGCGGACGGTGGCCCAATCGATGTCACCGCCGTCGAGCCAGCGCGCGATCCGGGAGTCCTCCCCCGCATCCCGGCACGACCTGGCGCCGGGTGCGTCGTCGACCCAGGCGCGTACGGTGGCGCGCAACTGGTCGATGTCGCGGGCGACGAACGCGGCGCGTGCGCTGCCCGCCTGACGGCCCACCTGCATCGTGTAGGCCAGATCGGCGAGGTTCGGTTGTTGCGCGGCGAGGAAACGGTCCAGCGCGGCGACATACTCCGCCAGCCGCTGCTGGTCGCGAGCCGAGACCGGAACGACCTGCCCGCCACTGAACCGGGTCGGCGGCCTGCGGTCGACATACTCTTCGATCACCACGTTGGCGTTGGCCCCGCCCGCTCCGAACGAGCTCACCGTCGCCCGGCGCGGGCGCGCCGGATCCCCGCCGGGCCACGGCAGCGGCTCGGCCGGAATCCGGAACGGCGTCGCCGCGAAGTCGATGTTCGGGTTGGCCGGAGTGGCGTGCAACGACGGCACGATGGTCCGGTGACGCAGTTGCAGCAGCACCTTCGTCATGGCCGCGACACCGGCCGCCGCCTCGAGGTGGCCGACATTGGACTTCACCGAGCCGATCGGTAGCTCGGACACACCGGAGCGACCGAAAACCTTGGACAGACCCGCGATTTCGATCGGATCACCCAGTGCGGTGCCGGTGCCGTGCGCTTCGATGTAGGACACCGATGCCGGGTCGACCCCACCGGCGCGCAGCGCCGAGCGGATCACCGCCGCCTGCACGTCGGGATTGGGCACCGTGAACCCGTTGACGCGACCGCCGTGATTGATCGCGGTGCCCTTGATGACGCCGTAGATGGTGTCACCGTCGGCTTCGGCGTCGGCCAGCGGCCGCAGCACCATCGCCCCGACGCCCTCACTGGCCACATACCCGTCGCCGCCCGCGCCGAAGGAGCGGCAGCGGCCGTCGGTGGAGGCGAACTGCCCTTGGCTGAGCGCGACGAACTTGTAGGGATGCAAGGACAGATTGACGCCGCCGACCACCGCCAGCCTGCATTCACCGGTGCGGATGCTCTGGCAGGCCAGGTGCAGCGCGGTGAGCGAGGACGAGCACGCGGTGTCCACCGCCATGCTCGGCCCTTGGAAGTCCAAGGCGTGCGAGACGCGGTTGGGAATGCTCCAGAATGTCGACCCGGGCAGCGTGCCGCGCCCGAGCCGCGACTCCTCGGCCCCGAACATCTGGTAGGTCCCCCACATGACGCCGACGAACACCCCGGCCTGCTCCGGGCGCAGGCCGCCACGGGCCAGGTCGGCGCGGGAATGCCCGGCGTCTTCCAATGCGGCCCAGGCTGTTTGCAGGAACAGCCGCTCTTGCGGGTCCAGGATTTCCGCCTCGCGCGGAGAGATGGCGAAGAACAGCGGATCGAAACAGTCGACGTCGTCGAGGAATCCGCCCCACTTGGTGTAGGAGGTGAACGGGTTGTGCCGGTCGGGAACGAAATAGCGGGTGTGGTCCCAGCGGTGCGGCGGGATCTCGGTGACGCAGTCGCGTCCCTCGACCAGCACCCGCCAATACGCGTCGAGTCCGTCGGCGCCCGGGTAGCGGCCGCTGACACCCACGATCGCGATGTCCCCTACCGCGCCGGTGTCGCGGCCGGCATCCGAAGCGGGGGCCGCGTCGACTGCGGTCGGTGTCGCGAACGAGTCGGCCGCGACGCGCTGATCGAGCGGCTGGTGTGTGAGCTGCCGGTCGTCCGCGAATGAGCGGCCGGCGGGAGCCGACGCACCGTTGGTTGCGGGCTCGTCGGTGCGTGCCGCGAATCCGATGTCGGCCGTCTGCGGTCGAGCGTCCCCGTTCGGTGTGATCGGAGCATCCGTGTTGTGCCTCGTAGGAGCGGGCGTCCGCGCCGCCGGTCGATCGGAGGAATCGCCATGGCTCTCGATCGACGGCGGCACGAACGGCTCGGCGGCGGATCCGAGCCGCACCAGCAGGCCGACCACTGCGCGCGGGGTGGGGTACTCGAACGCCAGCGTCGCGGGCAGGCGGTGACCGCTGCGGCGGGACAGTTCGTCGCGAATCTCGAGGGCCGCGACCGAATCGAGCCCGAGTTCGTGCAGCGGGCGATCGAGGTCGTCACCGGGCGCCAGTCCGAGGCAGCGCCGAACCAGGCCCTCCATCTCGGCGGTCGGATCGCTTGCGGCGGGGACGTTGTCGACATCCGCGACAGTGGGCGCGACCGAATCCCGCAGCACGTCCGGCACGTCGGCTCCGCTTGCCTCCGGCCGCGCGAGCGGCAGCACGGTGACCGCCGCCGGTAGTACCGAACCGAGGAGGTGGGCGAGCGTGTCGAAGGCCTGTTCAGGGCGCAGCATGCCGTAGCCACGCCGGGCCAGCCGCCGCACGGCACCGCTGCCGAGTCGCTCGACCATCCCGGTGTCCGCCCACGGACCCCACGCGATCGACAGCGCGGGCGAGCCCGCCGACCTACGCGACTCGGCCACACCGTCGAGGAAGGCGTTGGCGGCGGCGTAGCTGGACTGCCCGGGCAAACCGACCACCGCCGCGGCCGAGGAGAACAGCAGGAAGAAACGCAAAGAACGACCCGCGGTCAACTCGTGCAGGTGCCACGCGCCGAACGTCTTCGGCGCGAGAACCCGCCCGACGCGTGTCGCCGTCTGCTCGGCGACCACGCCGTCATCGAGCACCCCGGCCAGATGCACCACGCCCGCCAGTGGCGGCAGCTCGCGGTCGATCCAGTCCAGCGTGGCCGCCACGGCGTCATGATCGGCGACGTCGAGCGACCGCACCACGATCCGCGCCCCCCGCCCCCGCAACTCCGCGATGACCGACTCCGCTCGGGCATCGGGTGCCGACCGCCCCGCGAGCACCAGCTCCGGCCAACCCTGGTCGACGAACCAGCGAGCCAGCCGCAAGCCGACTCCGCCGAGACCACCGGTGATCAGCACCGTCCGCCCCGCCGCGGACGCCACCGCCGACTCGCCCGGCGCGACTTCCAACGGCACCAGCCGCGGCACACGCCGACGTCCCCGGCGCAGCGCGAGCTGGCGCGGCGCCTGCGGCGTGACGAGCGCGTCGACCACCGAGCGGATGTCGCCCAGCTGGTCGACATCGACAATGCGACAGCCGATTTCGCGGTGCTCGAGCTGCGCACTGCGGGCGAAGCCCCACAGCGCGGACTGCTCGGGAGCCACCTGATCGGTGGGATCGACCCGTTGACCGTGGCGGGTGAGCAGCCACACCGCGGGCTCTCCGGCCAGTGCCGCGGCCTGCACGAGATGCACAGCGCCCACCACCAGACGTTCCGCGGCGACCGGCGCCGGGGCATCGTCAGCGGAGAGGGCGACCGCCGAGACGATCCCGCGCAACGATGTTCGCCGGTCGCTCACCGCGCCGAGCAGCGCACGCACCGCCGCGGGGACGCTCAGGTCGACCTCGAATTCGTTTTCGGCACAGAACGCGAAACCATTTCCGGGCCGGGCCAGGACACACTCCGCGCCGCGCGCCCGCAAAGCGTCGGCGAGTCCCTCGGTGAAGTCTCCGGGCGCGCCGATGATCAGCCAGCGCCCGGCCGCCGAGGCGGGCAGCGCCGCGCCGGTCTCCAGCCAGGCGATGCGGTAGGCGTCCGTGACGGTCCGATCGTGCGGCACACCGGACGGCTGCCCGCCCGCGTTCGGCGTGGGTGTCGGCATCACGCGCAATCCGTTCGCGACCAGCACCGGGCGACCCTCCTCATCGAGCAGTCGAACATCGGCGACACACAGCTGTGGCGTCTGCTCGACGACGCGCACATGGCCGAATCGAACGGTGCCCGCCGCGACCGAGACGAGTGCCCGGTCGATCGCGAACGGCACCCACGTCTGCTCCTCGGCCCTCGGCGACATCGCCGCGTAGGTGGCTTGGAACGCCGCGTCCAGCAGAACCGGATGCACCATGCCCGCGCCGCTTTCGATGTCGGGATCCGACAACGTGACCAGGGCTTCGCCGCGGCCATAGCGCACGCCGGTGACACGGCGGAACGCCGGGCCGTAGGGCAGGCCCGCTCGGGCCAGCAGTTGGTAGAAGTTCGCTGCGGCGAGGTGTTCCGGACAGTCGCCGAGGATCTCCGCCAGGCTGGGACCGCCCGGAATCCGGCGCGTTCCGCTGTGGACGTGCGCGCGGGCGTGCGTGCCGGAACCTTCGGTCGACACCTGCACCGCCCACCCGTCGCCGGTCGGCTCGACGTTCACCCGCACCGGCTGCGGGCCGCTCAGCGTGAGACCGCGGGCGATGACGAGGTCCTCGATCGCGACGATGTCACCGGCGACGAGTTCACGCGCGGCATCGGCGATCGTCGCGACGAACCACGCTCCCGGCACGACGACAGCCCGATCGACGACGTGATCGGCCAGATAGCGCGGAGACTCCGGCCCGAGCACCAGATCGAAAGACGCCGCCCCGCGCGGATTCGGATACCCGGAACGGCCTGCCTGTCGAGCGGGAGTCGGCACCGGAGCGCTGGAGTACTCAGGGGCAGCGGGGTTCGGATCCGGAAGCGGCGCGTCGTCGGGTCGTGATGAGCGGCCCGCGAATCGCACCGGCGCGGTGTCTCGCTCCGCGAGTGCGCGTTCGGATCGCACCGCGAGATCCGGCCTCGGCCCCGAGTGATCCGGCGGCGTCGACACGGCTGCCTCGGGTCGAGAGTCGATCCAATAACGTTGCCGCTGGAACGGATACGTCGGGGCGAGCACACGCCGCCGATCGCGCGGCCGGTGCACCTGCTCCCAGTCCACCGGCACGCCCGCCACATACAGCTGCCCGAGCGCCGTCATCATCGTCTCGCGGTCACCGCGTCCGCGTCGCAGCGACGCGGCGAACCGTGCCGAGCCGCCCAGCGCTCGCTCGCCGAGCGCGGACAACGTCGGCTGCGGACCGATTTCCAGGAAGTCGCCGATGCCCAGCTCCGCCATGGCCCGTATGCCCTGGGCGAACCGCACCGGCTGACGCGCATGCCGCGCCCAGTACTCCGGCGTGAGATCCCCCGCGCGCAGCGGCGCACCGGTGAGGTTCGAGACCAGCGGGATCGCGGGGTCGGTCATCGTCGCGCCTGCGGCCGCCGCGGCGAGGTCGTCGAGGATCGGATCCATGGCCGCGGAGTGGAAGGCATGCGAGACGGCGAGCTCGGCGGTCCGGATACCGCCCGCCGAGAACTCCTCCCGCAGCAGATCGAGCGCGGCTCGTGGTCCGGCGACCACCACCTGTGCCGGTCCGTTGTAGCCGGCGATCGACACCGCGGGTTCATGCCGTGCCACCAGCGGGGAGACCTGCTCGGCCGGAGCGTCGACGGCCACCATCCCACCGCCATCAGGCAGGCGCTGCATCAGCCGCCCCCGCGCGGCGACCAGGCGCAGGGCGTCCTCCATGGTCATCGCGCCCGCCGCGCAGGCGGCGACGTACTCCCCGACGCTGTGCCCGAGCACCGCCGCCGGAGTGATCCCCCATGCCCGCCACAGTTCCCACAGCGCCCACTCGACGGCGAACAACACCGGTTGGGTGAACATCGTGCTACGCAGCAACTCTGGCCCGTGATCTCCGTATACGGCTTCGACAAGCCCGATTCCGTCCGCGATCGGTCCCAGCACCGTGTCGCAGCGCCGCAGGGCGTCGCGGAAGACCGGCTCGGAATCGAACAACTCACGTGCCATGCCGGGGTACTGCGATCCCTGCCCGGTGAACAGCAGCGCCACTTTCGCGCGCGCTGTTCGCTCCACCCGGCCGCGGATCAGGTTGGACCGGTTCCGCAGCTCTCGCGCCGCGGCGTCGCCGGTCTCGGCGACCACCGCGAGCCGCTCTTCGAAATGGGTGCGGCCGGTCGCGGCGGTATAGGCCAGATCCGCGAATAACGCGCCCGTCGAGTCGATTGCGTCGGCCCAACGCCGGGCGCTGTCGGTGAGGGCTGTTTCGTCGCGCGCGGACAGCACGAGTACCTCGGGGGCCGGCGATTCCGGTCGCGGCGCCTGCGCCGGGTCGCCCTGCGCCAGAACGACGTGCGCGTTGGTGCCGCTCATCCCGAAGGAGCTGATCCCGATCGCCGGTTCGTGGCCGGTGCGCGGCCAGTCCCGCGCTTCGCGCACGACTTCCAGCGGCAGTGCGGCCCAGTCGATCAGCGGATTGGGTGTGTGGAAGTGCAGGCTCGGCGGTATCCGGTGGTGCTGCAACATCAGCACCGCTTTGATGACCCCCGCGACACCGGCCGCCGCCTCGGCGTGGCCGATATTGGTCTTGACCGACCCGATGAGCAGCGGCTGCGTGCGGCCCGCCCCATACACCTCGGCCAGCGCGGTGGCCTCGATCGGATCACCGAGCGGGGTGCCGGTGCCATGTGTCTCGACATAGTCCACCGCGCCCGGCCGCACGCCCGCCCTCTCCAGAGCGTCGGTGATGACGCGTTGCTGGGCCGGGCCGTTGGGTGCGGTGAGACCGTTGGATCGGCCGTCGTGATTCACCGCGACGCCACGCACCACGGCCAGCACCCGATCGCCGTTGCGGCGGGCCTGCGACAGCCGGGTCAGCACCAGCACGCCACAACCGTCGGCGCGGACGTAGCCGTTGGCGTCGGCGTCGAACGCGCGCGACCGTCCGTCGGGCGAGAGCGAGGCCAGACGGCAGAAGCCGATGGTGGTCTCCGGTGCAAGTTGGAGGTTGACTCCACCTACCAGCGCCAGATCGCAACGGCCCGCGCGCAATCCGTCCGAGGCGGCTTGCAGCGCCACCAGCGACGAGGAGCACGCCGTATCGAGTGTCATCGCCGGGCCTTGCAGTCCGAGGACGTAGGCCAAGCGCCCGGCCGCCACGCTCGGCGCCGAACCGATCACCGAGTAGGCGCCGATCGCGGTCGGCTGGGCGGCACGCGTCGGTGTTGCCGGATACTCGCTGAAACACAGTCCGACGAATACGCCGGTGCGGCTGCCCGCCAGCGTGCCGGGTGCGCGGCCCGAGCGCTCCAGCGCCTCCCAGCTGGTCTCGAGCAGCAGGCGTTGCTGCGGGTCCATCGCGCGCGCCTCCGCCGCACCGATACCGAAGAACGCGGGATCGAATTCGTCGGCGCCGTCGACGAAACCGCCCCAGCGGGTGTACATCGTGCCCAGGGCCGCCTGGTCGGGGTCGTAGTAGGCGTCGACGTCCCAGCGCTGCGGCGGCACCTCGGTGATCGCGTCACGTCCATGCCACAGCAGGTCCCAGAAGTCTTCCGGTGTGCGCACTCCGCCGGGGAAACGGCAGCTCATGCCGACGATGACGATCGGGTCGTCGGTGGGCTGGTCGCTTCTGGGCTCCCGTTCGGCCGAAATGTTCCCCTCCACCGGCTGTTCTCGCGGCCGTGGCACCGGAGGTCGGTGCGTGGAGGTGACCGCGGAGTGTGTCGTGGGCGTGGCCAGAGGTTGCGGCGTGGGCGCGACCGGAGAGTGTGTCGTGGGCGTGACCGGAGGTTGCGGCGTGGGCGCGACCGGAGAGTGTGTCGTGGGCGTGACCGGAGGTTGCGGCGTGGACGGAACCGCAGAGTGCGCCGTGGGCGTGACCGGAGGCACGTAATCGGCGGTTTCGTGCTCGCCTCCAGGGGAAGCGAGCGCACCCTTTCGGTGCAGGAACCGCGCGATGTCACGCACGGTCGGGTAGTCGAAGACGAGCCCGGCCGGCAACGGCATCCCCACCTCGGTGGCGAGCGCGGCGCGCAACTCCATCCCCGTGAGGGAGTCGACCCCGGTGTCGTGCAATGGCACATCCGGATCGAGTTCTCCAGCCCTGTCCAGTACGCGCGTCGCGACGCGCTGCACCAGCGCCTCCAGGGAGGCGATGTCGTTCGACGCCTCCGGCGGCTCCGATCGCCGAGTGGTCTCCGGTCGGGTTCGCAGCGGCGCTGTCATCGCGGCGTGCGGCGCCCGGTGCGCGTACCACCGTTCCGGCGCGAATTCGAAGACGCCCGGAGCAGTGCTGTCGTGCCGAAGGAGATGCTCGAGCGCCGCGACCGCATCGTCTTGATACAGCGGCGGCAGACCGCGCCGCACGAGCCGCGCGGTGACATCGGAGCGATCGGCGGCCATACCCACATCCGCGAACGGTCCCCACCCGACGCTCAGGGCGGGCAGTCCCTCGGCCCGCCGCCGCCAGGCCAGCGCGTCCAAGGCCGCGTTGGCCGCGGCGTAGTTCGCCTGACCCGGGGTGCCGAGCAGGCCCGCCACCGAGGAGTAGGTGACGAAAAGTTCCAATCGCTGGTCTCGGGTGAGCTCGTCGAGGTGACGCGCCGCGTGATACTTGGGCCCGAGCACGGTCTCGAACCTCGACCAGGTCTGCTCGGTCACCACACCGTCATCGAGCACTCCCGCGCAGTGGATCACGCCGCGCAGCGGTGGGAACTCGGACTCCGCGATGCCGCGCAACAGTGCCGCGACCGCCGCACGCTCGCTGACATCCGCCTGCCGCGCCGTCACACCGACTCCGACGGCGCGCAGCGATTCCAGCAGCCGCTCCCCGGCCGCGTCCGGTGCGCGTCTGCCGACCAGCACCAGGTGCCGGGCGCCACGGTCGGCCAGCCACCGTGCGGCCGCCGCGCCGAGGCCGCCGAACCCTCCGGTCACCAGGTAGGTGCCATCGGGCAACCGGTCCCCGCGCGCGGCGGGGCCATCCCTGCCGAGCAGGACGACGCGACCCGGATGATTTCGTTGCGACATGGCGCGAAACGCCTCGGCGGCACGGTCGATACCGTGCACCGCGTGCGGCAGCGCAGTCAGTGCACGCTGGTCGAACAGGTCCATCACGCCGCGCAGAATCGCGCCGAGCCGCCGCGGGCCGACAGCGGCCGGATCGAACGGCCGATGGTCGGCATCGTCGCGCGGGTGGACCGTGCCGGTCTGCACCGAATCGATGACCTCGACGAATCGACCTCCCGCGCACAGGATCTCGTGGGCGTGCGCGGCGAAGCCGTCCCCCAAGTTGTCGACGACGACATCCACTCCGCGCCCCGCGGTCGCCGCCCGAACGCGTTCACCCACCTCGTCGCGGCGCCAGGTTTCGATCCGCGTGACCGGCAGACCCGCGCTCTCAGCCCAGCGACACAGCGCGGCGGTCGCGAGCACCTGCGCGCCGACGTGCGCGGCCAGCTGGACCGCGGCCATGCCGATGCCGTCGGCGGAGGCGTTGACGAGTACACGGTCCCCCGCGCGCAGCTCGCCGAGGTCGAACAGCGCATGCCAGGCCGCGGTGAAGGAGTACGGCACGGTCGCGCCTTCGGCGAAGGAGAGGTGATCCGGCAGCCGGGCCACCATGCCCTCATTCACCGTCACGTGACGAGCGAAACCGTCAGTCGCCAAGGCGACAACACGGTCACCTATCGCGAGTCCCTCGACGCCGGCGCCGACCGCCGTGATCCGGCCCGCGCATTCCGAACCCAACGGCAGCACACCTTCTGGATGTATGCCCGAGGCCACCCACAGGTCGTGAGGGTTGAGACCGGTCGCGGCGACAGCGATTTCGACCTCACCGGACGTCGGTGCGCGCCGCGTTGCGGACGTCAGCCGCATCCGGTCGAAGTCGCCGGAGCGGTCCGCGACCAACCGGTAGTCGTCGGCGGGCGCGAGGCCGTCGGCGAGACGTGCGGTCAGCCAACGGCCGTCCCGAATCGCGAACTCTCCGGTGCGACCGCCGAGCAAGCCGTCGACGATCGGTGCGCTGTCGACGGACGATCCGGCGGACAGATCCAGCAAGCGACACCCGAACTCGGGGTGCTCGGTGGCCAGTGTGCGTCCGAAGCCCCACAACAGTGCCTGATCGGGATCCGGCCGGTCGGCCGGTGCCACACGCTGGGCGTTCAGCGTCAGCAACCACAGCGCGGCAGGACGGTGCGCCAGCGAATCCAGCGCGCGGGTCAACCGCAAAACGGCTTCGATACGAGTCTGCGCGGACGCCGACGTCCACGCGAACACGACACCATGGAACGGGCGCGTGGTCGCCGACGAAACGGTGTCGGTCGCGTGCTCGTCCTCCGGGCGAACAACCACGGTTTCGATGCCGCGCGCGCCCAGTCCGGCGGCGACGGCAGCACCGACCGGCCCGTCACCGAAGATCAACCAGCGACCTGCCGGCTGCTCTCTCGCCGATTCTCCACTTTCGACGGGAACCCATTCGAGGTGGTGCAGCAGACGTCCGAGCCTGGACGAGTCGGCTGCGACGGCTTTCGATACGGCATCGGGTTTCGCGCTGAGCAGGCTCACCCCGCGCAATGCGGCGAGCGGTCGCCCGGACGTCGAGTGCAGCGTGGCGTCACCGACGATGACGCGCGCACTGTGTTCGGTCACCCGCACCCGGCATCGGACGATCGATTCTCCGAGCGCCGGACCGCCGAAGAATCGGGCACGACCGATCTCGGAGGGCAAAAACATCCCTTCGCCTGCGTTGGCGGTCACCACGATGCTGTGCAGGCAGGCATCGAGCACGATCGGGTCGAGCACGGGTGTGCCGCTATCCGGCACGCGGAACACGGCCTCGGACTCGGTGTCGCTGATCCGCCGGAAGTCGAGGGCGCGGCGGTAGTCGGGGCCCAACTCGAGGCCCAGCCCAGCCACGGTGTCGTAGTAGGCGGGCCAGACCCGCGCGTCCGAATCACTCGTCACACCATCGTGCGATTCGACCGAATCATCGGCCGCGGCCATGAGAGTCGCTGTCGCAAAGCTGATCCGAGCATCGCCGGGGCCGACGAAGCGCACGTCGTAGCCGTCCTTGCCGGGTTCGAGCACGACCCGCACCACCGCTTCGGCGGTGACCTCCAGCGGCTTGATCAATCGCAGCCCGGCGACCTCCCACTTCCCGGGCAACCGAGCGGCGATGTCGTTCAAATGAACGCACAACCACGCCGCGGGTACCGTCGGCACGCCACGCAGCCGGTGCCCGTCGAACATCTCCGGTGCCAGCCGCAGAGTGTGCGACGAGCCGGTGTCCTCCGAGCGCGGCTCGAACTCCAGCCAGTGCCGTTTCCGCTGGAACGGATACGTCGGCAGGTCGACACGGCGCCACCGGCGATCGGAATACACTGTCGCCCAGTCGATCTCGTCCCCTGCGGCATACCGGCGACCCAGCTCGACCGAACCACTCGTCACCTCGACGACCGACCCGCTCGCGGTCACTCCCGAGGCGACATCCTCGAGTGCGGCGCGCAACTGCGCGGCGGTATCGAAGCCGATCGCGACGCGCTCACCGAAATGTGTACGGCCGACGGCAGCGGACGCGCACACATCCAGCAATGCCGTCTCCGGACGGGCGACCAGCAAATCGCGGTAGCGAGCCGCCAGCGCACGCAGGGCCGCGGCGCTCTTCGCCGACAGCGCCAGCAGGTAGGGACCGGAAACGGCCACCGCACCGGGTTCGGAGACCTGAGGCGCTTCTTCGATCACCACGTGCGCGTTCGTCCCGCTGATCCCGAACGCGCTCACCCCCGCCCGGCGCGGTCGCCGCGAACGCCGCCACGGTCGCTCCTCGGCGACAACGCGGACCGCGATCGAATCCCAATCGATGTGTGGATTGCCCGAACGGAAGTGCAGTGAGGCGGGAATGCGCTCGTGCCGCATCGACTCGATCACCTTGATGATGTTGGCGATGCCTGCCGCCGCCTGGGTGTGGCCGAGATTCGACTTCACCGACCCGATCCACAGCGGCGCGGCTTCGGTGCGGTCTTCGCCCAGCACCGAGGCGAGGGCGTGCACCTCGATCGGGTCACCGAGCGCGGTGCCGGTGCCGTGCGCTTCGATGTACTCGATGTCGCCCGCTTCGACCGCCGCGTCCGCCAGCGCCGCACGGATGACTCGTTCCTGCGCCGGACCATTCGGCGCGCTCAATCCCTGACTACGACCGTCGGAATTGACCGCCGAGCCGCGCACCAGCCCCAGCACCCGATCGCCGTCGCGTTGGGCGTCCGCCAGCCGCTTGAGCACGAGCACTCCCGCCCCGTCACTCCAGACCACCCCGTCGGCACGCGCGTCGAAGGTCTTGCACCGGCCGTCGGCGGCCAGGCCGCGCGCCCGCGCGAAGTAGATGTCGAGCGAGGGCGTGAGCACCACCGTCGCACCGCCGGCCAACGCCAGATCGCATTCGCCGCTGCGCAGACTGCGCACCGCCGCATGCACCGTCACCAGCGACGAGGAGCACGCGGTGTCGATGGTGAGGCTCGGACCGTTCACGCCGAGGAAGTACGACAGCCGCCCGGAGGCGACGCTGGACAGATTGCCGGTGCCGAACCACGCGTCAGGCGCGACACCGGCCCGCGCCATCCGTTCGGCATAGTCATTGGACATCAGACCGACGAAGACGCCGGTCCGGCTGCCTTCCAGACGGCTCGCGGGATATCCGGCATGTTCCAGGGCCTCCCAGGACGTTTCGAGCAGCAACCGCTGCTGCGGGTCGAGCATCCGCGCCTCGCCGACGGAGATGTCGAAGAATCCCGCGTCGAAATCCTCGACACCGTCGACGAAGCCGCCCCAACGCGTGTAGGTCTTGCCCTCGGCGTCCGGGTCCGGATCGAAGACGGCGTTCACATCCCAGCGCTGCGCGGGCACCTCGGTCACCGCGTCGGTTTCGGTAGTGAGCAAGTGCCACAGGTCGGCAGGGTTGCGCACGCCACCGGGATAGCGGCAGCCCATGCCGATGATCGCGATGGCGTCGGCGTAATCGTCCGCGGCAGCGCCTGTTTCGCCCGATGTGAGCTGCGCCACGTTCGGTGTACTAGGTGTAACCGGGAGTTCAGGTGGGTACACCGGGGGCGTGAGCTGCTCGGAGGTGCGCGTGGTCGGTCGCTGTGCGGCTTGCTCTGGACCCGTGCGACCGGGCGCTGACTTCGCATCGAGCCGGGCGATCTCCTCGGACACCGCGGCGACGGTCGGATGATCGAACAGCAGGGTCGCCGGAAGTCGCACTCCCAGATCAGCGGAGAGCGCGTTGCGCAGCTCGACGGCCATCATCGAATCCAGCCCGAGTTCCCGCAGGGGCGTGCGATCGGAAACGGCTGTCGTGCGGCCGAGCGCCGTCATGGCGTGGGTGCGCACCAGATCGAGCAGTTCCGCCGGCTCACGTGTGATTCGAACATCCTGCGAGTCGCCCTGTTTTATCGCCTCTTGCTCCGCCGGAACGACCGTGACGGAGGGGAATACCGCGACGACTCCCTCGGCCGACAGCAGCGAGCGCAGCGCTCGAACACCGTCCTCGGCGGCCAGTTCGGCGACGCCGTGGCGTGCCCACGCTCGGCGGGCCGTGTCGCTCAGTCCCGCGGCCATGCCGGTACCCGTCCACGGGCCCCACGCGATGCTTACCGCGGGCAGCCCTTGCGCCGCACGCAGGCGGGCGAGGCCATCGAGATACGCGTTCGCCGCGGCGTAGTTGCCCTGCCCGGCCGTGCCCACCACGGCGCTGACCGACGAGAACAGCACGAACAGATCCAGCGACCTGTCCGCGGTCAGCTCGTGCAGGTGCCAAGCGCCGACGACTTTTCCCGCGAACACCCGATCGATGTGGCTCGGGGTCTGCTCGATCAGCAGGGCGTCGTCCAGAACACCCGCGCAATGCACCACCCCGGCCAGCCTCGGAAGCTCGCGACCGAAGCGAGCGAGCAGCCGGGACAACGCCTCCCGGTCTTCTACATCGACCACCGCGGTCTCGACATCCGCCCCCGAAGCGGCGATCCGCGCCATCTCCTGCTCGTCTTCCGGGCCAGGGGCGCTGCGACCGGCGAGCACGACCATGCCCGCACCGGCCTCCGCCAGGATGCGCGCGGCGGTCGACCCCAGCGCTCCGCGACCGCCCGTGACCAGATACGCCCCGCCACGGTCCAGCCGAGGCATTGCCCCGAGTTCATCGGAGGGCTGCATCCGCATCGTGTAGCGGTGGCGTCCGCGCAAAGCGACTTCGAAGTCCGCCGCATCGGAACAGATTTCGCTCACCAGGCGGTGGTCGTCGCAGCGCGCGCCGACGGGCAGATCGATCAGACGGCAGCGCAACTCGGGAAGCTCGGTGCGCACCACCGCCCCCAGTCCCCACAGGGTTGCGGCGGCCGGGCGCACGGGTTCGCCGGACAGTGCTCCGGTTGCCCCGACGGTCACCAGGTACAGCGGTGCGTCGGTGACTGCCCGAGCCATCCGTTGCACAGCATTCAGAGCGAATCGCGTTTCCACACGCGCCGCTTCGGCACTGTCGTCCGCTTCGGCATCGGACAGATAGATCACTGCCCGCTCGTCGCCGGGCCACCGTGCCGGATCGGTCGTGCGCTCCACTGTCACCGCATCGGTGCCCGCGGCACGCAAGGCTGCGGCGAGCCGCTCGGCCTGTGGCCCGACGCCGATCACCAACACGGCGGCAGGGCCCCGTCCGCTCGGCAACCCCACGGCGGGTTCCCAGAGGGGGCGGTGAGTGAGGCCGGACATGCGATCCCGATCCTGCGACTGCCCGGCAGTGCCGGACTCGGCGAACCATACGTCTTCGATATCGCAGACCACCGCGCCGGCGGTATCGAAAACAGTGATACGAACCGTGCGGTCGGTGCGCTCGGCCAGCGCCCACGCAGTGGCACCCGCGTTCACGCTGGACAAACGCAAACGGCCGATACCAATCGGCAGCCGAGCCGTGTCGCTGTCCCTGGACACCAACGCGAGACCGGTCTGCACCGCGGCATCCAGCAGACAGGGCAGCCAGGCGTCTGGTTCGTCGGCCAGTTCGGCCGGGCGTTTCAATTCGGCCAGCACGCTGCCCTCGCCCAGCTGCAACCGCGAAAGCCAGCGGAAGCGTGGACCGAACGTCAATTCGGCGTCCGCGCAGCGACGATAGAAGTCTCCGACATCCCATTCGGTGGTCAGCGCGAGCCGCGCCGCGGACAGTTCGCCGGGGTCGCGCGCCTCACCCGCGGCGGCGCGAACCGCTGCGGATACCGCGGTGACACTGCCGTTGTCGACGTGAAACCGCACTTCGGTGCGGTCTCCCGCGACGGACACGTGCGGCTCGGCCAGTTCCTCCAGCGGCACCGGCCGCGCGGCGACGAAATCGATCAGCTCGTCGTCGGGTCCTCCGGCCGCACGCAACGCGCGCAGCGCGAGTTCCGCCGCGGGCACCACCGCCCGGTCCCGAAACCGGTGCTCGGCAAGGTATCCGGTGCGCGGCGCGGTGCCGGCGATCGGCACGGTGACCCGCTCTCGCTCGAAAGGATAGGTGGGCAGACCGTTGCGCCGCCGCGCGTCCGGGGGCACCACCGAGGTCCACTCGATCTCCGCGCCGGCGCAGTACAGCGCGCCGAGACCGGTCAGCAGCACCTCATCGTCGGTGGCGGTCCGGCGCATACTCGGCAGCCACGAGGCATCAGGATCGGCGTGCCGTCCGAATTCCAGCAGCACCGGATGCGGTCCCACCTCGAGGTAGGCGTCCACGCCCAACTCGGCGGCCGCGCGCACGCCCTCGGCGAAACGGACGGTGCCGCGAGCATGCGCACGCCAGTACGCGGCATCCACGGGGCCTTCGAGCCGCGCGCCGGTGACGTTCGACACCAGCGGAATCGCCGCCACGCGCGGGGCGGGCACCAACTCGGCGACCCGGACCTCGAAGTCCGCCAGCATCGAATCCAACAGAGGCGAGTGGAACGCCGTCGTGCCGGGCAACCGCACCGTGCGGATCGACCGTTGATCGGCGGCTCGCATCACCTGCTCCACCGCGTCCACCGCTCCGGAGACGACGAACTGTCCGGGGCTGTTGACCGCGGCCACCGACACACTCGCCGCGAGTTCCTCCCACAGCGTTCCGAATTCCTCGGGTGCGGCGAAGACCGCCGCCATCGCCCCGCGCTGGGGCACCGCTTGCATCATCCGGCCGCGTTCGGCGGCCAGTCGCAACCCGGTGTCGAGATCGAGCACCCCCGCGACCGTCGCCGCGACCAGTTCACCGAGGCTGTGTCCCAGCACGACATCGGGTCGAATGCCGAACGCCGCCCACAGTTCGGTGCACGCCCACTCGATCGCGAACAGAGCCGGTTGCGCGTACTCGGTGCGGGACAGCGACTCCTCGTTCGCCTCGGACAGCAGCGACCGCAGACGGATTCCGCCCGGAAGCGGTCCGAGCAACTCGTCACAGCGGTCGAGCGCCGCGCGGAAAGCCGGATATCTGCGGTCGAGTGCCGCACCCATCCCCGCATACTGTGCGCCTTGTCCGGTGAACAGCATCGCGATCCGCGGCTTGCCCGGGATCGAGTCCGTCGATCGAGGTGAAGGTTCCGCGAGCCGGTGCGCCGCCTCCTCGGCCGTTCGCGCCACGACCGCGCGACGATGCACGAAATGCGTGCGGCCCAGCGCGGCGGTGGCGGCGGCATCGGCGAGCGGCACCTCCGGCCGCTCCAACTGCTCGGCATAGCGGCGAGACAGGATGTCGAGCGCGGACGGGGTGCGTGCCGAAACAGCGAGCAGCGCCGGTCCTTCCGGGTCCGCACGCGGCTGCGGTGCGGGCGCCTGCTCCAGCACCACATGCGCGTTGGTGCCCGCGAAACCGAACGAGCTCACGCCCGCCAGCCTCGTCCGCTCCGCGCGCGGCCAGATGACATCGCGGGTCGGCAGCGCCAGCGCCGTGCCGTCGAGCGTGATCTTGGGGTTCATCGTGGCGAAATCGTGCTGACGCGGAACGCGTTCGTGCTCGAGTTGCAGCACCACCTTGATCAGCCCGGCGACACCCGCGGCCGCCTCGAGGTGACCGATCTGCGACTTCACCGACCCCAGCAGGCACACCGACCCGTCCGCCCGCGGCGCACCGAGAACCTGGGACAGCGCCTGGATCTCGATCGGATCGCCCAGCGGCGTGCCGGTGCCGTGCGTCTCCACGTAACCGATCTCGTCGGCGGCGCATCCGGCGTCGGTCAGCGCGTCGCGCAGCAGTTCGCGCTGGGCCATCGGGTTCGGCGCGGTCAACCCCATGGAACGACCGTCGTGGTTCACACTCGAGCCGCGGATGAGCGCCCTGATCGCGTCGCCGTCGGCGATCGCCCGCGAAAGCGTCTTCAGGACAATGATTCCCGCGCCCTCGCCGCGCACATACCCGTTGGCGCGAGCGTCGAAAGGACGACAATGCCCGTCCGGTGAAAGCGCACCCATGCGGGCCAGCGCCTCCGAGGTGAGTTCGGATTGCAGCAGATTGACCCCGCCCGCCAACGCGACGTCGCACTCCCCCGCCCGCAGGCTGCGACATGCCTGATGCACCGCCACCAGCGATGACGAACACGCCGTGTCGATCGCCACGGCGGGACCGCGCAACCCCAGCACATAGGACACCCGCCCGGCGACGATGCTCGACATCGTCCCGGTGAGCGTGTGCGCGTCCACCGAACTCACCCAATCCGGTGTGATCGTGCGCTGATACTCCTGCCAGCTGACGCCCAGGAAGACCCCGGTGCGGGCCGCCGCCGGGGTGTCCGGTGCCAGCGCCGCGTCTTCCATTGCCTCCCAGGCGACTTCGAGCGCCAGCCGCTGCTGCGGATCCATCGACGCCGCTTCGCGCGGCGCGATGCCGAGGAACTCGGCATCGATGGCATCGATGGGACCGGCCAGCAGGCCCGCCCGCCGCCGCGCTCGCCGAGGAGCGGAATCCGCCACTGCCCAACGGCTTTGCGGTGCCTCGACGATCGCGTCGCGGCCCGAGGACAGCAGTTCCCAGTACTGCCGCGGCGTTTCCGCACCACCGGGAAACCGGCAGCCGATACCCACGATGGCGATCGGCTCGCGCTGCGGCCGCGCCTCCAACTCCTGTATCCGGCGGAGCGCCCGCGTCAGCAAGACCCGTAGGTCATACCCATCATCCGACATCTGCGCTGCCACCCACATCTTGCAAAGTTGTGACGTGGAACATACGACGGGCCCGGTTATGCGTCAATTACACCGGGTGTGCACAAAAGTAACTCAAGTTACCAACTAGTAGCTTGATCTTCCGCTGAACGATGTTGCCCGAGTGAAACATTCACTTTTGAAGGATTCACCTCAGGACTGCTGATGCACGCGCAGCGCTCCGATCCGATCGATCCGGTCCCGTCCCCAGGCGCCCAGCGGCTCCAGTGCCGCGTTGAGCGCGACGCCGCTCTCGGTCAGCCGGTACTCCACGCGCGGCGGCACTTCGCGGTAGACGGTCCTGCTCACGATCCCGTCCTCCTCCAGCTCCCGCAGCTGCTGGATCAGCATCTTCTCCGAGACTCCCGGCAGCCCCTTGCGCAGCTCGCCGAAGCGCCGCACGCCGTGGTTCTCCAGCTCCCAGAGAATCAGCGCCTTCCACTTGCCGCCGACCACATCCATCGCGGCGTCGATACCGCAGAAGTATGGTCCCGATCGCTTCGCGCCCACCGTCCACCTCGCTACCTGCTCACAAACCAATTGGTAAGTACCGGACAAAATAGTAGGTACTTGCCTCTCCGCCGGGCAACGAGCACTCTTGGTCACAGCGCGCTGACCAGGACGTTTCTCGAACCCAAGGAGTTGAACCCGCGATGGCGGAGAACACGAAGACCCCGGTGACCATCCTGGGACTCGGTGCGATGGGCCAGGCGCTGGCCGCGACATTCCTGAAGGCCGGCGTGCCGACAACCGTCTGGAACCGCACCCGGGGCAAGGACGCCGAACTCCTCGCGGCCGGAGCCGCGACCGCCGCGACCGTCACCGAGGCGATCGCAGCCGACGGCCCGATCATCGCCGTACTGCTCGACCACGCCTCGGTGCACGCCACCCTCGACCCGGTCGCCGCCCGACTGGCTGGACGACAATTGATCAACCTGACCAGCACCGCCCCCGGCGAAGCTCGCGAACTCTCCACCTGGGCGGCCGGTCACGACTGCGACTACCTCGACGGCGGAATCATGGCGGTGCCACCCATGATCGGCCAACCCGGCGCCTCCATCCTCTACAGCGGCTCCCGGACGGTCTTCGACACACACCGCGAAACCCTCGAATTGCTCGCTGCCGCGGAATACTTCGGCGACGACGCGGGCTTCGCCTCGACCTACGACTTCGCCCTGCTTGCCACCATGTACGCCATGTTCGGCGGCTTCCTGCACGGCGCGGCCATGATGCGCTCCGTCGGCGTCCCAGCCGCCGAATTCGGTCGGCGCGCCGCCGCGTGGGTCGGCGCGATGGCCCAGTCCCTGCCGCATCAGGGCGCCGTCATCGACACCGCCGCATACAGCGACCCCATCCAATCCATCGCCTTTCACAAGTCCGCACTCGACGCGATCCACCGTGCCGGTCGCGACGCGAATGTCACCCCCGACTTCGTCGCTCCCCTGAAAAACCTTCTCGACCGTCAGGTCGCCGACGGCCGCGGCGCGCTGGGATTCGAACGAACATTTGAAGAACTCCTCTGACCCGCACGTCACGGTTTCATTTCCGCGACCCCTCCGCACCGATGCCCAAACGACGCAGCATCGCTTCAGCTATCGGTTTGCGGCGTCCCGGCCGGGGTACGACATGCACGTCGGAAACGGGAATAGATAAGGAACTGCGATGAGTAAGCGATCCTTCAGCAAAGGTGACAAAGTGGAATGGAAGAGCCACGGCAGTACTGCCGAAGGCGAGGTGGAAGAGGTGATCACATCGGACACCGAAGCCGCCGGTCGGACCGTCCGAGCATCCGAAGAAGATCCGCAATACCGGGTGCGCAGTGCGAAAAGCGGTCGTGACGCGGTGCACAAACCCGACGCTCTTCGTCGGCAGGACGATTGAAATCATGACGACAGACAAGAAGGACACGCGTGCGGAATTCGAAAACCTCGTCAATATGACGGCGAAAGAACTACGTCGTTGGCTCGACACCGACGAGTCGAAATCGGTGGGACAGAAATCGGAAGGCGGCGGCGAGTCGACCGGGCACAGGAGCGGACGCCGCATCGTGGACATCCTCGAGAAGAACGACTTGACCGACGATGACTACGCGCACATGCGCAAAGTCGTCGGGTACGCGCACCGCCATCTCGAGCAACGACCTTCCGGGGACATCGTCGACAGCAAGTGGCGGTACTCGCTGATGAACTGGGGCCACGATCCGCTCAAACCCTGACGGAGGCCGACGATTCCACTGGTCGCTGTTCTCCTGCCGGGTGACCGATCGGGTCGCCGGTCGCCTGCGCGATCCCGTCGGGCGGCGAAACGTTGCCCTCCCAGGAGGGGAGCATCCGCTGCTGGGAGGGCAACCGCAATACCGTCGGCCCTTGCTGTCCCGAGTGAGCGATCGGAGGCCGCCGCAATTGCGAGGACGACTCGGCATCCGGTCTAGCCCGCCGAGGCGAGGATGGACCGCAAGGGGAGCATGATCTGCTGGCCGACTCTGATGAAGTCCGGGTTCTCGATACCGTTGATGTCGGCAATCCTCTGCAAGAATCTCAGATCACCGTACTTCTTCTTGACGATTCCCGACAGGGTCTCGCCAGCGACGACCGTATGCCATTCGGCTGCCATGGTTATCTCCTAGTTCTTCGGGGGAATAATCAATTCTCGGCCGACGTGAATCACGTCGGGGTCCAGGATCTCGTTCGCGTCGGCGATCAGCGGGAACAGCGTGGCATCACCGTAGAAGCGCTTGGCGAGTTTGGACAGAGTGTCGCCGGAAACGACTTTGTACGAGATGCCGGGAATGATCAATACCTGACCGGGGTGGATCTGGTCGGGATCGTCGATTCCGTTCGCCGCGGTGATCAGCGGGAACAGATGCGAGTTCTGCGGGCGATAGAAATGCCCTGCCAATCCGGACAGTGTTTCGCCTCGCACCACTGTGTGCTTGCGGTTCACCTCGGGGATGATCAGCACCGTCCCGACGCGTATCGAATCGGGATCCGGAACGCCACTGGCCACGGCGATGAGTTCGAAAAGCGCGGCCTGGCCGTAAAATCTCTTCGCAATCGCAGAGAGAGTGTCTCCTGCGACTACCGTGTGTGTATTGATCATTGAGTGACCCTCTCGTGGAACTGCAGAATTTCGTAGGAATGTCGAGAACCCGGCGAATGATTCCGGATTCCGGATCGACGATCTCAGCGTACAGCCGGAACGACGATCATCGAAGTGCCCAGCCGGATGAGTTCGAATTCGGGTAGTTCACTACTCGCTCATCGAGTCATTCTGCGCGGCGGCGGTGCCGGTGTGATTCGGCAAGTGTTTTCCGCACGGCGCGACGCGAGGCACAAGCGCCCAAATGAGTAGTGGACTACGTGTCACCCGCCGGCGGCGCGGGCTTAGCGTGGATTCCGCGTAGGAGCCGCCACACCATTCGAATGCCGGAACCGTCATCGGGAGAAGACATGGACGCCACAGCGCCGACATATGTCCTCGCAAAGGACCTCTCCGAAGCGCTGGCGATGGCATCGAGGTGTGCCGAACCTCGATCACCGACCAGCCAGAGCTGCCGCCTCCGGGCCGCGGGATTTCTCACCGAGAATGATCGAGTAGCCCGCGCCATCGACACAGAACTCGGCGAATTGTTCCGCAGCGACCCCGCGCTCAGCCCTCTTGTCGAAGCCACGGGCAGCAGGGGTAGCCGCAAACGCCTCACCGAGCACTTGTATCGAGCGCTGCACGAGCACCCGCACGCGCGAGAGTCCCTGCTCTCGTTGACCCGAGGTATCGCCGACCCCGTCGCAGGGCGCACGCCCATCGGTCGTGCGGCGTCGCGGAGCCGGTCGTGGGGGTGGTTCAGCCGCGAGGTCGTCCTCGTGTGGATGAATGTTCTGATCGTCGTCCCGATCGTTTTCGCTTTTCTCACCGTGTGGGGCGGATTCCACCGTCATAGTTCGGCAGACGACCTGTCCACCGGAGTGCTGAAGATCTTCGTCGTCTGGGTGCTTTCCTTCCTGCCCAGCTGGCTGTATATCCGATTCCTCGGCCAGCGCGCGAGCGCCTTGTGGAACGAGTACGTCCTCAACCTTCACCGGCTCGCAGTGGACGAGCCGAAATACTTGCCCCGGCCACCGCGATCCTCCGAGTTCTACGAGGAATGGATCGCGGACGGCGGCTACCTCCAAGAAGACGATTACAATATTTACCGACAGAAATTCAACGCCTACTACGGGCGTGCGGTGTCCTCCGCGGGTGGATCCGATTTCGCGGTCAAGACCGAAACTCTGTTTCCGGTCTTCCTCGCCACGATCGGCTTCGCGACCTGCTGGACCGCTACCCTCTGGGATCTGGACTTCGTCGAGAGCCCCACCACGGTGTGGGACATCTTCAAGTTCGGCTTTCTCGGCGCTTACGCATTCACCGTCCAGAGCCTCGTCCGGCGTTTCTACCAAAGTGACCTCAGGCCGAGTGCGTATGCCTCCGCGCTGTTGCGAATTATCGTCGTCTTTACCATCTTGGTGCCTCTGCACCAGTTGATCGACAGCTTGGAACCCGGCGTTCGATCGGCGGTAGCCTTCGTCGTCGGCTCCTTTCCGATCGTCGGCGTCTACGCTCTCCACAGGACCGCCGCCGTTGCCCTCCGCGCCGCAGTACCTCAACTCACACCGCACTATCCGCTCAATCAGCTAGATGGTCTGAACGTGTGGTACAAATCGCGGCTCATCGAAGAAGGCATCGAAGACATGCAGAGTCTGGTGACGGCGAATCTCGTCGATGTCATGCTCCACACGCGTGTCCCGCTGGGCCGTCTGGTGGATTGGATCGATCAGGCTCAGCTCTACTTCCACCTCGATCACAGCGAGGTGACACGGCACGAACGTCGGCGGTCCCTGCGCTTCGGTGACAAGCCGTCGTCCCACCCTTCCACCGAAGACCCCAGCTGGACCGCACAACTCGGCGGTAGTCTCGGCCCCGGCGCCCGCGCAGGCACCAGAACCCGGGTGAAACTGCGTCAACTAGGTATCCGGACGGCGACCGACCTGCTCATCGCCTTCCCGCCCAGCCAAGTCGACCCACGCACTCCGGCAGGATCGGCCGGTCAGTATTTCCAACATCTGGCGCCTGTGGGCATCGATCTCGATCAAATCCGCATTCTCGTTCGCGTTCTCGATGGGAATACCGAGCTCGTACCTGTCTGGAACTGGCAACGTAGGGGCGCTCGTATCCGCGCACCGCAGCAAACCTCGAATAGAAGACGCGTGAACGGCCTCGGTTCCTCACGGCCGGAAACAGCGCCGAGTGCACGGCCCTAGCCACCGCGACACTGCGCAGTTCCTCACCGACCGCGACGAGTCGGTCGAATTCACCCACCGGTCCACCGTGCTTGCGGTGAGCGCGCCGTGGGTACGCGCCCGACGGGCAAGGTCGGAGGCTGCTCGACGAGGGGTACGGGCCGTCGAAGGTCGATCATCGTCGCCGTGTGCAGTCTGCGTTCGCGCCGCATGATCGGCCCGAGTTCCGGCGCGCCGATCGATACCGTCACGGTGCAGTCACCAGGGCCCAGTGCCGCCAGCATCCCGTTGCGGACGGTGGCGGCGAGCGGCTGGAGCAGTATCGCGACGCAGAGTTCTATCGTGAACTCCCCGACCGAATTTCCGTCGACGGTGACGTCCAGGCACGGACGGTAGGTCTGGGTGATCTCGTGTTCGAACAGCGTGACCTGTTCGGTTCCACCGGCGCGGGTACGCATCGCCGCCCAGCGCAACCGGTCGTAGCGGCGCCAACCCCCGATCCCGACACTGCCCAGGTCGACCTCGAGCAGCCCGTCGATGGTCTCGGCCACCTCGTGCAGCGCCAGCGACCCCAGTGTCGGAGCCACGGCCGGCGCCCGGCGCAGGGCCAAGCGTTCGGCGCCCCTTTCGTGCAGGCACTCGGCCAGCTCACCCACTTCGACATCGTGCGGGGCGTTGTGGAACAGAACCGACCGAGCACTCATCGACGCTGGACTCGTCATCCGAGCACCTCCTTGACGTTCAGCCACGGCTCGCAGGCCCGCAGCCGCACCCGAACATCCGGAGCACGGGTGACCTGGCGAACATGGATCATCGGGGGGACATCCGCGACCACCCGCACGTGTACCTGCGGAAGATGCGGATCCCTGTTGTGCGACGCCCCATTCGGGCGTTTCCGGCCACCGCGTAGAACCAGCGCCGCGGCGCCGAGGACGAGAAGGAACCCTCCGAGACCAAGTAAGTTGCCGACGCCGGTGTCCTGATCACTGTCCTCGGCTTGTCCCGGCGGTGGTGGACGCTCGCCGGACGGTTCTGTGTTCGCGCGGTCGTCGGCAGTGGTGACCAGCCGCGCGCGGATCATCTCGATGGATGTCCTCGCGGCAACGCCCTGGGAGGCTCCGACGCACGCGGCGGAAATGGCGTGCGAACCCAGCTGGATCCCTTCGGGCACATCGACGCGAACATCGAACACACCCCCTCGTACCTGGGCAGGCACCGATTCGGACCAGTCCGGAAAGGCGCGCACCAGGTCACAGGGCCAGCGCTCGCCCCGAACGGTGATAGTGGTGCCGAGTTCCGCGGTGGCCGGGGCGACGAGCGTGGGTGCGGGACTCTCGGACGGTACGGGGGTCGGGCCGGCACTCGGTGGTCGCGCGGTTGTCCGGAGCGGTTCGGTTGTGGTGGTCGGCGGATTCGGCTTGGTCGTAGTGGTTGTCGGCTCAGGATTCGTCGCCGTGGCCGTGGGATCGGGCGTCTTGGTGGTGGTCTGCGGCTCCGGTTCCCCAGTCGAAGGCGGCGGGCTATGTGTCGGCGTGATCACCGGCCACACCGGTCCCGCCGTGCTGGGCGGGACGGGCACGGTGGGAATCGGCTCCGGTGCCGCGACGGATACCGGCACGGCGCCGAACAGGCCTGCTATGGCCACCGCGGCAAGAAGTGCTTGCGAGTCGTTTCTCATGATCACCTCCCCCCGAGGCCGGTATGCCCTCGAGGATCGAGTCGATTCTGGGCGCACCCCTTCCTCGCGACGCGAGTAGCTACCTACCTGTTTCCCTGAGATCCTCTACGGATTCGGCCCCTCGAAGGTCACCCCAGCGGGGATCAGCTCACCACAGAGCCCACCATTTGACCAGCTCAGTCGGATTCTTGAGGTACTAGCGATGCTCCCGTAACTCGGTACGCCATCACTCTCCCCGACCTGTCTCGCGCTGACCGATCACTGCGGGCAAATTGATGGCACGCACCGTTCGCTTGTGCACATGCGCGGTGCTTCCTGAGCAGCTCGCCCGTCGGTCCGGGCAGGCTGACGCGCCTTCGGCTGAGGCGAGCATCGGGCCCACGGCCGTGAGGGATCGAGTGCTGGCTACTCGTATCCGCAGCACAACGGGTCCGATCGGCGAGCAGTCACGCGGACGGCCTCCCGGTCACGCTCGGTACCCTCGGCCACGCGGTCGAGCAACGCTAGCGCCGCACGCCGGCAGCTCCATCGCATAGCCCGACATGCCGGTCACCCACCCAACCGCACGGCGCCTCATCGGCCTCCCGTCCGCACGGATAGTCGTGCGACCGCCCATCCCGACACCCTCGAGAATCCGCAGGTCCAGCCGCGATTTGGTCCACGCGGAGTGATCCGATAATCTTGCTGAGCACACCGGTCCGGGTGGCGGAATGGCAGACGCGCTAGCTTGAGGTGCTAGTGCCCTTTATCGGGCGTGGGGGTTCAAGTCCCCCTCCGGACACGTTTTGTCATGCATCCTCCGCAAAATTGCGGAGGATGCGTTCTTTTTAGGGTCCGTGAGATAGTCCGGACACCGCAGATCCGCAAATTTGCGTAGTTAGTCGGTCAAAAGCGGAGGCGCTGACACGGGCGGGCGGTTCGATCGGTCGGAATGGGGTCCTGTCGGTGCTCAGAACGCCCTCTCAACCGGAAGCCTTCGTCGCTGGGTTCACGAATCAGCCGGCCGAGTTTCTTACATGCAGCTGTCCGCGAAGGGATTCGTGGCTAGCAAGGGGGCGGGCGGCTGGTGGGAGCTGGTGGATGGCTCAGCGATGAAGCTCCCGGGCATTCGGTTCGGTGAGCCGGAAGTCGCCGCAGTCGGTGGTCACCGTGGATTCGGGCAAGTCGGCGGTCATGGCGGCGGGCTGGCCGTGCGGCAGGCCGAGTAAGGTCACATCGTGGCCGGCCGGTCCGGCGGCCGTCGTGCGTGCGAGCACCCGGCCAGCAGCAGCAGATGCGACTGCACTCCCCCAGCGCGGCGCCCGCGTTCGAGCCTGCGGTCAGCGCCCGGAGGTGGGAGAGCCTGACCTGAACAGTGTTGTATCGGCAGTGTCACTGCGCCCCGCCGCGTCGGTGGCCCGCCGGTGCCGTTGGCGCCTGCGTGGCGGCGTCATTCGCAGCAGCCGACAAAGTCACCCACTGTGGGTACCTTTTCGGCTGTTGAGGATGAAAGGGCGCCCAGTGTGGGTGTATTTCCGAAAATGTGTACAAAGTGGGTAGCTCTTTGATCTTGACGCACTGAGCGCTCGTCCGGGAGGCTTGTAACGGGCCGAGCCCGAATAAGTTGAGGTCGAGCAGATTTCGTCTTGGAGACAGGACGAGTCGCATCATGACACTGGCAAGCATGTTGGGCGCTGCGAGCGTGGCTCGGGGCGGCGGTTGTCGGTGCCGTCGCAGGCGACGAAACCACTGCAGCCCGGACTGTCGGCGAGTGAGGAATCAAAGCGTGAGCACAAGGTCTCGAGAATGGTCATCCCGGCGGGTGCCGGCAGGCTGGGGCGTCCCGGAATCTGAGCGGATGTCTTCGGTGCACGGTTTCCCATCGGGTAGTGCGAGCGACGACGGAGAAGTCGGTGTGCAGTTCGTACCTGCTGGTGGTGTCGTGGAGGCTTCATCATCGATGAGTGGGGAGGCTCGTCGGGTGGGGATTGCGTTTGCCTTTCCTGTCGAGTTGCCTGTGCCGCCGATGGGTGAGTTCACCTGTGCGACGACAACGATCGATCCCGCAGGCCGGTTGGGTGACCGATCGGTGATCAAACGCTTGGGATGGGCTGCTGAGCAACCGGTAACGATCGAGCCCAGCCAGGGACTGCTGCGGATCCGATCTGTCGCCGAGAGCAAGTCATCGATCGCGGCGAACGGCTACTTGTTCCTTCCGGTCTCCGCCCGCCGCGCGGCGCGCCTTCACACCGGCGAGCGCGTTTTGATGGCCGGCGGCCTGGACTGCGGCGTTCTGGTCGTCTGCCCTCAACGGGCGGTCGGTGCGGCGTTGTGGTCCTACCGCCCGGATCTGTTCGAGGCGGCTGTCGGATGAACCGCAAGGATGTCGATACCGCCCTGCAACTGGTCGCTTCGCTCGGGTTGACCTTCGACGACCTGGCATCCGCGCAGCCCGATCGAGCGCGCATGCCCACGATCGGCCAGTACATTCAGTGGGTAGGGATCAAGAATCCAGAAGGCACTGGTCATTACCGCTGGTATTGGCCGGTCATCGAAACAGCCTGGGGGCATCGACCTCTCGATTCGCTCACAGCGGTGGAGATCGAGGAGTGCGCGGCCCGGCAAAGGCTGCGTGCTGTCGTGCGGGCGAACAGCACAGGTGGTCGCGGCGCAGAAGCCAATCTCATCGCCGCGGTGCGTTTCCTGTACCAGAACGCCCAGGATGACGGTCTGATCGAACCCGACGCGAACCCGGCCGCGCAAGCTCGCAAAACACCTCAGCCTCCCGGCTCGGCCCAGGCGTTGAGCATCGAGCAGATCGAGGATCTCGGCCGCGTGGCCTCGACCACCGGCGATGACACCGAACTCGACGCACTCATCCTACGGTTACATATCGAAACAGCCTGCAGCAGAGGTCCAGCGCTCGCGCTGCGTATCGAGGACCTCGAACGCGACGACTGCCTGATCCGACTGCACGAATACCGCGGCGCGATCCGATGGCAGCCCATCTCCCCCACCCTGATGACCCGCCTACTCGGCCACGTCAGACACCGCGGTGGCCGCCAAGCCACCGATCGGGTCCTGCGCTACCAGAACGGAACACCCGCAGACCTCGCGCGCTACCAGTACCTCGTCCGCCGATTTCGCCGCGAACTCCCCTGGGCCGACGACCTACAAGTGAACATGAACTGGGTCTGTTACACCACAGAGGTATTCGTCGAAACAAATTTCGGGCATCGCACCGTCAGACTGTTCAAACAACGACGTGTACGCAGCCAGAACACTGAAGCGCACAATCGATTCGACCCCGACCGCCTGGCCACGGTCGCTACCGTACTGGCCGCACTCACCGACGAACCTCACCCCCTCGCACGCAAGTAGCCACACCTGCCATCCGGCACTTCCGGTAGGTGGAAGGACACTCCAGAGCACCAGATGATCACCATGCTCGAACGTGCTCTGGCCGTGAAGGTGCCGTTCGCGTGGTTCACCGCGGACGAAGCGTACGGGCAGGTCGGCTACCTGTGGGACTGGCTTGAGCACCGTGACGTGTTCTACGTGATGGCCACCCGCTGCGACCACGAGTTGACCACCCGCACCGCCCGCACCGACGAACTGGTCGCCGAATTCGCTGATCGATCCTGGCAGCGGTTGTCGGTCGGTGCCGACGAGCACGGGCCCCGCGGATGGCGGCATCGTGGGTTATGAATGATTCAGCAGACATCGACACCGCCCCAGGCGTGAGGATTTGGTTCTGCGGTTCACCGGCGGCCAGGAACTCGACCACCCATACGACTTTGCGTTGGTGGCGTTGTACGAGGACGGGCGCGTCACGCAGGCCCTCGAGTTGGATCAGCACCTCAATCGGCTCGCGACCGACAAGCTGCGTCTGGATCTGAGTCGGCCGGAACCGATGCGCTGCCGCCGATTCTAGGGTAGGTGAGGGTCATTTCCTGGGCGGTTCGGCGGGGAAGCCTTCCAGGTCAGTAAGGACGAGTCGGCGGGCCGGGACCTGACCGTCCAGCATGTCGGTCAGACTGGCCGCGGTGAGGTCGTGGCGGCCGTCGAGCACGGCCCGCACGTAGCTGGGGAGGCTGGTGAGTCGCCATCGGTCCAAGACGGACGGGTTTACCGGCTCGCCCGCATCCGGTGGGAACATATGCACCAAGCCCCTAACATTGAAGGGGCCTCTGAGCAGACGCCAATGGATGACATCGACGGCGTCGGTGAAAGTCTCGGGGACAAGATCGCGTGCGCGACTGGCGGGGGTGGTGGAGAAGATCATCGACCACGGCATCGCATGCTCCAGATAGCGTGGCACGTAGTGCGGTGGGCTGTGCCGCAGCAGATCCACCACGAAGCGACTCGGTAGCGCCGAACATCCCCACCATCGCGGATTCTTCTCCCCTAGAGCAACCACCTCGTAGCCGTCGGTGCGGGTGGGATTTCGGATCACCATCGGCTGCCATTGCGTATGCGGGAAGTATCGGTGATTGGTGTGCAGTGCCGCCCTGTCCTCACCGTCGAAATGGTCGCCTCCCCAGCCGTTGTAGAACACGTGGTAGGGGAGATATCCGCGTCGTTTGCATCCCTCGATCAGCAAGTCGATCTGACGGTCGCTGGCACCCTTGGGCCGATGGCTCAGGTACCGATAGTGGTGACCGAAGAACTTCTTAGCCTGCACGCGTATACATACCCACCGCGTATCCGATCCGATCCACCATTCCCAGTCCGCCCCGACCCGTGCCTCTTCCTGTTTACTGGGCTTGTGCACGAGGATCTGCGGGAACTGTTGGTGCAGTTCGAACAGCACATAGTCGGTGATGGATTCTTCACTGGGTGCCAGGCCACGCGGTTGTCCATGTTCGAGGCGTCGCCATGTATCCACGGCCAGGTAGTCCATCGCCGCCGTCAGATCGGAGTGCGTCGCCATGCACTGATCATGTCGTGTGAGCCTGCCGTCGTTACAGCCCGCCGCAGCGATGGGACGTTGGCGTCATGGAGCCTCCCGTTATGGCGCTGATCCTATGACAGAGCCGGCTACAGCCGGATCTCGAGCCGGACTGTGACGCCGTATTTTGCCGATACAACATCACTGGCATACAGAGATGCCGCCAGGGTTCACCGATCAGCGACGTCGCGGTTCACTGTGTAGCCAGCCACACCACTCATGCCGCGCGGTGATGATCGTCATGGTCCCGGGGGGAGGAGGATTTTGAGTGCGTTGCGCAGGAACAATGCGAGAGACTCGATCGGCCGGATACTGCCGTGTGTAATAGCCTGAGCCGCATGACACCGGCATCAAGCGGCCCGAACGGTTTGCGAGGCACGACCTGTCACCGCGAATTTGCAGCTCAAGATCGCCCTCAGACCGAGAGGGGTTTATTCGTTCTCCATCGCGCCGGCTGGCGTCAACAGCTCCTCAACCAGTTCGTTCTCGGTAGGGAGACATCCGCGGTCGATGAGGGAGCCGATTGTTCTGTGCAGAAGCGACCATGCCTGCGACCATGCGTGGCGGTTGCGTTCGGTCGGTTCCGACATGTCATGGCCGTGCGCGATCTTCGAACGTACCGAATAGGCATCCCGGGCCTCGTGAAAGGCGGACAGCCGGTCACCGTTACTCGCGTTCAGCTGGGCAAGATACAGGGCTAATCGGAACGATAGTTCGGCGTGCACTGTAGGGAAGAGAGATTCGAGTCCGGTCCACATCTGCAAGATCCCTTGGCCCAGGTTGGCAATCTCGGCGGCGCTGACTGCAGCGTTCTCGATGACGCGCAGGCGCCGCTCGGCTTCGGCCATCGACCGCCAAAGTTTCGCTCGCGTCACGGCGATCCGAAGGGTCTCGCTGTCAAGTTCGTTCTTCCCCATCATCGGCCTGGCGACGACGGGACTGCCTGGGATGGGCCAAGTGATTACCGTTTCGGCTTTGGTAGCCAGAGCTTTAGCGCGTTCGTAGCGAGCGTCGCTGGGGTCCTGTGCACTTCCCTTGATATTCGAGAAATCATTGATCGAGTGGGTGGAGATCATGGGAGCTGCGAAGGGATGCACCCCCAGACCCGCAAGACACAACTTCAGGGCCGCGAGCATCGCGACCGCATCGTCGCGATCGACTGCATTCACACAGAGTTCCAGATTCACCGAACGCGCCATGACGTCCGCGACCTGAAAGGGAAGACCGAGTTCGTGCTCTGTGGCCAGAAACGCCCAATCCCAGACGCCCACGCCCCAGTGTCGAGGAACAATCTGAACCTCGCCCCCAGTCTCGGTCACGCTGCCGGGCCTCAGTCCCTGCACCACCACGTAATACAAAGTCACGCAAGTATTCTGGCACTGCGGCACTTCGATGACCTGCGAATAAGCGCCGCCCGCGCCAGCAGATCCCGAAGATCCATGGTGAACAGCGCACTCGCACACAAGCTGCGGCAACCATGGATAGACGCATCCCGCTCTGCTGGACATGAATAGACAGGATGAAGTCGGTGTTGGGGTCGCTCGCGGCACCGGCCGTGAACCGCCTGCCGTCGGGGACGATCAGGACATCCAGCTGGTTTCGCGTTCACCAGGTAAACCCATATGAGTGCGTAACCGGACTGTGACCCCGGCCAGCGGGGCCGACACTGCACTCCAAGGCCCGGAGCAGCCCGCGCGACAGCGGCTACTGAGAGCGCGTTCATGGATGGTGAGCCGCAACGGCCGACCACAATTGCCGTTGCGCCGCAATGAATTTTGGCATGCTGATGGATCATAATCAGTGTTCTTGTCGCAGTCGTAGGAGTGTTGGGAACTGCGCTCGGAGCTTCGCTCACGGCCATCATTGCGGCCCGCACCGAGAACCGCCGGCAAGCTGCTTTGGAGCGGCAGCAGGCGCAGCAAGTTCTGACCCAACGAAACACTCAGGCACTCGAAGTACGGGTTGAACATCTCCGATGGCGACGTGATCGCCGCCAGTCCGCCTATCTCGACTTCCTTGATGCCGTCGATGCCGCAGACCGAGCCAATCAGCTGTACTTCCGCGACCGCCGGGCCGCCGCGCCCGAGCCTGTACCTCTTCAGCAAGCGCGGGTAGCGGAGATCCGGCATCTGTTCAAAGACGCGGAACAACGCGGAAACAGGGTCTTGCTCGAAGGTCCATCGGGTGTGGCCGAGGCAGCTCGCAAACTGATCGGAGTGCAGGCCGATTTGGTCCGAGAGGTTCGAGAATTTGGTCAGGCACACGCGGCTGCGGCAGAAGATGCTCATGAACGGGCCCGGGCGGCCGAAGCGACTGGACTGAGCTACATGGCCGCTCATCACGAGTTCATTGATGTGGCATGTGCGGCGCTGGACGAGGTAATCGACGGGAACTGACCAGGTTGACTCCAACTTGTCAATGGCGTCTTCTCTTATCGGTGCCAAGCAACTGACGATAGGGCGCGCTCACCGGCATAATGGGGAGATCCCAGCACGACGAGCGCGGCCGAGCGCTCAGTGGCAAGAGAGGGTGTTGCTAGCCGGGGCAACAGACCCGAGCAAGCGCTGTGTCGTCGGGCAATGTCTCCAGGTAGTTTTCGATGCGGCCCGGTGGTACCGGGCAGTCGGCTTGGTCCTCACGGGACGTGGTCTCGCCCCAATCCTTGTGCCCGGCCAATGCCGCTCGACTCGACCTACCAACCGTCCAGGGTGAGTACATTGGACCATTACAGGTTGTACGCACCGCGACATTCAGCAAGGACGTCGGGCCGCCCGCGCGCTCGCCTCGCTTGGGGGGTGTCCCCATGGTTTTCATCAACCGGATCTTTCGGCTGGTCGGTGAGTGCTTGTTCGGATAGGAGGGTGGTGTGGATCGGGAGACGACGGCTGGCCGGTATCGACGTTTCGCCGAGTTCGAGGCTCGGGGTAGTTCGTCGTGCTATGAGTTGTGGGCGTTGGGGGTTGCGTCCGATCGGCGGCTGTTGTCGTTGATCGATCGGCTGCGGATGAACGAGATCGCCACCGTCACTGCGGCAATCGCTGCCGCGGACTAGCGAGCTGGGCTCTCTATCTGTTGCTGTGTCAATGCGACATGCTGCGGGGCGGGCCGCGCCGAAACAGCTCGCCGAGGCGCTGGCGCTACTCCTACGAGTGGTGATCGCGATACCAGTCGCCCTCATCACCACGGGTGATCGCCGCGACGCCGCCATGGCGGCTGGGGCCCAAGAATGGCGCCCGTCCGCGCCGCGGCCCGGCTCTGGCGGGCGCTGACCGTCCGCGTCGCGGCTGCGCGTCCATATGCCGGTGGGCCTCGATTTCGAGGTGCCAGGTTGCACCCCACCGGATCCAGTCCTTGCGCCAGACTGAAGTGGTGAGGCCGCGGATGTTAAGGGCATCCCCGGCCTTTCGCATGTAGTGCGGGATCGGCGCGCAAGGCCGAATCAGCTCGCTCGCTGCTGCTGTCGTTCCTGGAATTGGCGGCCGAGCCGCCGGAGCTTGCGCGAAACCGACACGCCCTTCTCGGCGGGCTGGCCGCACTCGACGGCAGCCTCACGCCGGGAGATCCAGGCGCCACCGCACCAGGGCTTCGCGATGGCGCGTTCGACCGGGTCCAACTGGCCCAACACTCGCTCGACCACCGGATCGTCGAATCCATCCAGTGGCATCGGTTCGGGGCTGGGACCGTCCAGCAGTGACCACAGCGGTTCGACCTCGCCCGAAGCCAGGGTAATCCCCGTGTTCAGAGAGTAGACTCGCAGCTCTTTTCCGCCAGCCTTGGAACCGATCAAGTGGACGTGTCCACGCGCTTCGCGCTTCCGACCCCCAGCTGGAATCGCGCATCCTCAGCGGCGGCGCCGCGCCGCGGGGTCGGTACGGCCTGCCACGCCAGCAACACCGACCGCGGCCGCAACCGCACCAGCGGGTCACCGACCAGCCAGGCCTGCTCGCGCCAGTAGTCACACGCGGCGCGCAGCGGCCAGGCGCTCGTTGAACGTCTGCGCCGACGCTCCACCTCACCGGGTGCGGAACCAGGCCGCGACCCGGTCCGGAACCAGCAGCGCCGGATCGCATTCCGCGCCGAACTCGGTCGCCAGGGCGTCCAGCGCGGTGCGGTAGCCGCGGCGGGTGTTGGCGGCGGTCACGGTGTGCAGGTACGCCTCGATCGCGGCGTCGAGGCGCATCCCGGGCCGCAACGGGCGCACCACCCGCGACTCACACATGCCGAGCCGCCGTCTGGGGGCCGGGTGTGGAGTGTTCCGCCGTTCGGTTCATCGGTGTCTCCCGGCCCAAAGTCGTAGATGTCGAGAGCCTGCTGACGTCGTTGCCGCAGCTGCAGGACACCCACTTCTCGCCCCGGGCGCTTGTAGCCGATGCAGCAGCCCGTGGCGGTCGCACTCTTCATCCAGTGAAGCGGTGTAAGTCTCGGCGTCTACCGGCTCCGTGCGCATCACCATGGGTGAGCTGGTGAGCTGCATCCGGTCGGTGTACGCCGCCCCACAGCTCAACAGCGTCGCTCCTGGGTGTCCAGAGGACGAAGACGGCGACTTGCCAAGACGTCTCTGGGCCACTGGGTATGGGTATGGGTGAGTACAGCGCCTCGATCAAGAAACCCCAGCTCACAGGCCATTCCAGATGGAACACAAATGGAAATTGGGGTATGGTGGCTGTACCCACATGGGTAGCCATGGGTGGTTATGGGTAGGTACCCAGTGCCTACTCACGTGGTGTCCACAGCCCCTGGAACGTGGGAAAGGGCCCGGAACCACTGTTGGTAGCAGTGGCCGAGCCCTAACCCGTGCAGGAGAACTGTTCGCGATCTCGCTGTCAGAGGCCGATAATCGCGTGCAGAGCCCAAGCCGCCAGTTCGGTGGTCACCTTGACCGCCGGGCTGGCGGTGACGTTTTCAGCCACATGCGGCAGGTACCGCGTCGCCAGGTCCACAACGTTCGTCACGGTGCGCAACCAGAGCGCGAGCTCCAGCCACTTCTTGACGGTGCCGTTCCGGTCGGGCCGGGACGGGTTTGACTGGGGCGCCTCCATAGGCACCACCTCCATCATCATCCTGCGTGTATCCGCCGACGTGTCGCGACGGATGGAGCCGCCCCACGAAGTGGAGGGCTCTAGCAGTCGCGGCTCGCGCGAATGGGCACGCAGAGATGCGATTTCGATGGGCTCAGAAGAGCCAGCCGAACAGGAATGAGTTTACAGCGGCCGCCGACTTACAACCCACCTCCGACATCTCTCTCCAATCCCCCTGAACTTCGACACTGGCTGCTGCGCAAGACGTCGAAAGCCCAAGCTGGTTCATTGTTTCTGCACCGCGGATCCCTTGCAGCGTGAGATCACCGCCAGCGCAGGGTCGGCCGAGCCTTCGTCCAGTGCCTCGACCTCGTCCGCATTGCTCGACGTAGGTGGTCACGATTCGCGGCGCGTGGAATCTCAGCCCCTTCGTCGAACCCTGCGGCCACGGCTCGCTCAGTTCGGGCGCTCTCCTTAGCAGTCGAAAGCGGTTGAGCAAACAGGAACGTCGACGTGCCCAATGTTGTCGGTGGTCTGTCCGATACTCAACACGTGATGACGCTGTTCGCGCTCGGGTCAGTGCTCTGGTTCTCCTGCTTTGCCGCATTTCTGGTGGGTGCCCGCTTCTCGACCGTGGGACCGTCGCAGGTCAGTCGAAGTGTTCCTCTTCGCCTTCCCTCTCTCCGGGCTCGGCGTCGTGACGATGATTCCCGGCGTGCTACTGATCAGTGAGGACTCAGCGATTCAGAACGTGCTGCTGATCGGGTTGCTGGTCATGTGGGCTGTGTGCAGCCTGCTCGGCGCCAACACCTATCTGCACATGCTCCGGTTCGCTACCGACAAGCCGAACGCTCGTCCGTCCTTCAGCCGCCGGCCGAGCTGAACTCCCGCTACCACGGTTGCCTCGGGTCCGTTCATGGAGTTGATGCAGCCGCCGTCCTATTGAAAGCGAGAAGAGGCCCCGCTGTGGCGCGGCATCTCGGTTTACTCGGGATGACAGCTACAGCAGCTCAGGAAGAGCGACCAGCGCATATCCTCACCCGAGGGCAGGCTGACGTAGCGCAGCAGCGGGTGCCCGCAGTCGCAGCAGGTCGCGCCTCCCACAGAGCGGTGCGGCCGATCTCGCGGGTGGCGTTGGCGATCTTCACGAAATGGTCCTCGCCGCGGTCCCGGCATCCTGGCCCGAGCAGCTGCAAGGCCTCGTCCCGGGTGTCCGGGATACGGGCGAACCGCAGGCCGATCCGCAGCGTGTTGCAGGCGGTGCGGGCGTCGGTGTCGATCCACTGCCGTATGAACGCGACGTCGAACACCTGCGGGCGGCGAAACCCGCTGTGCAGCATGGTGATCGTCGCTTCCAGCGGTTCGGTGGCGGGGCCGAGGATCTCGGCGGCGCGGATGCCGAGGTCCAGCACGCGCTCCCAGTCCGGGAGCACGGTCGCGGTGGTTGTGGTCATCAGGTTGTCCTATGGGTGTGGTGGGTTACTCGTAGTAGGAATTGGTGCCGGGGATGCGTTGCTCGCAGATGTGGTGCCCGCGGCCGGCGTCGATGATCCGCCCTAGCGGGCCGGGGCCGATCGCGCAGGGTGTGCCGACCGGCCACCGGTTGAAGTCGGAGCTGGGCGGGGCTCCGGCAGCGGGGGCGCCGGTGATTACCAGCGCGGTGGCGGCGGTGACGGGACTCAACGGGAGCAGCTGGCGGCGCATCACACTCGTCCTTCCCGCTCGCGCTTGCGGGCCAGCTCCATTCCCGCGCCGTGGGCGGTGCGGCGAGTGTTCGTTGCCTGGGCGGGTTCGGTGGATGTTCCGCACGGGTGGGCTTGTGCGCGGTGAGCGCGGCCTTCTCCGCCGGGTGCAATCACGCCTTGGTGAGCAGTGCGCCGGTGACGGCGCGGACGCGGCCCATGCCGGCGATCATCTCCGCAACGTCGTCATCGAGCCGCAGGCCGCCGTCGGTGGTGGCGTCGTTGGCGTAGGCGGTGACATCGCGGGCGTCGCGCGCGAAATCGCAGGTGCGGTCAGCCAACTCGTCGCGGTCGATTCAGTCCGGCCGCGGCTCCATCTCCGCGTCGTCGCGGCCGTCGCGGATCGCGATGCCGATTTCCCGCACCCGCAGTTGGTCGTCGATGGTCATCACGTCGAGCTCACGGGCCATGACCGTGGCGAAGTTGTCGCCGCGCTCGGGCGAACCGCTCCAGCAGCTCACCGACCCGGCCGCGAACCTCGTGCGCGGGGTTGACCAGGAACGGTCTGTCCGTCAGATCGGTGCCGCTGACATCACCACCACGCAGGTAGTCGATGACGAATTCCACCCCGGACCGCACCGTGTTCGAGGCTCCGGCGTCGGCGAGAGCGGCCGAAAGCTGCCTGCGGCGGGACTTCTCCGTGGCCATGATGGAGGCATTGAGCCGGGCAGCAGGCCACGTCGCTGGCGAGGCTGGTGAGCGGCCAGAACGGGTGGGGCCGGCAGGTCACCAAGCTTAGTTATCGCATGATCACGGCTCGTCTCCGGGTCTAACGCGGTGCCCCAGCAAGCCAGTGAGAAGGGAATGCCCTCAGTCAACAATGCGCGCGCTCGATAGGTTCTGCGTCCAGCCCTCGTGAGGACATGCGCTTCCTCAGCCCAGCGCTGGGGTCCCTGTCCGATAGCGACGACCGATGGTCGACGGCAGCTGCAGCGCGGCGACGTGTCGAGGATCACGTCAGCTTCCAGACCGGAACCTAGATCCGAGCCGCAACCCAGCAGATCCGCACACATTCACTGGAAGACCACTCCCCCTCCTGTGTCGGAGTTCCCGCAGCCCAGATACGCGACAGATGGCGCCTCGCCCGACCTGTCTGGCATGATTCCGAAATCGACCATGCTGAAAGTGGTTGGCTCCTTTTGATATCCATCGATTGAGGAGGGCCTGTGCTTTTCGATCCGGAGCCGGTGCTCGCGATGGCGCGTGCGATCGAGCCCGCGGCTGACGCGACCTGGGGGCATGCGTCGCGGATTTCGGCTGCCGGGTTCGAGGCAACCCATGCTGGGCAGGATTACTCCGAGCAGGGGCGCAAGCTCGCCGCGGGCGTAGACGGAATCGTGACGATGCTGCAATCGTGGTCCGCGGCCTCGGGTGAAACAGCGGATGCGCTCAGGCAGTCCGTGACGGCGAACGTGGCCGTGGATCAGGGCAATCGCTCCCGAACAGATGCTCTGACTGCCGAGTCGGGGCTGGCGTGACCAACCCTCGGCAGTACGAACAGGCCTATCAGGGTGGGTTGGCATCGACGCGGCTGTCGCTTGAGCGCTTCCTCAAAGAGGACGGCAGCAATGTCTTCGATCAACCGATTTGGAGCCAGCCGAGGCTGACCGGGCCGGGGGTCAAGGAGTTGCTGGATCAGGCAGCTCCTGGGCTCGAGTGGTTTCGACTGGCGCTGGTGCGGTACCACCGCGTATGGGACCTGATGAAGTTGCCCGGCTTCGACCACATCGACGTGCCACCGATGACCGTTGACAACACGCAAGTCGGCGGCGAGCGTATCGACACCACTCGAGATCCGAACGACGAAATGCGCCGCTTGGAAGGCAAGCATTACGACCAGCAGCGCAGTATGAACCTCGACAGCCTGCGTGCCCTGGCTACGGCGATCACCGGTACCGCTGCCGGCACTGGGACGCACCGTTCGGCTGACGACATCACCCGGGATCTCGGCGGTGTGGCCACAGCTGTGCCTGAGGTGTGGCAGGGAGAGGCCGGTAGTGCCGCCCAAGAGTATCTGGCCGGGTTCCACGCACATGCCGACCAGCAAGCTCAGTACCTGCAGGCAGTCTCCGCAGCCCTGAACGGTCTGCCGGATGTGCTGCTGCAGATCGTCAAGGACAAGGCCAGCTTCATCGCCGGATTCGACAGTCCCCAGTGTCCGGTCGCCGGGCATGCGATGCGGATCGATGGCGCCGAGGATCCGGTGAGTCCGATCATCACCGTGGCGGCTGGTGATCGAGACTGGCTCGGCAACGACGCGATGACAGCGATTCAGCAGCTACATCTGTCCTTCCTCAACACCAAGGACAACTTCCCGAAGATTCAAGCGGCCTGCAAACAATGGTTGATTGATCACTTCGGGCCGGCCGTGCGCGAGGCTTTCATCGCGTTCGTCCACCAGTGCCAGCTGGCCGACTACTACATTCGCCGGGCGTATCAGCCGGTAATGGATCTGCTGGATAACCACGACCCGAAACCATTCCCCAGGCCCGGAGAGAATCCGACGAGCCCGGGTCCCGCTCAATACCCGAGCGGAACACCGCAACAGACTCCCGTATCGACCACTCCTACGGCCGCGGCATCGGCGACTCCGACAACGACGCCTGCTGCGGTCACACCGACGACACCGGCATCGGTCACTCCCACTACACCCCAGGCGAATCCGCTGCAGACCGTGAACAGTCTGATCGGCCAAGCGGAACAGGCGATACAGCAGAGTGTCACCCAACTCGCGACCGCAGCGCAGCAAGGGCTGAGCCGACTCAGCCCCACTACGCCTACAACAGATTCGTCAGTAGTCAGTGCGAGCACACCGGCCGGCTCAAAGCCTCTAGCGAACATCGTCCTTCCCGGCGGGAAGTTGGCCCTGGCGCAAACGGCCAACGGGTCGATCACAGCGACCGTGACAGGTCCCGACGGCAAGACTCAGCAATACACACTGGGCATCAAAAACGGCGTGCCGTTCCTGACCCCCGACAGTGAAGCGCCGGAGGACGCCACCACTTCCACGAGATCGTCCGACTCTAGCGCACCCGTTGCCGCCGCGCGTAGTAGCCCTGACATTGGAAGCCCGCCGACGTCGGTCACTCCCTGGATTTCGGATACGGGAGTGCCGGTGCAGCAGCACCCGACGTCCACGGTGCCCGCCGGATCGACCGGGCCGGCATACGACCCACAGACAGTTGCTGGAACGACTGCAACCGCGACGCCGATGGGTGGTATGCCGATGGGCGCGGCCGGTGGAGCCAAGGGTGCGGCAGACAACGAACATCGCCCGCGATTGACGGCCCTGCCCCAGCCGCTGTGGAACAGCACTCCGGGCAGCAGCGACGAGCATGTGATAGACGCACCCGCCGGGCTCGATAGATCAATTGGGAGTGCTCCAACTAGTGACACACAAACAGCGGATCAGCCCATCGACGGTTCTACCCCCTTGCCCGTGCAACCGATGACGGCCCCCACGGTCGGCATCAGGAACGACGGTGTGAGGATCGCGATCGACATGGGGGAACAGCGATGAACTACGCGGCCGAGATGGAACGAATTCTAGCCGATTTCACCGCCGCTTCCCGCACAGTTCTGACCCGGTTCCTCGACGCGGACGCTCGTACGACTAGAGGCGGTACGGAGTTGTTCTCCGATCTTCGGGAGCAGTTGAGTCAGCGAGAGCGGGAGAGTTCGCAAGCAGCGGAGGAGAAGACGGACCGTGAGGAGCGTGACCGTCTGCTGCATGAGGCTGCCGAACGGAAGGCGGCCCGCGATCGCGCGCCGAAGCGCGGCAAAGAGACGTTCGTGCTGCCGGCGGACTGGACAGAGGCGGACGAGGCGAGAGCGGAAGGCTATGGCCCGCCAAAATCATGGCTGGTCTAGCGTGTGGGTCGGCAGAACGATCGAGCGTCAACTTGCGAGCATCAATCTGTGCACAGTGATTCGAGAGGTGGGGTTTTGAGTAGGTCTCGTCGAGAATTTTCGGGAGTGCCTTGCGCCGTCCGGAAGCATTGCAGGGAGTGGTGATGGCACCGACTGGGCCCGAGGATCTCCACATCTCCGACAATCCCTATCCCGGTCGCAGCCCTCTGCCTGCGTTGACCGAGAGAGATTTTGCCTGGGCACAGGTGAATCCAGGCAAATGGCAATACTATGTGGATCCGCGAGCCGACAAGTCGGCTGTGCAAGAGGTCAACGTGCTCGGTGGCCGGCTGGCTGACGACAAAGGTGGGTTCACCGACGTCTGGGTGAATCCGGATTTCACGCCTATGTCGGAATCGGTCGATATCCAGTTCGCTACCGAACTGGAGTTGGTGCTATGGCGATTGAGCTGGGGATTCAACGATCTCGGTCGATTCATTGATGCGTTCAGTCGTAGCGAACTCCTCGTAGTGTTGCCCGCAGACGATCCGCAAGGCGATAAGGGATGGCCGCTGCGCTCATCGCGCGGCGAATTGATTTTGGACGTTTACACTTCTGCGGGAAGGTTGCCGCCGGACGTTAATCCATGGCTGCGGAGAAAAGCTTCCGGCCGGGAACTGCTTGAGCGAGTGTGTCCAATGGAGAACGTGTACATATCTTTCCATTCCGGCAACGACGCGAACCCGGTGATACCCGGCTCGGATATGGTGCGTTTTTGGCGCGAATGGTGCGATGTCCAAGGTGCCACTGCGGACCCCGAGAAGAGGTGACCGAATGAGCCAGTGGGAGCGCGAGGAGATACGGTCGGCCAATGTGGGACTGCATTCGGCACTGGATGCAATCCAGGACGAATTCAACCGTGAAATAGAGCAGCTCGGTGAGATTCACGCGAAATTGGCGGCGATGAAGGTGCATGCGACGTCACCCAATAATCTCGCACGGGTCACCATGAACTCGTCAGGTGTGGTAACCGAGATAACCATCGCCGACGATGCCTTCCGCCGCAGCACTCCACGGCAGTTGAGCGAGGACCTCAACGCCGCGATCCGCGGCGGTGTCGAGGCGGCGGACGAAGCCCGCGCTCAAGTACTGGCGCCGATCAAGACGGCCGTGGACGGAATGGCCGATCTCAGCGAAATTCTGCCTGGCATGCCCAATCTGCGAGACCTGCAGGCACGGCTGTCGCAGGGAGCGACGGCGCCCGGGCAGCAAACACCGTGAACCGCAACCTGAACTGAAACGATGAGTGCTAGCGCTGTGTCGCGCGTAGCAGCCTCACTGAACCGATGGAGAGAGCGTGACCGGATTGTGGGCGGATCCCGACCGTCTGCGTGCGATTTCACCGCAGTTCGAGCAGTTGGGCGATGATGTCAACGCCGCCTTGGAGCGACTGCGGCAAGGAATTCAGTCCGAAGGACGTTGCTGGGGCGGTGACCATTTCGGAAAGCAGTTCGAGCAGAAGTACCCCCCGGGGGACGGCCAAGGCAGTGTCGGGGAATGCTTGGCCGCGCTGGGCCAGCTGATCGACACGCTGAAGGCAACCGGCGACAAGATCACAACGACCGCCGATGGACTGCAAACCCAGGATCAGCACAATGCTGATCAGCTTCGGCGGAAATAGCGAGGAAGCAGACGCGTGACCCTGTGGCGACCGCCTGTCCCTGATTTCCTGCTGACCTTCCTTGCTGGGCATTGGCCCGAAGGCGATGAAGACGCGTTGCGACGAGTAGCCGACCATTGGTCCGATATGGCCGACGAATTGCGGGAGCTGCAACAGCCTGCGGACCAAGCAATGAACGCCGCGCTGTCGGCCATAGACGGCCGAATCCACGACGCGATGGCCGGCTACTGGCAGGACGTCACCGGCGGCGACGGCAGTGATCTGCAGTCGCTGATCCGAGCCTGCGACAACTTCGCCAAACAACTCGAGCACGGTGCCACCGATATCGAGCACGCCAAACTCACGATTTACATCGCTCTCGGCACGATGGCGGTGATGGCTCTGGTGCCCGGCGTCGGCGCCGTTGCCGATGCCGCAGCTGCCGCGGTGGTCAGGCTCGTGATCCGCAAGGCAGCGCAGGAATTGATCGACAAGCTCGCTACCAAGGGGGCGATGTTCCTCGCCGAGCGAGTCGGTTTACAAGTGGCCAGCAGGTTGGGCGCGAACACGGCCTCACAGCTTGCCATGAAGGTCGGCACGCAAGCGGTGATCGGCTCGGCATTCGTCGCAGGTACGGACGTTGCCGCTCAAAGCATCGAGGTTGCCGAAGGCCATCGTGAGGGCGGCATCAACTGGAACTCGGTCGGCACCTCGGCTGTGGTCGGAGGCATCGCGGGCGCAGTCGCCGGACCCCTGGCCGAGAAGGCCAGCCAGGGCCTGGCCGGGAAATTGGGCACCGACATCGAATCGAACGCACTGAGTGGAGTGCTGACTCGCGGTGTCGGTGCGGTCCCCGCCAACATCGCCGGGAATATCGCCGGCACAGCTGCCGTCTCCGGCGGCCACGTCGATTTGAGCACCGTGGCAGCGGGAGCCGGTGGAGGCTTCGGCCGGGTCCCCGCCGACGCGACCGTACATGTCGACGGGGCACCCCACATCGACACCGCAACCACAACCACAACAGACACCTCCACACCGGTCACCAGCAGCAAACCGTCGGTCGAGTCGTTGTCACTGACCGCCGACGGAAAACCGGCGGACACGACATCTGCTGCTACCCAGTCTGCTTCGGCAGCGGTGTCCGACCCGGCTCGTCAGCAAGCAAGCGTCACACCGGCCACCGCGGGAGTGCACGGAACAGCCGCCGAGGCCTCAGCGCCGGTTGCTAGTCACACTGATCCAACCGCACCACAACCGGATTCAAAGGCAATAGGACGCACTACTGAAATTCAGGCGATGCCTCGGGACTCCGGCGCTGCCTCCACCAGTAGCGCGCCAGCCCCACCGACAGCCGGCCACGGCACCCTAGGACAACCGGCATCGGGCACCAATACAGCGCATGCGCCGGACCGCCCCGCGGCGCAGACACCAGCGACACCAGCGTCAAGCGGAACCGTTCACCCCGGAGACCGCCCGGTACCGGCAAATACAGCTCGGACTCCGGCCGACACGCTCCAGCGGCCGGAAAACACAGCTCGATCGGAGGCATCTGCTTCGTCGGCCGACCACCCCGCGACATCGCCACGAGCAAGGGAATCCGTTGGCTCGCCCGGCAACATCGACCCCGACCGGACGGCCTCCACCCGGACGGAGCACAACAACGCCAACGCCGCGCCGCAGCGGTCCGATACCACCTCACACCCACCAGCGGACCGCACACCCTCTATCCGAGCCGACACTCCCACACAAGCGTCACGCCCCGTAGATATCGCTGGTCCGCACTCAGGCCAGCATGAACCCATCGGGGGGCCTGGTGTCCCGGCCCGCGGCGGGACGGATCACGCTCCAGGCCGGATTCGTGAAGATCTTGCTTCGGCACGCGATGATCGCAACACGGTCGACAACGGTCGCCGACCCGATGCGCCCTCACCAAACCGGGAACCAACTGGTCGTGCACTGGGGCCCCGCGAACCAGCTGATTTCGCAAGTGTGGCACCGGAGCGGCTTGCGTCCTCACACGAGTCGGTCGAACTGACCCACGATGCCGTTCGGGTCATCGAAAACTACGCGGACCGGCGCGGTCTGAGTTTCGACGACGTGGTCCGTGACGTCCACGACGGCAAGCTGAGCGTAAGCCGATTCGATGTCTATAAGACCCTGCCCCAGGAGCCACTCCGCGAGACTCCGGACAAGCTCGATCAGCACTATCTCACCGAGGTGGTTACCGACAAGCTCGGCAATCCGCTCAAACGGCGGCGTTACGCAAGCGTCGAACCGGACGACTTCACACCCGGGTGCCCAGAGAGCGAACTGCCCCGGCACCTGACCCGGACCATGCCAGGTGAGGCACTCGACCACGCGGTGACACCAGTAGATCCGTCGAAAATCGTGGTAAGCCACGATGGGGACGGTCTGTCGCCGGTGTGGCGAGACCTCAGTGCCCAAGACGCGTTTCTGGACGCCAAGAACGCATTGTTTCGTATGGATTCGCGCGGACCCGAAATCTTCGGTCCCGGGTTCCAGCCGCGCGACCCGAACAACCTCAATATCGGCGCGCACGTCGGCGATACCGGCCCCGGGCACCGTGACGGCTACGTTTCCCTGTCGAGGAGTCCGGAGCGCACCATCGCTCGCGAGCGCAATATCGCGCCCGATGACCTGAACCGGCTCGCCGACCTGGGCAGGCTGCAACAGCTGCCTGACGGCACGTTCCGGCAGATCCGTTACATGCACGAGCTGTACCATCCACACGGCATCGATGTGGACGCGACCTTCCACGACGCCACCGCATACAGCCCGTACCACAGGGGCAGCCACAAGGAAGCCGAGATCCTGGCGCCCGGCGGAATCTCAGCGGACACCGTCTATCGAATCTGGCCCCGAGAGATCATCGTCGATGCCCACGGTCACACGATATCGGTCAAGGTCGGCGAGCCGATCTACAACCCGAGCTTCGCGCACGTCGACAATCCTCGATTCGCTGTCACACACGACCTCGACCGAGTCGCCGCCGGTAACCGAGGCGCAGATCGCCATTCGGCAGGCGTGGAGAGATTCGAAGTCCAACCCGAGGCCCCGGGCAAAGGGCGAGGAGCGGATTGGGAATCCGCCGGTGCACACACACCGGTGTATTCGGAAGCGTCTGAACGACAACACTATTACGATGCGAACGCATCGATGGCGGACGCGCTGGTCTCCCGGACCAGTAATGGGGATCCGCAGCGCTGGGCGCATCAAGATCCGAACTATGTTCAGAACACAAGTCGCTTGCCGGACTGGTGGCCGCAGGCCGACCAGCCTGCTGCGGCACAGACATCACACACAACTCGAACGCCGGAATCGCTTCCGCCAGCCATACCTGCGCCCGAGTCGCGACCGCCGCTGCCCCTCCCGGAGTCGGCTTCGATTCCAATGCGCGCCCCCGAAGCCCCACTGCGCACCTTCGAAGCAATTCCAGCCCCGATGCGCGCGCCTGAATCACTGTCTCCGGGGAACGCGATGCATACGGATTCAGAATCGCGCCTCGTTGCACCGTCGTTGTTGCAAGCACCACATCAGCCCGTTCCGCACCCCCCCGTACCGACAGAAGGGGCCCGGCCGACGCCTGGCCCACCGGACGCCACTGCCGCACCGAGCGAGCATTCTTCCGCATCGACACATCCAGTCCCGCCGTCTCACCCGGCTCCTATGCCGCCCCGTCATGATTCGTATTCAGCCCATGGCCACGAAGTACGCCAGGAGCGAAGCGGAAGGCGATTCCCTGAACCAGCAGCGAAACCGTCCGCGCCGCGCCCTGCCCGTGACTTGCCCTACGAGATACGTCGCGGCAGCGATGCATCCGGCCAGCCGGTGTCCGAACTCGTCGTACGGGTGCATCTCACTCAGAGCCCGGGAGTCTCCGATGCGCATATGCGACAGGTAGCCGATTCAGCGTGGGCGGGAGCGGAAATGCTCCGTTCCGTTCGACAGTTGCTGAATGGCGATCTGCTGCGGTTGCAGGTCGAGTTCGTCAATGATCCGGCCCGCGCCGACCTGCGCGCGGTCGTCGACCACGACGCCATGCCCGGGCGCGGAGCCTGGCCGGTCGACTCCTCGCCGACGACCCTGGCCCAGCGACTACGTGAGCACCTCGGCCTGCCCTCCGGCCATACCGACGAGATAGGCCTCGGTCCCACAGATATCCGCCGGATCAGCGATGAGCTCGCCGCAATCAACACCGATGCCCCGCTGCGCGGACTTCCTGACACAAGGGACCTCGGACCAGGCAGGCTTGCTCCGCTCGAGGACCCGTCGTATCAAGCGTATGTCGCGGATGTCTTGCGCGACGGCGATCATTTCGTCCAGTGGGCTGATCCCCGCACCAATCCGTACGGGCAGTCGATCAACGACGGTGGGCCGAGCGTTCCGGGCCGCAGCAACAACTGCGGCGAAGCCATCCTGGCAGGACTGTCATCGTTCCACGGCGACCCGCAGATCGCCCACCCCAGGTATCCGGACCTGCTGCCCGACGGCAGCCGCGACAACCACAGTCCCGAATCCGGGGTGATCGACAGAATCAGCAGCTGGCTCGGCGGGGAATGGCAGTCTTTCGGCCACGGAAGGGATGCTGCCGACGGGTTCGGCTCCATACATGATCTCGTCGCTTCACTCGGACCGGGGTCGTCGGCGGCGGTGGCGGTCGGCTACCACGCTCACGACCCGGAGACCGGCCGACCTCTGCACCATCCCGACGGCAGCCCGGTGATCGAAGCGGGCCACGGTGTGCTCGTGGTCTATCCACGCGATGCGGAGGGCCCGGTGTGGTGGGACCCGCTCATGGCACAGACCTTCGATCGGCCGCCAGCGCATCTGATCGCGAACGCGGGAAGCATTCACGCCATACCCCTTCTACAGGATGCGAGCCCATATGTCGGTCGAGCCGATTCTCACCGCGGAACAAGCCAGGCGGTACCTGATCGAAGCGTTCGGTACGACCCGGGAGTATCGGATGTACCCGTTCGACCTCGGTTGGGTGGTCTATCCGATCCTGTCGGGCGAACAGATCAGCCGGGGTCAGCACATCGGCCTGACGAAAATGGTGCTCGACGCCCGGACGAGGGTGATCACCGAATTCCCCAGCCTGCCGGTGAACATGGTCGCCCAGATGTACACCAAGGCGATCCGCGAGCGCACCTCGATCCCCGGCCGTCAGGTGTATCCACCTTTGATTCGCCTGCATCTGCGGCGCATCCAGGAGAACTCGGGCACAGTGGAGTACCTCATCCGGCCCGAGTCCCGGAACAACCCACACCAGCCGACCGCAGACTACCTGCTGCTGATCGACAAACACACCCGGCTGCCCCATCCCTCCGGCACAATGACGTCGATGGCAGCCTCCTGGATAGACGCACGCCAACGCACGGACGGGACCTGGCCGGAACAAGCGACCATCGAGTACTAGGTCGAGATCTACCGCTCGACATCGGTCACGTAGAGGAATCGACCGGCTCCCACGACCGTATCGGCGCGTCCGACCCTCTGGAACAGCGACCCGCGTCCGGTGCCGATTTCCGAGGTGACGGCGAATCGGTTTCGCGGCAGGAGCACACGCCTGCATCGACATCCCCCCCGGACCGGCTCCACCTCGCCGAAACCCTCGCCTTGCCCCCCGCAAACGGCACTGTGGCGGAGACGATCGCGAGCTTGGGTCGCGACAGGGACTGGGCTGCGCAGGCATACGACGCCATACGAAATGCCGACGATGTCGACAGGATCGCCGAGCACTTGGAGGACGTGCGCCGCCCCGACGGATCGCCCTACACCCGCGCCGACATCGAAGCCGTCAAAAACCATGTCTTTTATGACGAGCATCTGCTCGAGGCGGTCGACGGTGGACACGTCGAGGGACGCTTCGAGGCGCACCCAGAGATCGCGGAGGCGTGGATTCGGCTCAGATCCGGCAGACATACCGATTCCGACCTGTTGCTGCTCGAGCACGAACTGGCGGAGCATCAATATCTAGCCGCGCATCCCGAAGCAAACTACGCCGATGCGCACCGAGCTGCCAACACGGTGGCCGATTGGGAGCGAAGCAACCGACCCCGCGGAAGCGGGGATTACCACTGGGACGGGCCGGATCATCCAAAAGACCACCTCTCAACGGTCCAGGAACCAACGGGCGGTAGTCGGCCGGTTCCCGGCCAAACGGGAGCCGAGTCGATTCCACCGCCGCGATACCGAGTCAATCGAGACGACGGCGAATTCTACGTATGGGACATCCCGTACGGCTCCAGTCATGGCGAAGGAGCGAGCCAGCCGATAACGCCGGACCTCCACAGGGCCTTCAATATCGGTGGCAAGTACGACCCCGCACGTCCCAAAGCATTGTGCTCATATTGCAGACATAACGAGGCGACACAGGTCGATCACGTTCTCGCAAAATCTCGGGGCGGGGACCTTACACCAGACAATTTGGCGCCTGCCTGCGATCATTGTAACAACTCGAAGAACGATAGAAGTGCGCCCCGGACACCTGCGGATGGATACGAAGGAGTATTCCCACCTTCCCACTGGCCAGAGGAGATGCGCGCTTCGGTTGCGGGGGAGCCGTACGGGCACTACCCGTCGATTCAGCGAGAGGTGCGCACTACACTTGAACATGCCCGCGAACAATTACTAAGGAACTCTTCGCAGACTGCCCGTGAGTACGCGGACGCCAAGGGGTTGAGTCCAGTTCGCAGAAAACTGTGGGAGTCGGATTATCGCAAGCGGATCAACGAGCAGATTGACGACCTCCAGAATGTCATGGAAAGGGCGATCCATCATGCAAGTTTCGACCCCAATTCCTATCGGGCTTGGTTGAGCGATGCCGAGAAAATTCCGATAGATATCCAAAAATATTCAAACCGGGTAGAGCGCGTCGTGTTCATCCGCGATGCGGGACCGGATGGGGAGGGGCTTCTGCTGAAACTGAACACGAAGGAGCGTTGGATTGCCGTCGCACTTCAGGAAGCACATGCAGGAAAAGACCCTGTAAATATCGCACGGCGGGCCGACAATGCGATGTCGCCGAGCGAGCGCGGACGGATCCTGGTGGATAACTATCAGGACGCCCGTGACTTCGGCCTCGGACGAGACGTTCCAGAGTGGGCACCGGATCGCGGGAACCTCCTAGCTGAACGACTCGCCGAGAGCGCTCTTGAGCGCACCGCGCGAGGAACGGAGAAGCCGCAGGTGGCGGCGCCCCACCTGCGCGGCCCCGAAGAGCGGGCGACGATGTCGCTGGCGGAACGCGCGCAAGCACGTGATCAAGCCGCCCGTGACCGCGATGAACGGCGGCTGGCGCTCGACTATCGCGAGCAGTACCGCCGACAACGCGAGCCGGACGAGCGCGATGAACTCGAGGCCACGTTGGACGCCAGGCAACGCAAGCGCGACGAGCTCGAACAGCAGTTGGACGTACGCGAAGGCAAGCGGGACGACCGCGCACGTGGGCCTCTTACCGATGCGGTTCGGGTCCGGGACGAGATGGAACGCGATCACGATGAACGATTGCGAGCCAACCTCGAGCGTGAACAGATGAGAGATGCGCGCGAGTTGGAGCGGTTCGAGCGCGCCTCTCGCGGTCAAGACCTGCCTGAACACGTTCGGGAATTCGACAGCCGAATGCGTGAACTCGACGGACGCGAGCATGTCCTCGACATCGCCGAACGTGAGCGGATCGAGCTCGAACGCGCCGACGTGCGTGAACAAACACTTACCACG
>NZ_JBIDDF010000009.1:201803-242375 GCF_043205035.1 Nocardia sp. NPDC047654
CGACGAGCAACGCCGTCAACTCGAGCTCGAACGAGATCTGGACGCCCGTGAGCGGCTGCTCATCGAAAACGAACGCGCCCGTGAACTGCGCGGACTCGAACAGGTCAGGGACGGGCGCGAAGTCCCCGAGCGCATCCGTGAACTCGACGCACGCGAGCATGTCCTCGACATCGCCGAACGTGAGCGGATCGAGCTCGAACGCGCCGACGTGCGTGAACAAACACTTACCGACGAGCAACGCCGTCAACTCGAGCTCGAACGAGATCTGGACGCCCGTGAGCGGCTGCTCATCGAAAACGAACGCGCCCGTGAACTGCGCGGACTGGAATTGTCCGGGCGTAATAGGGGCTTGGATGTGCGGCACCGCGAGCTGGATGCGCGACAAGCAAATCGAGTCGAGTTGGAGCGCGTCAGTGGGGAGCGCCTGTTGAGTCAGTCGGAACGAGAGATTCTGGAGAGCCGTGGAATCGATCGGCATGAGCGCGCGGCGATCGAAGTGGAGCAGACTCGGATTGGGAGGCTGCTTGAGCTGGACGCTCGCATCCACGAGCTGGATGCGGCCGAGCGCGGGCGGATCGAACTCGAGCGCTCCATGGCGCGTGGGGGGCAGACTCGTTCTCCGCAGGAGCGTAGCCGTAGCCATCAAGAGCGCGAGCTCGATGCGCGTGCACGCGAGATACTTGAGCATCGGCGGTCACAAATTATGCGCGAACAAGAGCTCGCAGTCGTTCAGGAACTGCCCCCTCGTATCTACGAGCTGGATGCGAGAGCTCTGGAGCGGGTCGAAGTAGAGCGCGCAGTGATTCGAGAAGAGGTCGTACTCACCGCCGACCAACAACGTCGGATGGACGTAGAGCGCGCGATCGACACCAGGGAACTCGTCGTGCGCGAACGTGATCGTGCACGCCTGGCTCTTGCGCTCGAGCTGGAAGGTCAAGGTCGTGAAGTGCCCTCACGTCTCGTCGAACTCGATCGACAGGAGAAGGAACTTGACGCGCGAGAACTCACGCGTATCGAGCAAGAACGCGATATTGCCCGCGAGGTCCTCGACGTCACTCCGCTGCAGCGCGAGGTGCTCGACTACGGAGACCGACTGAACGACCGTGAGCTCGCCGCTATCGCCGAAGAGCGGCGGCGGATGCTCGAGAGCCGTGACCCCATCACCCATCTTCTGCAGGCGAGAGGATTGGAGGACCTTGCCAGGCAACGTGAGAACTGGATACGAGAGCAACGCGCACGGGCTGAACGCGTTCGCGCTCAGGAGCGTGCCCGCGAACAGCAACGTGGCATTGATCAAGAACGTTGGTAGCGGCGGTAGATTGCTAACCGGCTAGGGTCGAGTGGTGGAAAGGATGCTTCCGGTGGACGGTGGAATGGACTGGTCGGAGTACGAGCGGAATCCTTTCCCACTCGGCTCGGGCATGGAGGGACTGGAACGGCGATCGGTCGATTGGCCGGAGCCGTCGTCGATGCCGCTCATTTTGGATACGGACATCGGTGGTGAGCCGGACGACGCGCTCGCACTGGCTGTAGCCGCGGGTGTCCCCGCTCTATCGTTGGTGATCACCAGTGACGAGTATGGTGATCGACGGGCCCGGCTCGCCCGTTGTCTGCTGGATTTGATGGGCCGCAGCGACGTCCCGGTCGTCGCGGGCGCGGATCTGGGGAACGACCACAGCTGGACAGTCGAAGGTATGGTGCCGGATCGGATCGGCTCCCAGCCGAGGGACGTCAGTGCGGCAGTCGCGAAGGTTCTAGAACGAAGCGGCGGCCCGGTCGGGTGGGTCGGCTTGGGGCCGATGTCCAACCTTGCGCGCCTGCTACAGCAGAACCCTGCGATAGGCGATCGTCTTGTGGTGACCCAACAAGAAGGTGCGTCCAATTTCGCCGAGCAGGGGCCCCATCGGAATATCGAGCTGGATATGGGAGCGGCGCGCTATGTCTTCGCATCCGGGATACACCCGTGGATCGTGTCGGCGGATATCTCCTTCCACCCGCTCAATGCACTGACCAAGGATTCCATTGAGTACGAAGTACTAAAAAAAGGTATCGACCCAGCGCGAAACCTGCTTCGCATCCATCTGGACTTATGGTTCAACGAGTTCAGCAGGTATGTCACCCTACATGGTCCGATCACTTTGGCCCAATCCATCGGCATGCCGTTCCTCGCCGCAACACCCGCCGACACCGCCCTGGATGATGACGGGCGGCTGACGCACGGCAATTCCACCGCATATATAGCGCAAAGCGCGGATTACGATGAATTCAGACGCTGGCTGGTCAACCGCTTGGAACGTGTCGAATCGAAGCTGGTGCGCCACCCGGCTGCCGACTACAGCACTGATGTCTAGCCGAATAACATCCACGTGCGACGACGCGAGGGTCGCCTCGCGGAAATGAAGTCGCCCGGCCGGTTCCACCTGCCCATTCGAAAGTTGGGAATATGGCTCTCTACGCGGAGATCGAGAAGCTGGACGAAGACGATCAGCAGGTTCGTTACGTCTACCGAGACGTGCACGGTGTCGAGCAGACCTTGCTATTGAACAAAACCCAGGAGACAATCGTGCGCGAGAACGGTTCCGACGACATGCTGTATCGAGCCGTAGCGAGGAAGATTGCGTCGGCATGGCTGAACTCAAGAGTGGCGCCCGACCGGTTGATAGTGCAGTCTTAGCCCCTGACTCAGGGCAGCGCACGCCACAAACGCGTCGCCCAGTGGTTCAGTGTCGCGAGGATGGGTCTGCTGCACGGATAGGTGACAGGTTCGGTCAGGCAGCCTGAGTGGCTGGTGTGGTCATGATTGCTTCGTATTCGACCGGGGTCAATCTGCCGAGTCTGCTCTGACGCCGTCGGCGATGGTAGGTCCGTTCGATCCAGGTCACGATTGCGATCCTGAGCTCGCCGCGAGTGGCCCAAGGTCGGCGGTCGAGGACGTTCTTCTGCAGCAATGCGAAAAACGATTCCATCGCGGCATTGTCGCCGCAGGCACCGACCCGTCCCATCGATCCGACCATCGCGTGAGCGCCCAAAGCGCGGACGAACTTTCGGGACCGAAATTGCGAGCCGCGGTCGCTATGGACGATGCAGCCGGCGACCTGGTCGCCGTCGGCGCTGCGCCTGGCCGCGGCGGAGGCCAGGGCATCGACGACGAGGCGGGCTTTCATCCGTGAGTCGATGGAGTAGCCCACGATCCGGTTGGAGAACACGTCCTTGACCGCGCAGAGATAGAGCTTGCCTTCACCGGCTTGGATTCCAGTAGTCGTCGCAACGGTTCGAACTACGAAGCGTTCAGTAAAGCATTGAGTCTTTCGGTGGGTGTTTGCCAGGCGAGGCATTTGCGGGGTCGGTTGTTGAGTTCGTCGGCGACTGCTTGCAGCGCCGCGGGGGTGTGAACTCGGAGGTCGCTGCCGCGTGGAAAGTATTGGCGCAGCAGCCCGTTGGTGTTCTCGTTGCTGCCACGTTGCCATGGCGAGCCCGGTTCGCAGAAGTAGACGGCCATCTCACCGCCTTGATCCCAGGTGAGGGTGCCCCGCAGCTGGGCAGGCAGCCCGGAGATGGTGGTGATGAGGCCGTCGCGTAGTGCGTCGGCGCTGCGGTCTGCTCCGAGGTGGACCAGCATGACGAAGCGGCTGGATCGTTCGACCAGGGTCGCGATGGCCGAGCGGTTGGTGGCGCCGATGACGAGGTCTCCTTCCCAGTGGCCGGGCGCGGTGCGGGACTCGACCTCGGGCGGGCGTGTGGTGATCAGCGACATCGGCTCGACGAAACGCGGCCGGCGCGCGGCCGGGTCACGACGAGGTTTGCGCCGGAGACGGCCACGACGCAAGTGGCGGGCGAGTTCGCGCTTCAACTCGCCTCGGGCGTGGACGTAGATGCCCTGGTAGATCGTCTCGGTGCAGGCGCGCATCTGCAGATCGGCCGGGAAGTCGACGACCAGGCGATGGCTGATCTGCTGGGGTGACCACTTCCGTGCGAGCTTGTCGCGAACGTAGTCACGCAACGGCACGTTCGCTGTCAGCTTCGGGTCGCGGGGCCGCAACCGGCGAGCGACCGCCGCGCGGTGGGCGGAGTGGGGCAGATATCCCCGCGCCGAGGTCGTGTTGCGGCGCAGCTCGCGGCTGATCGTCGACGGTGAACGCCCCAGCTCCGCGGCGATCCGGCGGACCGTCAGCCCGGCTCGGTGCAGATCGCATACTTCCTCGCGTTGCAGCAAGCTCAGATACCGGGGGTGGATCGGCTTCTCGACTCGATCGAGGTCGACCTTTCCACCCAGAACGTTGGCCGTGCGCGGTGAATTCACGTCTGCCAGTATCGGATTCGCATAGCGCACCACGCGACCGTCGGGATAGATCCGGCCTCGATGGATGATGGTGATGCCCTTGTCCCAGTCCGCCGCCGAACGCTTGTCCGCCCCGACCCGCCGAGCCGCCTGCGCTCGGGTCAACCCCTCGGCACGCAACCGCAGGAACTCCTCCCGCCGCGGCAGCACCCGACGTGCCTCGCTGGTGAAGATCCCGGCCTGGTGCGCCCACTTGTAGCAGGTGACCCGGGTGAAACCGAGCTCACGCGCAACAGCCGAGACGTTCCCGCGTTCGGCCAGCAACCGAAAGAACTCGGCCTTCTCCTGCTCGGTGTAGACGCGCGGAGTCCCCCGGCGCATCACCAATCCACTTTTCCGCAGCCACGTATACGCCGCACCAGGATGCACCCCGGCCGCGGTCGCCGCGGCCCTGACACTGCCTCCACGATCCAGCAGATCGAAGAACAACTCCCGCTGCTCCTTCGAGTACTTCGGACCAGCCAACACCGCCACCTTCCAGCAGCGTTGCAACGACTACTGGAATCCAAGCGGTGGAATGTTCGGTTATATCCATGAGCCACAACATGTTCGGTGCATCGGCGGTGAAGTTTCGTGCGACCAGATCGTCATGAACGGGTGGATCCGATCGGCCGTCCTTGCTGCTGCGTTTCTTGCCGAAACTGCTCCACCACTTGTTCGCCGAGCAGATCCGCCACGCAGTCCGCGCCGCCATCGGCTCACCCGCGGCCGCCGCCTCGTCGACCAGGAACCGATACCCGAACTCGGGATCATCGCGGTGAGCATCGAACAAAGCATCCGCCCGATACGCCTGCTCGAGATCACTGGCCGTGACGGGATCGGCGAGCCAACGGTAGTACGGTTGGCGGGCGATCTTCAGGACCCGGCACGTCACCGCGACGGGAATCCCATCGGCGGCCAGCTCGCGGACGAGCGGGTAGATCATTTTCCCGGCAGGTTCGCCTGCGACAGATAGGCCGCCGCCCGACGCAGGACCTCGTTCTCCTGCTCGAGCAACCTGATCCGTTTCCGCGCTTCCCGCAACTCAGCGTTGTCCGCGGCGGTCGTTCCCGCAGAAATGCCGTCCTCGACATCAGCGGTCTTCATCCAGTTCGCCAGGCACGACTCGCTGATGCCGAAATCGGCTGCGATCTGCTTGAGCTTCTGGCCGGGCTCCCGGTTGCGGGCGACCCGCACGACGTCGTCGCGGAACTCCTTGGGATAGGGCTTCGGCACGGTATCCATCCTTCCAGCAGTGCCACACGGCACCACAGATCAGATGTCACCTACTCGTGCGGCAGTCCCGTCGGTGTGACAGGATGGATTTGGACTTATGGGTCGGTGTCGGACCGCGAGCGCTTTCGACGCGACTGGTTGACAGCCTGACACCTGGGGGCGCCCGACCAGCTGCTCGCCCAGTGCACACCACATGACCTCATCCTCGTCGGCGGACAGTTCAACCGCATCGGCGACGACAACGCAGCTGCGGTATTCAGAAGAACGCTCGCCTAACGCTTCGGCCAATGGCCACAGTGTGTGCGCGGAACCACTGCACGTCGGTCGGGAACTGGACAAGCGCGGGATCCTGCCCGCGGAGAGGAGCCCTCAACGATGAAACATCGGCACCAGGTTCACATCTCGGTTCTGGACACGGTTCCCATCACGCAGCGGTCGAACGCGAGCATGGCGCTGCGTAACAGCATCGAGCTGGCCCAGTTGGTCGACGGCCTCGGCTATCACCGGTACTGGGTGCCCGAGCACCACGGAATGTCAGGTGTGGCCAGTGCGGCACCGGCAGTCGTCGTCGAACGCGTTGCCTCACTGACACAGCGGATACGGGTCGGGGCCGGCGGGGTGATGCTGCCCAACCACGCTCCGATCGTGATCGCTGAGCAGTTCGGTACTTTGGAGGCTTTCCACCCCGGACGTATCGACCTCGGCCTCGGGCGTGCCCTTGGCGGACCTCGCGCCATCGCCGACCGCGTGCGCAGCGAGCACGAACGCACGGCCAAACCGTTCGAAGATCAGGTACGGGAACTGCTCGCGTTGTTCGACGCGGACAACGGCGACGGCCGAGCGGCGGCGGTGCCCGCAGTGGGCAACAGACCGGAAATCTGGATGCTCGGCAGTGGTGACCACACCGCGCGGATCGCTGGCAGCCTCGGGCTCCCGTTCGCCGCAGCCCACCACTTGAAGCCGCTGAACACCGTTGCCGCAGTCCAAACGTACCTGCGAACGTTCCAGCCGTCATCGCTGTACCCGGCTCCGCGAATCTCGATCAGTGTCGCGCTTATCGTCGCCGACACCGACCAGCGAGCCCAATGGCTGGCCGGCTCACTGAGAATGAAGATCGCCCGGAGACGACAGGGCCGACCGATACAACTACCCAGCCCGGAAACCGCTGAAGCACATGGATATACGACGTCTCAAGACCCAGACAACGAGCTGAGCGGCGTATTCGTCGGGGAAGCCGCAACTGTACTACCGCAATTACAGGCACTGGTCGATGAGACCGGCGCCGACGAGCTCCTGGTCAAGACCGATCTGTTCGATCCGCTCGACCGACACAGATCCTACGCATTGCTCATGAACGACGAGACTCATCGTCTACGTCGGGCAGATTCTCCGGCGTGCGCCTGACGTATCCGGATCGACATGACTCTACTGAACTCGGGGGCGATGTAAAGCTCGCGGCGAGAATTTCTGGGCCGGCGTGCCGCCACTGCGCGACCGGACAGCGATTGGCGCGCTGCAAACCACGCCACAACATTCGCCTCCGAGGCCACGATTCGGGCCGCCGCCACCCAAGCTTGGCTGCCGTGACCCGACCTTTCGGCTCACGCGCCTCGCCAGTGAGTAACACACCGAGGCGGCTCGGCGATTGCGACACAGTACCCAGAGACGCTCTCGCCGAAGGCAACTCGCCATCATAGAACACTCACAGATGAGGTCACATGCCCTACGAATCCGCTCCATTCTTCCGACGTCTCGCCGCAAGGCTCCTCGACCTTGCTTTCTGCCTGCTACTTACGTTCGTGGTCGCAATACCGGTCGGGATCCTGTTAATCCCGGTCACTTTGATGACGACCGAAGCCTACGAAGCTGTGATCTACGGAGTAGCGGCGTGGTTGTGCTACTTCATCGCCTATACTGGATTGGAGGTCTTTCTGTTGATTCGCCGTGACGGACAGACTCTCGGCAAAGGGCTTCTCGGACTTCGGGTAGTACCTTCTGGAGAGTGGGCTCGGCCAAGGCTGGAATTGCCGCCAGCAGCCTCGCGCATGCTGATCATCTTCCTGCCGTTCGTCTTTATGTCCCTGTCGGGGTCGAATCCTGAATCAGCGATCCTCAATGGGTTCGCAATTGTCGGCTTCCTTGCGCTCATCGTGAGTTTCTTCCTCTCGGCGATTCCCGCAGGAAAACGCCTGACCCTGCATGACATGGCAGCTGGCAGCCGGGTGGTACGCGCGGCCAAGCGAAAGATCGACTGGAAGAACGACATCCCCATGGTACTGCCGGGCCGTGTGGATATGCGAAAGCGCTCATAGGCCACTTCGTTGCGCCCCGGTGATTGCTGAACTGGAGCGCAAGAAATTGTGTGCTCCAGGCGAAGCGGGTTCGAGGCGTCGCGTACGGGCTCGGCGGGCATCCACTGCACGCACCATCACTGAACAAGCGGCGGATTTGCTTCGCGGCAGCCCGGTCCCCCTGCCAGCGTGCCGATGTGGCGCGCGATGCTACTGCTAGGCCACGGCGCCGGATACAGGAAACACAGGCCGGGCCGATAGCGATACGACGGACAGTTCCCGATCTTCACTCTGTGCAGGGCCTATGGGACTAAACGAAACGTGTCCATGAGTCTGCGCGTCAACACCTTTCAGCGACGTAGCGGCATGCACAGGTACTCGGAAACACCCCCTAACTCGGAAGAGGTAATCATGAGATCAACACGGCGACATGCCGCTGTACTGCTTTACGCGGCAGTCGCGCTAATGGCGGCCGCATGCGGCGCCGAAACCGCCTCGACACCTCCCACCACAACACCGCTCCTGGCATCAGTCGCGTCCACTACCCGCACTACGCCCCCACCGACGACGACTACTGCCGGATCACCTCCTACAACCACACTGCAATCGACCAGCGCGCCAGCCCCGCCACCAGTTGCGTTCGTGCCTGCCCCACCTACAGTCGTGGCGCCCACGCCTGATGTACCAGCCCCGCCACGCCCAGCAGCTCCCAGCGTCTACTACCCCAACTGCGCCGCCGCCAAAGCCGCCGGCGCCGCGCCGCTGCGACGCGGAGAACCCGGCTACAGATCAGAGCTGGACCGCGACAAGGACGGCGTCGCCTGCGAATAGCGCAAATCAACACGGTTCGTCCACCAGCTCCGGCGGGTTCTGCCGTGGTTTCCGTCCAAGCCCTGGGCCGACGCGAACTGCAACCAGCTGATCTCGATCGGGCGCGGACGCGTGGCCCTGCCTACGCCGCGACGGCGCCGCTGTCGGCGCCGCCGCGGCAACCTCGATCGAGAAGTCCGTCGCCCTCCTCGATCAGTGGACATTCACAGTGGCGGCCACGCTGGCCGTCAATGTCACCAATCGCGCGGTCGACAAGGCGTTCGTCGCTTCGGTCAACTCCGTGCGTCGATCCACCAAACTCGTCAGCTCCACCGGGGTCCTACGCGGCCGAGAAGTCTGCGACGGCCGCCACTACTGCGCTCCGGTCGTTGACGACTTCTTCCGTTCGGCCGGTGTCTCACCCTCGGTTTCCGGCGGGACGTGGAGCGCCTTCTCATCAACCGAAGACCCGTGCTTCCGTTGCGATACAAAAGTCACTGCGGTCGTGCAGGTCGTTCCCGACGGCTGGCATCTCCTCAAAGCCATATCAGCGAGAGAGATCCGGCAATGAGCTCGTGATGGCGTGTCGGGTGGAGTTATTTGCTGTCATTCGGCGTGATGCTCGTGTCGAGGGTCTCTCTATTCGTGAGCTGGCCCGTCGATATCAGGCGCATTGGGGGACGGTGCGCCAAGCATTGGTGGACGCGGCGCCGCCGACGCGGAAGGTGCCTGTACGGCGGGCCCGAAGCTGGGATTCGTTCAAACCGCGGTCGACGCGATGCTAGTCGAAGACACGACCGCACCGCGCAAGCAACGCCATACCGCTCGGCGGATGCTGGCCCGGCTGATCCAGGAACACGGCGCGACCGGATTGCTGTATTCGACGGTCCGCGATTACGTGCGGATGCGGCGCGCGCAGATGGATCTGGAGGCCGGGCGCCGGATCGAGGAGTTCGCTCCCGCAGCAGCGACTGCCCGGTCAGGAAGCGGAGGTCGATCGCAGTGAGGTCTGGGTGATGTTGAACGGAGTGAAAACCCGCTGTCAGATGTTCGTGTTCTGGCTCGCCTATGCCGGGCGTCCGATCCACTCGCATTTCGGAATTGTTCCTATTCCATTGCCAGCTACTCCCTCCCCACGACGAGTCAGCTCCTGGATCATGACCCGATCCGCCGAACTGTCCGGCGGGCGCCGCGCTCAACTCTACGTTGCGCGAAAATCTGCGGCGGCTGAGTGAGGATTTGCGAGTTTCAGGCATGCTGACCTGATGCCCCCCTGCTGCGCGAGCTCTCTACGCGCGAATGGTTCGATTCGGGCGAGGTGGTCGTGACCGCGCCCGTTCAATCTCGGTCTTTTGGTTGCCGAGGGCTGTCTACCTTCCGGCGCGGACACCGCTCGCGGCGTGCTCCGCTCGGGCTACAACACCTAGGTCGGCTGGTTGCATTCTTCCGGATCAATCAGCAGGCCCCGGCAAAGTAGATCGACTCCACGCACGGTCATTCTGGGCGTCAGCCTTGTCACTGAACCGCGACCCGGCCGCGGCATCAAGATTGTCCTTCCGGTCAGGTGCCCGGTTGTGATCCATTGCGGGCGAAGGGAGTTCGCGTTCTACTTGTAGCTCCAGCTCCGGCCGGTCTGGCGGTATTGCTCGACCGGTATCGGTTGGTTCGCGGGTTTCATGCGTGCTGTGTAGAGGATGCCGTCGAGGTGGTCGATCTCGTGCTGGATGAGGCGGGCGAGACCGTCCTGATACTGCTGCCGACGGAGTTCGCCGCTGTATGAGGTCGTTTCGACCTCGATTCGCAGGGGCCGCGGTACTTTTCCGCGGACGTCGAAGAAGCTGAGGCAGCCTTCATACTGCTCGTCTTCGTCGTCGGAGCGAGCGACGATGGTGGGGGTGAGGAGCGTGATCTCCTGGGTGTCCGGTTCGGGCGGTTGGACGACGGCGACTCTGCGACCGATGCCGAGCTGTGGTGCGGCGATTCCCATGCCTTTGGCGAAGTTGTGGACGCGGCGGGCGCGGTGCATGGCGGCGATGAGGTCGTTGACGATCGCAGCGGCCAGGTCATGCTCGATGGGGAGGTTCAGTGGCTGGGCAGGTTGCTGGAGTATGGGGCTACCTGATTGGACGATTCCGATGCCGCGCATGGCGTCGCTGGGTTTGGTTTCGATCACGGTTGCTTCCTTCCCTGCGTGGTTGCCTCGGGTGAGGATCGGAATCGCCATTCCATCCGGTATCGGGTGTGCAGCGGTGGCCGGGTGGTGTTCCAGGTGAAGACTGAGGTTCCCGCATTGTTGGAGGGCGGGGTAATCAGGTTCCAGCCGGAACCGGGTGATGGTAGCTCGCCTCGAATTCATCAGGTGATCGCCAACCCAGCTTCTTCTGGATGCGCTGGCTGTTGTACCAGCCATCGATGTAGGCGAACAGGGCGTTCTCGGCCTCGGCGCGGATCCGCCAGGCGCGGCGATAGACCAGTTCGGCCTTCAATGTGGAGAAGAAGTTCTCCATCAACGCATTGTCATAGCTGTCGCCGACCGATCCCATCGACTGAGCGATCCCGTTGTCTGCCAATCGGTTAGCGAACCGGATCGCTGTGTAGGTCGAGCCCCTGTCGCTGTGGTGTATCAACTCGCCGTCGCGGATGTCGCGGCTCCAGACCGCGAACTCGAGTGCACCCAACACCAGCTCGGTGTCGCAGCGATCCGAGGTTTTCCAGCCCACGATCCGGTTGGAGAATGCGTCCCGCACCGCTGCCAGCCAGAACGTGCCCTGACCGCACGGGATCCTGGTGGCGTCGGCCACCCACAATCGGTTCGGCCGGTCCGCGGTGAAGACCCGTTCGACCAGATCCGGTGCCGGCGCTGCTCGTGGATCGGTTCGTGTCGAGGCGGTGCGCCACCGTTTCCGCAGGAACGCGCCCTGCAACCCGGCGCCACGCATCACCCGCTCCACCCGTTTGCGGCCGACCGAGATGCCGCGCCGCGCCAGCATCGCATGCACCCGAGGAGACCCGTAAGTGCCGCCGGAGCTGGTATGGATATCGACGATCTCGGCAAGCAATGCTTCGTCGGAGACCTGCTGCGCCGAGGGCTGTTCCAGGCGTTTGCACCACCAGTAATAGGTCGACGAGGCGATCCCGAGTACCCGCAATACGAGCTCGACCGGGTGCCCGCTGTTCTTGACGAACCGCACGATCACCTCCGGGTCTGGCCGAGCTCCGAAGCGAAATACGCACTCGCAGAACGCAGAATGTCGTTGACCCGCTCCAGCTCGGCGACCTGTTTACGCAGCCGCTTGTTCTCCTCGGCCAAATCCATCGCCGCTGGCTCCGGTCGCTGACCGGTACCGGCCTGGCGGATCCAGTTCCGAAGCGCCTCGTGATGGACACCCAGCTGCTGGGCGAGCTTGCGGATCGTCGGTTTCGGGTCCGACTCCAGATACAGCCGGACCGCTCGTGCCTTCAGGTCGTCCGGGTATTTCTTCGGTGCTGCCACGCGGGGCTCCTTCCCGGTCCTATCGGACCATGCTCAGAGCCCTCCAAGGAAGCGGGGGGAACCTCAAGGTGATGGATTGTTCCCGCACCGGCCTTCGTGCCCACCGACACCATGCCCGGCCCGCTCCGCGCCTTCGCCGAAAACCAGCCGGTGACCTCCATCATCAACGCCATCCGTAACCGAGCAGCCGGTCAGCAGCGACATCTGGATCGCCCTCGGCTGGTGTGTCGGCATCCTCGCCGTCGCCTACCTCTTCGCCATGACCACCTACCGCCGCAAAATCTCCTGAGCGGTGCCGGCCACGGCCGGATCAAGGCAGCCGACAGTCCCCGCGTTTGCGGGGACTGTCGGCTGCCATGGTCTACAGCCATTACCGGTGACGTCGAACAGTTCCGTCGACTCTCTGAGCAGACGCGCGGTCAAACGGCGCCGACGCGCAAGCCGATGAGAACAGCGGCCACGATCGCAAGGACTGCGGCGGGGGGAGCGCCCTTGGTGTCACCGACGCGCACGTGCGCGGCAACCGCGCCGATGAAGTAGAGCGTCAAGCAGATGGCAGCGGCGACACCCAACGGTCCCCACCGAACTCCGATGATGAGGCCACCCGCTCCGGCGATCTGAGCGACGCCCAGAAACGGCAGCATGGCGAACGACAATTCGAGAGTCGACATCTGCTCGACCATCCGTCGTGGCCGGGTGAATTTTGCGCCGGCCGAGACCACGAGCACGACCGACATGACCACGGCGACGACGACGTAGGTGATGAACATTGCGAGCCTCCACTAGATGACGGGCAGCGCGGTGCACTGCATGCCGTCGACGCTAGGGAGCCGTTAGGTACCAAAAGGTACCCTTCGGCCATGAGTCTCCGCCCCGGAACCGTCTTTCTCGCCGACTGCCCCGCCAGGTCGGCCATCGAGATCATCGCCAGCAAATGGGCTGTGGTGACACTGTTTGCGTTGAGCGAAGGTCCGCAGCGGCACGGCGAGCTCGTCGAACTGATCGGTGGGGTCTCGCGCAAGGTACTGACCCAGACGTTGCGCCGACTTCAAGAACACGGCCTCGTAGAGCGGCGGGTGTACGCAGAAGCGCCGCCGCGCGTCGAGTACAGCTTGACCGAGCTCGGGGACACGCTTCGGGAGCCGATCGCAGCCCTGACCACGTGGGCTCGATCGAACGGCGCCTCGATCGCCACTTTCCGCGAATCGACTGAAGCGTCGCGCACGGCGATCGGAAAGACCATTCTCACCACCTGAACCCACAAAGACGACATACCGATCGTCCGAACGAAGGCCACACCGGTTCACTGGGGCGTCGGTAGCGATCACCGAGACCCGTCGGTGAGTTCGGGCAAGTACTTGTACAGCGTGGTTCGCGAGATCCCGAGCAACCGTGCGATCGAGGACACCGACTCATCCGGGCGCGTGAGCAGAGCGCGGGCCTGGCGGACCTGTTCGTCGGACATGGCCGGTAGCCGGCCGAGGCGCTGCCCGCGGGCTCGCGCTGCGGCCAGGCCTTCGTGGGTGCCCTCGACGATGAGTTCACGGATGAATTCGGCCAGCGCGGCGAAGACATGGAACACCAGCCGACCGCCCGGGGTGGTGGTGTCGAGGGCTTCGTGCAGGGAGCGGAACCCGATCCCGCGGCGGCGCAGATCGGCCACGATCGTGATCAGATCCTGCAGGGAACGGCCGAGCCGGTCCAGGGAGGCGACCACTAGGGTGTCGCCGACGCGCATGTAGTCCAGGCACTTCGCGAGCTGTTCGCGTTCAGCCAGCATCTTTCCCGGACTTCTTGTCGGCGTAGACCTTTCTGGGCGGTCTCATTCACCGGGGACAGGCCAGCACCGCTGGGCAGATCGCCGACCTGCAGGCCGAACTGCGCTACCACGCCGAAATCGCCAACTGGAAAGCCGTCCTCAACGTCAGCGACCAACTCGCCCGTCTCGACCCCGCCGTGGCCGATCCTGACGGTCTGGCAACGCCAACCGGCCCGGGGTGGCGAAGGCGGCCAGGTCGCCGCCGGTGGCTACGAGGAATTCCGCGCCGAGGCCGGGACCCATTCCGGGCAGCGATTCGATGATCTTCGCCCACGGGTGGATGCGGAATCGGGTCGTGATCAGCTTGTGGAGTTCTTTGATCTCTCGGTCGAGGTCGAGCAGTTTGCGCGCTTGCCGTTTGACCAGCATCGCGGTGTCGGCCTCGCTGGGCAGCGCGATCGTCTGAGCCCGAGCGGCCGCGATCGCGGTGGCCGCGGTCTTGGCGATCGCGGCGGGCCAGGCGTCGTTGTCCCGCAGATACGCAGTGCCGCCGTCGGTTCCGGCTGTCCGGATCTCGGCAGGGGTGCACAGTCCGGCGACCAGGACCAGCGGGGTGCGGTTGGGGTAGTCGAACGCGGCTTCCAGAGCGGGGAAGATCGATCCCAGCAGCGCGCGCAGCCGGTTGATGCCGGCGACCCAGTCGCCCATCAGGTCAGTGTGGTAGCTGGTGAGCTGCCCGAGCGCAGTCACCAGCTCGTCGGGCATGGTGACCTGGGTCAAATCCCTGCGCAGCCGTGCGGTTTCGGCGATGACGCGTGCGTCTTTGCTGTCGGTCTTGCCTGCGCCGCGGAATCCGCTGGTCATGGTGTTGACTATCCGGCCGGGCACATACGTCACTGCTTGACCGGCTTCCAGCAGCACGGTGATCAGCATCAACGCCATTGGGCTGGTCAGGTCGACCGCCCACCGCACCCGCGCGGCGACCTGCCCGGCCTGCTCGATCAGCCGCCCGATCGCCTGCTGGTCGTTGCCGATTTTGTGCCGAAACACCACCTTCCCGTCAGGGGCGATCGCGCACGCGTGGTGCGTTTGTTTGCCGACATCGATGCCCACCCACAGCTCCGGGCGATCACTCACCTACCCACTCCTGCCGTCACGGTCTCAGCCCGAACAAGTGCACCACGAGGCCGGTGGCTGCGGGTGCGCGCGTGGCGGGCGGTCACCCGGGCTGCCGGTGCCGCACGGGGGCCGGGCGGTGGGTTCGTGGTGACGGTCAGCGGTTGAGGTAGGCGGCCAGGCCACCGAGTTCCTCGTTGGCGATGAACACCGAACGGACGTTGATGATGGCCTCTTCGACGTGGGTGGTGCAGCCCCAGGCCGAGTCGCCCCACGAATCGGCGATCTTCAGCTCGGCCGGCGCGGTGCAGCCGGCGGTGCCGCCGAGCTGGCAGTGCTCGGGGTGCGGCGTGGTGGCCTGTACGGCAGCCGCGGCTCGTATCTGGGCGGCGAGCTCGGCGGCGGCGGCGGCGCGTTGCTCGGCATCGTCGCGCAACCGGCGTTCGGCGCGTACCGCCTTGATGGTGGCCAGGCGCAGCTCCAGGTGCTGCGCGACCTGGTCGGCGAGATAGCCGAGCACGGTCGCCTGCACCTCGCTCAACTCCCGAGGCATGGCGTCGATTGCGGTAACGGTGCCGAGGTGGTGCCCGTCGGAGGTGACGATCGGGGCGGCGGCGTAGAACCGCAGCCCCAGCTCACCACGTACCAACGGATGATCGAGGGTGCGCGGATCCGTGGCCGCGTCGTCGACCACGTACGGGCCCTCGGCGCAGAACGCCGACGCGCACAGTCCCGGTTCCGTGCCGACCTGCGCGACACCATCCAGTCCCTTGGCCGCGGCGAACCAGACCCGGTCGGCGTCGACGATGCTGACCGTGGCGATCGGGGTGCCGCACACCGCTGCGGCGGTCGCCGCGATGGTGTCGAACTGGCCGTCGGTTGGAGCGTCGAGGATCTCGTAACGGCGTACCGCAGCTAGCCGGGCGGGGTCGGTGAGGGCGGTTCTGTCAGCGGTGATCGACACGGTGTGGTGCTCGCTTCCCATGGGGGGTGTTCAGGCCTGGGTAGAGTACGTGGTTGCGGCGGTCATGCCGCATCCGCTGTGGCTGTGAAGCATGGCCGAGCACAAGCTCGAGTTTCCGGCGACCACTGCGGGAGACCGTTCCGCGGCAAATCTGCCGCGGAACCGTGTGTTTTTTGCCTTCAACCAGGGTCCGGACTCGTTTTCGGGGCAAGAATGCCGCGCGGTGGTGTCATTGAGCGGCCCGGACTCGTTTCCGATGTCGCCGAGGTGGCGCGAGGGGATCCGCCGCCGCTGTGCGGGGGTGTGCCTCGGTTCCCTACGACAGAACATGTCCGCACTGGCGATGCGCAGCCCGATGACCTGGCCAAAAGTCGTCAAGGTTCCACACTCAGTCGCAGGGAATGCCAGATCGTCGACCGCGGCTACACCACCACCTACCTGGTGAACTGACTGGTCACCGCCCTGTACGGGCTCCGGCGGGAGGACAGGGAGGTGCGCGCCACGATGGTGCGCGCCATCGCCGAGGGCAAACCGGCGGAGGACATACCTACCGAGGCCGCCGCGATCCTCACCCGGCACGCACCGATCGCCGCGGCGATGTCCGCATTCGCACATGCGTTCCAGCAGGCGAGCCGCAGCACCCCGTATCCGGACGAGGAGATCCGCCGCCTGCTGGGCGGCCAGGCCTCTGTGCTCGCTCAGCCCGTGTGACGGACCGGAAGCAGGTGGCCTCGGCGGCAGTTGCAGATACTCTGTCCGGCAATATATTTCGGGCCGATCGACGCTCGCTCGGCGGCAAAGGCGGATCTTCGGCGAGGATCTAGCCGATCTGTCTGATCGCGGCATACAAGAGCATGTCCACACGCTTCCCGCCGATTTCCTGATGGCTTCGAAGGAGCCCCTCCCGCTCATATCCCGCGAGTTCCGCCGTGCGCACGGAGGCCACATTCCATGGCTCTATATAGAGCTCGATTCGACATAGCTCCGATATGGACCAGGCGAACCGAGTCAGCGCGATGAGTGCTTGACCTGCGATCCCGCGGCCTCGGCTGCGAGGCGCGACGGAGTAGCCCGCTGTCGCCCGGCCTGCATCGATAGGCGCGAGCCATAGACCGGCCGTTCCGATCGCCTCGTCGGTGTCGTTGTGCGCCACGCAGAAGGAGTAACCAACGCCGGTGTCGAGGCGACTGAGCTGCCGCTCGATGTATGCGAGAGCATCCTCGTGGCTGGCTTTGCCGACTAGCGATCCGATCTTTGGCACGTACGGATCGGTCGACAGGTCCATGATCATGCCAACGTCACGGAGCTCGAAAGCTCGCAGACGCACGTCCCTGAACGTTGGAGCGACCGACGGCATCACAAGCTCGGCAAGATTCATGTAGACGATCTTCTCCGCATTCCGCCGGGTAAGCGACATGATTTCGGGGAAGCCGACGCACGCTCATCGGCATTACCGGACGTTCAGCTGCCGTTGCCATAGTCGCTCCACATGACGGATCTGGACATGTTCTCTCAGTGGATCACCTGCTGTCGGTGGTCCCACGACTGGCAACGCGGTGGTCCCACAGCGGTGGCAAACGACAGCGCGGGAGATCTGGGCACAGCCCCGATACAGTGCCGACGAGACCAGATCGATTTCGGGTTGCGGGTGGCAGTTGGTGCGGTGTCGCTGTGCCGCAGATCCTTCCGGCCGAGCTATTCGGCGACAGCCAACGTTCCGGGACGTCGCCGATCGTGCGGACCACACGATGCGGGCCAAGGCTAACTCACGGTTCGCGCTCGTGGCCGTCCTCGGTGCCGAGGTTATGACACGAGCGGCTTGCTTTTACGGTGGAACGACGACCGCGTGGTACGGGTGCAGCTCGCGTGGCGGCCGATGGATGCTGTTCCCTATGCCGTGGTGCTCGGTTGAGGGCCGTTATCTGTAGAGGCTCCACGTCGCGTCGGCCTGCTCGGTTTGCAAAGTCCTCAGGCGATGTGCGTGCTGGGCGGCGATAGCGGGACGCTGCCCGAGATCAGGTAGGACGCTGGTCACCATGATCAGTTCGCGTACGCGTGCCAACACAGGCCAGAAGGGATCGTCGCGGACATCGGCACCGTAGGCTGCCACGAATTGCTGGTAGAAGTCGGCGCGGTTGAATCGCACCGCACCGACAGCTTGGGGGACGAGATCCCATACGAGTGGGCCTATCCCGGCTTCATCGAGGTCGCACAGTACGACCTTGCCGGAATGATCCCGCAGCAGGTTACCGGTGTGTGGGTCACCGTGAATGATCCCCAAGGGAAGTTTTGGTTCCCACCGCTTGTACTCGGTCTCTGCCGCCGCCCAAGCGTCGTGAAGCCAATTGAGATCGGTGCATGTCACAGCTCCGTCGGCCTCGGCCAATCGACGACGCGCGTTGTCGAACGGGTTCCACACCGGCAGTGTGTCAAGTGCGTCACCTGGGTGGATCTGGTGAAGTTCTCTGAGCGGCCGAGCCAGCTCGGCCGCCGTCCAGGGCGAGCTGTTGTCGAGTTCATGCCAGAACGTGACTGTGAAACACCCGGGCAGATGCAATGGCTGGGATACATCGAGCAGCGGTGCGATGGGAGCACCGTGACTGGCCAGCCACCGCGTCACGTTGACGATCCGTGTCCCGCGGATCTCGCCCGCTTCGCCTGTGGTTACGCGCACGATCACCGGGGATGTCTTCAAACGGAAGACCGCATTGACGGTGTACTTGATGAGTTCGGCGTCGGTGGAATCGTGATCGATGTGGGCGCATGCCTGGTCCACAGCTGCGCGCAGTTCCGCGGCGCGGCAGGGTGAAAGGTCGGTCGCCAAAGAGTCATCCTAGTTTGAGGTCGGCCATCAACGAGCGCGTAGCAGCACTTGTACTCGATACACTCTCTGCTAACCGCCGCACCTCATAACAGATGTCCTTCACTCCGGACTGTGACAGAAATGGTCCGGCAGCCTCGGTCAATCGCACCAGCCGGTCGACCGCTCGTGCGCTTCGTACCGCTTCGGCCATCCGGAGGGCATGGACTGCCGCGTCGATGGCTGCCGGAAGCTGGTCGAGGCGGAAGGAACCTGTCGCCAGCGTGGTTTGGTCGAACAGGACACTTCGCGCGGGGACGGTAGGGCTCGCCTGCCTGCAGCGACGTTTGAGCGCCTTCGACCGCGGCGATGGTGTATCGCTCGGCCTTCGAGTTCGAATCAACAGTAGTGCCAGCTCGTTGTAGACGACTGTGCGTATACCGGTGAACTCACCAGGGGTGTAGAACACCGCTGTCCACGGATCGACCGTTTCGCCGACCCTGCTGCTTTCCTCCTCTGCGCGCGACAGCGCGACCTTCATCTGTGTCTCGTCACGCATCATGGCGTGGGCCCGTTCGCGTAAAGCCATGCGGACTCACCGCAGTTCGATGCGCCTTGTGCCGACAGCTGGCCGAGTTGGAACTCGCGTAACGCCTGGTGAGGTTGTTGCTCGAGCAAACTGATGCGCCCTAACACATACAACCTCGAGGCAACGAGACTGGGCGCATCCGCGCATTCGGGTTGGCCGGGGGACGGTTGACGATCGAGCAACTGGTCGACCGTTACCGCATCCAACGCCGACCGATCCGGGACCTGCTGATCGACTACCTGCGCGAACGGCAACCGTCGCTGGACTTCGCCAGCGTGGACTCTGTCTCGAGGACCTTGGCCGGCTTGTTCTGGGCCCGCATCGAAGTGCTGGCTCCCGGCATCGACACCCTGCAAATCCCTCCGGAAGTGGTGCGCGCCTGGAAAAACGAAATCAGCACAGTCGAACGCACCACGATCAGCACCACCGGCGAGCGAATCAAAGTTCCGGTGCCGCGGCTGAACCTGAAGGATGAACTGATGCGAGTCCGGGCTCTCTACCTCGACATTGCGCACTGGGCCGTCGAAGACCCGGCTCGCTGGGCGCCGTGGGTCGCGCCCTGCCCGATCACCAACGCCGAAATCCAAAAGGCCAAGGGTCGGCGACACCGTAAGGCGCACATGGATCAGCGCACCCGCAAACGGTTGCCCGTCCTGCCCGTGCTCGTGCGCACCGTCAACGACCGGTGCCTGGCCGCCGCCCGGCTGCTTGCCGCAGCGCAGGAGACCGAACCCGGCGCCGTAATCGACGGCACCGGTCTAGCATTGCGAAACGCTTTTGTTCCCAACGTAATCGGACGATTCGTCTGGGCCGAGCAGGTTGGCGAGCAGTAAACGACGCAACCTGTCGAACGAGGAGGAGCACGCGTTCTGGGCGTTCGCGACCATCGAGGTCCTGCGGCTTACCGGGATCTTGTAATTTGAGTTGAACTCAACTTACCATCCCGTTGTGGGTAAGACCGAAACCGCGCGCGGCAGCGCCGCCCGCCAGAATCTGCTGCAAGCAGCTGCGGATGAGTTGAGTGAGACCGGGGAGTTGGAGGTCGCGGCGGTGGCGCGGCGCGCGGGTGTCAGCACCGGGCTCCCGTACCGGTACTTCGGGACTCGCACCGGACTGCTGATCGCGGTGCTCGATGCCTTCTACAACCGGCTCTGCAATGCCGCGGCGCTGCGCGAATACACCGAACCCAGTTGGGCGGCACGGGAACAGCATCGTATCCGGGACTGGGTGGGGTTCCTCTACGGCGAGCCGCTGGCCCCGATCGTGCTCGGTGGGCTGGTCGGCGACGGCGAGGTCACGGCCGCGCACACCACGCGGATGAACATGCTCATCGAACTCGGTGCGCGCAACATGGCGCGCGCTCAGCACCAGGGCGAGATCCCCCCCGATCGTGATCCGGAGTATCTGGCCGCCGCCACCCTCGGTGGCACCAACGCCGTGGTCGCGGTCGCGCTCACCCGCACCCCTCGCCCGACTCCGGAATCCGTCATCGATCAGCTCTGGGTTTTCGTCTGCGGAGCAGTCGGACTCACCGACGAGACAGGACACACACCATGAACCACGACTCCGCCCCTGCTGGCACTGTCACTCAACTCGAGGACCTGGCCACCGATCTGGCGCAACGACACAAGGCCACCGAAAGCAGCGGCGCCACAGTGGATTCGGCGGTGGTGGACGCCGATATGGCGGCCCTGGAACGTGACGGCTACGTCATCCTCCGAGACCTCATCAGTGCCGATGACTTCGCACGTATCCGCGAGTCGGCCGCGAAACTGCTCGAGCACAGCGGCCGTAACATCTTCGAAGGCCACCGCACCCAACGCCTCTACAGCGTGCTGGAGAAGACCCGCGACTGTGACCGCCTCGTCGACCATCCGCGGGTGCTGGCCCTGCTCGACAGGCTGTTCCTACCGAATTACCTGCTGTCCCAACTGCAAGTCATCAACATCCTGCCCGGCGAGAACGCGCAGCTGCTGCACCACGACGACGCGTTCTACCCTCTGCCCCGGCCCCGCCCGCCGGTCGGAGCGGCCACCGTCTGGGCCATCGACCCCTTCACCCAGACCAACGGCGCCACCGTCGTCATCCCCGGCAGCCACCTGTGGGCCGACCGGCGGCCCACGGCCTCCGACTCGATCATCAGCGTCGAGATGGCACCGGGGTCGTGCGTGTTCTTCCTCGGAACTCTCTGGCACGGCGGCGGCGCAAACCGCTCCGCGGATCCACGACTGGCCGTGACTGCCCAGTACTGCGAACCCTGGCTGCGACCCCAGGAAGCATTCACCCTGTCCACCAGCCGTGACTGCGCCCGCACCGTCTCCGAAGACATCCGCCGCATGCTCGGCTACAGCATCCACCCGCCCTTCATCGGCCAAGTCAACGGCATGCACCCCAAACGCCTACTCGAAACATCCTGAGATGCGGCATATCGCGCACCGACCAACCTCGTGTGGACGGGCGATGTCCCAGCGCAGGTTCTTTCGCGCTCGCTCGAGCCCGATCGCGAGTCAGGGTTGCCCGTTGGCAGGTGTTAGGCTTTTCCGCACAAATTGCCGACACGTCTGCGCCGCCGAGAGTAGATCGAATGCGTCGGGGGCGATAAGGTGTTGCGCAGCGACGCCGCGCACTATACCGATGATCGCGACGGCGGTGGTTACCGGATCGATATCGCTGTCGACGGTGCCGTTGGATTGACCGGCGCGTAACAGGGTTTCGGCACCTGAGCGAAATCGAGCGTCGTCTTTGGCGAATACCGCGCGGAGGGTTGCCTCGGACGGCATCGCAGCTCCCCACATCACGAAGAACGCGCGGCTGATCTCGGAATACCGCACGAGCGCCTGTAGGTAGTCTTCAACCAGCGACGCCAGTACCTCGACCGCATCGGCATCGGCATCTTCGAAGTCGGTGACGTCCTTGATCTCGGTTACGAAGTGCGTTTGAATGCGTTGAGCGAGGCGGTCCACCAGGGCGGCTTTACTACCTTGGAGGTAGCCGCGACCAGGATCTTGGCTCGCCCGCTGGCCAGGGCAGAAACTGTATCTGATCTGCGACAACTACTCGGTCCACAAGCGGGCCGAGGTGCGAGCGTGGTGCGCGGCCAACGCCGTCGAGCTGGTGTTCCTACCGACCTATTCGTCCTGGTTGAACCGGATCGAGTGCGAGTTCGCCGCCCTGCGCTACTTCGCCCTGGGCGGCACCGACCACCGCAGCCACATCGAGCAGGACACCGCGATTGGTGACTACATCCGCTGGCGCAACCAACACACCGGACCAGTCCGCGCCTTCGCTGTGGGATCCAAAATCCGGCGACCGGATTACCTACCCAACGTTGCTTGACGCGGCACTAGTTCGCCGGCCGGGCTTGGACGCTTCCCAGTCGATCAGCGGTCGCCGGGCAGCATCGTTATCGCGAGTCCCAGAGCGCACGCTGTCATCGAATCGTTGCGCGTGAACGGGCTTGCGACAGCTGCTTTCTCTAGTTTCAGCCCCAGTCGGCGTGCGACTGTCGGACCGGACGCAATGAAGTCAGGCTCGGGGCAGGCGGAGGAACCGGCCGAGCTCGGCGCGGCCGACGCCGCCGAGTTTGGTGCTGATGCGATACAGGTGTCCCTCCACGGTCCGGACAGAGATGACGAGTTGGCCGGAGATCTCGCGATTCGACAGGCCTTGTGCGGCCAGCAGCGCGATCTCGCGTTCCCGCGCCGTCAGCGGAACCGGGTTGGCCGCGGCCAGCAGCGCGGGTGTGTGTGCGCCACCGCACGCCTCGGCCAGTTCGGCGGCCCGCACGGCGGCGGCCAGCGCGGACCCGCGTAGCCCGTGTCCGGTGTGGGCGAGCGATGCCTGGGCGGCGGCGTCGGCCGCCGCGAGTTTGTCGCCCATCCGCTGGTACTCGCGCGATGCGGAATCCAATCCGGCGCCGTCACGGGCGGCGAGCGCCGCGCTGTGGTTCGCGGCGACCCGCGCGCGGGGACTGGCCACCGTGGTGGCGAGTTCGCGCAGGCGCCCGGCGGGCGACGAATCACCCAGTCGCACCATGGTCTGCAATGCCATTACCTCGACCGCGCACTGGCCGAGACCGCGGGCGAGCATGGCGGCTTCCTCGGCGTGCCTGACAGCGACGCTTGTCGTGCCGTGCGCCGCGGAGACCCAGGCGCGCGCGAGCAGAACGTCGGGTTCGAGGAAACGGAAGGCGGGATGGCGTTGTGCCTCGGCTCGCTCGAGCAGCTCCGTGGCAACTGCGGCATGCCCGAGAAGTGCCTCGGATGTGGTCATTTCGAGCAATGCGATAAAGCTCCAACCGGTCCGCGCGAACGCCTCCGAGATCGCTGCGACGCCGGTCCGGAACAGCTCGCCTGCAACGCGCAGATCGCCGCCGCCGAGCGCCGAATACCCGCGAATGATGGCGACCATTCCTGGACTGTCACCGGGAAGATCGGCGTACTGCATTCCCACCGTGTCGGCGATCCGCCGGGTGGCCGCCAGGTCTCCGCTCCATCGCTGGGCGAGAATCTGGAACAGACTGAGTATGAAGCCCAGCAGCGCCGCTTCGGAGGAGACCGCCGCGCGTGCGTAGCCCACCGCGGCTGCGGCCGCGATCCGGTCGGTCGCGCCGGTTAGACCGGCGGCCAAGACCGCAGCCCACGAGGCGAGCATGGCGGGAATATCGGGAATCGTGCCGGATGCCAGCGCCGTGTCCGCGGCTTCCATGGCCGGTTCGGCCCGTCCCTGGGTGGCATGGTGGATAGCGCGCCACGCGGTGAGCGCGGGCAGGCACCGCGGGCCTTCGAGCGAGCGCTGCGCGTCGTCGATCACCGACATCGCCGCGTCCGAGCGCGATAAGTCGAACATCATGTTCGCGGCCCGCACGATGGCGGTGTCCACGCGTTCCTCGTCGCTTATCGCCGCGCGCGCCATCGCGGCGAGCTCCCGTTCGGCCTCCTTGCCGCGTCCGAGCATCGACAGCCCGAACGCGTGCGAGATGCGCGCTTCGAATCCCGCGCCCGCAGCGACCGCCGACCGGCCGAGTCGCTCGGCCAGCACGAAGTCGAGAAGCCTTGCCGCGCACCGTGAACCGCTGACAAGCAGCGTTGGGTCGGGTGACAGGTCGGAATCGGCGAGCAGCACGGCTCGCCGCAGCGTCTGCTCGGGTGTCTGCGCGTCGCCGAGTTTCGCCAGCCCGAGGGCTATCCGGCCACGTAGTCGGCGGGCGCGCACCGCGCCGAGGTGGCGTCGCCGTACCTCGCCGTAGAGCGGGTGGGCAAGCCTGGCGTGCAAGCGGTCTCCGACTGGGCTCACCGTCAGCAGCCCGTCGGATTCGGCGCGCTCCACCGCGGTCGGTTCGGTGAGTTCGGCCAGCAGGTCGATGTCGAGGGGTTCAGCGAGTGCGAGCGTGTCGACCAGTTCGCTGGTCGCCTCGGACAGCGCACCCATCCGCAGGCTGACGAGTTCGGCGAGACCGTCCGACACTATCGGATCACCGTGCCACCGCCAACACCCATCAGTGAACCGGAGCCGTTTCGCGGCGACCTGTTCATCGACGAGTTGTCGCAGATACAGTACGTTACCGAGGGTCAGCGACCACATCCGCCGCACCACATCAGGTTCCAGCGGACCGTTGAGAACCGCCGTGACGAGTTCAACGGTCGCGGCCTCCGACAATGGCCGGACTTTCACCCGCTGCAGCGGAGCGTCCTTCCACAGCGCGGCAACTGATTCGGTGGCGGGGTCGTCGGTGCGAACCGTCATGACCACGGTGGCCAACTGCTGCGCGGCCAACTGGTGAACGATGAAGGCGGACAACGGATCGAGGAGGTGTGCGTCATCGACCGCGATAACCACGGCGGCGGGCTCGCGCTCTTGCACGAGCGAGCGCATCACTTGTCGGACGACGTGGTGGTCGATGTCGGGAACAACGTCGACCACCCCGGCAAAGGCGCCGAGCGGTAGCGCCTGCGCGGCGGCGGAGGCCGCAATCCAGTGGGTCAGGCACCCGCGCGAGCGTGCTGCGGCAACCGTTTCTCGCGCCAATCGTGTCTTGCCCACCCCCGCGGCCCCGGCGAGCACCAGACCGCCTTCGCCGAGCGCGGCCTCGATGACCCGGGATTCGTGGGCCCGTCCGGTCAACGGCCACTGCGTGCTCACCCACCAAGGGTAAGCGGGTGGGGGTTACGCCGCCGCGCCGTCCGAGGCGACCGCCGGCTCGAATGAACTCGGCCGGTGTAGCTTCGATGATCGATAGGGCTTCTCGTGATTCAGCCGGTTACGCGCCAGTTGTTGTCGCCGCTCCACCATTCGGCGTTCTCACCAGGGCGATTCTGCCTGACGGTGTGCCCGCGCAGATACCCGTCTTGGAACCGATTCCCGTGATAGACGCCGGTCTTGTTGTTGTCCCAGTCGATGGTGAAGATGATCGTGGTACCCCGAACTCGGCCGTCACGGAGTGTGCCGTTCATCGAGGATGTATGTGCGAATCCGGTGAACGCCAGCGCTGTCCGGTCATCGATCTCGTATCGTTGGGCGATGTTCACGTGGAAGCCCAGCGGGCTGTCCTGCGTTCCCGAAGGCCGCTGATACACGTCCCACTCGGACTGTAGGTCGATCGTTCCGGCCGGAACCGCGGCCGCGGGAACAGGCGACGCCACGGCGAGAACAGCGCTGCTACCAGCAACGAGAGCGCCGAAGCGGAGAACATGGATGAGGCTACGAAACATTTGTCCCTTCAATCCTTCTCATCGTCCGATCCACGATCCGAAACCGGTCGGGGGACGGAGCTGTCATACCTCCCAATCGTTGCCGTGATGATCGCCCCGAGTGCGAGTGGTGAGACACTCGAATTTCACAGGATGTCTCCCAGGTGCCACTCGATTCACTCGGTCCGATTCAGAGTTCGTCGAAGCCCGCTCCGGCGCAACAGCTACACCCCCGACGACGGGGCGATCCTGCCACGACCACTGCGGACCACTGCGCGACCATCTGCTAGTGCTTCTCGGTCGGCAATTCGGATGCTGCAGCGGTTCTGCTAGTGCCGCGTCAAGCTACGTTGGGTAGGTAATCCGGTCGCCGGATTTTGGATCCCACAGCGAAGGCGCGGACTGGTCCGGTGTGTTGGTTGCGCCAGCGGATGTAGTCACCAATCGCGGTGTCCTGCTCGATGTGGCTGCGGTGGTCGGTGCCGCCCAGGGCGAAGTAGCGCAGGGCGGCGAACTCGCACTCGATCCGGTTCAACCAGGACGAATAGGTCGGTAGGAACACCAGCTCGACGGCGTTGGCCGCGCACCACGCTCGCACCTCGGCCCGCTTGTGGACCGAGTAGTTGTCGCAGATCAGATACAGTTTCTGCCCTGGCCAGCGGGTCGGCAACGATTTCAGGAACGCCAGGAACTCGGTCCATCGTTTGCGGTCCAGGATCCGGTAATACGACCCGATGCCAGGTCCAGGGCAGCGAACATGTGCCGGACACCGTGGGGGCGGTTGTAGGTCGCCCGCAGCCGCCGCGGGCGGCGCGTGGTGGACCAGCCCCGACCTGGGGACAGCTAACCGAGTGCGCACGAAACCCGGCGGGATTCACTGCCCGTTTCGCAGCGGCGGTCGATTCGTTGCATCGTTTTGGGTGCGCACAGACGGCCACGACGAACGAACCCAGCGCGAAGTAACCAACGGTCGTCGAGTTCCTGACCCCTCCGACTCTCTCTGACTCCGATGTCGGCTCGACAGCTTCGAAGGTCCGCGACCTCAACAAGCCACGCATCATCCCGGGCGCGAAATCGCCGAGGTGAGTGGAGTTCCGCGCGGCGGTCAGCAACGCCTCGAACTGTCTCGGCCGGCCGGTGGTATCTGTTGCGAGTCGCCGACCTTGGTAAACGTATTCGTCGTGACCACCTCTCACCGAACTCATCCGGGGGTGAGGCCGGGAGTGACCAGTCCGGATTCGTAGGCGAGTACGACGAGTTGCGAGCGGTCCCGCGCGTGCAAGGTGGCGAGCAGGCGGCTCACATAGGTACGAGCCGTGGCGGGGCTGATGCGCAGGCTCACGCCGATCTCGCGGTTGCTTTCGCCCATGCCGACTCTGGTGAGGACCTCCCGCTCGCGTTGCGTCAGCGCAGCGACGAGTTCGGGGCGGGTAGATCCGGTCTGCCGGGCGAGCCGGTAGAGGACCGTGCGCGTGATCGATGGTGACAGCAGGGCATCGCCTGCGGCGACGGTGCGGATCGCCGTACGCAATGCGTCGGGGCTGATGTCTTTGAGCAGGTACCCGGCGGCGCCGACGCGGATGGCGCCGAAGATGTTCTCGTCCTCGTCGAAAGTCGTCAGCACGATAACCTGGACTCCGGCGAGCGCGGGATCGGCGACTATCTGACGGGTGGCTTCGATACCGTCGAGAACCGGCATACGGATATCCATCAGCACTACTTCGGGGAGGTGCCTACGCACCACCGATACACCGTCTTCGCCGTTCACCGCGTCGGCGACGATGTGGATGTCGCCGTCACGTTCGGCGAGAGCTCGCAGGCCGGTGCGGACGAGTTCCTGATCGTCCACGACCACCACACGGATCATTCCGGCACCTCGATCGGGATACGGGCTTCGACGAGGAATCCGGCGGGATGGCAGGGACCTGCGGTGAGTCGGCCGCCGAGCAGGCGTACGCGTTCCCGCATGCCCGCCAAGCCGTGGCAGCGAGCTGAATCTCCGAGGGACCCTGCAATGGCCGTGCCGTTGTCGCTGATCGTGAGATGGAGAATACCGTGGATGATGTCGGCGTGGATGTCGGCCTCTGTGGCGTCCGCGTGCCGTACGACGTTCGTAAGCGCCTCTTGCACAACGCGATACGCGGTCATGTCGATCGGCGGCGGCAACCGCTCCGGCGAGGCGTTCAGCTCGCAGGTCACCTCGATTCCCACCTGGCGGATGGTCTCCGCCAGCGCGCCCACCCCGTCCAGTGACAGCACACCGCGGGCAGTGCCGTCGTCATCGCCGCGCAGGATCCGGACCATGGATCGAACGTCACGCAGCGAACGGTTGCTGGTATCGAGGATATGGGCGAGCGCGGTGCGCGCCGCCGCGTCGTCGCGGCCGATCGCCTCGGCCGCGACACCGGCCTGCAGGGAGATCACCGCCATCGCGTGGCCGACCGTGTCGTGCAGATCCCGCGACAATCGTTCGCGATCGCCCTGGACCTGCGATTCCGCCTGCCGGGCCCACTGCTCCGACGACAGACGTGTGATTTCATTCTGCTGTGTCAGCCGGACCCGATGTGAACGAACCGCGCAGCCGAGTGAAATCGCGGTCACGATGAGTGCCACATTCGACACCCCCTCGTACCCAGCCACATACGCGACCGATTCGCCCTCCCGGATCCGGAATTCGAGCGACACGGAGAACACCAGCGCACCGGCGGTGACCGCCCACCCCGCCAGTCCGGCATCGGCGGCGGCAAACAACGCGGCCGCCAGCGGCACGGCAACGCCGATCGGCGGATAATCCAGGGCGTAGTAGCCAAAGACCCCGATTACCGTCGCGGCCAAAATTGTTCGCGGTGTGCGATGCCGCAACAGCATCAGCGTGCCCAGGCCGACGGCGAACGAATAGGCGACCAGGTCCGGACTGCGGTGACCGCCCTGCTGGAGGGCGATGATCAACGCGATCACCAGTGCGACGGCGGCGCCGAGGAGCACGTCCGGTAACCATTGCGGGACGTCGTCGTGCCGCGAGCGCGCGCATGCCGTCATGGCACGATCCTACGAATCGCTTGTCCATCCCGCTTCGGCACAGAGGCGACCGCCGGGGTCGCTTTTCGACGTACTCGGCGGCCGTTGAAATTCGACGTGGATCGAGAGCACAGCTGGATGTCGGCCCCGGACATCATCCATAGCGTCGACAACATGGACGCCCCGACCACCCTTGTGAAGACTTTGAACTGGCCACTCATCCTCGGTTTGGGTGCGTTGGCCTTGATCCGCCCCCTGGTTCGCATCTTTGAAGACCGATCCGACCTCGATCTCTCACCGTGGGTGCCGATCGCGATGACACTCTGTATCACGATCATCTGGATCGCCGCCGTGGGCCTGACCCGAGTCCGCCAACCGTTGCTGACACTTGTCTGCACCGGCCTGACCTACGGGATACTGGCGACGGTGCTCAGCGCAATACTCTCGCCCATCCTGATCGGCCACCTCGACGGCCCGCTGGCCAGGCCGATCGCCATCATCCCCATGCTGATCGTCAACGCGATCTGGGGACTGATAGCAGGCGCGATCGCCTCGGCTATCCAGCGAGCGCGCGGCGTCGAATGAAAACCTCTGCCATTCCCTCGATCGTTGTCGGGGTGTACGCGGTCGTCGCGCTCTTCGTCTTCGCCGCCGCCGCATCGGAAACCTGGCTGCTGTATCCCAACATCTTTCGTGACATCCCCGACTCACTCGCGCTGACGGAGGATTTCATGAGCGTGGTCGCTGTCGGCGACGTGATGCGGCCGCTCGGTGCCGTGATGCTGGTCTCCGCGCTGATCGCCTGTGCGGTGTCGGTACGGTATCGCATCGCTCGGCGGTTGCTCGCCACTTCGCTGGCTGCGCTGGTCGGCGGCCAGTTCCTGCTGTCGATACTCTACCTGTGGCCACGCGGCTCGATTCTGTTCGATGATCGACACCAGTACACCCTCAACGAGATCGAGCGTGCCGCGCACGAGTTCCAGGTCGGCCAATATGTCAGGATCGTGGCAGCCGGGCTGGCCGCGTTGACGGCGGTGGCCGCCGCCACGGACTGCTACAGAGCCAGGGTGCTGACGACTGTTCACCGACAACTTCCGGCGCCTGAGGCAGGCAACCCGCGCTGAGCGTAGACCGGTCACCACCAGCGGAGACGAGCGCAGTGGCAGTGTGCGCCCCCCGACAACGGCCCATTATCGTTCACCAGGAGCTACCGGAACTCGCTTACGGGCCAGAGCTGCCCGATGTTCGTCCGCTGGAGTGGTCGTGCGCCATGCAGTGAACTCTGTTGTAGCGCAACACCGAGAGACGACTGTTTTGGGAAGGCGGAAATGTTCACCGGTCGCCGGGATTTCCTGATGGGTGCTACGAAGGCTCTTGCCGGAGTTCTGTGGCGGCGGGAGCGGACGGAGTCGCCGGGCGATACCTCAGCACAGATCCAGTTGGCCGATGCACCCTTGCGCGAGGGGAACGAGCAGATCGCCATGTTGCTCTACCCTCAGTGCACAGCACTGGACTTCATCGGCCCCCAATATGCGTTTGCGTGTCTGTCGGGCGCAACCGTGCACCAGGTCGCAGGCACCATGGACCCGATCGTCACTGATACCGGAGTTTCCCTGATACCGACGGCAACCTTCGATCAATGCCCCCGTGATGTCGATGTGCTGTTCGTACCCGGCGGGACGGACGGAACTCTAACCGCTATGCGCGACGACGCGGTGGTTCAGTTCGTTGCCGACCGCGGCGGAAGGGCGAGATGGGTCACCAGTGTCTGCACCGGTTCGCTGCTGCTCGGCGCGGCGGGCCTGTTACGCGGTTACCGGGCCACATCACACTGGGCCGCACGAGATCTACTCGTCGAAGCGGGTGCGACACCGACCGATGCGCGCGTCGTCGTCGACCGCAATCGGGTCACCGGCGCCGGGGTAAGCGCCGGATTGGACCTCGGCTACGTCCTCCTTTCGCTGCTGCGCGACCAGCGCTACGCGGAGACTGTGCAATTGATGGCCGAGTACGCACCGCAGCCGCCATTCGATGCCGGCTCCCCCGATACCGCCCCGCAAGCAGCCAAAACCATGGTGGAGGGGATGTTCACGGACTTCCGCGCCGGGGTGCAGTACACGTTGCGTACGACTCGTTGAGGCTGTTCGAATCGGCCCGACGACGATGTCTTCGCGCAGGTTCACTGTCCGGGGATGGTCCTGCAAGACCGGACTTCCGGCAGGGATGGTCTTGGCGCGGCATCGGTAGTATACGACGTCACGAACCAACTGCGCCTGCATCTTTCGACCACAGCCCGCGCAACGCACGAGGCCACTCAGAAGATATGACCGCAGTCCACTGGATGCTCTGTTGCGTTCGAGCTTGGCGCGGGTGCGGTTGCTGCCGCCTGCGCGCTGGCGCCGCAGCAGTTGAGCTTCGGTGAAGGTTTCTACCGGAATGATGGCCGGATGGGCGGGGTTTTTCGAGCGAACGATGCGGTTGGTGGGCGAGCGCCGGAACCGGGTGACGTTACCGGCGGCAGCGTCGTCGGGATCGAGAAGTTCTTCGTGCTTGGTCCATCGTCCGAACACCGCGTAGCCGGTATAGCGGGGATTCTGGAGAATCGCGGCAACCGTTCCGGCCTGCCAGCCGTCTTTGGCGCGGTGGCGGTTCTGCTCCGGTCGATGTGCTGACGGGCACGGCACGCCTTCCCGGTTGAGTGCGATGGCGATGGCTTTGTCTCCGCGGCCGGCGAGGTAGTCACGAAAGATTCGCTGCACTACCGGGGTGGTGCTCACATCGAGTGAGAGGATCCGCAGCTTCAATCCGCCGGAGGCTCAGTGGGGGTTTGGGTGCGGCGGACCGTCGACCACGATGTACCCGTAGGGCGGTCGGCCGCCTTGGTGTCGGCCTTCGTTGAGGACTTGCGCGTCCATGCTGGCGCGGGTGCGCTGCTGCACATGCTGACGTTCGGACTCACTGAGCCCGCCGAGCATGCTCATCATCATCGAGTGCGTGACATTGCGCGGGTCGAAGCGTCCCCCGAGTTCGGGCACCCACTTCCACCCCATGCGCTTGCAGACGCGGCGCGACCAAGCGGCGCGACCAAACTGAACTGGTTACCGAACCAGCAGCGTGTTCCCTCACCGACAACGATGGCCGTCCATGCTCGGGCCGGATTCTTCAGATCTGCCAGCAGCCGTGCGGCTTCCCGGCGGCGATGCCATGGCACCGACCGCGACTGGCCGATGACGAAGTAATCGCCGACAATCGACGCCTCGGACACGAACTTCTCCGCGTTGCCCCGCTGCCACCGATACGAGGTCTCCGGATCCTGGTTGTCCTCGGTCGAGCAGCGCCCATAGAACGCGAACCGTTGATCAGCGGCGCTTTCGGCGGTTTCGGGGACGAGTCCCAACAGTTCGTCGAGCACGGCCCACTCGTTTGACTCGCTGGGCATCGTCATCCCTCTCGATCGGGTGTTCGCGGGCATGTCGAAGCAGCAACTCGAGTAGCACTCTGGCCGCATCATCAGTCAGCTCGGGCGGGCTTTCAGGGCAAACAACTGCAGCACCGTTAGCTGCGCCGCCGCCTCATCGGGCTGTGCCGCCCGAATCGAATCGGAGGGTCATCGGACCCCGAATGCCGTCCGGTGCATCGTCATCCCATCTTGCGGGATAAAGCGTTTCGGCGGATCTGCCTTGTTCTCGCCTCGCCTCAGCTAACCCGCTGCCGCAGTGCTCGATAGAACGTCCGCGACTCCATCGCCAGCATCCAAAACGGACAAAAACAGATCGGAGATACGTTGCCCAGCAACTAGTCCTGGGGCGTTAATGGAGAAGGCGGGCCGCCGATCGAGTCGTGCACCAATCCGGTGCAGAGGATTAGCACCACGGCAACGAGGAGGCTGCGCCATGCCTACCATCACTTCCATCTCCCCCACGTCAGGGCCGACGACGGGGGGTACCAGCGTCACGATTACCGGTACCGGGTTCACCGGTCCGACGACGGTTCGGTTCGGGAGCACCGCAACCACTTTCACCATGAACTCACCCACCCAGATCACGGCCATCGCGCCGGCCGGTTCGGCCGGTACCGTACAGGTCACCGTCACCACCGCGGCCGGTACCAGTAACGGGGTCTCCTATACCTATCTCCCGGTCCCGTCCCTGAGCAGTGTCAGCCCCAGCCAAGGGTCCACCTCCGGCGGGACGACGGTCACACTCACCGGATCGGGCCTGACCGGAGTCACCTCGGTCAACTTCGGTGCCACACCGGCAACCTCGTTCACGGTCAACTCCGACACCCAGATCACCGCCGTATCCCCTGCCGGGAGCGGAATCGTGTCGATCACCGTCACCGGTCCAGGGGGCACCAGCAACCCGGTCACCTTCGTCTATGTCATAGTTCCGACCATCACGTCCATCTCCCCGACCGCGGGTCCCGCGTCGGGTGGTAACAGTGTCACGATCACCGGCACGAACTTCGCCGGTCCCTTGACGGTACGGTTCGGCAGCACCGCAACCATTTTCACCGTCAACTCGCCAACACAGATCACGGCCACCGCCCCCGCCGGGTCGCCCGGCACGGTACAGGTCACCGTCACCGGCTCGGGCGGAACCAGCAACGGCGTCAACTACACCTACGCCGGAGTCCCGAGCCTCACCTCGATCAACCCGAATACGGGGCCGGTCACCGGTGGCACAACGGTCGTCCTCACCGGCACGGGCCTGTCCACCACCAGCGCGGTCACTTTCGGTGGTACGCCGGCGACCTCGTTCACGGTCAACTCCAACACGCAGGTCACGGCGGTCGCTCCCGCAGGAACAGGGACGGTACAGGTCACCGTCACCACTGCCGGGGGCACGAGCAACGGACTCTCCTACACCTACGTCGCGGTGCCCACGCTCACCTCGGTGGTGCCGAACTCCGGACCAGCGGCAGGCGGAACGACGGTTGTCCTCACCGGAACAGGATTCACCGGAGCCACCGCGGTCACTTTCGGTGCCACACCGGCAACTTCGTTCACGGTCAACTCCGCGACCCAGATCACCGCCGTCGCACCGGCCGGAACAGGGACCGTCCAGGTCACCGTCACCGCCCCAGGCGGAACCAGTAACGGGGTGTCCTACACCTACGTCGCCGTTCCGACTCTGTCCTCGGTAGTGCCGAGTTCGGGACCAGTAGGTGGTGGGACAACGGTCGTTCTGACCGGAACGAACCTGACCGGAGCCACCGCCGTCACCTTCGGTGCCACACCGGCAACCTCGTTCACGGTCAACTCCTCTACCCAGATCACCGCTGTCGCTCCAGCCGGAACAGGAACGGTGCAAGTCACCGCCACCACCACGGGCGGAACCAGCAACGGCGTGTCCTACACCTACGTTCCCGTTCCGACTCTGACCACGGTGGTCCCGAGTTCGGGACCAGTGACAGGCGGAACAACGGTTGTCCTGACCGGAACGAACCTGACCGGAGCCACCGCCGTCACCTTCGGTGCCACACCGGCAACCTCGTTCACGGTCAACTCCTCTACCCAGATCACCGCTGTCGCTCCAGCCGGAACAGGAACGGTGCAAGTCACCGCCACCACCACGGGCGGAACCAGCAACGGCGTGTCCTACACCTACGTTCCCGTTCCGACTCTGACCACGGTGGTCCCGAGTTCGGGACCAGTGACAGGCGGAACAACGGTTGTCCTGACCGGAACGAACCTGACCGGAGCCACCGCCGTCACCTTCGGTGCCACACCGGCAACCTCGTTCACGGTCAACTCCGCGACACAAATCACCGCCGTCGCACCAGCCGGAACAGGAACGGTGCAAGTCACCGCCACGACCGCGGGCGGAACCAGTAACGGGGTGTCCTACACCTACATCGCCGTTCCGACTCTCTCCTCGGTCGTACCGAGTTCGGGTCCGGTCACCGGCGGGACAACGGTCGTGCTCACCGGCACCAACCTGACCGGAGCCACAGCCGTCACCTTCGGTGCGACACCGGCCGCCTCCTTCACCGTCAACTCCGCGACACAAATCACCGCCGTCGCACCGGTCGGAACAGGAACCGTCCAGGTCACCGCCACCACCGCAGGTGGAACCAGTAACGGGGTGTCCTACACCTATGTCGCCGTTCCGACTCTGTCCTCGGTGGTGCCGAGTTCGGGGTCCGTCGGCGGTGGGACGACAGTCGTGCTCACCGGGACAGGGTTGACCGGAGCTACTGCGGTGACTTTCGGTGCCACACCGGCGACCTCGTTCACGGTCAACTCCGCGACACAAATCACCGCCGTCGCTCCAGCCGGAACAGGAACGGTGCAAGTCACCGCCACCACTGCGGGCGGAACCAGCAACGGTGTGTCCTACACCTACGTTCCGATTCCCACTCTGTCCTCGGTAGTGCCGAGTTCGGGACCGGTCACCGGCGGGACAACGGTCGTGCTCACCGGCACCAACCTGACCGGAGCCACCGCCGTCACCTTCGGCGCGACACCGGCCGCCTCCTTCACCGTCAACTCCGCGACCCAGATCACCGCGGTCACCCCCGCGGGCACGGGGTCCGTTGCGGTCACCGTCACCACAGTCGGCGGAACCAGTAACGGCGTCACGTACACCTACGTCGCGGTTCCCACCCTGGGCACGGTGGTACCGAGCTCGGGCCCGGTCGCTGGTGGGACGACAGTCGTTCTCACCGGGACAGGGCTGACGGGAGCTACAGCGGTGACTTTCGGCGCGACACCGGCCGCCTCCTTCACCGTCAACTCCGCGACCCAGATCACCGCCGTTGCTCCAGCCGGAACAGGAACGGTGCAAGTCACCGCCACCACTGCGGGCGGAACCACCAACGGCGTGGCCTACACCTATGTTGCGGTTCCCACCCTGGCCACCTTGGTTCCCAGTGCGGGCCCGGTCACCGGCGGAACGACAGTAGTTCTCACCGGCACCAACCTGACCGGAGCCACCGCCGTCACCTTCGGCGCGACACCGGCCGCCTCCTTCACCGTCAACTCCGCCACCCAAATCACCGCGGTCACCCCCGCAGGGGCCGGGTCCGTTGCGGTCACCGTCACCACAGTCGGCGGAACCAGTAACGGCGTCACGTACACCTACGTCGCCGTTCCCAGCCTGAGCACGGTGGTACCGAGTTCAGGACCAGTCGGTGGTGGGACCACGGTCGTCCTGACCGGCGCGGGATTGACCGGCGCGACCGCGGTCACCTTCGGTGCCACACCGGCGACGTCGTTCACCGTCGACTCCGCCACCCAGATCACCGCGGTCTCTCCCGCCGGAACGGGAACCGTGCAGGTCACTGCCACCACCGTGGGCGGCACGAGTACCGGCGTCGCGTACACCTACGTCCCGATTCCGACTGTGGCCACGGTGGTACCGAGTTCGGGTCCGGAAACCGGCGGGACGACAGTCGTTCTGACCGGCACGAATCTGACGGGAACGACCGGGGTGACTTTCGGTGTGACACCGGCGGCTTCGTTCACGGTCGATTCGGCGACGCAGATCACCGCGGTCTCTCCCGCCGGCACGGGAACCGTGCAGGTCACTGCCACCACCGTGGGCGGCACGAGTACCGGCGTCGCGTACACCTACGTCCCGATTCCGACTGTGGCCACGGTGGTACCGAGTTCGGGTCCGGAAACCGGCGGGACGACAGTCGTGCTCATCGGATCGAACCTGACCGGAGCCACCGCCGTCACCTTCGGTGCGACACCGGCTACCTCGTTCACGGTCGACTCCGCGACGCAGATCACCGCCGTCGCCCCGGCAGGCACGGGATCCGTACAGGCCACCGTCACGACAGTAGGTGGAACCAGTACCGGCGTCACGTACACCTATGTACCGACTCCCGCTCTGACCACAGTCGTCCCCAATTCGGGGACAGCAGCGGGCGGAACGACGGTTGTCCTGACCGGAACGGATCTGACCGGAGCGACCGCGGTCAGTTTCGGTGCGACACCGGCAGCTTCGTTCACCGTCGACTCGGCGACGCAGATCACGGCGGTTTCTCCCGCTGGAACCGGGACGGTGCAGGTTACCGCCACCACCGTGGGCGGCACCACCAACGGCGTCGCATACACCTATATTCCGGTTCCGGCTCTCGCCAATGTGGTTCCCAACTCGGGACCGGTCGCGGGTGGGACGACGGTCGTTCTCACCGGAACGGACCTGACGGGAACTACCGCAGTCGATTTCGGTGCGACACCGGCTGCTTCGTTCACGGTTGATTCCGCGACGCAGATCACGGCGGTCTCTCCGGCGGGTACGGGAACGGTGCAGGTTACCGCTACCACCGCGGGTGGGACCAGCAATGGCGTGGCCTACACCTTTGTTCCGGTTCCCGCTCTGACCACGGTGGTCCCGAATTCGGGGTCGGCAGCGGGCGGGACGACGGTCGTTCTCACCGGAACGGATCTGACGGGAGCGACTGACGTCAGTTTCGGTGCGACACCGGCGACATCGTTCACGGTCGACTCCGCGACGCAGATCACAGCAGTCTCTTCGGCGGGTACGGGGACGGTACAGGTCACCATCACCACCGCGGGTGGTACCAGTAACGGCGTCTCCTACGACTACGTCCCGGCCTTGGGTTCGGCGTTCCCCTTCCAGGGGCCGGAAGCAGGCGGTAACCAGGTCTTCCTCAACGGGAATGGCCTGACCGGAGCCACCGCGGTCACCTTCGGCGGCACACCGGCCACCTCGTTCACCGTCGACTCCGATACGCAGATCACGGCCATCGCACCCGCGGGGACGGGCGCCGTGCAAGTCACCGCCACTGGCCCGAACGGCACCAGCAACGGCGTGACCTACACGTACATCCCGGTTTCCACCCTGACCTCGGACAGCCCGACTTCCGGGCCCGAAGCAGGCGGAAACACGGTCATCCTGACCGGGACGGGCCTGTCCACTGCGGGCGCGGTCCTGTTCGGTATCTCCGCGTCCGACTTCACCGTCGACTCCGACACGCAGATCACCGCGACCGCTGTTCCGGGGACGGGGACTGTGCAGATCACCGTCATCACGGCGGGTGGAACCAGCAATGGTGTCGCATACACCTACATTCCGGCGCCCACCCTCAGCAGCGCGGTTCCGAATTCGGGTGCGGCGGCCGGTGGCACGACGGTCGTTCTCACCGGAACGGATCTGACGGGAACTACCGCAGTCGATTTCGGTGCGACACCGGCTGCTTCGTTCACGGTCGACTCCGCGACGCAGATCACGGCAGTCTCGCCCGCGGGAACGGGCACCGTGCAGATCACCGCCACGACAGGAGGTGGGACCAGTAACGGCGTCGCCTACACCTTTATCTGACAGATGATTCGGCTGGGCCGTCGGCACAATGTGCCGGCGGCCCGGTCTCGTATCTGGTTCCTTGGCCTCTGTTCGGCCACACACCTGCAGTCGGATGCGGTGAACCGTACACGTTGCTCAGGATATGCCCCGCAGTTATACCTGGCGGTCGGAACGGAAATTCGAAACGGACAAAAACGGATTGAAGATGCATTGCTCAGTAACCGGCCCAGGGGAGTTAATGGAAAGGGCGGGCCGCCGGTATTTACCGTTTCCGAGTGCCGGGTCGACGGTCTGCGGGGTGAGCGTCACTCTGACCGGGACGGTGCAGATCACCATCCCGACGGCTGGTCCCTGCAACTGTGTCCCTTGCCCCGGTGGCGCGGCTCCCACTCTGACCACGATCAATCCGGGTGCGGGTCCGGAGGCCGGCGGGACAACCGTCACTCTGACCGGGACGGACTTGACCGGAGCCACTGCGGTCAGTTTTGGTGCGACACCGGCGACTTCGTTCACGGTCGATTCCGATACGCAGATCACGGCCGTCTCCCCCGTGGGAACAGGGACCGTGCAGGTCACCGTCACCACTGCGGGTGGTACCAGCAACGGTGTCTCCTACGCCTATGTCCCGGCCCTGGCCTCGATCTTCCAGTTCCAAGGGCCCGAAGCAGGCGGACACCTCGTCTACCTCAACGGGACCGGCCTGACCGGAGTCACCGCGGTCACGTTCGGTAGTACGCCGGCGACGTCGTTCACCGTCAACTCCGACGCGGAGATCGCCGTTTTCACCCCTGCGGGGACGGGTACCGTGCAGGTCACTGTTACTGGGCCGAATGGCACCAGCAACGGTGTCTCCTACACCTATGTTCCGGTTCCCACTCTGACGTCGGTCAGCCCGACTTCGGGGCCCGAAGCAGGCGGGAGCACGGTTGTCCTGACCGGGACGGGCCTGTCCACTGGGGCCGCAGTCCTGTTCGGCATCGTGGCGTCCGATTTCACCGTGAATTCCGATACGCAGATTACTGCGACCGCTGTTCCGGGGACAGGGACGGTGCAGATCACCGTCATCACCGCGGGTGGAACCAGTAACGGCGTCAACTACACCTACATCTGACAGCTGATGCCGCTGGGCCGCCGACAAGTTACTGTCGGCGGCCCGGTCTCGTTGGGATGCGGCCGAGCGATATGCCGACGCACAGGTCCAGGCTGGGCGGCGATGTCAGCTGGTCGGCCCCTCGATTCGTCCCGCAATTGGGGGTCGTTGGCCGCAGCGCTCAGCGACTCCGACCGTGGCGTAGTCAATACGGTAGGTGGACGCCGTCTCGCACTTCCGTAACGGTCCGGCTGATCATCCGAAGAATTGCTCGAACTGCTCGCGTGGTGTCGGCCGCCAGGCGTCGCGGACCGGCGGGCGTGGCCGCGTCAGCTCCTCGGCTGTGGCCTGCACTTGTTTGCCCCGCCCCGCGCCGCATCTGGGGAACACGTGGACCACCGTGCGCGCCACCTCTGTGGCGGGCAGCAAGGTCAACACCACATCGCCGCGCCTGGCGGACCCGCGACGAGGCCGAGAACGCCCTGTTCGCCTACATCGATGGCTGGTACAACAGCCAGCGCATCCAGAAGAAGCTGGGTTGGCGATCACCTGATGAATTCGAGGCGAGCTACCATCACCCGGTTCCGGCTGGAACCTGATTACCCCGCCCTCCAACAATGCGGGGGAACCTCAACCCGAGGCCACCGGTCATGGTGTTCACGATGCCCCCAGCCCATTGATCGCGATCAAGGTCGGGAAACACAGTCCATGATCATGAAACAAGGCGTCGTCATCAGTTGAAGCAGTCACAGCGGCTGACACTGCCATGAGCCACCGACGGGACCATCGTCTAGAAGCGACGGCCACTGCGGCGGGCGGCCGGTTCCCTGCGCGGGCTGTTGCAGGGCTCGATGGAAGTCCAACGTCCTGTAATGCCGCGACCCGCGCGTTCCACCGAGGTGGACGTTGGTCGGCATTTGCGTCCCCGAGAAACGTCCGCCGCTGCCGAATTCAGTGCGCACCGGCAGGCTCACCAGGTGGTGTCCGCCGGTGCGCAGATCGAACGGGGAGGCGCGGCGACGGGGAGGATGCTCCTATGGATGTCAAGGAGCGGGTTGAGGGCTGTCTGTGGTGATGAGCTGGTAGAGCTCGCGGGCGACGTATCGTTTGAGACAGCGGAT
>NZ_JBIDDF010000010.1:0-235594 GCF_043205035.1 Nocardia sp. NPDC047654
CGCCCGGTCCCATTCCGAACCCGGAAGCTAAGCCTGCCAGCGCCGATGGTACTGCACTCGACAGGGTGTGGGAGAGTAGGACACCGCCGGAACATCCTTCACGAAAGGCCCTCGACACCGTCGAGGGCCTTTCGTCGTTTATCGAGCGAACCGTGTGTTTCGCAGCACGATCACAGGGAAATACAAGCGTACGCAGCGTGCGGTCGGGATCATGGATGGCGGGGAGGCCGTCCCACGCGAGCAACGGAGGTATGTATGGTCGTCGCGACGACGCCGGATCGCCCGGCGCCGGTCGAGCCCGCCACGTCGGCGCAAGCGCGTTGGTGGCGGCCGAGGCTGCCCGCGACGGCGGCGTACTTGGCGGGGCTGATCATCGTCTCGGCGATCTTCTCGGCCTTGAGCGACTCCGCGCAGACCAGGATGGTGCTGCACGCGAGCACGAATCTGCACAACCTGTTGAGCGGCCGGTTGGGAACGCTGCTGGCGAGCGCGTTCGTGATCGGTGACGCCGTCGGCTCGTGGGTCATCATCCCCTTGCTCGCCTGTTTGCTGGCCCTCGCCGAGCTGCGCTTCGGGGCGCTCAGACTGGTGCGGGTGTTTCTGGTCGGCCATGTCGGAGCCACCTTGCTCGTCGCGGCGGGTTTGTGGGTGGGCGTGCGAGCCGGGTGGGTCCCCGCGAGCATCCGCTGGGCCGAGGACGTCGGTGTCAGCTACGGGGCCATGGCGCTGGTCGGCGCGCTCGTTGCCGCGATGCCGTACCGATGGCGCGTCGCCTGGTCGACGGTGTGGTTCATCGTCGCGGTCGAGGGTGTGCTGATCGGACAGACCTTCACCCAGGCCGGGCACCTGGTGGCGCTCACGATCGGTACCGCGGTGGGATTCTTCATGATCTGGTCCAGGACGACCACCCGGCGACGGCTCACCCGGATCGAGGGCGCCCTGCTCGCCGCGAGCACGGTGCTGGCGGCGATTCTGCTCATGGGCTGACGGCAGCCGCGGTAGGGCGCTCGCCTACAGTGCTTGGGTGCGCCTAGTGATTGCTCGCTGTCAGGTCGACTACGTAGGGCGACTCACCGCCCATCTTCCGATGGCCCGAAGGCTACTGCTGATGAAAGCGGACGGCTCGGTGCTCGTGCACTCCGACGGCGGCTCGTACAAGCCGCTGAACTGGATGAGCCCACCCTGCCGGCTGGAAGAACGCAACGGTGACGCGCAGCTACCGGACGGCGCGAAGGCGCTGTGGGTCGTCACCAACAAGGCCGGCGAGGAACTTCGCATCACCATCGAGGACATCGAGCACGACTCCTCCCACGAACTCGGCGTCGACCCGGGCTTGGTGAAGGACGGGGTGGAAGCCCACCTCCAAGAGCTGCTGGCCGAGCACGTGCACACGCTCGGCGCCGGGTTCACGCTCATCCGCCGTGAGTACATGACCGCGATCGGCCCGGTGGACCTGCTGTGCCGGGATGCCGACGGCGGCACGGTGGCGGTGGAGATCAAACGGCGCGGAGAGATCGACGGCGTCGAGCAGCTCACCCGCTACCTGGAGCTGCTGAATCGGGATCCGTTGCTGGCTCCGGTCGCGGGCGTCTTCGCCGCGCAGCAGATCAAGCCGCAGGCGCGCACGCTCGCCGAGGACCGCGGCATCCGCTGCCTCACACTCGATTACGACGCCCTGCGTGGCACGGAGAGCAGCGAATTCCGCTTGTTCTGAACTCAGGGCAGTGCGGGGTGCGCACGGGCGAGTAATACCCTTGTCGCATGCCTCGCCGGAAACCGCGTTCGGATCGCTACGCCGAGCGCTCGCGGGCCGGTGGCGCGCCACTGGGAGACGTCTTCGGACGGACCGAGGCGGGTCCGGACGGTGCGGAGACATATGTGGTGCGCACCATTCCCGGCGCCCGCGCGATCAAAACCTACCGCTGCCCCGGCTGTGACCACGAGATCCCACCAGGGGTCGCCCACATCGTCGCATGGCCCGCGTACGGCGGCGAAGACGACCGCAGGCATTGGCACAGTGGGTGCTGGAACGGGCGACAGACGCGCCGGATCACTCGTCGGTGGTCCTGACGCCGCGTCGCGGAGGCATCGACGCGGGCGACGTACGGTCGAGTAGGTCGGCACCGGACGGACGAGGCCGGCCAATCGCGGAAGGACCTGTGCGTGGCCCGACCAGCAGTGGTGTCCGGAAAGCCGGACGGTGAACATTGGCGACGATTGCGACGGCAGGTGGGCAATCTCGCCGCGACTCGTCGGCTTCGAGCGCCTCGCGCTTCTCCTCGGTCGCCGGGGAACGAGCGGACGTTTCCGGGCGAGATCGAATCTCGGTTGCTCGATCCGACGGTGTGGCGCGCGTTCGTCGATGTCCTTGCGGCGTAGAGCGGCAGGATGCGGAATTAGGGAAGGCCGCCCCGGTGCGGAGCGGCCTTCGGTGATTTCGGTTGAGATCTGCTGCTGTCGCCGTTTGCTCCGACGTCAGTTGCTGATGTCGGCGCTCTCGCGCTCGTCCGAGTCGATGTCCTCGTCCTCGGTCGCGACCTCGGGGATCGCCTTCTGGCGGGAGCCGGTGACCGACTTGGTGTTGCCGCCGATCGACTTGCGCTGATCCGGAACACCGTCCAGCAGTTCGCTTTCCCGGTTGACCGCGGCGAGCATCGCGGGCACCGAGTCGAGCTGACCGCGGATACCGAGCAGCTGGGCGAGCACGCGGCCGCGCAGCACACGCATCTCCTCGGCCAGTTCCTTCGCGTGCGCGATCTTGCGCTCGGAGGTCTGAGTGGCGGAGGTGATGAGGCGGTTGGCCTCGTCGGTCGCGTCCTTGATCCGCTGGGCGGCCTCGGCGCGGCTGGTGGCTTCCAGCTCCTCCATGGCGCGAGTGAGCTTGGTGCGACGCTCGGCCATGGTGGCCTCGAAGTCCTGCTGGGTGGCCTTGCGCTTCGCGTCGGCTTCCTTCGCGATGCGGTCGGCCTCGGCCTGGGCGGCCTCGATGATCTTGGCGGACTCGGTGCGTGCGTTCGCGAGGGTCTGCTCGAATTCGATTTCGAGCGCCTCGCGCTTCTCCTTGGTCTCCGCGAGCAGCGACTCGTACTTGCCACGCATCTCGGTGGCCTGCTGCTCGGCGATCGACACCATCTCCGCGGCCTCGGCCTGGGCCAGCGCACGGACCTCGGACGCCTCGTCGGAGGCGAGCCGCAGCATTCGGGAAATGCGGTCGGACATACCTTCCGCGGTGGTCGGCGGCACCGAGAGTCGGTCGACCTCCTTACGGAGTTCGTCGATCTCGTCGCGCGCGTCTTCCAGCTGGCTGGCGAGGTTACGTGCTTGTGCCGCAGCCGCATCGCGGTCGGTGGCGGTGACTCTCAGTTCCGCGTCGAAGCGGTCGAAGTAATTACGCACCTCGTCTTGCGCATAACCCTTGCGCACAACGGTGAAGGGCAGTGCAACGAAGCGATTGCGATCGGACTCGGGTGACGACATGGCACACAAACTACAGCCTGAAGACAGCCGATGGTGACTCGACTGCGAATGTCATTCCAACGAGTTTTCCCGACCTGACGGCGATACTAGTGCGTAACATTCGCGTTCGGTTCGACCAACTCGATCAGCACACCTCCAGCATCCTTCGGGTGGATGAAATTGATGCGGGAATCGGCCGTTCCGTGCCGTGGGGCCTCGTACAGCAAACGCAGACCCTTGGCGCGCAGGTGCGCGGAGACAGCCTCGATGTCGGTCACCCGGTAGGCCAGTTGCTGCAAGCCGGGGCCGTTACGGTCGATGAACTTCGCGATGGTCGACTCCGCGTTGAGCGGAGCCAGCAACTGCAGGGCAGTGGCCCGGTCCGGTGCGCCCGGCAGCGACAGCATCGCCTCGTGCACGCCTTGGGCCTCGTTGACCTCGCGGTGGGTCTCGATCATGCCGAGGTTCTCGGCGTACCAGGCGACCGCGGTGTCCAGGTCCGGCACCGCGATGCCGACGTGGTCGACCGCGGTGACGTAGTCCGCCGGGATGAAAGACGACTGTTCGATAACGTTGCTCACCATTCGAAAGTAGCGCGACCTGGCACGGGGCGCGCGGGGCGCACCCGCTACCGTTGAGTAGAACACCTGCTCTCGTGGCGCCCCGGTGCGGGCGCGAGCAGGTCCGATCTACGAATGCGAGGCTCGTCGTGACCACTTCCGTGATCGTCTCCGGTGCGCGTACCCCGGTCGGCAAGCTGCTCGGAGGTCTGAAGGACTTCAGCGGTTCCGATCTGGGCGGGTTCGCGATCAAGGCGGCGCTGGAGAAGGGCGGTGTCGCGCCCGGCCAGGTCGACTACGTCATCATGGGCCAGGTGCTCACCGCGGGCGCGGGGCAGATCCCGGCCCGGCAGGCGGCGGTGGCCGCGGGCATCCCGATGGACGTGCCCGCCCTGACGCTGAACAAGGTCTGCCTGTCCGGCATCAACGCGATCGCCCTCGCCGATCAGCTGATCCGCGCGGGCGAGTACGAGATCGTCGTCGCGGGCGGCCAGGAGTCCATGAGCCGGGCGCCGCACCTGCTGGAGAAGAGCAGGGAGGGCTTCAAGTACGGCGATGTGACCCTGCGCGACCACATGGCCTACGACGGCCTGCACGACATCTTCACCGATCAGGCCATGGGCGCGCTCACCGAGCAGCGCAACGAGACCGACCGGATCAGCCGGGAGGACCAGGACGCGTTCGCGGCGGCTTCGCACCAGCGGGCGGCGGCGGCATGGAAGAACGGCGTCTTCGACGACGAGGTGGTCCCGGTCGCGGTGCCGCAGCGCAAGGGCGATCCCGTGCTGGTGACCACGGACGAGGGCGTTCGCGCCGACACCACCGTGGAGTCGCTGGCCAAGCTGCGTCCGGCGTTCCGCAAGGACGGCACCATCACCGCGGGCACCGCGTCGCAGATCTCCGACGGCGCCGCCGCGGTCGTGGTGATGAGCAAGGAGAAGGCGCAGTCGCTGGGGCTGAGCTGGATCGCCGAGATCGGCGCCGCCGGCGTGGTCGCCGGTCCGGACTCGACCCTGCAGGACCAGCCCGCCAACGCGATCGCCAAAGCCTGCGCTCGCGAGGGCATCTCGCCTGCCGACCTGGACCTGGTGGAGATCAACGAGGCGTTCGCCGCGGTCGGTGTCGCGTCCACCCGCAAGCTGGGCATCGACCCCGAGAAGGTGAACGTCAACGGTGGCGCGATCGCCATCGGCCACCCGCTGGGCATGTCCGGCGCCCGCATCCTGCTGCACCTGGTGCTCGAGCTGAAGCGCCGCGGCGGGGGCGTCGGCGCGGCCGCACTCTGCGGTGGCGGCGGGCAGGGCGACGCACTGATCGTCCGCGTCTGATGTTCGTGGGGTGACACCCCACGCGGAGGAATCCACCGATGGCCGTCCCGAGTGGGCGGCCATCGGTCGTTGCGCCGATTCGAATACGGCGAGACTCGCGAGCGTGCGAGAGCGCAGCTGTGGCGGATCGGTTGATGGCCTGGCTAGTGCGGATTGGCGACCGAGTCGGCAAGGAGAAGCCGGCCGGCGGTGGTTGCCCCATCTCATGCGCAGTTGGCCCGCGGTTCCGAGGGCCATCGCTCGACGCCCCGATACCGGCCCAGCGAGCAAGTTTTTCTCGCGAAGCGACGAGCACGTTCCGTTCGCGGCCCAGCTTGCGTTCGCGCTGACGCTGCATAGGGATGAAGGAGCTAGCAGCCGGGGGCCGCAACATGAAGTGTGCGACGGCCATGAACACGCGAGGGGGTGATCGAGAGCCGCCGGTTCGCGTGCTGTGTGTCGTGCGTTCGCATGCCGACGCGCCCGGCTCACCTCAGCCCCGGTTTTCGAGCGAAGCGAGACCGAGCATGTTCCGTTCGCGGCCCGGCTCGCGTCCGAGCGGCCGCCGCGTCCGCGACGCAGGCGCCAGCGGCGGTCGCTCGGACGCGAGCCACAAAGGGGCCGCGAACACGCAGCGCCGCAGGTGCTGCAAATTAGACACAGCTCACTACGACAGTGTGTAGTGCATCCGGCACAATGGGCGCATGGGCAATGTCTTCGACCTGAGCACGGTTCCCAAGCGGTTTCGATTCGTCGCGGTGCTGGAGGCGATCTCCTGGTTTCTGCTGATCATCGGGATGGTGTTCAAGCGGATTCCCGAGCCGGTGCTGTGGCCGGTCAAGGTGTTCGGCATGACGCACGGCATCGTGTTCGTGCTGTTCGTGATCACCGCGATCGTTGCCGCGCGCGAGCTGGGCTGGAGCGCCAAGACGACCGTTCTCGCGCTGCTGTCGAGCATCCCGCCGTTCTGCACGGTGCTGTTCGAGGTGTGGGCGGTGCGCTCGGGGCAGTTGGGTGAGCTGAGCAACGCCGGTTCGGCCGAGTCCGGGGCACCCGCATCCGCCACGTCGTGACAAACTGGAAGTCGTGAATCGACCAGCCGCACGCCGTCCTTCGCCCGCTGTCGCCGCCGCCATGTCCGGCGCGGTCGATCTGTCCAGCCTGAAGCAGCCCGCGGCAAGCGCGGGCGGTGCGGCAGGCGGCGACCACGCGGTGTCGGAGGCCGATTTCGAGACCAAGGTCCTGCGCCGTTCCATGCAGGTGCCCGTGGTGGTCGTGCTGTATTCGCAGCGCAGCCCGGGCAGCGTCGAACTGGTGCGGACGCTGGAGCATCTGGTGGCCGCCGACGGCGGTACCTGGGACCTGGCCACGGTCGAAGCCGAGGCCAATATGCGGATCGCGCAGGCGCTGCGGGTGCAGGGCATCCCGACGGTCATCGCGATCGCGGCCGGGCAGCCGTTGGCCGATTTCGAGGGCGCGCAACCGGAGCCGCAGGTACGGCAGTGGCTGAACGCGGTGGTCGACGCGGTCGCAGGCAAGCTGGAAGGTGGCGAGCAGCCACAGGAGCCTGCCGAGGACCCGCGTTTCGCGGCGGCCGAGGCGGCGCTGGAGCAGGGTGACCTGGCCGGCGCCGAGGCCGCCTACCAAGCGATCATCGACGCCGAGCCCGCGAACGAGGAGGCCAAGGGCGCGCTGCGCCAGCTCCGCTTCCTCGCCCGGGCACAGGAACTGCCGGAGTCGGCCATCGCGGATGCCGACGCCGACCCGTCGAACGTCGACGCCGCGATCCAGGCCGCCGATCTCGAGTTGTTCCAGCAGCGGCCCGAGGCGGCTTTCGATCGGTTGATCGCCGTCGTCAAGCGCACCTCTGGTGACGATCGCACCAAGGCGCGGACCCGCCTGCTCGAGCTGTTCGAGCTGTTCGACCAGGCCGAGCCGTTCGTCGTGGCCGCGCGCCGCAAGCTGGCCGCAGCGCTGTACTGAGTTCGCCGCGCGACGTGGTCGCGAACCGGATCGCCGCGCCGCCTGCGGTCCGGTCTAGACCGGACGCAGCCAGACCGCGCTGTGCGGCGCGAGCGTCACCGCGGCCGAGGCGGGACGGTCGTGCCACGGCTCGTCGGTCGCCAGCACCTCGCCCAGGTTGCCGAGGCCGGAGCCACCGTAGCTCTCCGCGTCGGTGTTGAGGATCTCCAGCCAGCGGCCCCGGTGCGGCAGGCCGACCCGGTACGCGTCGTGCGTCGCCCCGGAGAAGTTGTAGACGCAGGCGAGGACGGAGCCGTCGGAGCCGTAGCGCAGGAACGCCAGCACGTTGTTCGTCGGGTCGTTCGCCTCGATCCAGGCGTAGCCGCCCGGGGCGGTGTCCTGGCTCCACAGCGCGGGGTGGGCGCGGTAGACCGCGTTCAGGTCGCACACCAGCGCGGTGATGCCCTGGTGCAGCGGGTTGTCCCGTTCGTGCCAGTCCAGGCCGCGATCGTGCGACCACTCCTGGACCTGGCCGAAGTCCTGGCCCATGAACAGCAGTTGTTTACCCGGGTGGGCCCACATATAGGCCAGCAGCGATCGCACGCCCGCGGCCTTGGCGAAATCGTCGCCGGGCATCCTGGTCCAGAGCGTGCCTTTGCCGTGCACCACCTCGTCATGGCTGATCGGCAGCACGTAGTTCTCGCTCCAGGCGTAGACCAGCGAGAAGGTGATCTCGTTGTGGTGCCAGGAGCGGTGCACCGGGTCGCGGCCGAGGAACCCGAGGGTGTCGTGCATCCAGCCCATGTTCCATTTCATGGTGAAACCGAGACCGCCGACGTCGGTCCCGCGGGTGACGCCGGGCCAGGTGGTGGACTCCTCGGCGATCGTCACGACGCCGGGGTGGTGCCGATGCAGGATTTCGTTGAGGTCCTGCAGGAAGTCGACGGCCTCCAGGTTCTCCCGGCCGCCGTGCACGTTGGGCTCCCACTGACCTTCGGCGCGCGAGTAGTCGAGGTAGAGCATGGAGGCGACCGCGTCGACGCGCAGGCCGTCGATGTGGAATTCCTCGATCCAGTAGCGCGCGTTGGCGATGAGGAAGTTGCGCACCTCGCGCCTGCCGAAATCGAACACGAAGGTGCCCCAGTCGAGTTGCTCGCCCCGGCGCGGGTCGGCGTGCTCGTAGAGCGGTGTGCCGTCGAAGCGGGCCAGCGCCCATTCGTCGCGCGGGAAGTGCGCCGGGACCCAGTCCAGCAGGACGCCGATATCCGCCGCGTGCATGCGGTCGACGAACGCGCGGAAGTCGTCGGGGGAGCCGAAACGCGCCGTGGGCGCGTAGTAGGAGGTGACCTGATATCCCCAGGAGCCGCCGAACGGATGCTCGGCGATGGGGAGCAACTCGATATGGGTGTATCCGGTCGCTCGCACGTACTCGGCGAGCTGCTCGGCCAGTTCGCGGTAACCGAGGCCCGGGCGCCACGAGCCGAGATGCACCTCGTAGACGCTCATCGGGGCGCGGGTGGGGTCGGTGGCGGCGCGCCGCTCGAGCCACGCGCGGTCGTGCCACCCGTGGCGGCTTTCGGTGACCAGCGACGCGGTCGCCGGAGGGTGTTCGGTGGCGAAGGCGAGCGGGTCGGCGTGATCGACGGTCCGCCCGTCGGCGCCGTGCACGCGGTATTTGTACTTGGTGCCCGGCTCGACACCAGGGACGAAGACTTCCCAGATACCGGACGAGCCCAGCGCGCGCATCGGCGCGGTGTCACCGCTCCAGCTGTCGAAGTCGCCGAACACGGTGACGCCGCGCGCGTTCGGCGCCCACACCGCGAACGACGTGCCCGTGACCTCACCGTCGAGGGTGGTGTAGCGGCGCGGGTGCGCGCCGAGCACCTCCCACAGGCGCTCGTGACGTCCTTCGCCGATCAGGTGCAGGTCGAGTTCGCCGAGTGTGGGCAGGAAGCGGTAGCCGTCGGCGCTGATGATCGTCTGGCCGCCGGGATAGGTCGTCACGACGCGATAGTCCATGATCTCCGGGTACGGCAGCACCGCGGCGAATACGCCGTGATCCAGGGACTTCAGCGCGTGATCGACGCCGCCGACCCGCACCGACACGGTCTGCGCGTGCGGGCGCAGCACCCGCACCGCCGTGCCGTCGGGATGAGTATGCGCGCCGAGCACGGTGTGCGGGTCGGGATGGGTGCCCGCCGCGAGCAGCATGAGATCGCGCCGCTTCATCGCAAGGTCCTGCGGTAGGCCAGCTCGGTGCGAGCCTGCTGCGACACCGGGGGCAGCGCGATGATGTGCGCGACGGTATGCGCGGGGTCCAACCGCACGTAATTGGTTTGGGCCCAGTGGTATTCCTCGCCGCTGACCTCGTCGTACACCACCGGATGGTCGTGCCACTCGCGGCCGATCGCGGGCAGATCGAGCGAGAGCATGCCCCACTCGGCGCCGTAGGGGTTGAGATTCACCACGACCAGCACGGCGTCGCCGCCGACGGGGTCGATCTTGGAGTAGGCGAGCAGCGCGTCGTTGTCCACGTGATGGAAATGCAGGCAGCGCAGCTGTTGCAAGGCGGGGTGCGCCCGGCGGATCTCGTTGAGCCGGGTGAGCCACGGCTCCAGCGATTCTCCGCGCGCGAGCGCCTCGGCGAAGGGGCGCGGGCGCAGTTCGTACTTCTCCGAGTCGAGGTACTCCTCGCTGTCGGGGCGCACCGCCTGATGCTCGAACAGTTCGAAGCCGGAGTAGACGCCCCAGGTGGGGGCGAGGGTGGCGGCCAGGGCGGCGCGGATGGCGAACATCCCCGGTCCGCCGTGCTGGAGGCTCTCGTGCAGGATGTCCGGGGTGTTGACGAAAAGGTTCGGGCGGGCCTCGTCGGCCTTCGCGGCCAATTCGTTGCCGAACTCGGTGAGTTCCCACTTGGCCACCCGCCAGGTGAAATACGTGTAGGACTGGCTGAACCCGCGCCGGGCGAGTCCGTAGAGCCGGGCGGGGCGGGTGAACGCCTCGGACAGGAAGATGACGTCCGGGTCGGTGCGCCACACGTTGCCGATCAGCCACTCCCAGAAATCGGCGGGCTTGGTGTGCGGGTTGTCGACGCGGAAGATCCTGACGCCCAGATCGATCCAGTGCCGGACCACCCGCAGCACCTCGGCGTAGAGGCCGTCGGGGTCGTTGTCGAAATTGACCGGGTAGATGTCCTGGTACTTCTTCGGCGGGTTCTCCGCGTAGGCGATGGTTCCGTCGGGCAGCGTGGTGAACCACTCCGGGTGCGCCTGCACCCAGGGATGATCGGGCGCGCACTGCAAGGCGAGGTCGAGCGCCACCTCGAGGCCGAGTTCGCGGGCCGCCGCGACGAATTCGGCGAAATCGTCTTCGGTGCCCAGATCCGGATGCACGGCATCGTGGCCGCCGTGCTTCGAGCCGATGGCCCACGGCGAGCCGACGTCGCCCGGCTCGGCGGTGAGCGCGTTGTTGCGGCCCTTGCGGTTGATTTCGCCGATGGGGTGGATGGGTGGCAGGTACACCACGTCGAAACCCATGGCCGCGACGCGCGGAAGTTCCTTCGCCGCCGTGGCGAAGGTGCCGTGCACGGGTTTGCCGGTGGCGTCGCGGCCGCCGGTCGAGCGTGGGAAGAACTCGTACCAGGAGCCGTAGAGCGCGCGGTGCCGCTCGACCTGGACGATGTGCTGCGGCCCCCGGGTGACCAGGTCGCGCAGCGGCGTCGCGCGCAGGATCTCGGCGACCTCTTCGGTGAAGGCCGGTGCCACCCGTGCGGGCAGTTGGTCGTCGCCGCGCAGCGCCGCCGCGACCGCGCGTAAGCGCTGGAATTGCTTCTTGGGTACGGCCTGGGCAGCGCGATCGAACAGGCGGGCGCCCAATTCGAGGTCGTTGGCCAGATCGGCGGCGCTCTGCCCGACCGCCAGCTTCGCCTCGATCGCCGAGCGCCAGGTCGCGATCGGATCGCTCCAGCCTTCGATCCGGTAGGTCCACACTCCCGGAGCGTTGGGGGTGAAGGTCGCGTTGAAGACGTCGGGCTCGTAGTCCGGCGTCATGCGGATGCGGGAGGGCCGCGAGGCGCCGGGGCCGCGGACGACGAGGGTGGCGGCGACGGCGTCGTGCCCTTCTCGCCAGACCACGGTGCGCACCGGGAATACTTCGCCGACCACCGCCTTGGCGGGCCGGCCGCCTGGGATGGACGGTGCAGTGTCATCGATAGCGATGCGGCCGGTCACGGGACCCAACCTACCGGTAACCGGCCGTCCGGACGGGATCGGCGATCTTTTCGTGCCCCGTCCCGGCCGCCGCGGCGGCGGCTGATCCGGGTGTCGCGGTCAGCGCGCGTCGGCGGCGAGGCCGAGGCCGAGCGCGACCAGGACCGCGCCGAGCGCGCGTTCGACCCGCTGCCGGATCCCGGTGCGGCGCAGCCACGCGCCCGCGCGGTCGGCGGCCAGGACCACGCCGACGCACCACGCGGTGTCGAGCACCAACTGGATCAGCGCCAGGATCACCACGGTCGGCAGCACCGGACCGTCGGACGGAAGGAATTGCGGAAGGATCGTCAATCCGAAGACGGCCGCCTTGGGATTGGCCGCGATCGACACCAGCGAGGCGCGGAAGGCGGCGGCGGGTGTGCGACCAGCGGGGAGCATCTTCGTCATCGCACTGCCGAACTCGTCCCCACCGCGCGCACCCCGCCACGCCTGCACGCCGAGCCAGATCAGCACGAGCGCGCCGACCACGTGCACCGCCGTGTTCACGGCTCGGTTCGCGACGAGCAGGACCGACAGCCCCGCCCCACCCGCCAGCGTCCAGCCGAGCACGCCGATCTCGTTTCCGGCCACCGCCGCCAGGCCCGCGGCGCGACCGTCACGCACCGCGCGCTGGAGGAACAACGCGGTCGCCGGACCCGGCAGCACGGCGATAAGCAGGCAGGCCGTCAGGAATTGCGGAAGAACGTCGACCCAGTGCGGCATCAGCCGATGCTGTCACCTCGGCTTCCGTCGGGCCACGGATTTTCCGCGCGTGCGCGTACTGTCCGGCAATTCCGAGGTGCCCGGGTGGCCGCGGCCGGAGAGCGCCGCGCTGGTGGCCACCCGGGCTCTCACCTGACTGCCGGGACCCGCGCTTACGGCATGACCATGCAGGCGAAGCCGAGATTCATGCCGTTGCCCACCGTCATCACCGGTGAGGTCCAAGCGGGACCGGTGCCCTGCGTCGCGGAGATCGTGTGTTGCCCGGTCGCGTCGGGCATCCAGACGGTGGTCGCCTGGTTGCCGACCACCGGTGCGGGATTCGGGGAGAACGTGCCCGCGGCGTTGTCGGTGAACTGGACGGGCTCGGACGAAGGAATGTTGTCCACCGTGGCCGTCACCCGGTACTGGCAGTTGGTCCCGTAGTTCCCGAAACCGAAAGTCATTCCTTGGGCCGGGCTCGCCGTCGCCGTCGTGACCGCCGCCCCGGCGGTGGGCGCGACGAGAACGAATGCCGCCGCGAGAGCTCCGAACCCCGTGAGCGCTGCTCCAGTGCGCGACCAGCGCCGATCGCGGGCGCGATTTGGGTGTGCTGTCATCCACATCTCGATCACTCCCGTACTGATTTCGGTTGGTGCGGCCGGTTGGTCCGCACAGCTTGTGGGTTTGCCCGGCGTTCTCGGGTTCACAAGCGAGTGCGGGTCTCGATCGGGTAGCGGGAGCGGGAGCGGGTGCGCGTCGTGTGGCCGTTCTGTGACGGTAGAGCGCGTTACGCACGATCGGGTGGGCCGACCTCGTCGCGGCCCACCGGGAAACATGCTGGTCGAAAGGTTTTCCGGGGCGTGGTCACGCGGGGCGGCCGCTCCGGGCGGCGTGTAGTTTCTACCGAATGAAGGCATTGCGTCGTTTCACCGTCCGTGCCCATTTGCCCGAGCGCCTGGCGGCCCTTGGTGAGCTCGCCACGAATCTGCGCTGGTCGTGGCATCCGCCGACGCAGGATCTGTTCGCCGCGCTCGACCCGCGGCGGTGGCAGGAGATGGGGCACGATCCCGTCCGGATGCTGGGCGAGGTACCCGCGGCGCGGCTCGACGAGCTGGCCGCCGATGCCGGCTATGTCGCGCGTGTCGACGCCGCGGCGGCGGAGTTGCGCGACTATCTGGCTGCGCCGGGCTGGTTCCAGCGCCGGGCGGGGGAGGAGGGGGTGCAGGGCATCGCCTACTTCTCGATGGAGTTCGGCGTCACCGAGGTGCTGCCGAACTACTCGGGCGGCCTCGGCATCCTGGCAGGCGACCATTTGAAGGGCGCCTCCGACCTCGGCCTGCCGCTGATCGGGGTGGGATTGCTGTACCGCTCTGGTTACTTCCGGCAGTCGCTGACGACCGACGGCTGGCAGGCCGAGCACTATCCGGCGCTGGACCCGCAGGGCTTGCCGTTGCGGGCGCTCACCTCCGACGGCTCGCCGGTGCTCATCCATGTGGCGATGCCCGACCGCAGGGTGCTGCGTGCGCGGGTGTGGATCGCCCAGGTGGGCCGGGTTCCGCTGTTGCTGCTGGACTCCGACATCGCCGAGAACGACCCGGAGTTGCGCGCGGTCACCGACCGGCTCTACGGCGGCGATCAGGAGCATCGCATCCGCCAGGAGATCCTCGCGGGCATCGGCGGTGTACGGGCGGTGCGCGCGTACACCGCGTCGGCGGGGCTGCCCGATCCCGACGTGTTCCACATGAACGAAGGCCACGCGGGCTTCCTCGGAGTGGAGCGCATCCGCGAATTCGTCGCGGCGGGGCAGGATTTCGATTCCGCACTCGCCGCCGTGCGGGCGGGCACGGTGTTCACCACGCATACACCGGTCCCGGCGGGCATCGATCGGTTCCCTATGCCGATGGTGCGGCGCTACTTCGGCGGTGCGCACGGAGAATCCGAATCCGCCCTGCTGCCCGGTCTTTCGGTGGACCGCATCGTGGCGCTCGGCCGGGAAGCCGACCCCTCCGTCTTCAATATGGCGCACATGGGTCTGCGACTGGCGCAGCGCGCCAATGGTGTCTCGAAGCTGCACGGCGCGGTGAGCCGGTCGATGTTCGCCTCGCTGTGGCCGGGTTTCGACCCGGCGGAGGTGCCGATCGGTTCGGTCACCAACGGCGTGCACGCCACCACGTGGGCCGCGCGCGAATGGGTGGACAAGGCACGCGAGCACATCGGCGCGGAACTGCTCGAGGAGGGGCGCGGCTGGGAACGGCTGCGCGACGTCGATCTCACCGAGCTGTGGTCCACTCGTAACTCCCTGCGCGGCATCCTCGTCGACGAGGTGCGCCGCAGGGTGCGCGCGTCCTGGTTGGAACGCGGCGCCGCGGAGGCCGAACTCGGCTGGGTGAACGGGGTCTTCGACCCGAATGTGCTGACCGTCGGATTCGCCCGCCGGGTGCCGACCTACAAGCGCCTGACTCTCATGCTGCGCGACCCGCAGCGGCTGCGTGCCCTGCTGCTGGACCCGCGGCGGCCGATGCAGCTGGTCGTCGCGGGCAAGAGCCACCCGGCCGATGACGGCGGCAAGGCGCTCATCCAGCAGGTGGTCCGCTTCGCCGACGATCCCGAGGTGCGGCACCGGATCGTCTTCCTGCCGGACTACGACATGTCGATGGCGCGCTACCTGTACTGGGGTTGCGACGTCTGGCTGAACAACCCGCTGCGCCCGCTCGAGGCGTGCGGCACCTCCGGCATGAAATCCGCGCTGAACGGCGGGCTCAATCTGTCCATCCGGGACGGCTGGTGGGACGAGATGTACGACGGCGAGAACGGATGGTCGATTCCGACCGCGGAGGGCGTCCGCGACGAGCACCGCCGCGACGATCTGGAGGCCGCCGCGCTCTACGACCTGTTCGAGCGGGCGGTGGCGCCGCGCTTCTACGAGCGCGACGCGTCCGGGATGCCGGTGCGCTGGGTCGAGATGGTTCGCCACACTTTGCAGACCTTGGGACCGAAGGTCCTGGCTTCCCGGATGGTGCGCGACTACGCCGTGGAGTACTACGCTCCCGCCGCCGCGGCTCATCAGCGGGCGACGGCCGACGATTTCGCCGTCGCGCGGGCCGTCGCCGAGTACCGGCACCGGGTCGAGTCGGCCTGGCCCTCGGTCAAGGTGATCCAGGTCGACAGCGCGGGGCTGCCGGACACGCCGGTCATCGGGGCGCGGCTGTCGCTGACCGCGCGGGTCGAGCTCGGCGGATTGAGCGTGCCCGACGTGGTGGTGCAGGCGGTGCTCGGCCGGGTGTCGGCGACCGACGACCTCTCCGACACCACGACGGTCCCGATGACGCACACGGGGTCCGACGCCGGCGCCGAGCTGTTCACCGTCGACACTCCGCTGCCGCTGTCCGGTGCGGTCGGCTACACCGTGCGCGTGCTGCCGCACAACGAGCTGCTGGCCTCCGACGCCGAACTCGGGTTGGTCTCCGCGCCGAGCGCCTAGTCCCGGTGGCGCCGGTCACGATGGCGCCACCGCGGGTTGCCCCAGGTAGTGAACCGTCGGTTACCGTGCCCTTGGCATGCCCCGATTCGTTCCTCGACTGGAGTCACCCATGGTCACCGACGTTCTGCACCGGACTCGAGGACGCCTCGACGGGTACTTCGGCGTCCGCTCGAACGGCTCGACCGTCAAGCGCGAACTCATGGCGGGCACGGTCACGTTCCTGGCCATGTCCTATGTCCTCGCGGTGAATCCAGCGGTGCTCGGCGACCAGGGCGCTCTGGGCGACAAGGGCATCCCGATGCAGGCGGTGTTCACCGCCACCGCCGTCGCGGCGGTGTTCGGCACGCTGGTCATGGGGCTGTGGGCCCGGTATCCGATCGCGCTCGCACCGGGTATGGGACTCAACGCGTTCTTCGCGTACACGGTGGTGCTCGAGATGGGGATTCCGTGGCAGGTGGCGCTGTCGGGCACGTTCCTGTCCGGCGTCATCTTCTTCGTCCTCGCCGTGACCAAGGTGCGCGAACGCATCCTCAACGCGATCCCGATGCAGCTGAAGCTCGCCGTCGGCGCAGGTATCGGGCTGTTCGTGGCCTTCCTCGGCCTGAAGAACGCCGGGATCGTGGTGAACAGCGAGGCGACGCTGGTCACGCTGGGTGACTTCACCAAAGGAACTACGCTGCTCGCGCTGTTCGGACTGCTGGTGACCGTGGTGTTCCTGGTGCGGGGCTGGCACGGCGCGGTGCTCTACGGCATCGTGCTGACCACGATCGTCGGTATCGTGAGCGGCTTGGTCGATGTGCCCAAGGGCGTGTTCGCCGCGCCACAGGGGCTCGAGCACACCTTCGGTCAGGCGATCGTCCATCTGCCCGACGCGTTCACCGGCCAGATGGCCGTGGTGGTGCTGACCATGCTGTTCGTCGACTTCTTCGATGCCTCGGGCACCCTGATCGGCGTCGCGAACCAGGCGGGCCTGCTGGACGAGAAGGGCAAGCTGCCGCGTGCCGCGAGCGCGCTGGCGGCGGACTCGGTGGGCACCATGGCAGGCGCGGTCATCGGCACCTCGACCACGACCGCCTACGTGGAATCGACCGCGGGCGTCTCGGCGGGCGGCCGGACCGGGCTGACCGCCGTCACCACCGCGGGCTGGTTCCTCGTCGCGATGTTCTGCTATCCGATCTTCGCGGTGGTCGCGGGCTCGGGTGAGGTGACCGCGCCCGCGCTCATCGTGGTCGGCATCCTCATGGCCCGGGCGCTGGGCCAGATCGACTGGAACCGTCTCGAGTACTCGGTGCCCGCGTTCGTCACCGTCGTGATGATGCCGCTGACGTACTCCATCGCCAACGGCCTTGCCATGGGCATGCTGCTGTATCCGGTGGTCATGGCGGCCAAGGGCCGGATCAAGGACGTGCACCCGGCGATGTGGGCGTTGATGCTGGTGTTCCTCGGCTACTTCTTCTTCCTCGCGGAGTAACCCTCCGCTCGCTTGCGCGCTGAACCGTCCTTCCCGCCCGAACGTGGAATACACCGAAAGGTCGGGCCGTTGGCACCTTCGTGCGATAATCGGACCGTAGTCCGTTTATTTGCAGAGCTAACGATTGTGCCCCGAACGACAGCACAGGGATGAGGACCAGCATGACCATGAGATCCGTACTCGACAGAACCGGCACCGACACCGAGCTGGACGGCATCGCGACCGACATCGGCCTGCTGATCGTGCGAGTCTTCTTCGGCGGCTTGCTCGCGGCACACGGCGCGCAGAAACTCTTCGGCTGGTGGGGCGGCCCGGGCCTGCAGGCCAACGCGGACGGCTTCGAGCAGATGGGATACAACCCGGGCAAGGTGTTCGGCACCCTGGCGGGCCTGACCGAACTCGGTGGTGGCCTGCTCCTGCTGCTCGGTCTGCTGACGCCGCTGGCCGGTGCGATCGTGGTGGGCACGATGATCAACGCGATCAACGCCACCTGGGCCGGTGGTCTGCTGGGCGGATACGAAATGGGCCTGCTGTTCGCGGTGGTCGGTGCTGCGCTGCCCTTCACCGGGCCCGGCAAGTTCTCGTTGGACGCCGGGCGTCCGTGGGGTCGTCACGGATTCGTGTGGGGAGTCGGCGCGCTGATTCTCGCGGTCGTGACGGGCGCGCTCACGCTGATCCTGAAGTGGGCTCTCTGAATCTCCGGCACAGCCGGGTCAGCGGCGCGGTGACCTCGGTCGCCGCGCCGCGGTCGTTTGTCGTGTCACACCGCGGACTGCCGGATCGTCGTTGTGTTGTCGCAGCACTTGTCGACCGAGCGAGGAGAAACGATGGCCGTGGAAATCAGCAACCCCCGTGAACTGCACGATCCGACCGGATTCGGCTACAGCCATGTGGCGGTGGCGCGCGGAGAGCTGGTGTTCATCGCCGGGCAGTACGACTCGGACGCCGAAGGGCACACCACGAGCGCCGATTTCGCGGTGCAGGTGGACAACGCCTTCGCCAACCTCGGAATCGCCTTGCGCTCCGCGGGAGTGGACTACGCCGACGTCGCGCAGTTGCGGACGCACATCGTCGGCCACGACCTGGAGAAGCTGGCGGTGCTGGGCAAGAAGATCACCGCGATCTGGGGTGATCGCCCGCCCGCGCAGACGCTGACCGGAGTGGCGGCACTCGCGTTGCCGGGCATGCTGTTCGAGGTCGACGCGGTGGCCGTGCGCTGAAACGCCGCTGCCGGGCCGGGATCCGGTGATGTCCCCGCGCCGTGTGCGGAGCCGGCGCGGGGACCGGCCGATATCACACCGTCGCCGCGGCGGACAGCCGGCGCAAGGCCTTGACCACGACCTCCGGGTCGGCCGTCTCCCAGTACGGCGGCAGCGACGCGCGCAGGTAGCCGCCATAGCGGGCGGTGGCGAGGCGGGAATCGAGGATGGCGACCACGCCGCGATCGTCGACGCTGCGCAGCAGGCGTCCGGTGCCCTGCGCGAGCAGCAGAGCCGCGTGGCTGGCGGCTACCGTCATGAACCCGTTTCCGCCCCGCATCTCCACGGCACGCTGCCGGGCCGCCAGCAGCGGATCGTCCGGCCGGGGGAAGGGAATGCGGTCGAGGATCACCAGGCTCAGCGACGGTCCGGGCACGTCGACGCCCTGCCACAGCGACAGCGTGCCGAACAGGGAAGTTTCCGGATCGTCGGCGAATTTGCGGACCAACGCGCCCGTCGAGTCGTCGCCCTGGCACAACACCGGGGTCTGCAACCGTGGGCGCAGCGCGTCGGTGGCCGCGCGGGCGGCGCGCATCGAGGAGAACAAGCCGAGGGTGCGCCCACCCGCCGCGGTGATGAGCCGCTCGATCTCGTCCAGGTAGGCCGGTGCGAGCCCGTCGCGGCCCGGCGCGGGCAGGTGCTTGGCGACGTAGAGGATGCCGGACTTGGCGTGGTCGAACGGTGAGCCGACATCGAGCGAACTCCAGCGCACGGTCTCGGCGTCCGATGGCGGCTGGGCCCCGTTCGCGGCGGCCGGATCGGTGCGATTGCCCGACTGCGCGGGCAGGCCCCAGGTCACCGCAAGGCCGTCGAAGGAACCGCCGATCTGCAACGTGGCGGAGGTCAGCACGACGGTCGCGGTGCCGAAGAGCCTGCTGCGCAGCAGCCCGCCCACCGACAGCGGCGCCATCCGCAGCGAGCGGCGCACCACGCCGCGGATCTCGTCGGCGGCCAGCCAGATGACGTCCCGGCGCGCGGCGGGATCGGGCTCGTCGAACGCCGTCAGCGCGCGGACCGCGCTGTCGTGCACCTCGTCCAGCGCGGCCACTGCCATGGTGCGGGCGGCGGAGGTCTCCGGATCGCCCTGCGCGGTGGTGCTACCCGGAGGCGCGAGCGCGGTGCGCGCGTTCCAGGCGGCATCGCGGATCAGGGCCAGCACCGGGGCGACGCCGTCGGGCAGGGTGTCCCACCGGGCGGCGGGCAGCTCGTCCAGCACGGTGTGCCAGGCCTCGGCGGCGCCCTCCAGGCGGTCCACCTCCTGCTCGTCGATGAGCTTGGCGCAGCGCCGGGCCGCCGCGCTGATCGCGGCGGAGGCCAGTTCGGCGGTGGCCACGCCGGTGACCCGGTCGACCAGCTCGTGCGCCTCGTCGATGACCACCACATCGTGCTCGGGCAGCACCTGGATGCCGCTGATCGCGTCGATGGCCAGCAGCGCGTGGTTGGTCACCACCACATCGGCCTGCGCAGACTCGGTCCTGGCGCGCTCGGCGAAGCAATCCTGGCCGAAGGAGCAGCGCGACTTGCCGAGGCATTCCCGCGACGACACGCTGACCTGCCGCCAGGCGCGATCGCTCACCCCGGGGGCCAGTTCGTCGCGGTCACCGGTCTCCGTGTCGGAGGTCCACTCGTTGAGCCGTTGCACTTCGCGGCCGAGGCGGGAGATCGCGAACGCGTCGAACAGCTCCGCCTCGGCGGGCTCGTCGGGAATCGCGCTGTTGATCTTGTTCAAGCACAGATAGTTGTTGCGCCCCTTGAGGATCGCGAACTTCGGCGTACGCCCCAGCGGCGCGCTCAGCGCGTCGGCCAGCCGGGGGAGATCGCGGTCGACCAGCTGCCGCTGCAGCGCGATCGTCGCGGTGGAGACCACCACGGTGCGGCCGGTGCGCACGGCGTGGCGCAGGCTCGGCACCAGATACGCCAGCGACTTGCCGGTGCCCGTCCCGGCCTGCACCGCGAGGTGTTCCTTGGTGTCGATCGCGTGGTCGACCGCGGCGGCCATCGTTGTCTGCCCGGCGCGCTCCTTGCCGCCGAGCGCCTGCACTGCGGTGGCCAAAAGGTCGGAAACGGGCGGAAGTTCGGGCACGCGAGCAGCCTACTCGTCGCCTCCGACAGGGCAGGACGGTCGCCGAGACCGGGCGGTCTATCGGTTGACGCTCCCCTCCAGGTCGACGCCCGCCCCGCGCATGCGGTCCAGCGCGGCGGCGACCGTATCGGGGGCGACACCCGCGGTGAGGTCGAGCAGGACGCGGGTGTCGAAACCCTCGATGCGCGCGTCCAGCGCGGTGGCGCGCACGCAATGGTCGGTCGCGATACCGACTACGTCGACCGCGTCGACGCCGCGTTCGCGCAGCCAGTCGGCCAGCCCGGTGCCGTCCTCGGTCGTGCCCTCGAACCCGGAGTAGGCCGCCGAGTACTCGCCCTTGGAGAAGATCGCCTGGACGCCCCCGGTGGCCAGCGCCGGGTGGAAATCGGCGCCCGGCGTGCCGACCAGGCAGTGCGGCGGCCAGGTGTCGACGTAGTCGGGCGCGTCGGAGAAGTGCGCGCCGGGATCGACGTGATAGTCCCGGGTCGCGACGATCGCGCCGTACTTCGCCGCCGTGAGGTACTCGCTGATCCGGGCCGCCACGGCGGCTCCGCCGGTGACCGCGAGTGAACCGCCCTCGCAGAAATCGTTCTGGACGTCGACGATGATCAGTGCCCGGGTCATGATGACCTCCCGCGGTGTGCTGAATGACTGTTTCAGATTCTGCCGCTCGGTCGCACGCTCGTTCGCCCGACTCGCGGGAATTCTTGCTCTCTTCTGGTCTCCCGCGTCGATCCGCGCGGGCGCCGACCTCAGGCGAAGGTGGTCACCACGGCGGGCTCACCCGCCGAGAGCTTGAGGCCCTCCCACGGCAGGCTGATCAGGCCCCGCGCGACCAGATCCCGGCTTTCGGCGAGGGTGGGCAGGCTCTCGAGCTGCTCACCGCCGCGCACCAGCGGGACGAGCGGCTGCCTGGCTTCGAAGCCGTTCGCGGGCGGCACCGGTCCGGCCGCCGGGTAGACGATCTCCTCGACGATCGTTCCGGTGTCGCGGGCCAGGCGGATCACGTTCTTGGTGCCACCGCGGGATTGCTTGTGGCTGCTGCGTTTGGCGACCGGCACCCCTTCGACCTCGACCAGCTTGTAGACCATGCCTGCGGTCGGCGCGCCGGAGCCGGTGACCAGCGCGGTGCCGACGCCGTAGACATCGACCGGCTCGGCGCGCAGCGCGGCGATGGCGTACTCGTCCAGGTCGCCGGAGACCACGATGCGGGTCTTGGTGGCCCCGAGCGCGTCGAGTTGGTCGCGCACCTGCCTGGCCAGGACGCCGAGATCGCCGGAGTCGATCCGCACGCCGCCCAGTTCGGTGCCCGCGACCTCGATGGCGGCCGCGACGCCCCGTGTGATGTCGAAGGTGTCCACCAGCAGCGTCGTCCCGATCCCGAGCGTCCGCACCTGGCTGCGGAACGCTTCGGCCTCGTGCGCCCCGTCGGGGCCGCTGTGCAGCAGGACGAACGCGTGCGCGCTGGTGCCCGCGCCCGGAATCCCGTAGCGACGCACCGCCTCCAGGTTGGAGGTGGCGTCGAAACCGGCCAGATACGCGGCGCGTGCGCAGTCCGGGGCGGCCAGCTCGTGGGCGCGCCGCGAACCCATTTCGATCATCCTGCGGCCGCCCGCGGCGCTGACCATCCGCGCGCCCGCGGCCGCGATCGCGCTGTCGTGATTGAGAATCGCCAGGATCAGCGTCTCCAGGACGACGCATTCGGCGAAGCTGCCGCGCACCGACAGGATCGGGGAGCCGGGGAAGTACAGCTCGCCCTCGGCGTAGCCGTCGATGTCGCCGGTGAACCGGTAGTCGCGCAGCCAGTCGAGCGTGCGCCGGTCGGAGAACGAGGCGGCGACGGCCAGCTCCGCCTCGCCGAAGCGGAACTGCCGCAGCGCGTCGAGCACCCGGCCGGTACCCCCGACGACGCCATAGCGGCGACCATTTGGCAAACGTCTAGCAAACACTTCGAACGTGCACTGCCGATGCGCTGAACCATCGGCGAGCGCCGCGGCGAGCATGGTCAGTTCGTACTGGTCGGTCAGCAGCGCCGTGCTGGCGACGCCGTCACGCAGGTCCACGCTGTCACTGTAGACAGACCGGTCGGCTCACGGTGTCCGGCATCGGCTCGGTGAACCGGTGGAAACGCGAATCGGGGCTGCGTGGGTGTTGTTTATCCGGGGGCGAGTCGTACCCTTGACCGTATGGCCTTGTGCAACACAGTCCGGGGTGACGTCGTTGTGGACGCCGCGAACGCGACATTGTCGGCGGCACAGGCGACACCCGAAGCGGTCGAATACACCGAGATCCTGGAGGCGGAGGACCGCCCCTGGGTGACCGTCGTCTGGGACGACCCGGTCAATCTCATGCACTATGTGACCTACATCTTCCAGAAGCTGTTCGGCTACAGCAAAGCGAAGGCGACCGAACTGATGCTGAAGGTCCACAACGAGGGCAAGGCGGTGGTCTCGTCCGGTTCCCGGGACAAGATGGAGCACGATGTCCAGCGGCTGCACGCCGCGGGGCTCTGGGCCACCATGCAACGGGACGACTGACCTGGACGACTACCCTGACGCCGTGCGCAAGTGGAGCAGGAAGAACTCGCTGAGCGGTCTCAAACTGCGATCCGAGATGGACGCACATGAGGCCGATGTGCTTCGGTCGCTGGTCGGTGCGGTCTCCGGGCTGCTGAACGAGCGCGCCGAGTCCGCGCCCGACGACGATTTGGCCGCCCTCACCGGACTGCGATCCGGCAACACCATCCCGCCGGAGGATCCGCGGCTGCGCAGACTCCTCCCCGACTTCCATCGCAGCGAGCCCGGCTCGCCGGACGCCGAACGCGCTGATCTCAACAGCGCCCTGCGCGGATTGCACGAGCCCGACATCATCGACGCCAAGCTGGCGGCGGGGTCGGTCGTGCTGGACACCGTGCCGAGCGCGGGCGGCAAGATCGTCCTCACCCCCGAGCAGGCCGACGCGTGGTTGACCGCGCTCACCGACGTCCGGCTGGCGCTCGGCACGGTGCTCGACATCGACGCCGACACGCCCGACCATCTCGACCCCGACGATCCGCGCGCTCCGCACCTGGACGTGTACCACTGGCTGACCTGGATGCAGGACTCGCTGCTACAAGCGCTGGCTCCCTGACCGGCTGTGCTGCGAAGATCGGCGAGGCGACCGGAAGTCCCGCGCCGTGAGGAGTAGAGATGGTGAACGCCGCACCGGGAGAACGTAATTCGATTACCGACGTGCCCGGAGTGCTGGTCGGGCACCACCACGTCCTCGACCGGGACGCGACGCTCGGCTCCGGCGCGGCGACGGGTTGCACGGTCGTGCGGGTGCCGGGCGGCGCGGTGGCGGCGGTCGACGTGCGCGGCGGCGGGCCGGGCACCCGCGAGACCGATCTGCTCGATCCGATGAACACGGTTCGCCAGATCGACGCGATCCTGCTCACCGGCGGCAGCGCTTTCGGCCTCGCCGCGGCCGACGGGGTGATGCGCTGGCTGGAGGAGAACGGCGCGGGCATCGTGATGGACCCGACCGACCCGAGCCGGGTGGTGCCGATCGTCCCCGGCGCGGTGATCTTCGATCTTCCGGTCGGCGCGTGGGACATTCGCCCGACCGCGGAATTCGGCTATCGGGCCGCGGCGGCGGCGGACATCGACTTCGCCCGGGGTTCGGTCGGCGCGGGCGTCGGGGCCCGGGCGGGATCGATCAAAGGCGGGGTGGGCACCGCGAGCGTCGCGCTGGGCGAAGGCGCCGCCGCGGGAATCACCGTCGCCGCGCTGATCGTGGCGAATCCCGTCGGCTCTGTGTTCGACCCGCGTACCGGGTTGCCGTGGGGGTGCGGCACCGACGGGCCCGATTTCTTCGAGCTCCGGCCACCGAGCGCGGAGCAATTGGCGGCGGCGAACGCGCTGCCGGTGAAGGGAACCGTGCTCAACACCACGATCGGCGTCGTGGCCACGGACGCTCCGCTCGATCCGGCGGGATGCAAGCGGGTCGCGGCCACCGCGCACGACGGGCTGGCCAGGGCGATCCGTCCGGCGCACTCGCCGCTGGACGGCGACACCCTCTTCGCGATCGCCACCGGGACCGCGGAGGAGGGCACGGATCTGTCGCTGCCGCCCGCTTTCCCCTCCGATCTGCTCGTCCTGGACGCGATCTGCACGGCCGCCGCGGTCTGCGTCGAACGCGCCGTCGTCGACGCGATCCGCTCTGCGCGTTCGGTGGCGGGCATCCCGGCCTACCGTGACCTGTTAGGGGTCTGAACAGGCGATGCCTCGAACCGGGGACCGGGCGACGTCGCCGGGGGAATACCCGAATATCCTGGCTCGTTGTCGACTGCGATGGGTCGGCGTTGTGGAAAGGTGTGCGACTCGTGCTGGTGATCAGGGCCGACCTCGTGGAGGCGATGGTGGCGCACGCGCGCGCCGATCACCCGGACGAGGCCTGCGGTGTGATCGCGGGGCCGGAGGGTTCGGATCGTCCCGAGCGCTTCATCGCCATGGTCAACGCCGAGCGTTCGCCCACGTTCTACCGCTTCGACTCCGGCGAGCAGTTGAAGGTGTGGCGCGCGATGGACGACGCCGACGAGACGCCGGTGGTCATCTACCACTCACACACCGCCACCGAGGCCTATCCCAGCCGGACCGACGTGTCCTACGCCTCCGAGCCGTTCGCGCACTACGTGCTGATCTCCACCCGCGACCCCGAGCGGCACGAGCTGCGCAGCTACCGGATCGTCGACGGCGAGGTCACCGAGGAGCCGGTGCGGATCGTCGACGCGTACGAGAACTAGACCGATGCCTGTTCGCGAAACCGAGGAGTACCCATGCCGGTAACCGTGTCCATTCCGACCATCATGCGCGGCCTCACCGGAGGTGAGAAGCGCGTGCAGGCCGAAGGCGCCACGCTGTCGGCGCTCATCGATGATCTCGAGGCCAACCACCCCGGGCTCGCCGAGCGCCTGCTCAAGGACGGCAAACTCAACCGCTACGTCAACATCTACGTCGACGACGAGGACGTGCGCTTCGCCGGCGGCCTCGCGGCCGAGGTGCCGCAGGACGCCAGCGTCACGATCCTGCCCGCCGTGGCCGGGGGCTGACCCGTCCCGTGGCGCGTTACGAATCGCTGATCGCGACCCTCGGCAACACCCCGCTGGTCGGCCTGCGCACACTGTCTCCCCGATGGGACGGTGACAACCACGTGCGGCTGTGGGCCAAGCTGGAGGATCGCAACCCCACCGGCTCGATCAAGGATCGGCCCGCCCTGCGGATGATCGAGCAGGCCGAGGCCGACGGCCTGCTGCGGCCCGGGTGCACGATCCTGGAGCCCACCAGCGGCAACACCGGCATTTCGCTGGCCATGGCCGCGAAGCTCAAGGGCTACCAGCTGATCTGTGTGATGCCGGAGAACACCTCGGTGGAGCGGCGCCAGCTGCTCACCATGTTCGGGGCGCGGATCATCGATTCCCCCGCGGCGGGCGGCTCCAACCAGGCCGTGGCACTGGCCAAGCAGATCGCGGCGGAGAACCCGGACTGGGTGATGCTCTACCAGTACGGCAACCCGGCCAACGCGTCGGCGCACTACGAGACGACCGGCCCGGAGATCCTGGCCGATCTGCCCGAGATCACCCACTTCGTCGCGGGCCTGGGCACCACGGGCACGCTGATGGGGACCGGCCGCTTCCTGCGGGAAAAGGTGCCGGGCATCGAGATCGTGGCCGCCGAGCCGCGTTACGGCGAACTGGTCTACGGCCTGCGCAACATCGATGAGGGATTCATCCCGGAGTTGTACGACGAGAGCGTGCTGACCAGCCGTTTCTCGGTCGGCCCGTACGACGCGGTGAAACGCACCCGCGAACTGGTGCTCGAAGAAGGCATCTTCGCCGGGATCTCCACCGGCGCCATCCTGCACGCCGCGCTCGGCGTCGCCCGTAAGGCGGCGAAGGCGGAAGCCCGCGCCGACATCGCGTTCGTGGTCGCCGACGGCGGGTGGAAGTACCTGTCGACCGGGGCGTACGACGGCACGCTCGAAGAGGCGGAAGAGCGGCTCGACGGCCAGCTCTGGGCCTGATTCCCCCGGTACCCTCGATGTGGCGGGGCCACGTCCCCGCCACGGCGAGGAGGTGGCCATGGCCGGCGCGGGACTCGGGGCGTCGTTCGACCCGGATCGGATCGCGGCGATCCGCGCGCGACTGGGTGAGCCCGTCGGTGCGCCGGGGCCGTCCGCGCCGCCGACCGGCGGCATCGGCGCGATCAAGCAGTTGTGGCTGCGGGCCGGGGTGCTGATCGCCGGATTCGTGGGGGTCCTCTACGGGATCGAGGGCGTCGATACCGCCCTCGGTGGGCGGCTCGACTCCGCGGGTATCGAGCCGCGCCGTGCCGACGGGCTGACCGGCGTCCTCTTCGCCCCGTTGCTGCACCATGGCTGGCCGCACCTGATCGGCAACACGCTTCCGGTGCTGGTGCTCGGCTTCCTCGTGTTGCTGGCCGGCCTCGCGCGCGGGCTGGCCGCCACCGCGATCATCTGGCTGTCGGCCGGGCTCGGCGTCTGGCTCACCGGAGCTACCGGCAGTGTGCATCTCGGCGCGTCCTCGCTGGTATTCGGCTGGTTGACCTTCCTCATCTCCCGCGGCTGGTTCGCCCGCAACGTAGGGCAGATCGTGCTCGGTCTCGTTGTGCTCGTCCTCTATGGGTCGCTGCTGTGGGGTGTGCTGCCCGGACAGCCCGGAATCTCTTGGCAGGGGCATCTATTCGGCGCGTTGAGTGGATTGCTGGCCGGCTGGGTACTCTCTGGAGATGCACGACGAAGCCGCCGCGGGGCCCGAGCCGGAATCGGCGCGGCGCCGCGGTGAGCGCGCGGCCCGCCGGAGAATGTGGGGGATCCTTTCTTGAGTGAGAAATCCGCGTGGCAGCATGGGGGAATGCGCCTTACCGTCCTCGGGTGCTCGGGCAGTGTGTCCGGCCCGGACTCTCCTGCGTCGGGTTACCTGCTGACCGGCCCGGACATGCCGCCGACGGTCATCGATTTCGGCCCGGGAGTGCTCGGCGCGTTGCAGCGTCACGCCGATCCCGGTGAGGTCGACATCTTCCTGACCCATCTGCACGCCGACCACTGCCTGGACCTGCCCGGTTTGCTGGTGTGGCGTCGTTACCATCCCACTCCGCCGGAGGGGAAGGCGATCGTGCGCGGCCCGTCGGACACCTCGGTGCGCATCGGCAACGCCTCTGCCGAGGTCGGCGGAGAATGCGACGACTGGTCCGACGTGATCGACATGCGGCCCTGGGTGGAAGGCGAGCCGATCACGTTCGGCCCTGGCCACACCGTGACCGCGCGCCGAATGTTCCACCCTCCGGAGTCCTACGGCCTGCGGATCGTCACCGCGAGCGGACGCACCTTCGTCTACACCGGCGACACCGCACTGTGCCCCCAGGTCCACGAACTCGCGCAGGGCGCCGACGTCCTGATGGCGGAGGCCTCCTGGACCCACGACCCGGCGAATCGTCCCCCCGGCATTCACCTTTCGGGCACCGAGGCAGGCCAGATCGCCGCCGAGGCAGGCGTGAAGGAACTCCTGCTCACCCACATCCCCCCGTGGACCTCACGCGAGGACGTGATCGCCGAGGCGAAAGCCCAGTTCACCGGCCCCGTACACGCGGTCGCCCCGGGCGAAACCTTCGATATCTGACCGAACCCGAGTCAGGCGCGGGCAGACCAGTAGGTCTCCTCGATGCACATAACTGCCGTTGAACGCTGAATAGCTACGCTCGGCTATGCGGCCGATACGCCCTCCTCGGAGTGCGCCCGTAGCAGTCCCGAGACCATCCACGAGCACAACAAGCAGCACCTTCGCTCGAATTGGGTGGCTCAGAGGGTTGCCAACGCACCGTCGCCACATGACAACGACCGTCACAACATCGCGGTGGCGTGATCATCGACGCCAGCCCTGCTGAGGGAGCCGTCTACGCTCGACGAGCTATCCGAGGTCGTCGGCCCACGCAGCCGCTACCGGCTCGCCGCCCGCTCCGAAAGGCAGGCGTTCCATACTCGCCGATCTGTACCCCCGGCCGATCCCGCCGTCCACCGTCCGCGTAACAGTCGCCGCTGGCATCGCCGCCGACAACAAGCCACCCGGATCACCGAACATCGGATCACAACTGTTCTCCCGACGCGCCCAGCGCACCTCCACTCCCGGTTTCGAGCGCAGCGAGACCCAGCCGCGACGAAGTCGCGGCAAATCGAACACAGTAGGCTGTGGCCGTGTCGAGACGAGCCGATGGCAGGGCGGACGATGAGCTCCGCGAGGTCCGGATCACCCGTGGTTTCACCACGCACCCAGCTGGTTCGGTGCTGGTGGAGTTCGGGCAGACGCGGGTGATGTGCACCGCGAGCGTCACCGAGGGGGTGCCGCCGTGGCGACGCGACTCCGGATTGGGCTGGCTCACCGCCGAATACGCGATGCTGCCCGCCGCGACGCACACCCGCAGTGGGCGGGAATCGGTGAAGGGCCGGATCGGCGGACGCACCCAGGAGATCAGCCGCTTGATCGGCCGGTCGCTGCGCGCCTGCATCGACCTTGCCGCGATCGGCGAGAACACCATCGCGATCGACTGCGATGTGCTCCAGGCCGACGGCGGTACCAGGACGGCCGCCATCACCGGCGCCTATGTGGCGCTGTCGGATGCCGTGACCTACCTCGGTGCGGCGGGCGCGCTGGCCGACCCGCAGCCGATCTCGTGCGCGATCGCGGCGGTGAGCGTCGGCGTGGTCGACGGCCGGGTGCGTCTGGATCTGCCGTACGAGGAGGATTCGCGCGCCGAGGTGGACATGAACGTCGTGGCCACCGACACCGGAACGCTGGTGGAGATCCAAGGCACCGGCGAGGGCGCCACTTTCCCCCGCTCGACGCTGGACAAGCTGCTCGACGCCGCGCTGGCGGGCTGCGAGCAGTTGTTCGTCGTGCAGAAGGAGGCGCTGGCGCTGCCGTATCCCGGCGTGCTGCCGGAGCCCGCCGAGGCGAAGAAGAAGTGATGACCCGCCGTCTGCTGGTGGCCAGCCGCAACGCCAAGAAACTGAACGAACTGCGCCGCATCCTCGACGAGGCGGGTATCGCCGGGATCGAGATCGTCGGATTGGACGACGTTCCCCCGTACGACGAGGCGCCCGAGACCGGCGCGACATTCGAGGAGAACGCGCTGGCCAAGGCCCGCGACGGCGCCGCTGCCAGCGGGTTGGCCTGTGTCGCCGACGATTCCGGCATCGAGGTGGACGCGCTGAACGGGATGCCCGGTGTGCTGTCGGCGCGCTGGTCCGGCAGGCACGGTGACGACGCGGCCAACAACGCGCTGTTGCTGGCGCAACTGTCGGACGTGCCGGACGAGCGTCGCGGCGGCCGGTTCGTGTCGACCTGCGCGCTGGTGGTGCCCGGCGGCGCGGAGACCGTGGTGCGCGGCGAATGGCCCGGCTCGATCGGGCGCAAGCCGGTGGGCGACGGCGGTTTCGGCTATGACCCGCTGTTCATTCCGGCGGGGGGCGATGTCACGGCCGCTCAGTTGACGCCCGCCCAGAAGGACGCGGTGTCGCATCGCGGGCGGGCGCTGGCTCTGTTGACGCCCGCCCTGGCGGCGCTCGCCGAAGGCTGACGCGAGCGGCGGTCGGTCAGACGCCGAAGTCCTGCTTGACCTGCTTGGCGTTGACGTGCTCGACGAAGAACGACAGCAGTGGGATGGTGCCCGCGAGCAGGGTGCCGACGGTGCGCAGGGCCGGCCAGCGAACCTTGATCGCGAGGTCGGCGGTGACCAGCAGGTAGACGAAGTACACCCAGCCGTGCACGACGGCGATCCAACTGGGGGTGTGCACGTCGAAGCCGTACTTGGCGATCATCTCACCGGTGAGCAGCAGCAGCCAGAGACCGGTGATCCAGGCCAGCGCCCGGTAGCGCAGCAGCGCCGGACGGATCTTGGCGGCGTTGCCTGCCGGGGCCGGGACGGCGGTGGTCTCGGTGGAATTCTCGCTGGTGGTCAACCGGCGCTCCTCTCGCTGGTGTGCGGGCCTGCCGCGCGGACCTGTTCATCGATGTCGTGGGCGTGCAGCGCGGCCAGGTACCGGTTGTACTCGGCGAGCACGGGATCCTCGTCCCGGACGGCCTTCGGGCGCTCGGGTAGCAGACCGGCCGGCAGCTCCGTGGGCGCGGCCGGTTTCGCGGCGCGCCCGGCTGCGGTGGAAGCGCGCCGCGCCGCCGCGGTGGACTCGTCCTCCTCCGCGCCTGCCTCGCGCTCGAGCCGGACGAACCGGAAGTACGCGAAGACGGCGAACCCCGCGAACAGGGGCCATTGCAGCGCGTATCCGAGATTCTGGGCGGTGCCGCTCGCGGACTCGTACCGCTCCCACTGCCACCAGGCCAGCGCCAGGCAGCCCAGCGCGGCGACGATCACCAGCGCGATCAGGGCCGGGCGGTTGTGTGCCGAGCGGCGGGGAGAGGCGGACACGGCTTCTACGGTACCCGTTCTACTACGCGGGCCGTAGAGCGAGGTGCGCCGTCTCACGCAGGCTGGGAACGTGCTCGGGTCCACGGCTGGGGCGGCTGTCGGCCGGGCGCGGGGGCCGCTCACCCCAGGGGTCGGCTCTTGGGCATGCACGGGCCGCCGCTCGCCACGGATGATCCGTTTGCGAGCGAGCGGTCCGCCGGTGCCCCCCGCGATGAGCCGCCCGCCTCGCGCGTGGCCGGCCCCAGGACTGTGCCCGGCTCAGAAGGGGTAGATGACGCCGGTCTTGCGCTCGGACTCGGCCCACAGCCGCTGCCACAGCTCCCGGTTCTGCGACAAACGGGTGGAGGAGGAGGGCCGCACCGGTCCCTGGCTACCGAAGAGCCGGGTCGGCCCCCAGTAGATCTCGGGATCGGCGTCGGGCATGGTCGCGGCGAACAGAGTCGAGTGCGCGGCCTTGGCGGGTGAGTGCCCGATCAGGCGGATGAACGGCTTCGAGACGTAATCGAGCGGCGTCTCGGTGTGGGCGAAGAGGTCGGTGGCCGAGACACCGGGATGCACACCGTAGGAGCGCTTGTCCGAGCCGGATTCCCGCAACCTGCGCTGCAATTCGCGGGCGAACATCAGATTGCACAGCTTGGATTGCGCGTAGGCGAGATTGCGCTGGTAACGACGGTTCTCGTAGTCGAGGTCGTCGATCCACAGCTTCGGGGTCTGCTTGTGCGCGATGCTGGAGAGGGTGACCACCCGGTCCTTGATCCGGTCCAGCAGCAGGCCGGTGAGCGCGAAGTGTCCGAGGTGGTTGACGCCCCACTGGGTTTCGAACCCGTCTTTGGTCCGCGAGAACGGGATGTTCATCAGGCCCGCGTTGTTGACCAGGACGTCGAACTCGCCGCCTGCGTCGGCGAACTTGCGCACCGAGGCCAGATCGGCGAGGTCGAGTTCGGCCACGCGGACGTCGCCGTCGATGCCGCCGGCGACCTCTTTCGCCTTGACCGCGTTGCGGCAGGCCATGATCACGGTCGCGCCCTTGGCCGCCAAGACCTTCGTGGCGACGGCACCGAGACCGCCGTTCGCGCCGGTGATGACAAAGGTGCGTCCCGTCTGGTCCGGGATCTCAGTTGGTTTCCACGCCATGCGTCAACCTTACTTTGGAGTAAGTTCCGGGGGAAGGGTTTCGAATTGATCGTCTCAGACGCGGATGCTCGTGTCGCGGAACATACCCGCGACACGAGCTCTCACCCGATTTTTCAGCGGCCACTGCCGATCGGGTGCTGGAAGGCGGCCGCGAGGACCGCGCCCACCGTATCGCCCCACACCTGCCAGGTGGCGGGATCCAGCGTCATCGAGCCCACATCGGTGATCGTGACCCCCTCGGCCACCGGCGCGCCCGCGAACCGGTCCCTCAGCCACAGCAGCGCGCGCGGCGCCGCGATCGGATCGAGGGTGAGGTGCTCACTGAAATGGTCGCGGATGTACTCGACCCGTGCGCCCGGGTCCTGGGCGTAGGTTCCGACCAGCTCGTTGACGGGCCCGACCGGGATCAGCCAGTCGGCGTTGGCTTGGTACATCAGCATCGGCATGTCCGGCACGGCTCGGCCCAGCTTCGTCTCGTTCAGCACCTCGACTACGGCGGGGTCGGTGAACGGGTTCTTCGCCAGCATTCCCAGGTTGTCCGCGAACGGGAACAGCGCGGCCTGGTAGCTCGCGCAGAGTTGCTCCTTGCCCGCGATCATGAGCCTACCCAGGCCGTTCGCGTTGTCGTCGAGGAATTTCCGCAGCTCCGGATACTCGCGCGAGACGCCGAGCGCGCCCGCGAAGATCAGCCCCGCGGAGAGATTGCCGTTGGCCATCCGCAGTGCGGCCGACAGGTCGGCGGGGATGCCGCCCTCGGCGGCGCCCACCACGTTCAGTTCGGGCGCGTAGCCGCGCTTCAGCTCGGCGGCCCAGCCGGTGGCGATCGCGCCGCCGGAGTAGCCCATCATCCCGACCCTGGTCCGGGTCCCGGACAGTTGCATCGGCGCGAAGTTCTCCGCGGCGCGGATGCCGTCGAGAGTGATGCGGCCGGCCAAAGGCCCTGCGGCGTATGCCGAGTCCGGTCCCTGGTGATCCGGGATCACCGCGGCCCAGCCCTGGGCGAGCGCCGCCTGCACCTCGAGGAACTGCGCGGCCACCAGGGTGGATCCGGTCAAGGTCGCGGGGATGCTGCCCATCTGGAGCTGATACGACGGCATGCAGTAGTTGCCGGTCGAGTCCTCGGCGATCTGATAGGAGAACAGCGGCCGGTCGGCGACGTAGCCGCGCGGCTTGATCACCGTGGCCACGGCGGGGATGGCCTCGCCGCGGGAGTTGGTGGAGCGGTAGGACAGCTGCCAGGCGTCCACGTTCAGCGGGATCAGCGACAGATTGGCCAGATTGACCTGGCGTGCGGCGATGATCCGGCCGGGAGCCAGATCGGCGTAGGTGTCCACGGGCGGCCGATAGAACGCCGGGTCGAAACCCGGCGGTAGCGGCGGAACCGGGAACGGCAGCGCGGGCTGGACCACTTGGTCGTCGGGCGGCGGCTCCGCGGCCGCGGGCCCGGCTGTTAGGAAGGGCAGCCCCACGGCCACCGCGGCGAGTGCCGCGAGCAGCTTCGGTGCGTGCTTGCGGGAAAGGGCCATGCGAGAACCTCTTCGTTCGGCGAGCCACATATGTGAGCCTCATCGGTTTCAGACTGCGCTCGAGTATGCGGTGTCATGGCGCGGATCACAAGAACGGACATCTCCGGCCCCGGTGGGAAGGCATGGTTCGCGGTCGCCGCGATTTCGCTACGGTGAGAGATGTGACGGCGACAGTGGGCAGGCAATACGGCGGGCGTGCCGTCGTGGAGCGGAAAGCCGAGCGGCGTCAGCGGTTCCTCGACGCGGCCACCCGGATCTTCGCCGAGCGCGGCTACGCCGATTGTTCGCTGGCCGACGTGTGCGCCGCCGCGGGCTTGTCCAAGCGGCAGTTCTACGAGGAGTTCCAGGCCAGGGAGGACGTACTGGTCGCCGCCTATGACCGGATCCAGGACGAGGCCGCCGCCGCCGTGCTGGGGCGGCTCGCGGACCTCGACCCCCGATTCGACCTGCCCGCCGCGATGACCGCGGTGGTGACGGCCTACCTGGCCTCGATCGGCTCCGATCCCTACCGCGCGAAGGTCGCGTTCATCGAAGTGGTCGGGGTGAGCGACCGGATGGAGCGGCACCGTCGCGAACGACGGCATGGGTGGGCGTCCATGCTGGAGTCGCATGTGGTGCCGGTGGTCGCTCCGGGTTCGCGGGTGCGTGGCGCGCCGGGGTGGGGTGCGAGCGCCTTGATCGGCGCGATCAACGGGCTGGCGCACGAGTGGGTGCTCGCCGACCCGCGTCCGACGGTGGCCGAGCTGGTCGATCTGCTGGTCCCGATCGCGATGTCGCTGATCGAGCGGGCGGACGAGACGGCGTCCGAGGACCTGCCCGGCTGATTCGCTGCCGTGTCGCTGGATATCCATCCAAGCGGCGAAGTCCCATACTGGGCTGATGGCCGGTTCGGTTGCTGTCGCCGCGGACCCCGGTGCCCCGATGGGCAGGGCCAAGACCAACATCGTGTTCGGCACCATCGTGCTCGGCATGCTGATGGCGGCGCTGGACCAGACCATCGTGTCCACCGCGCTGCCCACCATCGTGGCCGACCTCGGCGGGGCGGGGCACATGGCGTGGGTGGTCACCTCGTACCTGCTCGCCGAGGCGGTGGCGACGGCGCTGGCGGGCAAACTCGGCGACCTGTTCGGCCGCAAACCGGTGTTCCAGGTCAGTGCCGTGATCTTCATCGTGGGCTCGATGGTGGCGGGCCTGGCGAACGGCATGCTGCTGCTGGTGCTCGCCCGCGGCATCCAGGGCTTCGGCGCGGGCGGACTGATGGTCACCTCGATGGCGCTGATCGCCGACATCATCCCGCTGCGGCAGCGTGGCAAGTACCAGGGTGCGCTGGGAGCGGTGTTCGGCGTGACCACGGTGATCGGTCCGACGCTGGGCGGTCTGTTCACCGACCATGCCAGCTGGCGCTGGTGCTTCTACGTGAACGTGCCGGTCGCCGTGGTGATGATCGCGTTGGCGGCGCGGACGATCCCGCGGGTGCGGGCCGCGGCCAAGCCGATCATCGACTACGCCGGAATCGGCCTGGTGGCGCTGGGCGTCTCCTGCCTGATTCTCGGCCTGGAATGGGGCGGGCAGCAATACGCGTGGGGGTCGCCGACGATCATCGGCCTGTTCGGCGGGGCGGTGCTGCTGCTCGCGGCGTTCGTCGCGGTGGAGTCGCGAGCCGCGGAACCGATGCTGCCGATGGGGCTGTTCCGCAGCCGGGTGTTCACGGTGTGCTCGATCCTCAGTTTCATCGTCGGCTTCGCGATGCTCGGCTCGATGACCTATCTACCCGCGTATCTGCAATACGTGGACGGGGTCTCGGCCACCATGTCGGGTGTGCGCACCCTGCCGCTGGTGGCGGGCCTGTTCACCACCTCGATCCTGTCCGGGCAGGTGGTCGGCAAGACCGGGCGCTATCGGTACTTCCCGATCGTGGGCACGCTGGTCATGGCGCTCGGCCTGTACCTGATGTCGACGATGGGCAGGACCACCGGCACGTGGCTGGAGTCGCTGTACATGCTGATCCTCGGCCTCGGCATCGGACTGGCCATGCAGGTGCTCACCATCGTCGTGCAGAACACCGTGCCCTACGCGCAGCTGGGCACGGCGACCTCCGGCGTCACCTTCTTCCGCACGCTGGGCAGCGCCTTCGGTACGGCGATCTTCGGCACCCTCTACAGCAACGAGATCGGCCCCAACCTCACCGCCGCGCTGGTCCGCGTGGGTGTGGTGGCACCGGCTGTGGCAGCGGACCCGCAATCGCTGCGCGCGCTGCCCGCCGAACAGTCGGCGCCCATCATCGACGCGTACGCGGACTCCATCGACCACGTGTTCTTCTGGGTCGTGCCGGTCGCGCTGGCCGGATTCGTGATCGCGTGGTTCCTGCCCGAGGTGCCGCTGCGGGACAGCGCGCGGGCGGGCGCGGGCGATGTCGGCGAGGGGTTCTCGGTACCCGACTCACCCGATCGGCTGGTGCAACTGGAAAGAGCCGTCGCGGGCACCATGCGCAGGGCTCGGGAGGGGGATCCGATCGGCCCGCGCATCCTCGCCGACGCGGACAGCGACCTCACCCGCGGGGAGGCATGGGCCCTCGGGCAGGTGTATCTGCGCGACCGGCTGCGGGGCCACGCCACGCTGGCCGAGATAGCGCGCGAGCACCGACTGCCCGAGGAGGTGATCGAGCCGATCTACGACCAGGTGGGCGCGGAGGGTTACCTGATGCGGGAGGGGCAACGGTTGCGGCTCACCGACTCCGGCACCGCCGAGCTGGACCGGATCAAGGCGGCCTGGCGGCGCTGGCTCGACGGCAGGCTCGACGACTGGAACGAAGCCGATCCCGCCGATCGCGCGTTGCTGGATCAAGCGTTGACGAACATCGCCACGAAGTTGCTCGAAGAGCAGGCGCGGGAGCAGCAGACGGTGCCCGCCTGAACCGCTTGCGGCTTATTACTCGTAGACGTATATTCGTACACGAGTAATAAGGAGGTGCCGCGATGAAGAAACGCAAGGTCGACAACCTGCTGGCGCTCGCGGTGCTGTCCGTGATCATCGAACGCCCGATGCACCGGTACGAGATCGCGCAGACTCTGCGCGACCGGGGCAAAGACCACGACATGGCGATCAAGTGGGGTTCGCTCTACACGGTCGTGCAGAACATGGCCAAGGTCGGCTTTCTCGAGGTGGTCGGCAGCGAGCGGGCGGGCGCGCGACCGGAGCGGGTGATCTACCGGATCACCGACGCGGGCCGCGCCGAGATGGCCGATTGGACCAGGGAGCTGCTGTCGACTCCGGAACCGGAACATCACCGGTTCGTCGCGGGTCTGTCCATTCTCGCGGTGCTTCCGCCCGCCGAGGTGGTCGAACTGCTCGGTACCCGGCTCGAAGCGCTGGAACAGACCATCGGGACGGTTCGCCGCGAACTCGGCGAACTCGCGGGCGCGCTGCCGCGGCTGTTCGTCGTCGAGTCCGAGTTCGGGCTGGCGATGCTGGAAGCCGAGGCGGCGTGGACACGTTCGCTGCGTGACGAGCTGACCGAGGGCACCTTCCCGGGACTGGCGCAATGGCGTGAGTGGCACGAGCGCGGCGCGCTGCCGTCGGAGGTCACCGAGTTGGTGGAGAGGGGGATGGCCGAGGACTAGCCGAAACCGGACCCGGCGTGGTGCGGCAACACCGCCGCCGGGCCCGATCGAACAGTCTCGAACCGCGCCCGCGAACGCGCACCCGGCTACAAGGCTGGCAACCACAGGATAACCGGGTGGGTGGCGCGTGGGTCGGTCCGGGAACCGAAACCCGCATCACACGAATCCTGGAGACACCCATGTCCACAACACGTACCGCCCTGGTGATCGGTGGCGGCATCGCAGGCCCCGTCGTCGCGACGGCCCTGCGCAAGGCGGGCATCGAAGCCCGCGTCTACGAGGCCTACCCCGGCCCCTCCTACGGCATCGGCAGCGGACTCGCGCTGGCGCCCAACGGCATCGCCGCCCTCGACATCATCGGAGCGGGCGATCCGGTCCGCGAGATCGCGCTGCCGGTCACGAAGATGAACATGGCCGTCGGAGACAAGGTGCTGGCACTGCCGGGCCTCTCCGATGTGCCGCCGCTGCAACTGGTCGACCGCAGCGAGTTGCATCGAGCGCTGCACCGGCACGCGACCGCGGCGGGGGTGCCGTTCGAGTACGACAAGCGCCTGGTCGACGTGCACGAGGACGAATCCGGCAGCACCGCCCGCTTCGCCGACGGCAGCACGGCCACCGCCGACGTGCTGATCGGCGCGGACGGCATCCGCTCGCGGGTGCGCACGCTGATCGACCCGAACGCCCCCGGGCCCGGCTACACCGGCATGCTCGGCTTCGGCGCGACCACCGAGTGCGACGCCGAGATCCCGGCCGACACCATGACCTTCGCGTTCGGCAAGCGGGCGTACTACCTGTACTGGCCGCTCGGCGACGGGCGGGTGGCCTGGGGTGCGAACCTGCCGCACAAGGAGTACCTGTCGCTCACCGCGGCGCGGGCGGTACCGAACGCGCACTGGTTGCAGATCCTGCGCGAGACCTACCGCGACGACAGCCCCGGCGCCGAACTCGCTCGCCGCACCACCGAGGACCAGCTGGAGGTGGCGGGCGCGCTGCACATCATGCCGCCGGTGCCGCACTGGCATCGCGGACGCATGGTGCTGATCGGCGATGCCGTGCACGCCCCGTCCAACAGTTCCGGCCAGGGCGCGTCGCTGGCGATCGAGAGCGGTGTGCAGTTGGCCAGATGCCTGCGTGATCTGCCCGCTCCGGAGGCGTTCGCGGTCTACGAGCGGCTGCGGCGCGAGCGCGTGGAAGGCGTCGCGGCCCGCGCGGCGAAGATCAACCACAGCAAGACGCCGGGGCCGGTGGGACGCAAGTTCATGCAGCTGCTCATGCCGCTGATGGCCAAGACCGTGATGAAACCGGAGAAGACCATGGGACCCGAACAGCGCTACCGGATCGATTGGGAAGCACCGGCCGAGCGCGAACTCGCGGCGGTGTGAGTCGACGATGAGGTCCCGCAGGGCCGACCTGCGGGACTGATCCTCGGGTGAGCGGCGATTCGGCGGCGATCGGACCGCCGGATCGACACAGTTCCCGAGCGCCGCCCCGCCCATATATCGAGCCGGTCCAGCATCGGCCGGGCGCGAGAGCCCCGATCAGCGTCGTGCCGCGCGGTCACGCAGAATTCGCGTGGTCTGCTCGTCGCCGGGCAGGAACGCCTCCAGTTGCAGCTCGGCGAGCGTGACGTCCACCGCGGTGGCGAACGAGGTGAGCGTGGTGATCAAACGCAATTCCCCTTCGGCGCAGCGCAGGCGCAACGGCACCGCGAAACCCAGGTGCTCCGGCCCCGGCTCGGTGGACGGCAGATAGGTCTCCAGCTCGTCGATCAGCTCGTCCAGGACGGGATCGGGGCTGCGGGCGATCCGGTTGCGCAGCGCTTCGGTGACGTGCCTTCCCCATTCGGGCAGGTTGACCACGCGGGCGGCCAAGCCGTCCGGATGCAGCGCGAGCCGCAGCACGTTGACCGGTGGTTCCAGCAGCCACGGCGCGGCGCCCTCGGTGAGCACGTCGAAGGCGGCGTTGGCGGCGAGCAGGATGCCGTAGGGCCGCACGACCAGCGCCGGGTAGGGCAGATGGCCGTCCAGAATGGCGCGTAACGCCTCCAGCACCGGCGCCAGTTCCACGGTGTCGAGTTCGGATTCGGGGAAGATCGGCGCGTATCCCGCGGCCAGCAGCAGTCCGTTGCGTTCACGCAGCGACAGCTCCAGTGATTCGGCCAGCCGCACCACCATGGTGCGGCCGGGGCGCGAGCGGCCCTGCTCCAGGAAGCTCAGATGACGTTGCGTGGTGTCGGCGCGGATCGCGAGGTCGAGTTGGCTGACCCGGCGTAGCGTCCGCCAATGCTTGAGCTGCCGGGCGAACCCGGGGGACTCGATCGCCGTTGTCATAGCAGCAGTATCGGCGGGCGGGCGGCGGGCTCGCCATACCCTGCGGGGAATCGCACAGACTTCGAACGGCGGCAAAACTCTGCCGCATGAGCAAGAAATTCGATGAGCAGGAACTCTCGCGATTCGCCGAACGGTACATCGCGTTGTGGAACGAGCCCGATGCCGAAGCCAGGCGCAAGCGGATCAGGCAGCTGTGGTCCGAGGACGGCGCCCAGGTCCTGGTGGATCCGCCGCAGGGTATGCGGGAAGCGTTGGCCGCCCTGTCCTTCCCGATCCCGACCGTGGAGATCCGTGGCTATGAAGCGCTGGACCGCCGCGTCGACCGGGCGTACGACGAGTTCGTCGCTCCCGGTGAGCACGTGTTCGTGGCGGAGGGGCAGGCGGTGCGCCTCTCGGTGAACCTGATCGGCCTGACCTGGCACATGGTGACGAAGGCCGACGGCGCCGTCGTGGGCGGCGGATACGACGTCATAGCCCTCGACGACGACGGCCGGATCCGGTGGGATCACCAGTACATCGGCGTCGCATGAGGCAAGCCGTCGCCTACCATCTCGACCCCTCGCGCGGCGCGGGCGCGCTGACCGCCGCACCGCAGGAGATGCCGGTGCCCGGCCCACGGCAGGTGGTGATCCGGGTGCGGGCGGCGTCGCTGAATCGTCGCGATCTGATGCTGGTGGACGGTACGTACCCACTGCCCGCCATTCCCGGCGTCGTCCCGCTCAGCGACGGTGTCGGCGAGGTGATCGCCGTGGGTGACGACGTGACCCGCGCCGCGGTGGGCGACCGGGTGACCGCCACCTACTTCGTCCGCTGGGTCGACGGTCCGCAGCGTCGGTCGCACGTCGTCGAGCAGTACGGCGCCACCTATCCCGGCATGCTCGCCACTTATGCCGTGCTGGAGGAGGATTCGGTGGTGCACGTGCCCGGTCACCTCACGGACCTGGAAGCCGCGACGCTGACCTGCGCCGGGGTGGTGGCGTGGGCCGCGCTGAGCACGCCGTTGCCGGTGCGGCCGGGCGAGACCGTATTGACCGTCGGCAGCGGATCGGTGGCGCTTTTCGGCGTACAGCACGCGAAGATGCACGGCGCCGAAATCATCTCGATCACCTCGAACGATCGCAAAGCCGAGCGGTTACGCGCGCTCGGAGCCGACGAGGTGATCGATCGTAGCCGGACCCCGGATTGGGAAAGCGTCGTGCTGGACCGCACCGGCGGTGATGGCGTCGACCACGTCCTCGACGCGGTGGGCATGCCGACACTGGCGAAATCCGTGCGGTCGGGCGCATACAACGCGCGGATCACGATGATCGGCGCGATGCCCGCCACCGACCCGCCCGCGGGCAATCCATTCGGGGCGTCGTATCTGTCGATCCGCCGCATCGCAGTGGGCAGCCGAACGGATTTCGAGGCGATGAACCGAGCGATCGCCGTCCATCGGATGCGTCCCGTCATCGACCGGGTGTTCGCGTTCGAGGAAGCCCAGGCGGCCTACCGGTATCTCCGCACCGGTGACCCGTTCGGGAAGGTGGTGATCGAGATCCCCTAGGACTCAGGGGCAGGCGGTCAGGATCCGCACCATGGCATCCTTCTCGGCCGGGGTGACCCACAGCTGGTAGGCCGCCTTCACCTGGATCTGCCTGGTCAGGTAGGCGCAGTGGTAGCCCTTGCTCGGCGGCAGCCACTCGGCCGCGTCGGAGTCGCTCTTGGACTGGTTGGTCGGGCCGTCGACGGCCTGCAGGTTCAGCGGGTCGTTGGCCAGGTCGCGGCGGCGTTCGGCGGAAAGCCGCTGTGCGCCTTTCTGCCAGGCGTCCGACAGCGCGACGACGTGATCGATCTGCACGTCGTCGGAGGACTTCGTGCCGCGCTTGAAGGCGATGGTCTTACCGGTGTACGGGTCGGCGAGCGTCCCGGTGGCGACGATGCACTTACCCGACTTGAAGGTCACGTCGGTCATGTCGCGCTGGAGGATGTCGTTGCGGGTGTCGCAGCCGTTGCCGCCGCCGGGCACCGAGACGTTGTCGGACCAGGGCGGCCCGAATTCGTCCCGGCTGTAGCCGGTTTTGGGCGCGCGTTCCGCCACGCGCAGGGAGTCGAGCAGGGCGAGAGCGTCGCGGCCGGGAATCGGGGCGGCGGCATCGGCGCACGCCCGTCCGCCCGAACCGCATCCCGCCGCCGTCGACTGGCTGGGGTGAACCGAGGAGCAGGAGATCAGTCCGATGGAAGTCGCCACCATGATGCCGATCAGAGCCAGCCGCCGCGTTGTGGACTTCATCGAACTTCCTAACGCCGAACCCACTTGAAACTGTAACCGGCGACAAGGTATCCAGTGGCAGGGTTCGCGCAACCCAACGGCGCGTATGAGATTCGGCACAGCCGGCCGTTAACGGGCGATGCGCCAGAGCGATCGGCCAGGAGTGGGCCCGCCCCCGAATCGCCGTGCCGGCGCCGATTCGGGGGCGGTCTATCACGAGGAGGCCTGGGGAGCCGCGCGGTTGTGCGGATGGTTGTCCACTCCGAAAACCGCACTGGTACGACACCACGGGGCTGATGAGGGGGAGGTCCCGAGGTGTCGAGCCGCGCCTGCTCCGGACTCACTCGTGACGATCAGGGGTGATCGGGATCAGGGGGTGACCAGGGAAAGTCCCTACCGGGTAGGGCGCCAGCACGCATCCGCTCCATCTCGATCTCTCTTGGTCCTACGTATCAAGACAGTAGATAGGACGCGCGGCGATTGGCAAGTTCGTTCTGAAGGATCGAAAAATTTCTCAGCCGATCTTCAGTTTCGGCATACATCTACTGCATGAGTACGGATGTGTGCATGGGATGGCAGTGTGGTGCGACGCGGTCGCCGTCCCGCCGGCCGTACGTGTGACGATGATCACTTCATGTCCGGTCACAGGCAAGCGAACCGTGTGTCGAAACGGGTGTGGGCAAGCGAGCCCGACCTGAAAGGACCACATCATGCCGAACGTCGACGTTCTCGACTCCTTCATCAACTACCGCGACACCGGAGTGGGGGACACCCCTGTGGTGTTCCTGCACGGCAATCCGACCTCGTCCCACCTGTGGCGCAACGTGATCCCGCACGTCGCCGATCGAACCAGGGCGCTGGCGCCGGATCTGGTCGGGATGGGGGAATCCGGCAAGCCGGACAGCGGCTACCGCTTCACCGACCACGCCGCCTACCTGGACGCCTGGTTCGAGGCGCTCGGCCTGGACCGGGTGGTGCTGGTCGGGCACGACTGGGGCGGCGCGCTGGGCATGGACTGGGCCGCTCGGCATCCGGGCCGGGTGCGCGGCATCGCGCTGATCGAGACCTTCTTGCGGCCGATGCGCTGGGAGGAACTGCCTGCGCTCGGCGCCGAGTTGTTCCGCAAGTTCCGCTCTCCGGAAGGTGAGCGGATGATTCTGGAGGAGAACACCTTCATCGAGTTCAACCTGCCGAAGGGCGTCGCCGACCTGGCCGCCGAGGATCACGACGTGTACCGGGCGCCGTACCCCACCCCGGCCACACGCAAGCCGCTGCTGGTGTGGCCGCGGGAGTTCCCGCTGGACGGCGAGCCCGCCGACGTGGTCGCGCTGGTGCGGAACTACGGCGAGTGGGCGGCCGCGACACCCGAGGTGCCGAAATTGCTGATGGCGCTGGAGAACGGCGTCGGATTGGGTGCGGCGGAGGTGATCGACTGGGCCGCGAGCACCTTCGCGAGCGCCGAGGTCGCGCCGATCGGCCCGGCGGGCCACCACGCGCCGGAGGACCGGCCGGACGAGATCGGCCGGGCGGTCGCGCAGTGGCTCGACCGGCACGCCCTGGTCGGTGCGGCCGCTCGCTCGTGACCTCGTGCCCGGTGTGACCGGGGCGTGCTTGCGCCGACCGCGACGCAAGCCGAATGATGGCCGGATGAGCACCGAGCACGACCGGGTCGCGGCCGAGGAGAAGGCCATGGTCGCCCGCGCGGTCGCGGGCGACCGGGACGCCATCGCCCAGGTGGTGCGCCTGCTGCAGGACCCGCTCTATCGGCTGGCCCTGCGCATGGTCTGGCGGCCCGCGGAGGCCGAGGACGCGACGCAGGAGATCATGGTGCGCGTCCTCGACCATCTGCACAGCTGGCGCGCCGAGGCGAAACTGCTCACCTGGGCCTATCGCATCGGCGTCAATCACCTGCTGAATCTGCGACGGCAATCCCCGCAGGAGGCCGCGCAACTGAGCTTGGACTCTTTCCGGGACGGGCTGACCGACGGATTGTCGGAGGCGGATCACCGCGGGCCGGAAGCGGTGCTGCTGACCGCCGAGGTGCGGCTCACCTGTAGCCAGGGCATGTTGCAATGCCTGGCCCGCGACGAACGGATCGCCTTCGTGCTCGGTGAGGTGTTCGAACTGAGCTCCGCCGAGGCCGCCTGGATCCTCGAGGTCACCCCGGCCGCCTATCGAAAGCGCTTGCAGCGAGCCAAGAAGCGGCTGGGGAACTTCCTGAACGCGACCTGCGGCCTGGTCGATCCCGCGGCGTTCTGTCGCTGCTCACGCCGGGTGGACCGAGCGCTCGCCTCGGGACGGGTCGACCCGCGCCGCCCGGTGTTCGCGCGCCATCCGGTCAGCGCGGGCGGTCGTACCGCTGCCGAGGCCGAACGGCAGATGATCCGGTTGCACGACGCGGCGTCGGTGCTGCGTGCTCATCCGGACTACGCCGCGCCGCAAGCGAAGATGGACGCGATCGCGGGGCTGCTCGGTTCCGGTCGTTTTCCCATGCTCGAGCAGACATGACCAGAACGGCGGCTCGCGTCGCGGCCGAATCGCTCAGCCGGGCGCTCCGGGGCCGGACGAGCCGGTGGCAGTGCGGGTGGCGAAGGGAGAAGTTCCTCGTAGTTCCCTTGCGAGATGGGCGATGTGGGCGGGGCCGACACGGCAGCATCCGCCGATGATCCGCGCGCCCCGCGCGTACCACTCACGGGCTTGTCCCGGCCTGAACTGCGGGGGGCCGGTCCAGCGCCGGCGCGCCGCATCCCAGCCTTCGCCGCTGTTGGGGTAGGCGACCACGGGTTTGCCGGTGCGGGCGGCGAGTTCCACCGCGGCCGAGACATCGGCGGGCGCGCAACAGTTCACGCCGATCGCGACGATCGAGGCCGAGTCCGCGGCCACCGCGAAGGCGTCGGCGAGCGGTTGACCGGCACGCGTGCGGTCGCCGTCGATGGTGTAGCTGAGCCATGCGGGCACCCCGAGCTCGTTCACCAACTCCACCAGTGCCTCGGCCTCATCGATATCGGGAACGGTCTCCACGGCCAGCAGGTCCGCGCCCGCCTCGGCGAGCACCTCCATACGCGGCCGATGCCATGCTCGCAGTTCGGCCACGGTGCGGCCGTAGCGGCCGCGATATTCCGATCCGTCGGCGCGCGCGGCGCCGTACGGGCCGACCGAGGCGGCGACCCACCGGCGCCGCCCATCGCCGGCGCGGGCATCGCGCGCCGCGCGGGCCAGCGCCACGCCACGCTGCCACAGCCGCACCGATTCCGTCCTGGTCAGCCCGCGCGCGGCGAAACCATCGAGGGAAGCCTGATAGGTCGCGGTGGTCGCGATGTCGGCGCCCGCGCGGAAGTAGGCGGCGTGCACCGCCTCGATCGCGGCGGGTTCGTCCACGAGCAGGCGCGCCGACCACAACGCGCCGGACAGGTCGTGGCCGCGCGCCTCCAGCTCGGTGGCCAATCCACCGTCCGAGATCAGTGCCCCCGCCGCGGGGTCGTACAGCACGGTTCCACTGTAGGACGCGGCTTATTCGTCGTCGCTGGGCTGGGCGGTCGGCGGCACGCCGGTGTCGAGGAAGCGGATGAGCCGCTCGATGCGTGCCGTGTGGTCGACGCAGCGTTCCAGGTGATGCCCCAGCAGGGCGATATCGATCGCTACCTCGGTGGACGGCTGGGTCGCTGGTTCGCGCAGCGCGGAATGCAGCTGCCGGTGCAGCGTTTCCATCAGGCGACCGGCGGGCGTCTCCTCCTCCGGCAGCGGGTGGCGGCCCGCGACCGCTTGCCCGGCCAGCGCCGTGCGCTCGGCCGCCAGCTTGCCCATCGCGGCGAGGATGTCCAGGATCGGTTGCTCCGCCGCGTGTCCGGGATGACTCTGGTAGGCCTTGTCGGCGACGCGGCTGGCGAGCCGGCCGATGCGGGACAGCTCACCGGCGATCTGGATCGCCGTCACCACGTGGCGCAGGTCGCGGGCCACCGGCGCCTGTAATGCCAGCAGCACCACGGTGCGCGCCTCGCACGCGCCATACATCTTCTGCAACTGCTCGTCGAGCGCGAAGACCTCGTAGGTCGCGGTGAGATCGGCGTCGACGAGCGCGTCGGTGACACGCTCGACGGCGTCGTGGGCGAGCGTGCACATCAGCGTCAGATCATTCGTCAACGCGATGAGCTCGGCAGTGAACTGGGTGCGCACCGCCAAATTCTCACCCATGGAGGGGCGCGGGGTCGATTCCTTGCCGGATGTTCTTCGGTAACGGCATCGCCACGGCCGACCGGCCGGGCACCCTCGCGGAGGGGGACGCCGGAGCTTGCCCGCTCGCAAAGCCGTGAGCTCGGCTGAAAGCCGCAGGTCCGGAGTCTTTTTGGAACTGCATCGCGCTGCGGCGGAACCGGCGCGCGCGAGATCCGGGGAGCGGGGGCCGATCGCCCGGCGAACGGGCTGCTGGTCGACGGGGGCTCAGCGGGTTCGGGAGAGATATTGCGAGACGGCTGATTTGTGGCTCGCATCACAGAAAGGTATTGGTGCACAGGGGCCTCGGTCGATTGCCCACCGCACGCCCCACGCGGTCCGGTGCGGCGGCACGGCCGATCGGCACTGCGCGATGCAAGGGAGCGGCCGTTTGCGCCCGGATGTCTGACAGTGCCATAGCGCACCGCACGCGGGCTCGTGCCCTGTTCGACGCCCGAATCGCGGACACGGCGCGGCCTGCCGACGGGTGTGACCGGTGCTACCGTCGCGGCATGCCGAACTTGCGCGACATCCAGCATCGGGCGGTGACAGCGTTCCAGCGCCGCGTGGGCAATCCGCTGCTCAGCACGCTGCCCGGGCAGACCCTCCTGGAGACCACCGGCCGGGTCAGCGGGCAGCCGCGGACCACCCCGATCGGCGGGCGGCGGGTCGGGCGGGAGTTCTGGCTGGTCTCCGAGTTCGGCGAGCGTTCGCAGTATGTCCGGAACATCAAAGCCGACAACCGGGTTCGGCTGCGGTTGCATGGGCGCTGGCACACCGGCACCGCCCATCTGCTGCCCGAGGACGACCCGCGTGCCCGCCTGGCCGCCCTGCCGCGCGCCAACAGCGCGGCCGTCCGGCTCGTCGGCACCGACCTGCTCACCGTGCGCATCGATCTGGACGACTGAGCCCGCGCCCGGGGCGGGGATACCGATCACCCGACCGGGGTGCGAATAGTTTGCTGGGACGATGGTGGGCATGATCCGTGTGTTGCTCGCCCGCTGGACCGTAGTGGTACCGCTACTGGCCGTCCTCGCCCTCGCGGCCACCTGGGGCCGCGGTCTGCCCGGTGTCGCGGTGACGATCGTGGCGGTGGCGTTGATCGGGGCGGTGCTCGCGGCGGTGCACCACGCGGAGGTTGTCGCGCGCCGCGTCGGTGAACCGTTCGGCTCGCTGGTGTTGGCCGTCGCGGTGACCGTGATCGAAGTCGCGCTCATCCTCACCCTGATGGGCCAAGGCGGTGACAAGACCGCGACTCTGGCCCGCGACACGGTCTTCGCCGCGGCGATGATCACCTGCAACGGGATCTTCGGTCTCTGCCTGCTGGTGGGCGCGTTGCGGCGGCGGGTGGCGGTGTTCAACGCGGAAGGCACCGGTGCGGCGCTGGCCACCGTGGCGACGCTGGCCACGCTCAGTCTCGTGCTGCCGACCTTCACCACGAGCAAGCCGGGTCCTGAGTTCTCACCCGCGCAGCTTGCCTTCGCCGCGGTGGCCTCGCTCGCGTTGTACGGCTTGTTCGTGCTCGTGCAGACGGTGCGTCATCCGGACGACTTCCTGCCGGTCGAGGTGGGCGGCACCGTCGCCGACGACGACGAGCACATCGAGTCGCCCAGCGTGCGCACCGCGCTCGTCGCCCTGGCTCTGCTGCTGGTCGCCCTCATCTGCGTGGTGGGGCTGGCGAAGGTGGTCTCGCCCGCCGTCGAGTCGGCGGTGGAGTCGGCGGGACTGCCGCAGTCGGCGGTCGGCGTGGTGATCGCGTTGCTGGTGCTGCTGCCCGAGACGCTCGCCGCGATCCGGGCCGCGCGCCGCGACCAGGTGCAGATCGGTCTCAATCTGGCCCTGGGTTCGGCCATGGCGAGCATCGGCCTGACCATCCCGGCGATCGCGGTGGCGAGCATCTGGCTGGACGGCCCCTTGGTGCTCGGTCTCGGCGCGACCCAGATGGTGCTGCTGGCACTGACCGTCGTCGTCGGCGGCCTGACGATCGTCCCCGGACGCGCGACCCTCCTCCAAGGGGGAGTCCACCTGGCAGTGTTCGCGGCTTTCGTCGGCCTGGCCGCCAGCCCCTAGCGCCGGTTCTCGCGGCCTGCGCACTCGGGGGCCGCAGCGGTCAGCGGGGGTGCTGCGCGGCGTATCTGGCGCGTTCCCGCGCTTCCCGCTGGGCTTGTCGCGGGTTCTTCAGATCGGCGGGCAACCCGTGCTTCGCGAGCCGGTGCGCGCGGTTCATCGGCATGAAGGCGACGGTGTAGAACAGGGCCAGCAACAGCGCCAGCAGGACCATCGCGCCGCGCAGCCACAGTTCGCCGGGAAACAGCAGGAACACCGCGAACAGCGGTGTGAACGGCACCAGCCCGCGCAGGACGTGCCGGGTGGCGGCGAACCTGCCGGTCAGGTCGTCGCGCACCCACTCGCGCATCGAATCGGGAAGGCGGCGTCCGAAGGCGTAGCCGATCCACTGGATCGGGTGAGGCCGTCGTCGTTCGCGTGTCATCAACGGGCTCCTCGGTTCGGGGACGGGGCGTCGGGCTCCGCGAGCGCCGACCGGCGGGCCGCCTCGTTCACCCGGGTGAGGGCGTCGCGCAGCTGCTCGAGGTCGGCCATGGTCACGCCGAGGCGCTGCACGACGGCGGGCGGGATCTGCTCGGCCTTCGCGCGCAGCGCGGCTCCGTCCGAGGTCAGGTTCACCACCAGGTTCCGCTCGTCCCGGCTGTCCCGTTCGCGACTGATCAGCCCGGCCGCTTCCAGGCGCTTGAGCAGCGGGGACAGCGTCGGAGAGTCGAGCTGGACCGCCTCGGCGATCGCTTTGACCGACATCGGCGCCGCACCCCACAGCGCGAGCATCACCAGATACTGCGGGTGGGTCAGGCCGAGCGGCTCCAGCAGCGGCCGGTAGACGGCAAGCACGGCACGATTGGCCACCGCCAGCGCGAAGCACACCTGGCGGTCCAAGCGCAGCGGATCGTCGATCTCGGGCTCCATCGGTCCTCCTTGTCCGCGCTCCAAGTTAGCGCATTAATAGTTAGTGCGTTAATCAATGTGTGCGACATCTCGGCGCGAGATCCCGGCTCCGGGGCCGCCGCTGGATACCGTGAGATCCATGCACTATGGACGCGGAGCGGATCCGCGTATCCAGGAACTGGACGCGGTTCGTGGCTTCGCGCTGTGCGGCATCCTGGTGGTGAATATCTGGCGGATCACCGACATGACGGCCACGGATGAATCGGGCGTGCTGATACCGATCCGGCACGTGCTGTCGGTGGTGTTCGAGGGACGGTTCTTCCCGATCTTCTCGTTCCTGTTCGGAATCGGCTTCGCATTACTGCTGGACAATGCCGCGGAGCGCGGCGAGCGCCCCCGGTTGGTCTTGATCCGCCGCTTGCTGGCGCTCGGGGTGTTCGGCGCGGTCCATCAGCTGTTCCAGCCGGGTGAGGCGCTGCTTCCGTACGCGCTGGCCGGGCTGGTGATCCTGCTGCCCGCCTCGGCGCTGCCGAACTGGCTGGTACTGGTGGCTGGACTCGCGGGCACGTTCGGCGTGGCGCTGGCCCTGGGCGGCGGGCTGGCCCTGGCGCCCGGGTTGTTCCTGCTGGGCCTGGCCACCGCGCGCGGCGGAATCGTGGACACCCTGGATGAGCGGGTCTGGCAGATCGGCGCCGTGTTCGCCCTCGCCCTGCCCGCCGCGATAGCGGCGGGAATGTGGGAGTACCGCACACCGTATCTGGAGCTGTGGTCCACGCCGGCCACGGCCGTGGCGGGCCTGCTGGGTGCGCTGGCCTACCTCACAGGCTTGCTGCTGTTGCTGCGCGTCGAGCCGGGTCAGGTCGCGGCGGAGGTGTTGCGGCCGCTGGGCCGCATGGCGTTGACCAATTACGTGGGCGCCACCGCGCTGATCCTGCTCGCCGCACCGCGTCTGGGTCTGTACGGCTCCGGCGACTACGCGCCGGTGCTGGGATTGGCGGTCGCGATCATCCTGCTACAGGCGGTGTTCAGTGCGGTGTGGTTGCGGTTGTTCGAATACGGTCCGCTGGAATGGGTGTGGCGGTGCGTCACCTGGTGGACGGTGGCGCCGATCCGGCGGGTGCGGATCCCGAGCCGCCCGTATTGAACTCGGCCGTCGTCGTCTTCGGGACTCGGCGCCATCCGGATTGTTCAGCGTTGCTCGTTCTCGATGCGCCGCAGGACATTCAGCATCGCCAGCACCGACTCGGCGCGGACCGTACCCTGTCGCAGCCCGTCGCGCAGCACCGGTTCCAGTGCCTCGTGCGCGGCGTTTCCCTTGAGCGCGTTGATCAATGCCAATTCGCTGCCGCGTGTCGCCGCCAGCCGGGGTTCGGTGAACGGGTCCAGGCTGGCGAGCCCGAAGTAACCGCGGAACACCTCCAGCGTCTCGTAGGAGGGGTTCACCGCCTGCCCGGTGCGCAGCTTCCAGAGGTAATTGGCGGACAGGCGCGCGCCGGTGGCGCGGTGGATGTCCGCGGCCAGGGCGCGGTGGGTGATCTGGTGCGGCCGCCCGTCGTTCCCGGTGGGCGGGTGCATTCCGTCGATGAGCGTGTTGAGCGCCCGCGTGAACGGGTGTAAGTCCTCCCCCATGGCAGCGTTGTCTCCTGTGGTTGACAGGGCATGTGGCGTAGATCATACTCGTGCGTGCTCCGCCTGTGCATGCCGTTGTGGTCGCCCCGAAGGGTGAGTGACCGCGAAGGGTTCGGCGCCCGAGAGCGGTAGCAGGTGGGGCGATCATCGTCGCTCGCCCCATCTCCTCGGCGTTGCACGGGCAGCCTGTGCGCGATGCCGGAAATCGCAGCGCCAGAAGCTTTCTCGCGCATATGCCGCGGACGCCCGATCACCCCGGATGCGGACGGGTTCGAAAGCGGCGCGGAGGACAAGGCGGACCCGCGTGTTGCCCGAGCGGGTGTGTGCGTCGTAGACGAGGGCGCCGAGGTTCGCCGCCCTTGGCGGCCAGAAGGTTTCGAGATGGTGGCGCCGGTGATCGTCACGTGGTGACGCGGGCGTGATCGCTTCACCGACGCCGACACTGTCGAATCGCTCGGTGCGCGAGGGCCTTCCGGCGCCGGTTCATCGAGGCTCGCTCGGTGTGGAGCGCCTTTGGGCGTGGCGATGCGAGGCACGGCCTGCGCATGCGTGCGCTGGGGTGTCGGCCACCGATTCGGTGGAACTCGGCGTTCGACCACGTCCGTCACCCGCTCGGTGCCGGTGAGGCAACCGGAGGATGTGTGGCCCGCGGGGGACGGTCCCGCAGGGTGCCTGCCAGGGCTTCGCGCAGGTCGGAGGTCCCGGGCAGCCGCGCGGCGGGCGAACGTCGATCAGGAGGCGGAGGCTCCGGTCTGCCGGATCGCGTCGAGAACCTCGCCGTAGGTCATCGTCGTCGAGTTCACGAGCGCGCGCTCCGACGACACGTCGATGTCGACGGAGTCGATGCCGTTGACGCCGCGCAGCGCCGATTCGATCGCCGACGCGGACTCGCGCGTAACGTTGTGCAGGGTAACTGTGTACGTCATGCAGATCGCATTGACCGATTCCCTCCGCTCAAACTTTCCGTTTTGTCGCGTTTGACTGCCGGGGGCCCGGGAATAGCGGAGTTGTCAAACGACTCGACGCAACAGGGATTGCCATGATCATCATTATCGGGCTCATCGCCTTGATCGCGGCCGTGATCGTCGGAGTTGCCGCCGTAGTTGGCAACACCGGCTCCGCTCAGCAACTGACGAGCGATTTCGCGGTATTCGACTATCACTTCCACGGTTCCACCGGAGCACTGTTCGGTTACGGAGTGACCCTCGGTGCGATCGGGATGTTCGGACTGGCCCTCGTGCTGTCCGGCGCCTGGCGGGTGACCCGCCGCGGCGTGGTCGCGCGTCGTGAACTCGCGAAGTCTCGCCGCGAGATGGCGGCGGTGCGGCGTGATCTGACGGCGGACACTTCCGCACCGGCGGCGCGGGCTCCTCAGCAGGAGCCGGCCTGGCGGCGGTGGCTGCACACCCCCCGTTCGGGTACTGCCCGGACCGATCGCGGCGCGACGGTCTCGACTACGAAACCTGTGACCGCGAAGTAATTGAGAAGAAAAGGAATACGACAATGATCATTCTCGGCCTCATCCTCTTGGTCCTGGGCTGGCTGCTCGGAATTTCGCTGCTCACCACCGCGGGCATCATCGTGCTGATCATCGGGCTCGTGCTGCTGGTGGCCGGCTCGGTGGGCCGTCCGGTGGGTGGCCGCCGCTGGTATTACTAGGGATTGCTCATGAAGTTCGAAGATCGCCTCGCGCACCGAGTGCAAGCGACCAGGGGCAGCGTGAAGAAATTCCTCGGCCGAGCGACCGGCAACCCCCGGCTGGAGGCCGAGGGACGGCGTGAGCAGGGCCGCGGCAACGTCAAGCGCGCCGCGGACAAACTGCGGGACGCTTTCAAGCGCTGACACCGCACCGCCCGCCCGTGCCGGGCGAAGGCCATCGGCCTTCGCCCGGCACGGGCGTGTTCCGAGCAGCGCCCTGCGTTCGAGTCAGATGCCGGCGACGTCGGCGAGCTGGCCGATGCCGTAGGTGACCGCCATGGCCAGCGCGCCGCCGAGCACCACCCGGATCACCGCCCGGCCACGGGAGCTACCACCCAGCCGGGCGCTGACCGACCCGGTGAGCGCGAGCGCGGCGAGCACGGCCCCGAAGGTCACCGGGATGCGGGCGGTAACCGGCGGTAGCAAGATGGCCAGCAACGGCAGCAGCGCTCCCAGCGTGAAGGCCACCGCCGAGGAGAACGCCGCCTGCCACGGATTGGTCAGTTCGGCGGGATTCAACCCCAGTTCGGCCTCCGCGTGCGCGGTGAACGCGTCGTGCGCGGTGAGTTCTTCGGCGACCTTGCGCGCCGTTTCGGGCGTCAGGCCCTTGGCCCGGTAGATCCCGGTGAGTTCGGCCAGCTCGTAGTCCGGTTCGTCGCGCAATTCCCTGCGTTCTTTCGCCAGCAGAGCCCGCTCCGAATCGCGCTGGGTGCTGACCGAGACGTATTCGCCCACCGCCATCGAGATCGCCCCCGCCGAAAGACCCGCGATGCCCGCGGTGAACAGGGCCTGGGTGTCGGTGGTCGCCGCCGCGACGCCGACGACCAGTCCCGCCGTGGACACGATGCCGTCGTTCGCGCCGAGCACCCCCGCGCGCAGCCAGTTGAGCTTGGATGCGAAGCCGTCGCCGTGCGGTTCGTGCGGATGCGCGCCGGAGGCGCCGGTCGTGCGGTCCATGAAGACGCACCTTAATCACCCCGCGGCGCGCGGGCGGGAACCACGACCCGGGCGCGGCTACGTGCGGGGCGGGCGGGGAACCGCGAGCGGATGCGGAAGCATCGCGCGGTGGATGACCTGGAGGATCAGCAGGAACAGCACCGAAAGCCCCGCGGTGGCGAAATCCCCCGCCAGCACCGCGAGTACGGCGAACGTGCCGAATACCGGAAACTCCAGCACCGCGCACCAGCGCAGGATCCGCAGCCGCCTGGCGTTGGCGCTCAGCCGCTGGACACCGTCGTCGATGATGGTCAGCGCCGTCTCGTAGCGCACCATGCCGTCGCCGACCTGGACGAACATGTGCACCGCCTGGTCGCGGCTGAGTTCGCCGAGCCAGGCCCGGTCGATCAGCCGCTTGCCCTCCTCGGCGACCTCCTTGATAACCGCGTCCATGCGGCCCCCTTCCCAGTCGATCGGAGAGTCTAGCGGCCGAATCGCGCCTTCCCAGGGGCGATTCGAGCGGGCGATGCCGTGCGGACCGCCGCCGCACCCTCAGACGACTACGAGGGCCGATCGATCTCCGAACGGTCGTCACGAACGCCGAGCCACGCGAAGTCCCGTGCCCTGGTGATCGCGACCAGCTTCTGGCGCTCGGCCGGCTGGGCTCGTTCGCGGCTCGCGCCTGTTCGGGGCCCCGCGCCACCGGACCAGCTCGGATGGAAGACCGCCGCGAAGTCGAGCCCCTTGGCGCGGTGCACCGTGCCGACCTTGACCGCGGGGTGCGGCGTCCCGTCGTAGTCCTCCAAGGGCAGCGTCGCGATGCCGACGGCGTCGAGCGCCCCGGCGAGCCGGGCGGCCTCCTGCCGCGTCCGGGTGAGTACCGCGATGTCGGACAACGGTTTCCCGCATTCGCGTATGCCGTCGACCAGCGCCGACTCCAGGTAGTGATCCGGTCCGCGCCAGATCCGCACCACGCCGTCGGGCAGGGTGACGTCGGCGTCGCGCAGCAGCACGCCGGGCGCGTCGTCGAAATCGCCGAGCTCGTTCACCGCATCGATCCCGGCGGCGTTCTCCCAGACGCGACGGCGGTTGCGGTAATTGACCCGCAGGACCTCGCCGCGGCCGCGTAGGTCGATGCCCGCGTCGGCCATGCGCCAGCCCCCGGCGTACACCTGCTGCTGGCCGTCGCCCACCAGCAGCAGCGGGCTCGACCCGTCGCCGCCCGCGATGGCGTGGGCCAGCCGCAGGCCGGCCAGCGTCATGTCCTGCACTTCGTCGACGACGACCGCGTCGTAGGGTTCGGGCAGCGGTTCGTTGCGGATCTCGGCCAGGGCGATGGCGATGACGTCGCTGTAATCGGAGATCCCTCGTTTGCGCATCTCGCTCACGTACGGGACGTAGAGCTCGTGCCACACCTCGGCACGCCGGTCCTCGTCGAGACGAATGCCATTGCGTCCATGGCGCTCCGCGCGCTGATAGACGTCGAGATCGTCTATTTCACGGCCCTTGATGACCCGGTCGATCTCCTCGCGCCAGTAGCTTTCGCGCGGCTCGATGTCCTCGAATACGGCTCTCGCCTGCTCCCAGACCCGGCCGAACACCCGGTCGGCTCCCCGCGGGTCGAGCTTCGGCGCCGCGATCCGCTGCCCGAGGAACTCCATGGCCCAGGAATGCAGGCCGGCGAACTGGACGCGCCCCTCGGTCCCCGGCGCGAGTCGCCGGAAATAGGTCTCCTGGCAGTTCGCCAGCGTCTTGACGAACGTCGTGTACAGCTGACGACCGGTGGACCGCTTCGCCTGCCTGGCCATGCGGTGCAGCGCGACCACCGTCTTGCCGGTGCCCGCGGGACCGGCGATCCGGGCGGGGCCGGTGTAGGTGCGCGAGACCAGCACCTCCTGCTCGGGATCCAGGAAGGTCATCCAGTGCTGGAACGGCATCTCCAGGGCGGCATCGCGCTGCGGCGACAGCACTTCCGACCGATCGAGCAGGGCCAGATCCGGTGGGTCCGTCACGTCCTCGATCTCGAGCAGGTCGTACTCCCGGGCCGACTGGTGGGCGACGGTGTTCGCGATGGCCTGTACCCGGGTGGGCCGTAACTGCCGGTGGCGTGCGCGGATGACCCGATCGAGCTCACCCGGCCGGGCGACGGCGAACCGGCCGTCCCCGCGCCGCCGGATCTCGCCGGGTACGAGCAGAACGATCTGCGCATCATGGGCGACGATCTTCTCGCGCCCGAACTGCAATTTGCCGAACGTCGCTTCGACATGGCGGCGGATGCCGTCGAGTTCGGCGGGGACGTCCTCGGCGAAGCGAAACGCGAAAAGCCCTGTGCGGCAGATCAGCAGCGCGTGGGCATGGTCGGCGGGCACCGGATCCCGGTGGACGAGAAGGTACCGTCCCGGCTCGGCCAGCGCCTCGGCGAAGAACGTCCGCTGGTGCGATGGGTAGCCGGGGATGCGGGTCAGCGCATCGGTGACAAGCGAAAGCCAGGTGTTCATGGAGTCCCCCTTCCGGTGCACACCTACCCCGTCTTCGACGGTAAAGACACGGCGTCGAGGAGGGAATGGGTCGAGGGCTTTCGGGGGCAACCGTTATCGAAACGGACGGATCGGACGCCGGAATGTTGTCGCCGCGTCACCCGAATGTGTTGTGCGGCTGAGTTCTTGCCCGCGCGCCGGTACGGCGCACGGCGCTGGGCGTTGTGCCCCACCATCTTCGGGCGCATCGGGTGAACGTCGCCTGCTCGGACAACCCGATCAGCGAGGCCACCTGACTCATCGGCATGTCCGTCGTGGTCAGATACCGTCGCGCCGCGTCCCTGCGAACCTCGTCCAGGATCGCGGCGAACGAGGTGTGCTCGGCGGCGAGACGTCGTTGCAGGGTGCGCGGGTGCACCATGAGAAGCCGTGCCACCGCGCCGATCTCGGGTGCGGCGGTGCCGAGCAATTGCTGCACCGCGGCGCGTACCTGCGGGGCGATCGCCGCCGCCGCGTCGCCGGACTGCGCGGCGAGGAACGCCATGGCCAGCCGGTGCAGGTTCTCGTCACCGCCGGTGAGCGGCCTGCTCGCCAGGCTGCTCGGCACCCGCAGCGCCGCGAACGGCCGCTCGACCCGCACCGGCGCGCCGAAGAACTCCTCGTAACCGGCGACCGCGGCGTCCGGCCGATAGGGCAGCTCGACCGAGCGCAGCCCGTAGCGGTCGTCCACCAAGCGCTGAATGGTGCGATGCACGAATGCCAGCCCGAGGTCGGTGCCCTGGACGGGTGTGGGAAGTCCGGGCCGCATGCCGTAGCGCAGCGCGATCACGCCGCGATCGCCATAGGGGTCGGGCTCCAGCGTCAAGCTGAGCGACCGCGCGTGCAGGAACAGGTATCGCGACGAACACTCGAGCACGTCGGCCAGCGACGCCGAATTGCGGATGGCCAGCGCCAGCGGGCCGAGCATGTCCAGGTCCTGCCGATGGGAGATCCGCAAGCCGAGGTCGGGACAGCGCAGCTGGTGCGCGGCCAGTTCCAGCACCGCCGCGACGGACTCGTCGGGCACGAGCAGGTCGTCGGCGTCGAGGGCGGCCACCGGCAGGCCGCACGCCGTGGCCAGTGCCTCGGCGTCACCACCCAGCTCGGCGACAGTCGCGCGAAAGCCGCGCAACCCCGCGGAGCGAATCACCGACATGTCGTCGAGGATCAAATACTTGTCGCGCAAAGTCAAGAAAGCGGCCGCGCTCGGCTCGCACACTGGAGACATGACCGAAGCCGCCGCAGCACCGGACCACCTCGATGTCGTGATCGTCGGCGCCGGACTATCCGGCATCGGCGCGGCCTACCGGCTGCAGACCGAGTGCCGAGGCAAGACCTACGCCATCCTGGAGGCTCGCGACACCCTGGGCGGCACCTGGGACCTGTTCAAATACCCGGGCATCCGATCGGACTCGGACATGTTCACCCTCGGCTACCCGTTCAAGCCGTGGCGTGACGCCAAGTCGATCGCCGACGGTCCGTCGATCCTGCGCTACATCACCGAGACCGCGACCGAGCACGGCATCGACCGGCACATCCGCTACCGCACCAAGGTGATCGCCGCCGACTGGGACAGCGGCGCCGCGCGCTGGACGCTGACCCTCGAGCAGCGCGACGAGTCGGGCGCCACCGAGACGCGCACGCTCACCTGTGGCTTCCTCTACGCCTGCGCCGGGTACTACGACTACGACCGGCCCTACGCGCCGGAGTTCCCCGGCATCTCGTCGTTCGCGGGCGAAGTGGTGCATCCGCAGTTCTGGCCCGAGGACTTCGACTATCGCGGCAAGCACGTCGTGGTGATCGGCAGCGGCGCCACCGCGGTCACGCTGGTCCCGGCCATGGCGGAGCAAGCGCAACTGGTGACGATGCTGCAACGGTCGCCGACCTGGATCAGCGCCGTTCCTGGCCGGGACAAAGTGGCCGACAAGATCCGCGAGCTGCTGCCGCCGCGGCCTGCGCACCGCCTGATCCGAACCAAGAACATCCTGTTCGGCATCGGCTTCTACCAGTACTGCCGGCGTCGTCCGGAAGCGGCGCGCAAGCTGCTCACCGGTCTCACCACCCGCATCCTGAAGGACGACCGGGCCGTCGCCGAGCACTTCACACCCAGCTACAACCCCTGGGACCAGCGGCTGTGCGCCGTCCCGGACGCGGATTTCTTCAAGGCGATGAAGAAGGGCAAGGCCGAGGTCGTCACCGACCACATCGACACGTTCGTGCCGGAGGGCATCCGGCTGAAGTCCGGCAGGGTGCTCGAGGCGGACGTCGTGATCACCGCTACCGGGCTGCAACTGCTGGCCTTCGGCGGCATCACGCCCAGCGTCGACGGCGCGCGGGTCGAGTTGTCCGACCAGTTCGTCTGGCAGGGAACCATGCTCACCGGCGTCCCCAATTTCGCCGTGTGCATCGGATACACCAACGCCTCGTGGACGCTGCGCGCCGATCTCACCTCTCGGTTGATCTGCAAAGTGCTCAATCACATGGACCGCAAGGGCTACGCCGCCGTGGTGCCCGAGCCGCGGGGCGAACTCGGCGAACACCCGCTGCTGGACCTGGCCTCCGGCTACATCCAGCGCTCCATCGGCGACTTCCCCCGCCAAGGCGACCGTCATCCGTGGAAGGTGCGGCAGAACTACCTGCTCGACTCGGCGACCACCCTGCGCACGGACTTGGACAAGACGCTCACCGGCACGCCGAAATCGGCGGTCCGGCCGCCGGTGCCCGTTTCCTAGCTCGGCGGAGGCGACCTATCGCGCGCGGAGGACGACGATGCCCGGGGTGGACCGCGCGTACTCGGTGAAGGGCGAGTCCACCACCTTGTCGTTGCCCGCGAGCGAGGACGCGTTGCGGAAGACCGGCCCCGCGTCGGTCGTGACGAAGATGCCGACGTGGGTGACGTCCAGGCCCGGCTGGTCGGTGTAGGCGCCGATGTAGTCGCCGGTGCGCAGCCCGTTCACGACGCTCTGGTCGACGGCCGCGCCGGGAATGTAGGTGATCGCGCGATCGACCACGGGCAGTCCCGGAAGGTAGTTGCCGCCGTCGGCTTTCGCGTTGAGGTGCTTGGTGACGGTCACCGCCGCGGGGCTCACCGCCGCCGTGACGTCGGTGGCCGCGACTCCGGTGGTGTGCGCCCAGTCGGTGAAGAAGTGTTTGCGCTGCCGGAAATCGACTCGGCCATCGGCGTAACGCGTTTCGATCAGGTTCCTGGTGAACTGGTCGCGGTCGGCGGATCTGCTGAGCGCCTCGACGTAATCGAGGTAGGTGAAGCAGTCCACCCTGCGGAAGTCGATGACCAGTTGTTCGGGCTGGGTCGCCGACCCGACCAGCATGTTCGCGCCGTAGGGCGTGCCGAGGAACGGACGCGACAGCAGCTCGATCAACTCCGCCTTGCTCGCCGAAGCGGGTGCCTGAGCGCTCAACGACAGCACTTCGTCGAGCTTGCGCGCGGTGAAATCGTCGAGCCGCACGGTGTCCGGGGCGGCGATCGCGGGCGGTGTCGACACCGCGGCGCAGACGAGGGCCGCGAGAACGAGCAGTACACGAGCGATGGTGCGCAAGACGCCTCCAGCAGCGGTGATCAGCCGATCGGGACACAACAGCGACCCCCACCGTAGCCCGGCGGCGGGCGTGCAGGGGGCGTCATCGCCTAGCGCCGTCCAAACACCCTTCCTGATGGACTGAACGCCGGGCCGCGTCGCCGCGACCCGAACGTCCAACCGAAAGGGATATCCGACATGACGAGAATCGTTCGAGCCACCCTCGCTCTCGGCGGCCTGCTCGCCGCGGGTGCGCTGCTGGTTCCGGCGACCGCCTCCGCGCAGCCGCGGCCGGGTGGACTGCTGGAGACGACGTGCAGCTTCGCCCAGCTCGACGCCGCGGTTCACGCCCAGTTCCCCGATCTCGCCGCCCGGCTCGACGCGCATCCCGACCGAAAGGCGAAGTTGCAGGAGTTCCTGAGTCTCCCGGTCGAGCAGCGCAAGCAGCGTGCCGAGGAGTTCCTGGACAAGCACCCGGAGGCCAAGGGCAGGCTCGAGGAGCGCCGCGACTCGCCGCAGGCGCAGGAGCACCGCGACAAGATGCGCGTGCTCGCCGAGACCTGTCACAACTACTGAGTCCGGACGGGCGAGGTGTCGGACTCGCCCGTACCCCTCGACTAGCCGCGCTGGGGTCGCGTCGACGTCGACGCGACCTCGGGCGGTGCGTCATCCCTGGGCGCGCGGGAATTCGACGGTGACCGCGAGACCGCCGTCCGGACGCGCCGCCGCACGGACCGTGCCCCCGTGGGCCTGCGCGACGGAGCGCACGATCGACAGGCCTAGCCCGGCGCCGCGTGCGCCGGAATCGGCCAAGCGTTCGGTGGTGGAGAGCCGGCGGAACGGTTCGAAGAGGCTCTCGACCTCGAACGCGGGGACCGGCGCACCGCTGTTCTCCACGGTGAGCACGGCGCGGTCGCCGATCGCTCGGGACCGGATCGCCACCCAGCCGTGCTCGGGGAGGTTGTAGCGCAGTGCGTTGTCCAGCAGATTGAGTACGAGGCGTTCCAGCAGCAGCGGATCTCCGAGCACAGTCGCGGATTCGAGATCGGCGGAGATCTCGGCCCCCGGCCGCGCGGCGCATGTTCCGACCGCGTCGGCCGCGATGTCGGCGACATCGATGCGACGGTGTTCGGTCAGCCGCTGTTCGCTGGTGGCCAGCACCAGAAGGCCGTCGATGAGCCGTTCGTGTCTGCGGTTGACCTCCAGCAGCGTGGCGCAGAGCCGGCGGGTGGACTCGGGAACGCCGGGATCTTCCAACGCCACCTCGATCAGCGTCCGGTTGATGGTCAGCGGTGTGCGCAGCTCGTGGGAGGCGTTCGCCACGAACCGGCGCTGTCCGTCGAAGGCCCGGTCCAGGCGCTCGAGCATCGCGTCGAACGTGTCGGCCAGATCCTTGATCTCGTCCTGCGGACCGTCGAGGGCGATGCGCTCGTGCAGGCTGGTGTCGGCGACTCGCCGCGCGGTCGCGGTGATCCGCTGCAACGGATGCAGGGCGCGTCCGGCCAGCAACCAGCCGAATCCGCCCGCCGCGATCCCCACCGCGCCGAGCGATACCAGCGACCAGACCAGCATGGCGCGCAAGGTGTCCCGCCGATTCCGCTGGGCCTGCTCGGTCAGCGCTTCGAACAACTTCGTGGAGACCGGCGCCCGGTTCCGCTCGGCTCGTTCGAGCAGATACTCCCGTACCACTTGCTGCGCGCCGCCGCCGGGCCGTCGCTCCAGCGACTGGTTCAAGTAGAAGTACATCAACGCGATGAGTGCCGCACCGGCCAGGAAGAACGCCGTCGCGTACAGCAGGGTGAGCCGCAGCCGGATCGTGCGCCCGCTCATCGGATCCGATACCCCACGCCGGGCTCGGTCTCGATCACCCGCGGCTGGCCCAGCTTCCGCCGCACGTTCATGATCGTGTACCGCACGACGCCGGTGAACGGGTCGATGTGCTCGTCCCAGGCCTTCTCCAGCAGCTGCTCGGCCGAGACCACGCCGCCGTCCGCGCGCAGCAGCTCGGCCAGCACCGCGAACTCCTTGCGCGACAGCGCGACCGGTTCGCCGTTCCTGGTGACGGAGAACCGGTGCGGGTCGAGCCGGATGCCGGAGCGTTCCAGCACCGGGGGAGCGGCGCTGCGCGCCCGGCGCCCGAGCGCCTGGATACGGGCGACCAGCTCGGCGAACGCGAACGGTTTCGTCAGGTAGTCGTCGGCGCCCAGTCCCAGACCCGCTACCCGTTCGGCCACGGCGCTCGCTGCTGTGAGCATCAGGATCCGGGCCGAGCCGCCGGACGCGGTGAGCGTGCCGCACACCGCGTCACCGGAGACGCCGGGTAGATCCCGATCGAGTACCACCACGTCGTAGTCGTTGACGCCGGTACGCTCCAGCGCCGCCGCGCCGTCATACACCACGTCGACCGCCATGGCATGTCGGCGCAGCCCGTCGGCGATCGCGTCGGCCAGCAATGTCTCGTCCTCGACAACAAGCACCCGCACCCCGTCATCGTGCCCCCTGCCGCTGTTGGTTGGCCGTTAGTTCGCCCGGGGCCGCCGGCCTGGGTAGGCTCGCGACGACCCGGCGCACCCGACTCCGCAGGAGAGACAAGTCATGGCAGGCGACTGGAACACCCAGATCATCGAAGAATTCCGCGCCAACCAGGGCAAGGTCGGCGGCCCCTTCGAGGGCCGCGAGCTGCTGCTGCTCACCAGCATCGGCGCCAAATCCGGTCTTCCGCGCACCAATCCGCTCGCGTTCATTCGCGACGGCGACGACATCGTGGTCATCGCCTCCAAAGCGGGCGCTCCGACCAATCCGGACTGGTTTCACAACGTGCGCGTCAATCCGACGGTCACCCTCGAGATCGGCACCGAAACGCTCGAGGCGACGGCGGCTCCGATCACCGAAGGGCCGGAGCGCGATCGCCTCTACGCCGCGATGGTCGAGGTGATGCCCGGCTTCGCCGAGTACCAGGAGAAGACCGACCGGGTGATTCCGGTCGTCAAGCTGACGCCGCGCTGAGCGGAGCCGGTGCGCGGTTCGATCAATCGCGGCGGGCGATGGCGGCAGCGGCCCGAGCCGCCCGGGGAACGTGATGGTTCGAAGCCGCGTTCCGACAGCGCCGCAGCAGCCGGAAGCGTGATCATCCCGCGCCCACCGAGGACAGCAGCATCGGCAGGGCGTTGCGCATCTGGATCTTCCAGGCGTCCCAGTTGTGGCCTTGGGCGGGGACGTAGCGTTCGTCCACCTGCGCCCCGAGTTGTTGCAGACGGTCCACGAAGCGATAGTTCTGTTCGTAGGCGGCGGATTCCACGGGATCGGCCTTGCCGTAGGAGACGAACAGGGGGATGCCGGTGAGGTCGGCGGCCCGGCTGTAGGGGTTGTTGGCCAGCCAGATATCGCGGTTGACGGTGTAGTCGCCCCAGACCCGTTCCCAGTCGGCGCCGCAGCCACCGCCGGGCTTGTCCGGTTCGCCGGGGGCCCCGGAGTCGTGCAGCGGATCGACGTTGCCACTGAAGGAAGCGGCCGAGGCGAACCAACCCCGATGCGCGGCGGCGAATTTCATGGCGCCGAGGCCGCCCATCGAGTTGCCCGCGATGGCGCGGGTCCTACCGGCGCGGTAGCCGGTCTCCAGCAAGGTGCGCACGTCGTCCAGCAGGTAGCTCTCCCATGCGGGCGGACCGCCGTGATTGTCGTTGTACCAATTGGAATACGCGCTGCACCAGCTGGTTTCGGGCAATACGAAGATCGCTTGGCTGCCCGTGGTGAGCGCTTCGAGATCGCCTTTGTCGGTCCAGGACTTGTGGTCGTCGAACCCGCCGTGCAGCACCCACACGGTCGGCCAGGTCCGGGTGGCGTCCTTGGACCAGCCCGGCGGCAGCAGCAGCCGAACCACTTTCACCGACCAGTCCGGACCCTCCAGGTTGGGTGAGGATACGCCGATGTCGAGGATGCGGTCGCTGACCCGGGTCTCCCAGCGCACCGTCGGCGCCGCGTACGCCGGGTGCACGGACAGGAATGGCACGGTGAGGCCCGCGACGACGGTGGCGATGGCAAGCACTATCCGGATCAGACGACTCAACGGTCGAACCTTTCGCTCTGCGGGGGTATAGAAACATTCACTCCCGCAGCCGAATCTAGAGCACCGGCGCTTCCACGAATAGTATTGTTCGCAAAAATTCGGCGCAGCGTGCGCGATCCGGCGGAGCACTGCGGTGCTCGCCGGTTCACGCCGCGCGGAGAGGTCAGCCTGCCGTGATCCCGGTGATCAGCGTTTGATCGGTTCCGGTACGGGTGGTGATGAACTGGGTGAAGGTGTTCGGCTCTTCGTCCGGGAACTGCTGTGTCAACCGGACTTGCCACCGCGCTTGGCCGTCCGGACCGTCCCCGGCCCGGGAGATCTCGACACAGTAGCGGGTGCCCGCAGGCACTTGGTTGATGCCGCGCTGGATCTGATCGGCGGGCGAGACCGCCGCGTCGGGGGCCACCACCGCGCGGGCCCGGTACCCGGACCGTTCGGCGTAATAGGCGTACTCGAAGGCGAAGATCGCGTCGGGGCCGTTGCCGGTGCCGCCCGGATCGGTGCCGGAAACGACGTCGGCGGTGCGCTTCTGCTCACATCCCAGCGTGGCGATCGCCCACGGGGGCTTGACGCGTGAGGTGGATACCGAGGTGGTCGGCGCGGGCCCGGCCGCGCGCGGTGGCGACGTCGCCGCCACTTTGCGCGAATTCGCGTCGGACCCGTAGATCATGGCCAGGCCTATGGAGATGGTGGCGACCACGATGCCGAGCACGATCAAGACCGTCAGTGAGCGGTTGCCGCGCTGTTGATCGGTGCGCCGCGGATGGCGCACCGGGGTGCCGGGATGGATACCGGAGCGATTGACGATCCCGGGTGTCGTGACGGGGCCGTCCTCGGACTCGACCGGCTCCGGCTCCGCGGGCGCGGGGCGCTGCTGCGCGGCCACCGGTTGCGGCACTCGCGCGGCCGGTGGCGCGGGTTCGAGCCATTGCTCCCACTCGCCGAGGCGCGGACGGACACTGTGCCGTTCCGGCGGGCGCGGCGGTTCCGCGGCCTCGTACTCCGGCTCCCGTCGACGAATCTGCTTGCGGCGTCCGGGTGAACGCCGTCGCTTCGACGGCTTGCTCGGGGGAATGCGCAGCATCGGCAGACCCGTGTCGAACGGATTGGCCTGGCCCGCGTCCTGACTGGGATGTTCCCGGTCAGGGGGTGTCATCGTCGAATTCGCCCAGCACCGGTACGACCGCTGTCACAGCGGACGGGATGGTCACGCCGAGCTGTCCGTCGCGCGGCTTGTGCTCGTGGTCCTCGCCGCCCGGCGGAGGAGCAGGCGGCAGCACCATGCCGCCGGTCGGGCCGGGATGAACGGGGCGGTCCGGGCTGCCCGCGGGCGTCGGCGGCGTGGCGTCGCCCGGCGGTGCGACCGCGGGCGCCGGCTTGCTTTCCGGCTTCGGCACGTCCGCCCGCCCGGCGGGCGCGGAGTTGCCGGGCGGGATCACCGAACCGGGGCCGGTGGACGACGGTTTGTGCTCCTGCGACCCGCCGAAGTCGAACAGCTTCGAGGAATTCTTCGAGTCGTCGCCATTCGTGCCGGAGGTACCGGAGTTGGTGGTCGAGCCCGGGTTGATCAGTTCCGGGATCGCCTTGTCCGCGGCGGCCGCGACGGTGTCGATGCCGTGGATGCCGACTTCGGCGATCTTGTCGATGATGTGCGTGCCGATGTCGACGCCCGCGTTGATGGCCGTGGTGCCGAGGTCCACCCCCGCGGAGATCAGCTGCTGCTGCAACTGGAGCTGCGCGGCCATGGCCGGATCCATGGGCGTCGTGGTGGCGGGCGTCGTGGCGCCGGGTGTGGTGGCGCCGGGTACGACCTGCCCGGAGTTGCCGGGGTAGACGGCCTGTCCCTGTCCGTGGGAGACGCCGGACGGTGCGGTGACCGTGAGCGGTCCCATCTCGTCGAGTCTCCTGGTGTGGTCGTCCATTTCGGTGCGCGCGGCCGTCACGGTGGTGAGCGCGTCGCGCAGCGCCTGGGTGGCGCGCGCGATGACCGCGTCGGTCTCCGGCGCGGAGGTCGAGTTGTCCAGGATCTCCCGTGCGTCGCGCCGGAAGTCGGCGATGATCTGGTCGACCTGCCGCGCCGCCCGCCCCGAGGTGGCGTGCGCGTCGGCGAGGACGGACAGGTAGGCGGGCCCCCGATCGGAGATGTCCCCGATCTGGGTCTGCGTCGTGCGCATCGCGGGTACCGCGCTGTCGGCGGCGCGGGAAGTCCAGGTGGACTCCAGCGCGTGCAGGCCTTCGCGGTGCGGGCCCTCGGTGTCCGCCACCTGGGTGGAGGCGGCCGAGAGCGCCCCGGTCGCGGCCGCGCTCGGCACCCCGACGCCGGTGCCGAGCGAGGAGCGCAGCGTCAGCAACGGGCGGACCAGCGCGGCCACGATCGGCGGGTCGGCCCCCGGTTCGGTGCTCGACGGCCGGGTGGTCTCGGCGGCGGGCTGAGTGGCGTGCGAGCGTTTCCGCAGCCCCATAAGGCTTCTCATGCCAGTGCCTCCCCGGAACGGGTGATCGCGCCCGCCGTTTCGGCGTCGACCTCCTGCGCGTTCTCGCTGTAACCGCGCAGGACCCGGCCGTAGGCGCCGACCAGTTGTCCGGCGGTCGACAACGCTTCCGCGTGTTCGGATACGGCCGCCGAGAAGCGCGCCGCGAATTCCGCGCCCACGAGACCGAGATCGGCGGCCAGCCGGTCGGGATCCACCGCGCCGGAGGCGACCGCGGCCGCCGACGCCAATTGTTTCGACACCGCGTCCGCAATCGCGGTGTAGGCGGCCATCGCCGCCGGGTCGAGCTTGAGCGTGTCCACTGTTCCCCTCCCGGATCCCAGTCTGTCGCTACCGCGCCATGATTCACCGCCAAGGGTACTGTGCCGGAGCGCTGTCATGCGCCCGATCCTCGGTGGTCCGTTTCGCGTAGCTGCCACCCTTCCGCGTGTCCGGCGCGCGGCGCGGCGCGGCCGCGGTCCCGCCGCCTCTGCGGGCATGGGCCCTGGCGTCGGCCGACGTCCCTGTTCACGCCCTTCGTCTCACCGGCCGCATCGGCGTCCACCTGAGCAAACGCGCGCGTGTCGAGATTGTTATTCGGAACAACAAATTAGCTGTTGTGCGCTCCGTCACAGTCCAATATGTTGCTGTGAACAACATTCGTTCCACTCCGACCGGCGGGGACCTCGTCCCGGCCGGTGATGAAAGGCCCACTCATGCGCAAGGGCATGTTCAGCGCTGCCGTGTTGTCGTTCGCGCTCCTGGCCGCCACGCTCACCGCGTGCGGCGACGATTCCGCGAATTCCGGCGGCAGAACGCAGATCGGCGTGATCCTCCCGGACAGCAAGACCTCCGCCCGTTGGGAGACGGCGGACCGCAAGTACTTACAGCAGGCGTTCGAGGCCGCGGGCGTCCAGGCCGATATCCAGAACGCCCAGGGCGACAAGAACGCCTTCCAGACCATCGCGGACCAGATGATCACCAACGGCGCCACGGTCCTGGTGATGACCAACCTGGACAGCGGCACCGGCAAAGCGGTGATCCAGAAGGCGAAGTCGCAGGGCGTCACCGTGATCGACTACGACCGGCTCACTCTCGGCGGCGGCGCTCAGTACTACGTCTCCTTCGACAACGTGAAGGTCGGCAGCCTGCTCGGCGAGGGCGTCGCGCAGTGCCTGACCGACCGCAACGCGGTGCGTCCGGTGGTCGCGTATCTCAACGGCGGACCGACCGACAACAACGCCACGCTGTTGAAGACCGGCTACGACGGAGTGCTGAAGGCCCGGTTCGACGCGGGCCAGTACGTCAAGGGGCCCGATCAGGCCGTCCCGGAATGGGACAACACGAAGGCGGGCACCATCTTCGAACAGATGCTTACCGGTCGGCCGGACATCGGGGGTGTTGTCGCGGCCAACGACGGCTTGGCCAACGCCGCGATCGCGGTGCTGAAGAAACAGAAGCTCAATGGGCAGGTGCCGGTCAGCGGGCAGGACGCCACGGTCCAGGGCCTGCAGAACGTCCTGGCGGGCGACCAGTGCATGACCGTCTACAAGGCGATCCAGAAGGAGGCCGAGGCGACCGCGAAACTCGCGGTGGCCCTGGTGAAGGGAGAGCAGGGCAGCACCAACGGCGCGGTGCGCGACCCGGAGTCGAACACCGACGTGCCGTCGGTGCTGCTGGAGCCCAAGCCGATCTACCCGCGCGACGTCAAGGACGTGGTGGCCGACGGTTACGTCTCCAAGGCCGAGCTGTGCACCGGTGAGTTCGCCGAACTCTGCGCGAACAACGGGATCTGATATCGCACGCCCCTTCCGCGGTTCGATGAGGGGATTGCGGAAGGGGCTCCATCCTTCGGAGGAGCTACCCAATGTCCGAACTGCCGGTCATCGAATTACGCGGAGTAGAGAAAAGCTTCGGTCCCGTCCACGTCCTGCACGAAGTCGCCTTCAGCGCCTATCCCGGCGAGGTGACCGCTCTCGTCGGCGACAACGGCGCGGGCAAGTCCACGCTGGTCAAATGCATCGGCGGCACCCATCCGATCGACGCGGGCGAATTCCTCTTCGATGGCACGCCGGTGCAGGTGCACAGCCCGCGCGACGCGGCGGCGCTCGGCATCGAGATCGTCTACCAGGATCTCGCGCTCTGCGACAACCTGGACATCGTCCAGAACATGTTTCTCGGCCGGGAACGCAGGCGCGGTCTCGTGCTCGACGAATACGCGATGGAGGAACTCGCCGGGAAGACGCTGGCGAGCCTGTCGGTGCGCACTGTCAAATCGGTCCGGCAGCAGGTCGCCAGCCTGTCCGGCGGACAGCGCCAGACGGTGGCCATCGCGAAAGCCGTACTGTGGAACAGCAAGGTGGTGATCCTCGACGAGCCGACGGCCGCGCTGGGCGTCGCGCAGACCCAGCAGGTGCTCGAGCTGGTGCGCAGGCTCGCCGACCAGGGGCTGGCGGTGGTGCTCATCTCGCACAACATGAACGACGTCTTCGCGGTGTCCGACCGGATCGCCGCGCTCTACCTCGGCCGGATGGCCGCCCAGGTACGGACCTCCGACGTGACGCACGCGCAGGTCGTCGAATTGATCACGGCAGGACGCAGCGGAGCGCTCGGCCTCGAGGCGAGCGGAGCGACCCGATGACCGCGGTGACCACCGAGCGGCGACCGGCGGCGCCGGTGACCGACCTGATGAGCGGCTACGTCGGCCGGGTGCGCGGCGGCGACATGGGGGCGTTGCCCTCGGTGATCGCACTGGTCGTGCTCTCGGCCGTCTTCTGGGCGGCGCGCCCGGTCTTCATGTCCGAGGCCAACTTCGCCAATCTCTTCACGCAGGGTGCGGCGATCGCGGTGATCGCGATGGGGCTGATCTTCGTGCTGCTGCTCGGCGAGATCGATTTGTCGGCCGGGTTCACCAGCGGTGTATGCGCCGCCGTGCTCGCCGTGCTGCTCACCGACAAAGGATGGCCGTGGTACGCGGCGGTGCTGGTGTCGCTGCTCACCGGCGTGGCGATCGGGCTCGTGATCGGCACGATCGTGGTGAAGATCGGGATCCCGTCGTTCGTGGTGACGCTGGCGGCGTTCCTCGCGTTGCAGGGCGTGGCGCTGAAGATCATGGACAACGGTCGCAACATCTCGATCCGCGACGAGACGATCGTCGCGATCGCGAACAAGAACGTGCCGCCGGCGATCGGCTGGGCGTTGTACGCGGTGCTGGTCGCCGGATTCGCGCTCGTGCAGTACCGGAAGTTGCGGGCGCGCACGAAACTCGGGCTCACCGGCACGACGGCGCGGGCGGTCGTGGTGCGCGTCGTGCTGCTGGCGGTCGTGGCGGGCGCGGCGGTGCTGGTGCTCAACGGCGAACGCAGCCGCAACCCCGCGTTGCACTCGCTGGCGGGAATGCCCATCGTCGTGCCGCTGATCGTGGCGCTGTTGCTGCTGTGGACGTTCGTGCTGGACCGCACCGCGTTCGGCAGGCACATCTACGCCGTCGGCGGCAATGCCGAGGCCGCCCGCCGCGCGGGCATCGCCGTGGATCGCGTGAAGATCACCGCTTTCGTGCTGTGTTCGACCATGGCGGCGGTCGGCGGACTCATCGCGGCGTCGCGCGCGAACTCCGTCGATCCGAACACCGGCGGCAGCGACGTGCTGCTCACGGCGGTCGGCGCGGCGGTGATCGGCGGCACCAGCCTGTTCGGCGGCCGCGGGCGGATGCTGGACGCCGTGCTCGGCGCCGCGGTGGTCGCGGTGATCAACAACGGCATGGGGCTGATGGGCTACAGCGCGGGCACGAAATTCGTTGTGACAGGATTCGTGCTGCTCTTGGCGGCCGGAGTGGACGCCCTGTCCCGTAGGCGTGCGCTCCTACAGCGATGAACCCCCCAGCCCCGTGACGAAAGCCCGGTGAATGCGAGCAGCACCTTCGCCCGAGGAGATCCGCACGCGCAATCTCGCCGCGTTGCTGCGGCATGTGCACCGTGACGGCGCGGTGTCGCGCGCCGCGCTCGCCGAGCGAATGGGGTTGAACCGCAGCACGATTCTCGCGCTCACCACCGATCTGGCGGCGGCGGGTCTGGTGAGCGAGGAATTGCCAGGGCAGACCGGACGGGCGGGCAGGCCGTCGCTGGTGGTGCGGCCGCGGGCCGATCGGGTCTACGTCGTCGCGCTGGACGTCGGCGCCGACCGCCTCGCCGCCGCGCGGGTCGGGCTGGGCGGTTCGGTGCTCGAGCGCACCGAGACCGCCCGTCCCGGCGGCGCGTTCGACCCGGACGAGGTGATCGCCGCGCTCGCGGCGATGGCCAGGGCGATGATCGCCACGGCCGCGCCCGACGCTCGGTGCGTGGGCGTCGGGGTCGCGTTCTGCGGCATGGTCCGCGAGGAGGACGGCGTGGTGCGCTACGGGCCGAATCTCGGCTGGGTGGACGTCGCCTTCGGCGCCGAGCTGACCAGGGAACTCGATCTCGGCCTGCGCGTCGCGGTCGGCAACAACGCCAACCTCGGCGCGTTGGCCGAACGTGAACGTGGTGTCTGCGTCGGCCTGGCGAACTCGATCTACCTGCACGGCGACGTCGGCATCGGCGGCGGCATCATCGTCAACGGTGAATTGCTCGGTGGGGACGGCGGTTACGGCGGGGAAGTCGGCCACATGATCGTGAATCCGGGTGGGCGGCCCTGCGCCTGCGGATCCCGGGGCTGTCTGGAGGCCGAAGCGGGCGAACTCGGGTTGATCGCGGCGGCGGGACGCAGCGATCCTCCAGGGCAAGCGGCGGTGGACGCGATCGTCGAGGCCGCTGCCCGCGGCGACACGACGGCACGGGACGCGCTGCGCCAGGTCGGCGAATGGCTCGGGTACGGCGTCGCCAATCTGGTGAACGTCTTCAACCCGTCGGTGGTGGTCTTCGGCGGCGTGCTGCGGGAGATCTATCTGGCCTCGGCGGCGCAGGTGCGCAGCCGGTTGGCGGTGAACGGCCTGCAAGCCGTCCGCGAACGGGTCCGGTTGCGCACCAGCGCGCTCGGCGGCGACGCGACCCTGATCGGCGCCGCGGAACTGGCCTTCACCGACGTGCTCACCGATCCGTTGCAGACGCCGGCCCGACCGTCCGCCGCGCGCGCCTGAGGATTCCGGCCGGATTCACGCGGCCCCTGCCGCGCTGAACTCCGACAGGTGGCCTGCGAGCAGTCGTACGCGCACCCGCTGTTCCTCGGTGGTTTCCTCGGGGTGGTGGATCTCGATGCTCAGGCGGTCGTCGAAGGTGCTGATGATGATGGTGCCGCTCGGCTGCTGGAGCCGGTGCCCGGTCTTGTCCGGCTTGCCGAGCATGATCGAGCGGAAGTCGGTGATCCGCAGCTCGTCCGGCACCCGAGGTCGGCGCACGCGTCCCCAGTTGGTGGCCAGCACGATTCCCGGTGCGCGCGGTGGAGGGCCCGCGGTGATCTCGGGGATGTGCAGCGGAGTCTGCTGCACCATGCCCGTGTCGAGTCCGGCGCGCAGCGTATCGCTGATGTCGCGGGCCAGATCGACGAGCTTCGCGCCGGACCGCCGCGCCGGGACGAAATTCGCGAAGCCGAGCACGTTGGTGCCTTCGGTCATCCCGATCGGTGGCGTCACCCGGCTGCGCAGGTCGACCGAGTAGGTGTAGGACAGGTCGGTCAGCGGCAGCCCGCGCAACTCGGCCTCGGTGAGCAGGATCGCGGCGGAGGCGAGGCCGTTGATCGTGGTGTGCTCCCGGTGCCCGAGCTCGACCAGCGCCGCGGTCTGCTTCCGGGTCAGCCTGCAGCGTGCGGTGCGGGGGACGAGGTAGCCGGGATCCTCCGGGCCCGAGCGACTCCGGGCGATCTCCATGGGGCGGTGCGGCATGGCCGGGGCGTCGATCTTCCGCACGCCGCGCTCGTGCAGCAGGTCTTCCACCGAACGCGGGAAGCCGTGCGGCGGCAGGTCGGCCTGCCCGCACCGGACGAGGTCGGTGTAGCAGGCCCACAGCTCGGCGAACACGGCCAGCGAATGATAGGCATCCGCGACGCTGTGGTGGGTCACCAAGGTGACCCCCGCGCCGGCGCCGTCGCGGACGACGCCCAGCGCGGCGACCGCGGTGCGCTGGTCCAGCCGGGCGCCGGTGAGCAACAGCTCGGGATCGCCTTCGGCGACCGTCAGCTCCGGTGCGGCTCCCGGTGATTCGAGCAGAAGGTGCCCGCCGCGCCCGTCCGGCTCGAGGCGGGCGCCGAGGATCGGGCGGGAGCGAACCACGGCTTCGAACGCCGCCGACAGCGCGGCGAGATCCAACCGCCCCGCGACCCGAAGCGAATAGCCGACGAGCACTTCGCTGTTGGCGAAGATCGCCTCGCTCGGCGCCAGCGGGCGGATGACGGTTGCTGCGGTCATGTCGCTTCCTTCACCTGAGCCTGTCCCGAGGCTAGTCCGAAGCCCGGACGCGCCAGGCTTTTTCGGCAGCATCATGTGTTTCCTGTATCGGCGGATCCGCGGCAGCCGTTTCGTCTCGTTGCCGTAACGACACCTGGTCCGAGACCCCCCTCCGGCCCTGAGCCCAGGGTTAGCTACGCCAGCTCCTAGAGTGATACTCTAGAGTCCTGCTCTAGAGGAGGACGCCATGACCGAACTCGTCACCTACCGGCTCGACGACGGGGTCGCCACGATCACGCTCGACGACGGCAAGGCGAATGTCATGTCCGAGAACATGATCGGCGCCATCGCCGCCGCCCTGGACCGGGCCGAGGCCGACCGGGCGGTCGTCCTGTTGACCGGGCGCCCCCGGATGTTCTCGGCCGGCTACGATCTGGCGACGTTCTCCCGTTCCGCCGACGACATCCGCCGTACCCTGCGAGCGGGCGGCAACCTGGTCCATCGGCTGCTCGGTTTCCCGTATCCCGTCGTGGCGGCCTGCCCGGGGCACGCGATCGCCCAGGGAGCGTTCACGCTGCTGGCCACGGACGTGCGATTCGGTGTCATGGGGGATTTCAAACTGGGCCTCAACGAGGTCGTCATCGGGCTGACCATCCCGCACTACGGCGTGGAAGCGGCGCGGCACCGTCTCACCGCGCCCGGATTCGACCGGGCGGCGAACACCGGAATCCTGGTCGGGCCCGAGGAAGCCAAAGAATTGGGCTTTCTCGACGTGCTCGCCGCCGACGCGAAGGACTTACGCACGCGCGCGACTGCCGAAGCGCACCGATTGACCGGAATCGACTTCGCGGCGCACGCCGGGACGAAACTGCGGGTGCGTGCGCAGGTGCTCGCCGCGGTCCGTTCCGGCGTCGACGCCGAGTTCGGCGCGTAGCGGGCCGTGCGCACCCGGGAGCGGATCCTGGCCGAGGCGACCGAACAGCTCCTGGCCAAGGGGTATCCGTCGTTCACGATGGCCGGCGTGCGCGATCGGCTGGGCTTGTCCAGCGGCAGCATGTTCCACGCGTTCGGCTCGAAAGCCGAATTGGCCGCCGCGGTCTACGTCTCCGGGATGCTCGACTATCAGCGGACGGTACTGGACCACCTCGACGCGCCGGATATCGCTCCCGAGCGGGCGATCCGCGCGATGCTCGCGGCCCATCTCGGCTGGGTGCAGGATCATCGTGATCTCGCCCGCTTCCTGTTCGCCACGTTGCCGGACGAGGTGGCGCGCGCCGCCGAGCCCGAACTGGCACAGCCCAATCGAGTCTTCTTCGGCGCGCTGCGGCGCAGGTACCGAGAGTTGCTCGGAAGCGCGGACGTGGGCGGCGACGGCTATCCGGTGGCCCACGCGATCTGCGTCGGACCGGCGCAGGAGTATTGCAGGCAGTGGGTGCGCGGGCGCGTGTCGTCGCCGCCGCGCGCGCTGACCGCGACCTTCCAGGAGGCGGCGGTCGCCGCCCTCGCCACGTTGAGGGGCTAGCCGCTGCCGGGTTTGCGTCTGCGTGTTTCGGCGTCGGTGCGATGGATTCGCGCTTCCCGTTGTCATCTCCTCGACAGCTGCGGTGTAGTGCCGATCACCACAACCCGACACGCCAACGAACAGTCGACCGACACGATCGCCGCCTGCGAGGGCGAAAGCGCGGGCGGCGGAAGCGGGTCCACACCGATCGTGGCACGCGGTGACTTCGTGCCGATGCGCGAACAGGTCGGCACACCATGGACGGCTGTCACCACCATGCGGGCAGCGACGGTCGCCGTTCCTCGCGCGGATCGCCGCGCCGGTTGCGGATCGGCCACGGGTGATCGACAGTGGTTGTCGAGTTACGGTGCGGCGATGGGAGGCCACCATGGACCGTGCGGACGTGGTAGTCGTCGGGGCGGGATATGCCGGGCTGTGTGCGGCGCGGACGTTGCGAGCGGCCGGTCGGGATGTCGTCGTCCTGGAGGCGAGTGACCGTGCGGGCGGTCGCACGCTGACCGCGCGGGTCGGGGACGGATGGGCCGTCGATCTGGGCGGACAGTGGATCTCTGGCGCGCACACGCGATTCGCCGCGCTGGCCGAGGAGTACGACGCCGTGACCTACGCGCCGCCCGAAGGGGTCGACCTGCTGGTGGAGGGAGTGGTCCGGCGGCCGTTCGCGGGCGCCCGCCCGCCGCTTCCGACGTTCGTTCTGCTCGTGCTCGCCCAGGCAATGTGGCGGATGGAACGGATGGCCGCCCGCATCGACCTCGCCCGCCCGTGGACCACACCGGGCGCGGACCGGCTGGACGCGATGACCGCGGCGACCTGGTTGCGCCGGAACGTGCCGGAGCGGCGTGCGCGGAACCTGGCGGAGGTGATGATCGGCGAGGAGCTGTGCGTCGACGTGGGCAGCATCTCGATGCTCGGTCTGCTCACCACGATTCGTTCGGCGGGCGGCGTCGAGGCGGGGATCACCGCCGAGACGGTGACCCGCCTGTTCGTGGACGGCGCCGATGGGCCCGCGCTGGCCATCGCCGCCGAACTGGGCGACGCGGTGCGTCTCGGCGCGGCGGTCACGAGTATCCGTCAGAGGGCGGACGGTGTGCGGGTGAGCGCCGACTCCGGTGACGTGGACGCCGGGCACGTGATCGTGGCGGTGCCGCCCACCCTGGCCGGACGCATCGCCTACGACCCACCGCTGCCCGCCGCGCGGGACCAACTGACCCAGCGCATGCCGATGGGCTCGGTCCTGAAATCGTTCGCGGTCTACGAGCGGCCGTTCTGGCGCGACGACTCGTTCACCGGCCAGTCGCTGAACCTGCACGATCCGGTGCCGGTCACCTTCGACGCGACCCGCCCCGGCGGTCCGGGTGTGCTCGGCGCGCTGGTGCCCGGCCGGGCCGCGCAACGGCTGGCCGCCCTTCCCCCGAGCGAGCGACGCGCCATGATCATCGGTTCGCTCGTGCGCGCCTTCGGGCACGTCGCCCGCGAGCCGATCGAGTGGCACGAAAAGGTCTGGGCCGACGATCCATTCGCCCGCGGCGGCTACAACTCCTTCTTCCCGCCGGGCGTCCTGACCACCCTCGGCTCGGCGCTGCGCCACCCGGTCGGCGCGATCCACTGGGCCGGAAGCGAAACAGCCACGGAGTGGTCGGGCTACATCGAGGGGGCGATCCGCTCGGGCGAGCGCGCGGCCGCCGAAGTGCTCGCGGCCGATCGCGCCGTCGCCACAGCCTGATTGCCGAAAGGTTGCCAGAAGGCTGGCTCCGACCTGGGGGAGGGATCACAATGGAGAGGTGTTCCAGCGGATCGTGGTGGGTTACGACGACTCGCCCGGCGCCAGGGCCGCCTTGACGATGGCGCTCGACTTGGCGACGGTGCACCACGCCGCGCTCACGGTCGTCGCGGTCGAAGAGTATCTGCCGCACTACGGCCCGGTGGTCGGTGAGATCGAGGACGAACGCTCGATCGGGGAGCAGACCTGCCGCCGATGGCTCGCCACCGCCGCCGAGACCGCCGAACAGCGCGGCATCGCGGTGCGGGCCGAACTCCGCGCGGGTCAGGCGGCGCGGGAACTGGCCACGGCCGCCGCCGATCACGATGCCGACCTGCTGGTGCTGGGGCGCAGCGGGCACTCGGGCATCTGGGGGCGTTTCATGGGCAGCACCGCGGAGAAGGCCGCACGGCACGTCGGATGTTCGGTTCTCGTCGCGCACGACGGCGTCGAGAAGGCCGGGCAGCGGTGAGTGGGGCGTCGTTGCCCGCGGTGGCGCCGCCGCGGAGGCTTCGGGTAAGAGTTCTGCGTGACCGATGAGCTGACCGAGGAACCGGCAGGCATCGCCGATCGCGCGCGAGGCCCCGCGCGACGGCGGGATTTCTGGCGAATCCACGGCTCGGCCTCGTTGGTCGTCGCCCTCGGCGGGGCGCTCGGGGCGCTCGCGCGCTACGGTCTCGCCCAGGGGTTGCCCGGCCGCCCGGGGCACTTCCCGCTGGCCACCTTCGTCACCAATGTCGCGGGCTGCTTCGCGATCGGCGTGCTCATGGTCGCGGTGACCGAGATCTGGACTGTTCACCGGTTGCTGCGTCCCTTCCTCGGGGTGGGCGTGCTGGGCGGGTTCACGACCTTCTCGACGTACGCCAACGAAGTGCGCGGTCTGTTGCGACCGGGCACGAGCGTGGTCGCGGCCGGTTACCTGGCGGGCACCCTGATCTGCGCCCTTCTGGCCGCCCTCATCGGCATGTGGCTCACCAGGGCCGGATACGAGCGCCTGCGGCACGGGTGGAGGAGGGCGTCATGACCGTGCTTCTGGTTCTCGTAGGGGGTGCGATCGGCGCGCCGTTGCGATATCTCATCGACCGTGCGGTGCAGGATCGCCGCGACAGCCTGTTCCCCTGGGGCACGTTCTCGGTCAATCTGATCGGCTGTCTCGTGCTCGGCGCGCTCAGCGGAGCGGGGACGGCGCTGGCCTCGCCGATGTTCGTCCTGCTCGGCACCGGATTCTGCGGAGCGCTGACCACCTACAGCACCTTCGCTTACGAAACCGTGCGGCTGGCCGAGCGCGGCGCCTATTTCTTCGCGGCGATGAACGTGGTGGTCAGTGTCTCCGCAGGGCTGATCGCGACGGTGTCGACCTATGCGACAGTGCACGCCCTGTTCGGCTGACCCGCGCCGACGAGCGCGTGTGCGACGTGATCCAGCTCACTCCGCTGCGCTGTCGCGCGCTGCTCGGGGTCGGCTAAGCTGTCGTGACAGATGCAGATATGCGCATACATTCGGTGTTGGAAGGGGTCTGGGTCGATGGGACACGAACATGGTCACGCGCACGGACACGGGCTGTCGGGTGCGGCCGATCGCAGGTGGCTGACCATCGCGCTGGCCCTCATCGTCGGTTTCATGTCGGTCGAGGTCGTGATCGGCGTGCTGGCCAACTCGCTGGCCCTCCTGTCGGACGCGGCGCACATGCTCACCGACGCCGCGTCCATTGTCCTCGCGCTCATCGCGATCCGGCTCGCGGCCCGCCCGGCGAACGGCAAGTACACCTACGGGTACAAGCGCGCCGAGATTCTCTCGGCGCAGGCCAACGGAGTCACATTGCTCGTGCTGGCGGGCTGGCTCACCTACGAGGCCGTGCGCCGTCTGCTGGAGCCGCCCGAGGTGACCGGCGGCCTCGTGCTGGCGACCGCGCTGGCCGGTGTGGTGGTCAACATCGCGGCCACCTGGGCGATCAGCAAGGCCAACCGCTCCAGTCTCAACGTGGAGGGCGCCTTCCAGCATGTGCTCAACGACCTCTACGGGTTCATCGCCACCGCCGTGGCCGGCCTGGTCGTGCTGACCACCGGTTTCGCCAGGGCGGACGCGATCGCCACGCTGATCGTCGTCGCGCTGATGGTCAAGGCGGGGCTCGGGCTGGTGCGCGAATCCGGCCGGATCTTCTTGGAGGCTGCGCCCGCGGGCGTCGATCCGGACGCGCTCGGGCGCGGGCTGGTGGACATCGAGGGCGTCGACGAGGTGCACGACCTGCACGTCTGGCAGATCACCTCCGGCGACATCGCCCTGTCGGCGCATGTGCTGGTGCGCGCGGGTGCGGACTGCCACGGACTGCGTCAGCGGATCGAGCATCTGCTCGACCACGACTACGGCATCACCCACACCACGTTGCAGGTCGATCACAGCCACGCCATCACCTCCTCGGCGGGCGCGGAGGCGCAGCGCCTGCTGCCGGTGCTGGAGGACCACTGCGACGACGCCCACGGCCCGGTGCACCGCGAGCGCCCGTCGTCCGCGGCGAACGCCGCGTCCTGACCTACCGCGCACCACGCGCATGGACGATGGCGGGCGGGATGTCCCGCAGCACCGGAAGGCGGTCGAACAGCGGAAGGCTCACCGCGAGCGGACCGCGGGAAGGCTGAACGACGTCGTCGTCACCTCCGCCACCCGCGGGTTCCATTCGCGCAGCAGTCGCGCCTGATTCAGACCGGGACGGTCAGTGGTCCAGGCGGGGGAACGGCCGCTCGGCCTCGACCAGATAGGCCAGCTCCAGCAGGGTGCGTTCGTTGCCGCGGGTAGCGGCGAACTGCACACCGACGGGCAGCCCCGCGTCGGTCAGGCCCGCGGGAACGGTGACGGCCGGCGTCCCGGTGATGTTGTTGATCGGAGTGAAGCAGACGTACGCACGCAACCGGTCGATGAGTTCGTCGAACGGCACGGTCGGACTGAGGTAGCCGAGTTCCGGCGTGGTGTGGCCGAGCGTGGGAAGCAGCACCGCGTCGTAGGGCCCGAGTGCCTGTTCGTAGGTGGCCGCCGCCGCGCGTAGTCGGTAGAGCGTGAGCGGAGCGTGCAAGGCCCGGCGGAGGAAGAGGGCGCGGAGGCCGACAGTGAGGTCGTCCACGCGGCGCGCGTCGAATCGGCGGTCGAGGAACCGTCCCGTCGTGGTGATCGCGGCCGCGAGCAGGCCCCAGTAGTGCAGGAAGGCGCGTTCGATCGTCGCGTCGAACGGCAGCGGGACCGGCTCGACGGAATGGCCGCCTGCCTCGAGGACACGCGCCACATTTTCGACCGCCTCCCGGGTCGGACCGGCGGCCAGCGGCCCTGCGAGGTTGTCGAGCACGACCGCTATCCGCATGCGCCGGGTCGGAGGGCCGTCGACGCGGCCGATCGGTGGCAGCGCCGGATTGCGCCAGTACTGTTCGGCCGCCGCGGTGTACACCGCCGTATCGCGCACCGTCCTGGTGAGCACTCCTTCACTGACGATGTCGACCGGCAACGTGCGCGCCAGCCCGGACACCACATGCCGTCCCCGCGTCGGCTTCAAGCCGACCAGTCCGGCGCACGCCGCGGGAATCCGGATCGATCCGCCACCGTCGTTGCCGTGCGCGATCGGGACAACACCCGCCGCCACCAGCGCGGCGGCCCCGCCCGACGAGCCGCCCACCGAATAGCCGGTGTGCCACGGGTTGCGGGTGGGCGCGAGGTGCGGCGTCTCACTGCTGGCGTTGAAACCGAACTCGGGCATGGCGCTCTTGCCGAGGACGGTGAGGCCGGTGCTGAGGAACTGCCGGGTGTAGCCGCTGTGCGCACCGGCGGGGCGCGCGCGGAACGCGGCCGTGCCCTGATTCGTCGGCATCCCGGCCACGTCGGTGTTGTCCTTCACGAAACTGGGCACGCCGTACAAGGCGCCGGTCCGCTCGGCGGGCAGCAGCGGTTGCGCATAGCTCGGGTAGGCGACGGCCGCCAGCTCTTCGACCTGCCCGGCGCGCGCCGCCGCGGCGGCGGCGAGTTCACCTGGCGAGAGCTCGCCGTCGCGCACCAGGGTGGCCAGGGCGACGGCGTCGTGGTCACCGAGCGCGTCGTCACCGAAGGCGTGGACGCGCGTGGGTAGTGGAATATGAGCGTCGGCGGTCATCCCCCGAATCTAATGTGTGCTGCAGGCAGCTCTCCAGAGCGGAAAGGACAGCAGGTGGCGGCGACATATCCGGATCCGGTGCCGCCGAAGGGCCGGGTCGGCTCGCTGTTGTTCGCCCTGCCGCCCGCGGGCAGGCGGTGGAGCGTGGCGGTGCGTGCCGCGCTGGCGTTCGCCGTCCCCGCCGCGATCGTCACCGGTCTGGGACATGCGGACGCGGCCGTGTTCGTCATGTTCGGCGCCTTCGCGATGCTGTACGGCGAGGGGCGGCCGTTCCGGGTGCGCGGCCGGGTCGTGCTGACGGCCGGATCGGCGCTGCTCGCCGCCTGTGGCACAGGCGCGCTGATCGGCGGAGTGCTGGACGCGGGGTTCGGTTCGTCGCTGCTCATGGTGCTCGTGGTGTCGGCGATCGCGGTCGTGGCCGTGTTCGTCATCGACGCCCTGCGGCTCGGTCCGCCGGGGGCGCTGTTCTTCGCGCTGGTCTGCGCCGGAGCGATGAAAGCCGCCGAGGCCGGGGCCGCTGTGGAGACGCTGTTGCTCTGTACGGCCTGCGGTGTGGTCGCGTCGATCGTCGTCTCGATGGCCGGGGTGCTGCGTGATCGCCGCAAGCCCGAACGGATCGCGGTCGACGCGGCGGTCCGCGCGGTCGACGCCTACGTCGCGGCCCGGGAGGCGGGGACGCCCGCCATCGACCTGCGCCACCGGGCGGGCGCGGCGATGGCGGACGCGTGGGCGGCGGTGTACGACGCGGGCCTGCCCTCGGACCCCGGGGAAGCCGAACTGCTGGCCACCCTGCAGGGCGCGCGGCGCGGCCTCGCCGGGCACGTTCCCGACGACGACACCGACGATCTGCTGGTCGATCCGCTGGTCTCGTTCGCCCGGCCGGGCGTCGGCTTCCGGCTGCGGCGCTCCGTGTCGTTCTCCTCGCACGCGGCGATCAGCGCGATGCGCGTCGCCGCGGGCTGTGTGGGCGCGGGCGCGCTGAGCGCGCTGCTCGGTCTGGAACGGCCGCACTGGGCGGTGCTCAGCGCCCTCATCGTCCTGCAAGCCGGGCCCGATCGCGTGCGCGGGCAAGTGCGAGCCATTCACCGGTTCGTCGGAACGATCGCGGGCCTCGGGCTGTTCGCGCTCATCTACCAGGTCGGGCCGACCGGGTACGCGCTGATCGCGCTGGTCGCCGCGTTGCAGTTCTGCATCGAGCTGTTCGTGCCGCGGAATTACGCGCTGGCCGTCGTCTTCATCACGCCGGTCGCGCTGATCGCGGGCGGGGTCGCCACCACGGGCGGCCCGATCGGGCCGGTGATCCGGGATCGGCTGTGGGAGACGATGATCGGCGTCGCCGTCGCCGTGCTTGCGCTGCACGGCGTCGCGCCCCACGGGCACCGGCGCACCTTCCACTGGATGGAACACCGGGTGCGCGCCGCCGCGCGCGCCCTGCTCGACCACCTGCGCCGCAAGCCGATGGACGCCGAAGCGTGGGTGCTGGTCCAGCATCTGCAATTCGAACTGGTCGGCGTGGTCCGCAGCGGCATCGACTCGGCGACCGACGACCCCGAGTGGACCAGCGAGTACTGGCCGGAGCACGCGGCCCTCGCGCACTTCGGCCACGATCTGCTCGCCGCTTGCTGGGTGCTGCAACCCGGACAGCGGCTGTCCGACGTGGACGGCTGGGCGACCCGCCTGACGGCAGCCCGGTTCGACCCGGAAGCGACGGCGGGACCGCCTGCTAGCGTTCGGCGCATGCATGACAGCGTGACCGTCTGGATGGCCGCCCCCGCCGACAAGATCTGGGAACTGGTCAGTGACATCGAGAACACCGGGCGGTTCAGTCCGGAGACGTTCGCCGCGGAGTGGCTCGGCGGCGCCACCGGACCCGCGGTGGGCGTGAAGTTCCGCGGCCACGTCAACCGCAACGGCTGGGGGCTGAAGTACGCCACCGTGTGCCGCATCGTCGCCTGCGAGCCCGGTCGCGAGTTCGCGTTCACCGTGCTCGGACCGAAGGGCATGCCGGTCAACACGTGGCGCTACGTCCTCGAACCGGTCGACGGCGGCACCGATGTCACCGAGTCGTTCCAGCTGCACAGCAACCCTGTGCTGCGGCTGTACTGGTTGCTCGCCGGGTGGACGCGCGGCAAGACCAACGTCGAGGGCATGCGCGAGACGCTGAACCGGATCAAGGCCGTCGTCGAATGACCCCGCCCGACAGTGGTCCGGCCTCGGAAACCTCGACTGCTCCCGTGCTGCTCGTGCTCGGCGCCGGTCCCGGTGTCGGGCTGTCGGTCGCAGGCCTGTTCGCCGCCGACGGCTTCACCACCGTGCTGGCCTGCCGGTTACCCGAGGAGGCCGAACCGCTGGCGGCGCGATTGCGCGAGCAGGGGTTCCACGCGGAGGGCGCCGGGGTGGATCTGCGCGATCCCGCCGACGTGGGCCGGGTCGTCGCCGAGGTGGGCGAACGCTACGGCCGCATCGACGTGTTGCACTTCAATCCCAGCGTCTTCCGTGAGGCCGATCCGTTGCAGCTCTCGGTCGCCGCGTTGATCGAGGACTTCACCGTGGGCGCCGCGGCTTTGCTGCCCGCGGTCCAGGCGGCGCGTCCATTCCTGGCCGAGGGCGCCCGCGTGCTGGTCACCGGAAGTGCGGCCGCGGACAAGCCGTGGCACCGGGCCGCCTCGCTCGGCGTCCAGAAGGCGGCGGTGCGCAACCTGGTCACCAGCTTGGACGCCACCCTCGCGCCCGTCGGCGTACGGGCCGTCGCGGTGCAGGTCAACGGAGTGCTGGGCGAAGGAGCGTTCACGCGGGACCGGGTTGCCGCGGCACTGCACGCGGCGGCCACCCGCCCCGTCGAGGGGTGGACGCCGCACGTCTCCTACGACGGCTGACTACCTGGGCCGGATCGCCGCGAACTCGATGGGCAGGTGCGCGGGCCCGCGCAGATTCACGTGTTCCCGGTACGGCGGCGGGTCCACCGGCAGCGAGGGGGCTTCGACTCGTTGCGCGAACCGGGTCAACGCCACTCGCGCCTCCAAGCGAGCCAGGGGAGCGCCGAGGCAGAAATGCGCCCCGAGGCCGAAGGCCAGGTGGCGGTTCTCGCGCGCCGGATCGAATCGGTCGGGGTCGCCGAACACCGACGGGTCGCGGTGCGCGGCGGCGATCAGCAGTACCACCAGATCGCCGCGCTCGATGTCCATGCCGCCGATGCTGAGCCCGTCGGCGGCGACGCGCGGGATCAGCTGGACCGGCGGGTCGAAGCGCAGCGTCTCCTCGACGACGCCCGCCGCCCGGTCCGGATCCGCCCGGAGGGCGGCGAGTTCCTCCGGCCTGCGCAGCAGGGCGAGGATCGCGTTGGCGATCAGGTTGACGGTGGTCTCGTGTCCGGCGACCAGCAGCAGCGCGCAGGTCGAGATCAGTTCCGCGTGGGTGAGCACGTCCCCCGCGTCTTCGGCGGCGATGAGTTCGGACAGCAGATCCGGGCCCGGGGTGCGCCTGCGGCGGTCGATGAGTTCTTCGAAGTAGGCGTGCAATTCGGTCCCGGCGCGCCGGATCTCGCCGGGGTCGGCGCGGAATTGAGCGGCCGCGCGGGACGTCGGGTCGAGCGTGCGGGACAGCAGCGCCGACCAGGCGCTCAACCGCGCCTCGTCCGCCAGCGGGACGCCGAGCAGTTCGCAGATGACGGTCACCGGCAGCGGATAGGCCAAGTGGTCGACGGCGTCGAATCGTCCCGTACGAGCGCGCTGGTCGAGCAAGTCGTCGACGATCTCGGTGATCCGGGGCTCCAGCTGCCGCACGACGCGCGGGGTGAACGCCTTGGACACCAGGCGGCGCAGGCGAGTGTGATCGGGCGGGTCGAGGAACAGGAACGACGGTTTCGCCTGTGCCGCACCGTCTTCGCGGGTCCCGTCGTAGATCGGCATCGAGCCGAGCTGTAACCGGGCCAGTGACCGGTCGACGCTCGCGCGCGGATCGCGTAGTACCGCGGCGCAGTCGGCATAGCGGGTCAGCACGACCACCGGCGCCGTGCCGATCCGGAACGCGCCGCAGTCGCGTAGCCGCGCGAACAGCGGGTACGGATCCGGCCGCACCGCGGGGTCGAGCAGGCGCACGTAATCGTCGGTCGGGTGGTTCGTGGTCGTCATCGACACTCCCAGCTGTCCGGCCCGGAACGGGCATCGGTATAGCCGGTATTATTCCGATACCGCCAGTAGGAAAGCAATACCGTGACGGGATGCGAAAATAGCGCCATGACACTGCGGCGCCCGGTCGACGATTCGGTCACCCGCGTCGTCGAACTGCTCGGCGACCGGTGGACCATCCTGCTCATCGCCGAGGCGTTCTTCGGGGTGCATCGTTTCAGCGATTTCGCCCGCAATATCGGCATCACCAATCGCAACCTGCTCACCAGCCGCCTGCGCATGCTGATCGACGCGGGCATCTTCACTCGCACCGACCACGGCGGCGGGCGCATCGACTACCACCTCACCGCCGCGGGCCGCGAGTTGTATCCGATCGTCACGGCGATGATGGTCTGGGGTGATCACCACCTGGTCGGGCCGGAAGGCAGGCCGGTCGTCCTGGAACATCGCACCTGCGGGGAGGAGACCTCACCCATGCTGGTCTGCGACCACTGCCGCGAGCCGATCGACCCGCGCGAGGTCGAACCGAAGGCGGGCCCCGGCTTCCACCAGCCACCGGGCGCCGAACAGGCCGGTTGAGATGATCGCTCGGGCCGAGCATCCGGGCATCGGCGCTGACGTCGCATCGAACTCGCGGTGGGCGCCGCCTGGTCCGAGCGGTAGGAGAGCGGGTAGGCCGAGCGCAACGTGTCGATCGCGGGAGCGGCCCCCTGAAGTGTGTTGCGGCCGAGCGGCGCTCAGTGCAGCTGGTTGACGAATGCCTCGGCGAGATAGAGCGGTAGGAGTACGTAGTACAGCAGCATCGCCATCGAGCCGGCTCCGATCGTCAACACGGGTCCCGCGCGGTGCCGCCGCGGGTACGCCGCGCAGGGATTGGAGACCGAGTGGTCTCGCGAGTGCAGGAATGTAGTGCAGCTTCCCGGCATCGGCAAGGGCGGCCAGCGTGTCGGCCGGACGGACCCTATCGAAGTGCGCTGCCCTGCACCCACTGATCCCACGGCAGCCCCCAGTCGCCGTTCTGCCAGACCTCCAGCGGGGCGCCTCCGGTGTTGCGGATCTCCACGACGTCACCGGGGACGGCGAAATTGAAGAACCACTGGGCGTTCTCGCCGCTGAGATTGAGGCAGCCGTGCGAGACGTCGGTGTTGCCCTGGGCCCAGATGGTGGAGTCGAGCTGGTGCAGGTAGATGCCGTCGGTGCTGATCCGGGTCGCCCAGCCGATGGACTCCTTGTAGCCCAGGCGGGAGTTGATCGGCAGGCCGTAGGTGGAGGAGTCCATGATCACCGGATTGGCCTTGTCCATCACCGTGTAGATCCCGGGCTGGGTCCAGAACGTGAGCGTCTTACCGCCGATGACCTCGCTGCCGCCCATACCCATCGAGGTCGGCATGGTGCGGATCAGCTTGCCGTTCTCGAAGACCTGGATCTGCTTGGTGTTGTCGTCGGCGATCGAGACGTGCGACGCGCCGATGGTGAACGTGGTCTTGGTGTCCTCCTGGCCGTAGAGCCCGCGGCCGAGCTCCTGGCCGTAGATATTCGCCGCCACACTGACCTTCGTGCCCGGGGTGTAGTACTCCCGCGGCCGCCAATGCACGTTGCGATCGTCCAGCCAGTACCAGGATCCCTCCACCGGCGGGTCGGTGGTGACCGACAAGTGCTTCTCGGCGACGGCCCGGTCGGGGACGTCCTCGTCGAAGTGGGCCACCACCACGGTGCCCACCCCGAACGTGCCACCGTCGGACAGCGGGGTGCCGCCCGTGGTGGTCAGCGACACCTTCGTCTGATTGTTCGGGGTCAGCGTGGAGAAGGTCGCGGTGGTCGGCCCGGTCCTGCCGGTGACGGTGAGCCCTTCCGCGGTCACCGTGTAGGTGCGGCCGTAGCCGAGCGGCTCGGTGGGCTTCCAGGCCGTCTTGTCCGGCGTCATGATCCCCTCGACGGCGTTGCCCTGCTCGTTGGTCATGGTGACCGAGGTCAGCTGCCCCTCGGAGGCGCTGACCTGGATCGGTGCGAGCGGATCGACGTCGCGGGCCCCCGACGCGGGCGTGATGGTGAGGGGCGAGGGCGCGGGGCCTGCGGCTCCCGGCGTATCGCCCGGCTCGGACGACGACGAGCACGCCGTCACGATCACCGCCATGACCAGGGCGATCCCCGCGACGACTCCGGATCGGACGCGACTGGTCGCCAATGCATTTCTCCTGTTTCAGCCCAGCGCAACGAATGGCGCACCCGCGCCTACTGCCCCTTCGCATTTTACCGACCGCTCCCATGCGCAACCCCATGCGAAGGAGGACCCACGGCAGATTCCCAGCCGGCACACAGGAAGGGACTCGGCAGCGGGATCGTCGCGGCTGCGCGGCCAGGGGCGACGGCCGAAAGTGCCGATCGGGACGGTACCGGTGCGTGCCATGCTGGGGGCCGGAACCGACCGAGGGGAACGCATGCAGAATCGCCCATCGGCAGCGGAGCTGCTGGAATCGATCGCCGAATTGCTCGAGCAGACGCTGCTGCCCGCCCTGCCCGCGGGGTTGCAGCACAAGGCGCGGGTGGGCGCCAATCTCGCCAGGATCGTGCGCAGGGAGATCGAATCGGGCCCCGCCGCGGCCGAGCACGAGCGCGAGCTGCTCGACGCGGTGGCCGAGGGGAATGACGAGCGACTCTGGGAAGCGCTGGTTTCGATCGTGCGGGCCGATCTGGCGATCGCCAAACCCGGGTACGACGCCTGGGCGGGCGAGTGAGCGCCGACCTGGCACGCGGTTTGGCCCGGTTCCTCGAGGCGGGGAGCGGCCGCGCGGTGACGGTGTCGAACGTCGAATACCTCTCCGCGGGCGCCCGTCGCCGTAACGTCGCCTTCGAAACCGACCTGGAGGGCGGGACGCGACGCTTGGTCGCGACCATCGTGCCGAGCGCGATCGAGCTGGTTCCGGTCGACGTGGAGGCCGCCGTCCGCGAACTGGCACGGACGCACGGTGTGCCGGTACCTCCCGTGGTGGCGATCTGTACCGACAGCGCCTATGTCGGCGGGCCGTTCGTGGTGTCCGAACGAGTGGACGGGGAAACCGTGCCCCGCAAGGTATTACGGCTGACGGAGGCGGCGGGTCTCGGCGAACGAGTGGCCGAACAGCTCGGTGAGGCCATGGGCCGTCTGCATGCCATCGACCCCGCGTCCGCGCCCGCTCGCCTGCCCGAAGCGGCCGCCGATCCGGAACGCCAGCTGACCGAGGCGGGCGAGCACGTGCGCGCGCTCCTGCCGGACCGGCCGGTGTTCGCCCTCGCGCTGCGCTGGCTGGAACGCCACTGCCCGCCCGCGCCGCCCCGTACCGCGCTGCTGCACACCGACATGCGCAACGGCAACATCGTCGTCGGGCCCGACGGCCTGCGAGCCGTGCTGGACTGGGAAGGCGCGCAGCGCCACGGCGATCCGATGCGCGACGTGGCCTGGCCCGCGCTGCGCATGTGGCGCTTCCGTGCGGACGACCGGGAATTCGGCGGGCTCGCGGGCCGCGCCGCGTTCGCGCGCGGCTACCGGCGCGCGGGCGGCGGTTTCGACGAGGACCGGTTCCGCTGGTGGAAGGTGATGTGCACGCTCGCCTGGGGCATCGGGCTGGCCGGGCAGGCCGCGGCACACTCGGACGGCAGCGTGCGAGACATCGTGATGGCGGCCAGCGGGCGCCGCGTGTCGGAAATCGAATGGGACCTGCTGATGCAGATCCGACCCACTGCGAAAGGCTGATGCCCGATGGATTTCGAGCTACCCGCGGAACTGGTCGAATACCTGGCCGAACTCGACGCGTTCATCGAGCGCGAGATCACGCCGCTCGAGCAGACCGACGACAACATCCGCTTCTTCGACCACCGCCGCGAGGACGCCCGCACCGACTGGGAGCGCGGCGGCCTGCCGAACGCGCGATGGGAGGACCTGCTGGCCGAGGTACGCAGGCGCGCCGACGCCGCCGGGCACCTGCGGTACGCGTTCCCCGCGCAGTACGGCGGCCGGGACGGCACCAACCTGGGCATGGCCGTGATCCGCGAGCACCTGGCCCGGCGCGGCCTCGGCCTGCACTGCGATCTGCAGAACGAGCACGCCATCGTCGCCAACAACGTCGGCCTGCTGCTCATGCTCGAACACGGCACACCCGCGCAGCGGGCGGAGTGGGTGGACGGCTTGGCCTCGGGGACGAAGTTCTTCGCCTTCGGCATCACCGAACCCGAGCACGGCTCCGACGCCACCCACATGGAGACCGCGGCGGTCCGCGACGGCGACGACTGGGTGATCACCGGGCAGAAGACCTGGAACACCGGCGTGCACATCGCCGACGCCGACCTGATCTTCGCGCGCACCTCCGGCGGCCCCGGCGACGCGGCGGGCATCACCGCCTTCCTGGTGCCCACCGACGCCCCTGGCTTCGTCGTCGAGGAATACCTCTGGACTTTCAACATGCCCACCGACCACGCTCGTGTCTCCCTGAACGGCGTCCGGGTCCCCGACAGCGCCGTCTTCGGCGGCGAGGGGCGCGGCCTGGCTGTGGTGCAGCACTTCTTCAACGAGAACCGGATCCGCCAGGCCGCGTCCAGTCTGGGTGCGGCGCAGTACTGCATCGACGAGTCGGTGGCCTACGCCAAACAGCGCAAGCCCTTCGGCAAGCCGCTGGCCGCCAACCAGGCGATCCAGTTCCCCTTGGTGGAGTTGCACACCCAGTGCGAGATGTTGCGCGCCCTCATCCACAAGACCGCGTGGTCGATGGACACCTACGGCACGTTCGCCGTCTCCGAGCAGGTCTCGATGTGCAACTACTGGGCCAACCGGTTGTGCTGCGAGGCCGCCGACCGCGCCATGCAGGTGCACGGCGGCCTCGGCTACTCCCGGCACAAGCCGTTCGAGCACATCTACCGCCACCACCGGCGCTACCGGATCACCGAGGGCGCCGAGGAGATCCAGATGCGGCGGGTGGCGGGCTACCTGTTCGGCTTCATGGGAAGCAGAGCGCCGAAGGGCGTGTGACTCAGAGGCGGCGGATCCGGGCCAGCCACGCGGCGAGGTCGACGTGGCCGGACGCGGAAACCTCCAGGTTCGCCGCGTCCTGGGCCACCGGGTCGGTCACCCGCCCCCGGTAGCGCGCCTGCCGCACGTCTTCCACCGTCCAGCCGTCGCGGAACGACTCCCGGATCAAGGTGTCGCTGATCCGCGGACCGAACCCCGGCTCGACATCGGAGAGCGCGAGGACATGGACGGTGCCGCCCGGCTTGCAAATCGCGTGCAGGCTGCGGACATAGGCGGCGCGCGGCTCGTCCTCGGTCCCGAAGACGTGGAACAGCGCGCTGTCGACGATGGTGTCGAAAGCGGGCGCGGAGCCGGGCGGATCACCGGCGAACTCCGGCCGGTCGCCGAGCGCGAGGGCGTCGGCCACCTCGAAGGCGGCCGACGGCACCCCCTGGTCGGCGGCGTTGGCGCGCGCGTACGCCACCGCGCTCGGCGACATGTCGATTCCGCGCACGTCGTACCCGAGCCTGGTCAGCAGAATCGTGTGCTCACCGGCGCCGCAGCCCGGGTCGAGCACGCGTCCGGTGATGCCGCCGTCCCGCTCGAGCGCGACGATGGCCGGTTGCGGCTCGCCGATCACCCAGGGGGCGGTGTCGTTGTCATAGACGGTGTTCCAGAAATCAGCTGGACGAGTCATGCTCACCATGCTCCATCCTCAACCGTGCTCGAGGTCAACCCGCCACTGCCGAGCCTGCTTTCCCGCCGAGGCCGAGGTGCGTGCGTCAGGGCCGCACCGCTGGGTACGCGCGGGTTATGAGCACACCGAATATCGATCCGACGACGGCGGAGTCGATGCAGCAGGACGCGGATTTCGCCGACGAGCACACCAAGCCGACGCACGCCGACGAGCACCCGGCCGGCGCCGAACTCGAGACCGACGAGTCGACGCCGAGCGGGCACAGCGGCATGGATCAGTGAGCCCGGCACGGTTCCGTGTGGGAACCGTGCCAGAGGCTCAGGCCACGGCGATCAGTCGGGCCGCGTTGGCGGATTCGTCGTCGGCCGCCTGGTTGGCGGCCAATTCGGCGTGCACCCGATCGCGGTAGCGGATGATCTCCCGCTCGGCGGCCGCGGCGTCCCAGCCGAGGTGCGCACCGATCAGCCGAGCCACCCCGGGAGCGGCGGCCAGGCCGCGGTCGGCCGTTTCGATGGACACCCGGGTGCGGCGGGTGAGCACGTCGTCCAAGTGCAGTGCGCCTTCGTGCGTCACCGCGTACACCACCTCAGCGCCCAAGTATTCGGGTGCTCCGGTGAGCGGCTCACCCAACCCGGGCTCGCGGGCGATCAGGTCGAACAGGTCGGTGATCGTCGAGCCGTAACGGCCGAGCAGCCGCTGCACCGTCGCTCGCGGCAGGCGCGTGCGCTGCGCCAGGCTGTCGAGGTCGGCGGCGAGTTCCTGGTAGCCCACCGCGCCGAGGATCGGCAGGTGCTCGGTCACCGACGGCGCGACCGCGCGGCCGAGTCCCGCCACCGCCGCGTCCACGACGTCGGCGGCCATCACCCGGTAGGTGGTGTACTTGCCACCCGCGATGACGAACAGACCGGGGGCCGGTTCGGCGACCGCGTGCTCCCGGGAGAGCGTCGCGGTGTCGGCCGATGCGCCGGACAGCAGCGGGCGCAGACCCGCGTAGGTGCCGACGATGTCGTCGCGGGTGAGCGGCTCCCGCAACACCCGGTTGACGTGATCGAGCAGGTACCGCACATCGGCGTCGCTGGCGGCCGGGTGGTCCTTGTCCAGCGACCAATCCGTGTCGGTGGTGCCGATGATCCAGTGCCCGTGCCACGGGATGACGAACAGCACGCTCTTCTCGGTGCGCATGATCAGGCCGGTGTCCAAGTGCAGGCGATGGCGCGGCACCAGGATGTGCACGCCCTTGGACATCCGGACGTGGAAGGGGAACTCGACGCCGGTCATCCGGTTCATCTCGTCGGTCCACACTCCGGTGGCGCTGATCACCCGGCGCGCCCGGACCGCGTGCACCCGCCCGGTCTCCAGGTCGGTGACCTCCGCGCCGACAACGCGCTCGCCGTCGCGCAGCAGCGCCGTCACCTTGGTGCGGGTGAGCACGGTCGCGCCGTGCCCGGCCGCCGTGCGCGCGATCATCATCGTGTGCCGGGCGTCGTCGACCTGCGCGTCGAAGTACCGGATGGCTCCGGTCAGCGTGTCCGCGCGCAGGGCGGGCGCGAGTTCCAGCGCGCGCGTGCGCGACAGGTGCCGGTGCATCGGCAGGGCGCGGGCGCCGCCGATGGTGTCGTACAGCGCGACGCCGGCGCCGATGTAGGCGCGCTCCCACACGCGATGCCGCAACGGCAGCAGGAACGACACCGGCCGTACCAGGTGCGGGGCCAGCCGGTGCAGCAGCAGGCCGCGTTCCTTCAGCGCCTCCCGCACCAGCCAGAAGTCCAGCTGTTCCAGGTAGCGCAGCCCGCCGTGGATGAGCTTGCTGGAGCGGCTCGAGGTGCCCGCGGCGAAGTCCCTCGCCTCCACCAGGGTCACGGTCAGGCCGCGGGAGGCGGCGTCGAGTGCGGCGCCCGCGCCGACCACGCCGCCGCCGATGACGAGCACGTCGATCTCGGTGTCACCGAGCGAGTTCACCGCGCGGTCGCGGTATCGGGCGTCCAATCGTGCGGACACAGCGCTGTCTCTCCTTGTTTCGGGGATATTCGGGTACGACGGGGTCGCCGGCTCAGTCCTCGTCGTCGATCCAGTCGAGGGTGCGGGCGACCGCTTTCTTCCAGCGCGCGTAGCCGCGCTCACGCTGCGGTGGCGACCAGGTCGGGTGCCAGCGCTTCGCTTCGTGCCAGTTCTGGGCGAGTTCGTCGGTGTCGCTCCAGAAGCCGACCGCCAGCCCGGCCGCGTAGGCGGCGCCCAGGGCGGTGGTCTCGGCGACCACCGGGCGCGACACCGGCACGCCGAGGAAGTCGGCCTGCAACTGCATGCACAGCTCGTTGGCGGTGACGCCGCCGTCCACCCGCAGCACGTCCAGCGGGACGCCGGAGTCGGCCTGCATCGCCTCGACCACGTCGCGGGTCTGGTAGCAGATCGATTCCAGCGTCGCCCGCGCGAGATGGGCGTTGGTGCTGTAGCGGGACAGGCCGACGATCGCGCCGCGCGCGTCCGACCGCCAGTAGGGCGCGAACAATCCGGAGAACGCGGGCACGAAGTACACCCCGCCGTTGTCCTCGGCCTGCCGGGCCAGCGACTCGCTCTGCGCCGCACCGGAGATGATGCCCAGCTGGTCGCGCAGCCACTGCACCGCCGAGCCCGTCACCGCGATCGAGCCTTCCAGCGCGTACACCGGCTTCTCCGAGCCGAATCGGTAGGCCACCGTGGTGAGCAGTCCGTGCCGCGATCGCACGATCTCGGTCCCGGTGTTGAGCAACAGGAAGTTCCCGGTGCCGTAGGTGTTCTTCGCCTCGCCGGGACGGAAGCAGACCTGTCCGACGGTGGCGGCCTGCTGGTCGCCGAGTACACCCGCCAGTGGGACCGCGCCGCCGAACGGGCCGTCGGGCCGGGTGAGGCCGAACAGGTCCGGATTCGCCGACGGCGCGATCCTGGGCAGCATCGCGCGCGGCACCCCGAACAAGGCCAGCAGTTCGTCGTCCCAGTCCAATGTCTCCAGGTCCATCAGCATGGTGCGACTGGCGTTGGTCGGGTCGGTGACGTGCACGCCGCCGTCCACCCCGCCGGTCAGCTGCCACAGCAGCCAACTGTCGGTGGTGCCGAAGAGCGCGTCGCCGCGTTCGGCGTCCCGGGCCACCCCGGGAACGTTGTCGAGGATCCAGCGCAGCTTGCCGCCGGAGAAATAGGTCGCGGGCGGCAGTCCCGCCTTGCGCCGGATGGTGTCGCCGTGCCCGGCCCGCTCCAATTCGGCGGCGATGCGATCGGTGCGGGTGTCCTGCCAGACGATCGCGTTGCAGTACGGCCGCCCGGTCCTGCGGTTCCACACCACCGTGGTCTCCCGCTGGTTGGTGACGCCCACTGCGGCGAGGTCGCTCGCGACGAGATCGGCCTTGGTCAGCGTGGTCTGCACGACCGCGCGGGTGCGCTCCCAGATCTCGGTCGGATTGTGCTCCACCCACCCGGGGCGCGGCAGGATCTGCTCGTGCTCGAGTTGGTGGCGTGCGACCTCGTTGCCCCCGTGGTCGAACACCATGAAGCGGGTGCTCGTGGTGCCCTGGTCGATGGCGCCGACGTACCGGCTACCGCCCCGAGTCATCGCTGAGCCTCCGTTCGCCGCGCAGGCCGCGGGCGCGACCGTGCTCGAAACGGAAACTACGGCGGAATGCCGGACCCGGATAGCGCTGCCATTCGACATTGTCGAACGCTCGGGCTGGTCGCGGAGAACGCCATGGCTACCGAGTCCGGCGAGGCGAAGGTATGGCGCAGCTCATACCGGGTGCGCCGGGCCTCGCACACGATTGTCGAATCACGACGCGGGGGATAGGTTTCCGGACATGCCGGGTCCGATCCAGTCGATCGAGCGGGCGGCGGCCGTGCTGCGACTGCTGGCCCGCGGCTCCGGTCGTCTCGGCGTCGGCGACATCGCAGGCGCGCTCGACCTGCCCAAGCCGACCGCGCACGGCATCCTGCGCACGCTCCAGGGCGTCGGCTTCGTCGACCAGGACCCGTCGACCGGCAAGTACCAGCTCGGCGCGGCGTTGCCGCACCTGGGCGGCGGCTATCTCGACGCGAACGAGTTGCGCTCCCGCGCGATCAACTGGGCCGACGCGCTGGCGGCGCGCACGGGCGAGGCGGTGCGGATCGGCGCGCCGCTGGACGGCGCGGTGGTCGTGGTCCACCACGTGTTCCGGCCGGACAACACCGAACAGGCGCTCGAACTCGGCGAACTCCTGCCGCCGCATGCCACCGCGCTGGGCAAGGTGCTGCTCGCCTATGACGCCGACCTGGCCGCGACGGTGCGCCGGGCCGAGCCGGCCGCGCTCACGCACCGCACCCTCGTCGACCGCGCCGCGCTCACCAGGGAACTGGCCGGCGTGCGGCGGGCCGGATGGGCGGGCGACATCGAAGAGTTCCGGACCGGCGAGGCGGGTATCGCGGCGCCGATCCGGGCGCCGGGTGGGCTCGTGGTCGGCGCCATCGGCATCACCGGCGCGGTGGACCGGCTCTGTGACGCGAAGTCGCGGCACCGACCCGCGCTCGTCGGCCGGGTGCTGGACGCGGCACGCGCGGTGTCGCGCGATCTGGGTGTGGGCGACCGACCGCCGTCGCGCCGGTGACCAGCGGATTTCATCCAGGAGCAGCATGAAGCAGCGTTATGTGCTCGCCATCGATCAGGGCACCACCTCCACGCGGTGCATCCTGTTCGACCAGCGTGCCCGGCTCGTCGGTGTCGCCCAGCGCCCGCACCGGCAGCACTACCCGCGGCCGGGATGGGCCGAGCAGGACGCCCTGGAGATCTGGCGCAACGTCGAGCGGATCGTGCCGCAGGCGCTGCGCGATTCCGGTGTGGCCGCCGATCAGATCGTCGCGCTCGGCATCGCCAACCAGCGCGAGACCACCGTGGTGTGGGACCGCCGCACCGGCACGCCGGTCGGACGCGCCATCGTCTGGCAGGACGTGCGGACCGAAGAGCTGGTCCGGGAACTGGAGGGCAAGCCGGGCGCCGACCGGATCCGCGAACTGTGCGGTCTGCCACCGGCGAGCTATTTCGCCGCGCCGCGACTGCGCTGGATGCTGGACACGATGCTCGGTCTGCGCGAGCGCGCCGAGCGGGGCGAGGTGCTGTTCGGCACCATGGAGACCTGGCTGATCTGGAACCTCACCGGCGGTCCGGACGGCGGCCTGCACCGCACCGACGTCACCAACGCCGGTCGTACCCTCCTGATGAACATCGGCACCCTCGCCTGGGACGACGAACTGCTGGAGTTCTTCGGCATCCCGGCGGGGATGCTGCCGCGCATCCAACCATCGACCGCGTCCTACGGCAGTACGCGCCGGGTGGTGCCGGGCATCCCGATCGCCGCCGCGCTCGGCGACCAGCACGCCGCGTTGTTCGGCCAGACCTGTTTCGCGCGCGGGGAAACCAAGTGCACCTACGGAACGGGCGGATTCCTCATGATGAACACCGGGCGTGAGCTGGTGCGCTCCGGGCACGGCCTGCTCACCACGATCGGCTACCAGATCGGCCCGGAGCCGGTCTACGCGCTGGAGGGCCCGATCGCGGTCACCGGTTCGCTCGTGCAGTGGGTGCGCGACAACATCGGACTCGTCACGAGTGCGCCGGAGATCGAAACCCTCGCGCGCACCGTCGAAGACAACGGCGGCTGCTACGTCGTGCCGGCGTTCTCCGGGCTCTACGCACCGCATTGGCGCAGCGACGCCCGCGGTCTCATCGCCGGACTGACCTCCTACATCACCAAGGGTCACATCGCCCGCGCCGTACTGGAGGCCACCGCCTGGCAGACCCGCGACGTGGTGGAGGCGATGAACGCCGATTCGGGCCTGCGCGCCGAGGCGCTGCGCGTGGACGGCGGCATGACCTCCAACAACCTGCTCATGCAGATCGTGGCCGACGTCCTCGACGTTCCGGTGTCGCGTCCGTTCGTCGCCGAGACGGTCTCGCTCGGCGCCGCGTACGCCGCGGGCCTGGCCGTCGGTTACTGGCCGGACCTGGAAGGACTGCGGAACAACCGGCGCCTTGCCGCGCAATGGGTTCCACGGATGGACCCCGAGCTGCGAGCGGAGGAGTACGACAACTGGAAGCGCGCCGTGGAGCTGACCTTCGGCTGGGTCCGGTCGGCGAAGCGGGCGCGGCGGTGAGTCCGATCGTGGTCGCGTGCCACCGGGACGAGTGTGTCGGGATGGTGGGTTAGCGTCGGAAACATGCGGCTTCACGTGGGATGTGCGATGTGGACGCACGCGGCTTGGCGGGAAAGGCAGCTCGCGCCGGGGGAGCGGCTGCGCTGGTACGCCACGTGGTGCAATGCGGTCGAGGGCAATACGACCTTCTACGCGACGCCGTCGCGGCGCACGGTGGAATCGTGGGCGAGTCAATGCGATCCCGCGTTCCGGTTCGTCCTCAAGCTGCCCAAGCCGATCACCCATGAACGCAGGCTGACCGGCGTCGAGGAGGATCTGCGCTCGTTCCTCGCCGCGATGGAGCCGCTCGGGGAACGCATTCACGCCCTGTGGGTGCAGCTCCCCGGCTCGTTCGGCCCCACCGATCTCGGTGCGCTGGCCGGATTCCTGCGGCAATTGCCGCGCACCTACCGCGCCGCCGTCGAGGTCCGGCATCCCGCGTTCTTCGCCGACGAGCAGGCGGCGCGCAGGCTGGAATACGTCTTGTCCAGGGTGGGCGCCGAATGGGTTCCGTTCGACACCACCGTGCTTTTCGACGGTCCGCCCACCAGTGCGGCGGAACAGGAGGCGGCGTCGAAGAAGCCGCGGGTGCGGCGCAGGATGCGCGCCCTGACCGAGTACCCGATCGTGCGGTACCACGGCCGCGACGATGTCGATCGCACCGTCGGCGGCTGGCAGCCGTGGGTCGGCACGGTCGCCGAGTGGCTGCGCGAAGGCCGGTCGCCGACGGTGTTCGTGCACACCCCGGACAACGCGGGCTCGCTGGAGCTGGCCCGCCGCTTCCACGACGAGGTCCGCGCCCGGCTGCCACAGCTCGACCCGTTGCCGGAGCCGACGCCTGCCGAGCCGATGACCCTCTTCTGACGAAAAGAACGGTCCCGCGGGCAACTCCCGCGGGACCGTCCGGATCACTCAGGACTGCAAACCGACCTCGATCTCGAGGGTGAGCGTGATCTTGTCGCCGATCACCGCGCCGCCGTCGGGCAGCGGCATGTCGATGGTGATGCCGAAGTCGCGGCGGTTGATCACGGTCTTGGCCTCGAAGCCCGCGACCGGCCCGTGGCCCATGCCGGGGTTGACGCCGAGGAACTCCACGTCCAGCGTGACCGGCTTGGTGACGCCGCGGATGGTGAACTCGCCGTCCACGATGAAGTCCTCGCCGTTCACCCGGAAGCCGGTGGACTCGAAGGTGGCCACCGGAAACTCCTCGGCCTGGAAGAAGTCCGCGGTGCGCAGGTGCGCGTCGCGCTGTTCGTTGTCGGTGGTGACCGAGTCGACCCGGATCTCGGCCGTGGCCGAGGCGCTGCCGTCCTCGCCGATGACCAGCTTGCCGGAGAAGTCGGTGAAGCGGCCGCGTACCTTGCTGACCATCAGGTGGCGTACCGAGAAGCCCAGGGTGGAGTGGGCGGGGTCGATGGCCCAGGTGCCCGCGGTGAGAGCGTTGGTGGTTCCGGTCGGCATGATGTTCTCCTTGATGATTGAGAGTTGAACTAGTTGGATGGGGGTCGGGCTCGGTCGGTGGGGAAAGGGTCAGTGGGTGTCGAGTAGCTGCGCGAACGGTACCGGGTCGTCGTACGGATCGGCGGCGCGATCGCGCGGTGCGCCGGTCAGCAGGGCGGCGAATTCCGTTGCGGCACGGTCGATCCGGGTACTCAATCCGCCCGCCGCCGCGGACGCCCAGTCCTCGGACGCCGCGTAGACGGCGGTGGGCGCGACCACCGCGCGCAGGTAGCTGAACATCGGCCGCAGGGCGTGTTCCAGCGCCAGCGAATGGCGCGCCGAGCCGCCGGTCGCCCCGAACAGCACCGGCATCCCGGCCAGCGCGTCCGGTTCCAGGACGTCGAAGAACGTCTTGAACAGGCCGCTGTAGGACGCGTTGAAGATCGGCGTGACGGCGATCAAGCCGTCGGCGCTGGTCACCGTGTCGATCGTCGCGCGCAGCCCGCCGGGCGCGAACCCGGTCAGCAGGTTGTCGGCCAGATCGCGGGCGTGCTCGCGTACTTCGACCATGTCGAATGCCACGTCCGCGCCCGACGCGGTCAGCGCCGCGCCGGTGGCGGCGGCGAGCCGATCGGCGAGCAGCCGGGTCGAGGACGGCTGCGACAAGCCCGCGGTGACGACGGCGATGCGGGTCATCGGGTCGCCTCCAGTGTGGCGTCACGGGCGGCGACCAGGCTCGCGTGTGTCGGCGCGTCCGGCACGTGCGCCGGGCGCAGAGCCGCGAATTCCTTGCGCAACACCGGAACCACTTCTTCGCCGAGCAGGTCCAGTTGCTCCAGGACGGTTTTCAGCGGAAGGCCCGCGTGATCCATCAAGAACAGCTGGCGCTGGTAGTCGCCGAACGCCGCACGGAAGGTGAGCGTCTTGTCGATGACCTCCTGCGGGCTGCCCACCGTGAGCGGGGTCTGCTCGGTGAACTCCTCCAGCGAGGGGCCGTGCCCGTACACCGGCGCGTTGTCGAAGTACGGCCGGAACTCGCGCACCGCGTCCTGGGAGTTCTTGCGCATGAACACCTGTCCGCCCAGGCCGACGATCGCCTGGTCGGCGGAGCCGTGGCCGTAGTGCTCGTAGCGCTGCCGGTACAGCGCGATCAGCCGCTGGAAGTGCTCTTTCGGCCAGAAGATGTTGTTGGCGAAGAATCCGTCGCCGTAGTAGGCCGCCTGCTCGGCGATCTCGGGGCTGCGGATCGAACCGTGCCAGACGAACGGCGGTACGTCGTCCAGCGGGCGCGGCGTCGAGGTGAACGATTGCAGCGGCGTGCGGAACTTGCCTTCCCAGTCGACCACGTCTTCGCGCCAGAGCCGGTGCAGCAGGTGATAGTTCTCGATCGCCAGCGGGATGCCGTCGCGGATGTCCTTGCCGAACCAGGGGTAGACCGGCCCGGTGTTGCCGCGACCGAGCATCAGGTCCACCCGCCCCTCGGCGAGGTGTTGCAGCATGGCGAAGTCCTCGGCGATCTTCACCGGGTCGTTCGTGGTGATCAGCGTCGTGGCGGTGGAGAGCTGGAGCCGCTCGGTCCGTGCCGCGATGTAGCCGAGCATGGTGGTCGGCGACGACGGTACGAACGGCCGGTTGTGGTGCTCGCCGGTGGCGAACACGTCCAGCCCGACCTCTTCGGCCTTGCGGGCGATCGTCACCATGGCCGTGATGCGCTCGTGCTCACTGGGCGTCCGGCCGGTCGTGGGGTCGGTCGTCACATCACCGACCGTGAAAATTCCGAACTGCACGACGCCTCCTTCGTTCTCAGTCTGTCTCAATTTGGTGGATATGGCAACCAAAGGAACGGAGTGGGGTACTCGGGTATTCCCGCTCCGGCGATGTGGCGTCGGTTACGGCAGGTATTCCGTCAGCCAGGTGCGGGTGAGTTCGCGGGTGACCAGCGCGCCGGTGTCGAGTTCGGTGGTGCCGAAGGCGTGATCGAGGAAGGGGAGCTCGACATAGCGGTGCGGCGCGCGGGCGGTCTCCAGGGCCGCGGCGTAGGCGGCGGTGTGCTCGGCGAGCACCAGGTGATCGTTGCCGCCCTGAATCAGCAGGGTGGGCGGGGAGTCGCCGGTGACCTGCGCGGCGGCGCCGGTCGCGGTATAGCGGTCGGGGTATTGCTCGGGCGTTCCGCCGAGGTACTGCCGGGTGGCGTCGACGCCGAGCGCGGTCTCGGTGCCCGACGCGGCGAGGTCGACCGCCGGGTACAGCGCCACCGCCGCGCGCACCTTCGGCAGCTCGGCGGCGCTGCCGCAGCTGGGCCGCAGGACACCCGCGTTGATCTTGTTCGCGACGTTGACGGCCAGATTGCCGCCCGCCGATTCGCCGAAGGTGGCGACCCGCCGCATGTCCCAGTCGTATCGCTGCGCGTTCGCGGCGGCCCAGCTCAGCGCACAGGCGACGTCGGCGTCCTCGGTGTTCCAGCGGTGGTTGCCTTCGTCGGAGAGGCGGTAGTCCACATCGAGGACGGCGTACCCATTGTCGGAAAGCCAGGTCGTGTAGGCGTCGGTACCACGGCTGCCCGTGACGAAAGCCCCGCCGTGAATGCTCACCACCAGCGGGGCCGGTCCGGGCCCTGGTGCGGGCAGGTACAGATCCGCCTGGATCGGTTGTCCGTCGACGGTCGCGTAGGTGACGGTCTCGTCGGGCGCGTCGCCGACGGTGCTGAACGGCACGACCGGGGCGAACGGAATCCAGACGCCAGCCGCGTCACGCGCCGCGAACACCAGCGTCGCGCTGGTCACCATGGACAGCACCAGGCCGACGACGGCCACGCCGGTCACCGTGCCCGCGAGGCGCCGTCCGCGCTCACCCCCGCGAAACACCGTCAGCGCGACCGCGGTCGCGACCACCGCCAGCACCATGTTCCACGAGCCGAGCGCGTCGCGGACGGCGCCGAGCAAGAGCACGGCCGACTGCACGACCGCGTTGCCGAGCAACGGCATCACCCAGGAAACCGGCAGGATCGCGATCAGTTGCGCGAGCGCGAGATACGCGGCGAGCGCTCCGGCGAGCGCGAGCAGGCCGATGCGGACCAGGCGACGCGGGGTCGCGGAATTTCCGGGCACGGTCACGTCCGCTCCTCGCTCGTCGGTCATCAAGGTCTCCGGTTCCGGGTCGGGGTTCGCCGGCTCCAACATAGGTCGGTCTTCGTGGCCGCCGGTTTCCGGTGGTGGCGTGCCGGGACGGATTCGGGTAGCCGACTACGCGCGACTTCCGGTGGCTGGCCCGCAGAATCGGTCCCCACAGGGTTTCGACCACCGGGTTCTCGAAGGGATGTGCATGGCTGATTATCAGGATTGGTTGGCGCCTGCTCCGAATCCGGAGCCGCCCTTGGACAGTCGCCGCCGCGCCGAGGCGGAGCCGGTGGCATGCGATCCGGCACCCGCTCGGGCGCTACCGTGCCGGCCGCGGCCGCACGCGACCTCCGGTCGGTCCAGTGCCGGGATACGCAGGGCGGTGCGACGAAGCCATGCCTCCACGGCGCAGGCCGAGGACGAGTCACGGTCGGCGGCACGCCGATTCGCTGAGTCGGCGGTGCGAGTCGTCCTCGAGGTGCTCGACCGCAGGAGGCCCGTGCCGCAACTGGCCGTCGTCGCCGACGCCACGGTCGTCGCCGCGGTGCGCACGTTGATCGGCGCCGGTCTCGTGCCCGGCCGCGACCTCGGCGTCGCGGTGCCGATGCGGGTGAACGTGGTGCTGGTAGACGCCAAGACCGCCGAGGTTTTCGCCACCTACGGCCGGGGCGGGCGTCATTTCGCCTTGGCCGCGCGCATCGCGCGGACCCGCTCGGCGGGCTGGCGGCTGACGGCGCTGCGCATCCGATGACGCGGTCGGCCGTTCAGGGCTCGCACCTCGGTGTCGCCGCCTCGCGGACGGTCGGCCCCGGCGCGATCCAGCCGATGCCCTCCGGCGGCAGGTCCTGGGCAGGCGAGGTGCCGACGGGCGACCGCGACTCCGGAGGCTCCCGCCGCCCGAGTCCGTCGCGGCCCAGCTGGGCCGGACCGCGATCACCTCGGGCATCGGCGGAGGCCGGATGGTGCGGCGGGCGGCACCGGCGCTCAGCCGAGCTGAATGGATCGGCGTGCCATGCCGAACCAGTAACCGTCGATGGCGGTGCGCAGCGTGCCGAGATCCTCCTCGCCCGCGCCGAGTGCGACGAACAGCGGCGCGAAGTGGTCGGCGCGCGGATGGGCCAGGCGAGCCGCGGGCGCGGTGCGCTCGAAGTCGAGCAGTGCGTCCAGGTCGCGGGCGGCCAGCGTCTCGCGGCCCCACGCGTCGAATTCGGCCGTGAAGGACGGCACGTGCTCGTCGTCGGCGGTCAGCTCGCGCAAATTGTGCGTGAAGAATCCGCTGCCGACGATCAGTACGCCTTCGTCGCGCAGCGGCGCCAGCTTCCGGCCGATGCCCAACAGGACCTGCGGGTCCAGCGTCGGCATGGACAGCTGCAACACCGGGATGTCGGCGTCCGGATACATCTCCTTCAACGGCACGTAGGCGCCGTGATCGAGCCCGCGATCCGGCACGTCCGCCACCGCGGCGCTCGGTCCGCGCAACAGGTTTCGCACCTTGCCGGCCAGTTCGGGCGCGCCCGGCGCGGCATAACGCACCTGGTAGTACCGCTCCGGAAAGCCCCAGAAGTCGTAGACCAGCGGCACCGTCCGGGTGGCGCCGAGCGCGATCGGCGCGGCCTCCCAGTGCGCGGAGACGATCAGGACGGCGCGGGGCCGGGGCAACGCGCGCGACCACGCCGCCAGTTCGGCGGGCCACCTCTCGTGGTCGGCCAGCGGCGGAGCGCCATGCGAGAGATACAGCACCGGCATTCTTTCGGCGGCCACGGTCATAGTGCTCCTCCCGGCTCGGTCGCCCCGGTAGTTCAAATTCGAACTCGACTGTAGCTGGTTGTTCAAATTTGAACAATAGGGTTAGGGTGGAGCCGTGGAGACCACGTGGCTGAACGTCCGCGAGATGGCGGTGTGGCAGAACTTCCTGGCGGCCGGCGCGCTGGTGGGTCGCGAGGTGGAACGGCAGCTCAAGCGGGAAGGGCTGTCGCACACCCAGTACGAGGTGCTCGTGCGGCTCGCGGACGCGCCGGGGGGCCGCCTGCGGATGACCGAACTCGCCGAGGCGCTCTACACCTCCAAAAGCGGTCTGACCTATCAGGTGACGCAGTTGGAGAAGGCCGGGTTGCTGGTACGCGAGGCCTGTCCGACCGACGTGCGCGGGGTCATCGCCGTACTCACCGCCGCGGGGCGGGAAAGGCTGGCCCAGGTCGCGCCGGGCCATGTCGCGACCGTCCGCCGCGTCCTCGTCGACGTGCTCACCGACGCGCAGCAGGGCGCTGTCGCGGACAGTCTGGGCGAGGTCGCGCGGCGGCTCGCTCCCTGACTCAGGCCAGCGACGCCAGCCAGTCGTGCATCCACGACAGCGCGGTCGCTCCGCCTCCCACGGGGTAGCTGCCGTAGGCGGTGTGCGCTTCGGAGCGGTAGAACTCGTCCAGCAGCCGAGCCCGTTCCTGGTTGGCCGACTCCGAGAGCTGGCTCTGCAAAAGGGGGATTCCGCCGTTGGACATCAGGTCGCCGACGATGGCGCCCATCTCCATCTGGTAGCGCCACAGGTAGGCCGGGTCGGGGTGGGAGGTCTGGGCCAGGAAGCCCGCGAAGCGGGTCACGAAATCGTCCGACGCCGTGGTGCAGTACAGATCGCCGATCGCGCAGATGGTGCGGGTCTGCGGGGTGAGGAGACCGAACCCGCCGATGCGCGGACCGCCCGCGCCCGCGCCGCCGACCGGTGGACCGACCAGCGCGTCGGTGGGGGAGCGGCGGGGATCGGAGATGAGCCCCACCGCGGCGATCCGATGCGGCGGCACGACGCCGAGCCCGGTGCCGATCTCGGCGGCGAGATCGCCGGCGGCGTCCGCGCCCTGGCTGTAGCCCAGCAGCGCGATCCTGGTCGCGCCGCACTCCCGGCCCATCGCCGCGATCATGCCGCGCGCGTTGTCGACGGCCTCCCGTTTGGAGGCGCCGTATACCTCGCTCTCCCAAGGGAAGGCGGTCGCTGCGTAACTCACATAGTCCACCCACGCCGAGGACGGCAGGCCGCGGGTGACTCCGGCCAGCATCCCGGGCCCGGGGCGCTCACCGTCCGCGGTGGTCTCCCATGTTCCCGGGATCGCCACCACGTACAGACTCGGGCAATCCGGTGCGGCGACGGCGGGCCCGCTGCCCGGTCCCGCACACGACAGCGCCATCACCGCGAAACCGATGGCCGCCGAGATCAACTTCGATCGCATGGCGTTTGCTCCTGGTAGTACAGGCGCCGCAGGCGCTCCCCGGCAGGAATCGGCCTCCGCGGGCGCCGTGCGGTGGTCGGACCCGGCCCCGTCGAAGGCTGCATTGAGACTCGGTGGTCTCAAAGTGCAGCCAGGATAGCGACAGTGTGGGAGAGTGCACAATCGGAGTCTGAAGTGACGCGTATCACACTCAATTGGGAGCCATTGGCGCTCGCCGATTGCTAATGGCCCTGTGCGAGAAGAACTGTCATGGCCTCCGCCCATCGATCGATGGTTGCCGCGGCGGCGCGCTCGGAGGTGCGCAGCGGCCGGGACATCGCGGTGCCGCGCAATATCGCGATGGTGAGGTCGCGGACGGCCGGGTAGCGCGGATGGGCGACCATGTCCGGACCGAACAGTGCGTCCACCACGCGCCGCAAGTCGCGCCCGGCTTTTCGTTCGGCCGCGCGCAACGCCTCGGCAAGCGCCGGATCGGTCCGCGCGGCCGCCCACAGTTCGAACTCGGCTTGCGCCGCCGGGCGCGCCATCGACTCGTACAGGGCGGTCAAGGCGCGGCGTAGGGGATCGGTCCCCGTACCGAGCCCGGCCGCGACCTCTCGCACCGCCGCCTCGTTGCGTGCGACCAGATGTCCGACCAGTGCGCCGATCAACGCGCCGAGCGTCGGGAAGTGATGCAGCAGCGCCCCTCGGCTCACGCTCGCGGCCCGCTGCACGGACAACGTGGACAGCGCCCGGTAGCCCTGCTCGGCCAGCAGGTCGGCGGCGGCGTCGAGGATGCGAACGCGGGTCGCCCGCTTCTGTTCCTCGCGTCGTCCGGCCATGCCAGCTCCTCCCGTCGCCGCGACATTTTCACAGTCAATGTTGACTGTCAAATGGTGGGTGCGCCAGACTGCGGAGACCGGTTCGCACCAGCGTCGAAGGGAAAGCGATGACCGACAGTGACAGCCAGGCCGACAGCGGGGCGGGCGCGTGGTATCGCAATTGGACCGAGACACCGGATACCCCCTGGGCCGGACGCCCCGACCCGGACGACGCCCGCGAGTACCGGACGCTGACCTACGAGCGGGACGGCCGCATCGCCCGCATCACCTTCGACCGGCCGGAGAAAGGCAACGCGATCACGCCCGATACGCCGCACGATCTGGCGCACGCGGTCGAACGCGCGGATCTGGACCCGCGAGTGCACGTGATCCTGGTATCCGGGCGCGGCAAGGGATTCTGCGGGGGCTACGACCTGAGCATGTTCGCCGAGCAGAGTTTCGCGGTGGCGGGCGGGCCCGATGAGGTGGCGGGAACGGTCGTCGATCCGGTGGTGCAGGGCCGCAATCACGATCCGGCGCGGACCTGGGATCCGATGATCGACTACGCGATGATGAGCCGGTTCAACCGCGGTTTCGCCAGCCTGATGCAGGCGAACAAGCCGACCGTGGCCAAGCTACACGGCTTCGCCGTCGCGGGCGGCAGTGACATCGCGCTGTTCGCCGACCAGATCATCTGCGCCGACGACACGAAGATCGGCTACCCGCCCACCCGGGTCTGGGGTGTCCCGGCGGCGGGCATGTGGGCGCATCGCCTCGGTGACCAGCGCGCCAAGCGCCTGCTGTTCACCGGCGACTGCCTCACCGGGAAGCAGGCGGTGGAATGGGGCCTGGCCATCGAATCCTGGCCCGCCGCCGAACTCGACGCGCGCACCGAGGAATTCGTCGCCCGGATCGCGCGCATGCCGGTCAACCAGCTGATGATGGCCAAACTGGCGCTCAACTCGGCGCTGTACGCACAGGGGGTGGCCAACTCCGGCATGATCAGCACCGTGTTCGACGGCATCTCGCGGCATACCAGTGAGGGATACGCCTTCCAGACGCGAGCCGCCACAACCGGTTTCCGCGAGGCGGTCCGGGAACGCGACGAACCGTTCGGCGATCACAAACGGCATCGGGCGCAGGAGTGAACCCCTGCTGAGCCGCGCGGAAATCCGCACAGCGGCCGACGCATCGGGTCCGCGCAGGAGCGAAACGGACATCGACTCCAGCTCAGGGGTGGAGGGCATCGCGCCCGTCTCCTCGGCGGTGTACCGGTGCTACCGAACGAGGTCGCCGACAGCGAGATCCTCAGCGCCGCTCGGCTCGGGATCGCGGAGCGAGTGCGAGCTGCGACGCCCCTCGATCAGCGCGAGCGGAAACGACAAGGGGCGGTGGCCGCATCGCCACCGCCCCTTCCGGGCGCTCCGCCGGATCGTCAGCGGGCGGGCGGGACGTTTCCGGTCGCCTCTTCCTCGATGCTGCTGTAGCCGAGCCGCACATCGTGCGCGACTTCGCCGCCGCTCACCGTGACCTGGCTTGTCACCGGCGGATAGCCGCGCGCGACGATCGTGTAGTCGCCTTCGGCGAGATCCGTGACGACATAACGCCCGTTCTCGTCGGTGCGCGTCGTCGCGGTCGGCACGCCCGCGGCGTCGAGCACGCTGATCTGCACGTCCGGGACCGCCCGGCCGCCGTCCGACCACGCCGACCCGGCCAGCACCGCCATCGGCGTGAGTTCGATGTCGTGGTGCAGCAGCCCGCTGTCCGGCACGGTCAGCGCGGCCGCGCTGGGACGCATGTGCTCGGCGACCGCGACCAGGGTGTACGTGCCGGGCACCACGCCGTGGCACAGGTAAGCGCCGTCGGCCGCCGCGGTGGCCGAGCCGACCACCTCGCCGTCGAGGTCGGTCAGCGTGATGGTCGCGCCGGGCAGCGGCTCGCCTTGCCCGCCGGACCGGACCACACCGGACAACTCGCCGGAGCCGAGCAGGGTGATGTCGAGTTGCTGCGGACGGTCGGCGACGGTGACGTTCACCGCGGCGGGCTGATGCCCGGCGGCCGAGACGATCAGCACGTAGCCGCCCGCGCCGGGCGCGCCGAGGAGGTAACTGCCGTCGGCGCCGCCGCCCGTGCGCGCGGCCTGCCGCCCGTGCTGGTCGATCAGCGTGAGCGCGGCCGCGGGCACCGGACGGCCGTCCTCGCGATGGACATAGCCGCTGAGCGAACGCCCTTCGTGCTCAGAGCCGTCGAAGCTCGCCCGAGGTTCGCGCCGGTGTGCGCCGTTGCTCGCGGGATCGCCAGCGCCGTAGCCGCCCGCGGCCGCGGCGAGCACCGGTTCCGGCTCCGACAGCGCCTGCGCGGCGCCTTCCCAGACCTGATCCGCGTCCCAGTTCGACTCGGCGGCTTCCGGCTCCTCGATCGGCGTCTGCGTGACGGGCGCCGGAGCGTCCTGCAGCGGAATCTCCTTCATGAACATCAGCACCACGCAGGCCAGCAGCGCGACCCCGGCCGCCGTGTAGAACACGCCGTGCATGGAGTCGGTGAAGCCGGTGAGGATCGGCACCTTCAGCGCGTCGGGCAGCGCCGCGATGCCGCTGGTGTTGGACTGCATGCCGCTGAGCTGGTCGGCGCCGAACCCGGGCGGCAGCGCGCCGCCGAACGCGTCGATGATCCGGTTCGGCAGCAGGTTGAACAGGATGGTCAGGAACACCGCCACGCCGAGCGTGCCGCCCATCTGCCGGAAGAACGTGGCCGAGGCGGTGGAGACACCCATGTCCGAGCGCGGTCCGGCGTTCTGCGCCGCGATGATCAGCGTCTGCATGCAACAGCCGAGCCCGAGCCCGATCACCGCGCCGATCGCCAGCGGCTGCCACAGCGGGCTGTCGTAGTGCACCTGCGCGTACAGGGCCGCTCCGACCGCGACGATGAACGTGCCCGCCACCGGCAGGATCTTGTAGCGCCCCGTCTGCTTGGTGATCCGCCCCGCCGCCTGCGAGCCGACGGTGATGCCGAGCACCAGCGGCAGCATGAGCAGGCCCGCCTTCGTCGGCGAGTAGCCGCGCACGACCTGGAAGTACTGCGGAACCATGGTGATCGCGCCGAACATCGCCACACCGACGATGAATCCACCGGCGATGGTGACGCTGAAGGTCGAGCTCCGGAACAGCCGCAAGGGGATCAGCGCCGAGTCCTTCATCAGGAATTCCACCAGGACGAACAGCGCCAGCCCCGCCGCCCCGATGCCGTAGCAGAGCAGCGACTTCTCCGACGACCATCCCCAGTGGCGCCCCTGTTCGGCGACGATAAGCAGCGGTACCACGCCGATCGTCAGCGTCAGCGCGCCGAACCAGTCGATCCGGTGGTGCTGGCGCTGGTGCGGCACGTTGAGCACCTTGGCCACCACGAGCAGGGCCAGCAGGCCGACCGGGACGTTCACCAGGAACACCCACCGCCAGCCTTCGATGCCGCCGAGTTCTTCGTAGTCGGAGAAGAAGCCGCCGAGCACCGGGCCGAGCACCGTCGCGGTGCCGAAGACCATCATGAAATAGCCCTGATAGCGCACCCGTTCCCGCACCGGGACGATATCGCCGATGATGGTGAACGCCAGCGACATCAGTCCGCCCGCGCCCAGGCCCTGGAACGCGCGGAACGCGGCGAGCTGGTACATCGAGTCGGCGAAGGTGCACGCCACCGAGCCGATGACGAACAGTCCGATCGCCGTGAGATAGAACGGTTTACGGCCGTAGATGTCGGCCAGTTTGCCGTACAGCGGCGTGGTGATCGTCGCGGTGATCAGGTAAGCGGTGGTCGCCCACGCCTGCTCGTCGAAACCGTGCAGGTCGTTGGCGATCTTGACGATCGCGACGCTGACGATGTTCTGGTCGAGCGCGGCCAGGAACATGCCGAGCAACAGCCCGGACAGGATGGTCAGGATCTGCCGGTGCGACAGTGACGTGTCCGCGCCTGCGTCCGGGTTCCGCGGAGCCCGGGTGGTGGAATTCGTCATGAATGAGCCCTATTTCGGATCGGCGTGGTGTCGGGGAGTGGTGGTCTCTATTCCTGCGGTGAGCCGGTCGAGCAGTGCGGTCAAGGTGTCGCGGTCGGTCGCGGGCCAGTCGGCCAGGATGTCGGCCAGCCACCGGTTGCGCAGCGCGCGGTTCTCCTCGAAGACGCGAACGCCTTCCGCGGTGGCCGCCAGCACGCACGCGCGGCCGTCGACCGGGTCGGCCCGGCGCTCCACCAGGCCGTGCGTCACGAGTGATCTGCTCTGTCTGCTGATGGTCGATGCCTCGGTGTGCAGCAATTCGGCGAGCCTGCCCGCACGCTGTGGTCCCTCGTGCACCAGGCAGAAGAGCACGGAGTAGGCGAGTCGTTCCAGGCCGTCCGGACCGGGCCGAGCGGGCAGCCACTTCGCCCGGTTGACCGCGCGCATGAACCGGACCAGTCGCTGACCGAGTTCGTCGGCGGCCGCGAGTTCGGCCGCCGTGACCCGGCGCTCGCGAGCGGTTGCGGACATGACACCACCTCGATGTTCCCCACCAGCAGATTTGATTAGCAACCACAACTAGTTGCTTTGAGCAACTATACATCCGGGTTGCCAGAGGTCTGCGCGGTGGGCCACTCGCGAGTCGCGTTGCTACCGTCGATGGCGTGTCCGAGCCGCTTGTTCGCTTCCGCGCAGCCCTGCCGTCCGATTGCCGATGGGAGCCGGTCGGCGGCGGGGAGTCCGGCGCCCGGGTATTCCGGTCCGCCGACGGGTCCCGCTACGCCAAGTGCGTCGCGCCCGGCGAGGTCGCCGCCCTCGCGCTGGAGCGGGACAAGATCACCTGGCTCGACGGGCACGGTATGCCCGCCCCTCGGGTACTGGACTGGCGGCCCGATGGCGACGGCGCCTGCTTGGTCACCAGCGCCGTGCCCGGTGTGCCCGCGAACGCCGTTTCCGCGCAAGATCTCGCGCTCGCATGGGATTCCATCGCGGACACGGTGCGGCGCCTGCACGATCTACCCACCGCGGAGTGCCCGTTCGACCGTGGCCTGGCGCGGATGTTCGCGATCGCCCAGGACGTGGTGGTCCGGGGTGCTGTGCACACCGAGTTCCTTCCCGAGGAGCAGCAGGACACTCCGCCCACCGTCCTGCTCACCAGGCTGGCCACCCGGTTGGAGCCCAGGATGACGCAGGAGTCCGCCGAAGCGGTGGTCTGCCACGGCGATCTGTGCCTGCCGAACATCATCCTCGATCCGGAAACGCACACGGTCGCCGGATTCGTCGATCTCGGCCGCCTCGGCATCGCCGATCCCTACGCCGATATCGCTCTGCTGCTGGCCAATGCTCGGGAGTCATGGCAGGACGAGCGGCGCGCCGGAAACGCCGACCGCGCCTTCGCCGACCGCTACGGCATCGATCTGGATGGCGAGCGGCAGCGGTTCTTCCTCCATCTGGATCCGCTCACCTGGGGATAGCCCGAGTCACGTCGCGGGCTGAAGCAGTACCGCGGTGCCGTAGGCCGCCACCTCGCTCATGGTGCCCGCGATCTCGTTGCAGTCGAAGCGCATGGCGATGACCGCGTTCGCTCCGAACGACATCGCGTGCTGGCACATCCGCATGATCGCCTCGTGCCGGGACTGGTAGAGCAACTGGGTGTACTCGGGAATCTCCCCGCCGCCCAGCGAACGGAAACCGGCGCTGAAGTTCGACCCGAAGCTGCGGCTGCGCACGGTGAGTCCGGCGACCTCGCCGAACACCCGGACGATCTCCTGGCCGGGCACGTCGTTCATGGTGGAGACCAGGATCGGGAACTGCGGTCCGGGTGGCGGGGGCGGGGGATACGGCTGGGGTGGCTGCTGGTGCGCGGGATATTGCGGGTACGGCTGCGGCGGCTGGCTCATGTGCGGGATGCTACGGGCGCGGCGATTCCGTTGCGGCCGAGGTGTGCCCGCGGTCCGGAACCGCACCGACCGCCCGGTCCTGATCAGCCGGCATCGCGCGTTCCGGGGACCGCCGCGCCGCAATTCGGGCCTTTCTGTTGAGCATTCGACCGACAGAATCCGAAGAGATATGCAATGTTGTTATTGCGCAACGGCATTGAGAGGGAACCCACGGTGGCCGAGTAGGCACCGGTAAAAGGGGGTGCGGCGAGATCATGTCGTCGAACACGTCCGAGCCCGGCGGCCGACGCGCCCGCCGAGGCCAGGTCCGGACCGGACGCGTGCCCGCGTGGCCGGGAATGATCTCCGGACAGGAGCCGCCGCCCCGCAGCGACCGGCATCGGGCGTCCCGCGCTCGGCGCCGTGCTCGTCGCGGCCCACGCCGCGCTTGGCTGGTCGGCGGCGTCGGGCTGGCCGCATCGCTCGCCGCCGCCGCGCTGGTCCTGGTGTACACGGACGCGGCCTCCGCGCCACGCCAATCGGCCACGGTGGCGGACCCGGTGCTCGGCGGTGGCCCAGGCTGCGAGCCGACCCGAGGCGGACAGTTGGTGCGCGGCAACGGTACCGGCTCGACCGCGTCGGGGCCGGAGGTGATCCTGGCGTTTCAGCACGCCTACTACGTGACTCGCTCGGGAGCGGTCGCGCGATCGCTGACGGTGCCGGACGCCGCGGTGCCGCCGGTGGCCGTGATCGACGCGGGCATCGCCTCCGTGCCCACGGGAACGCAGCACTGCGTCATGATCACCCCCATGCTCGACGGACGCTACGACGTGGTCATCACGGAGCTGCGCCCCGACTCCGCCAATCGCACCTATCGCCAATTCGTCACCGTGGCCACCACCGACGGTAAGGCCACCATCATCAAGATCGCCGCACCGAACTGAGTTCGGCCGATCTTCCGTTGTGCCGTTCGCGCAGGTGGACTTTCGCTACGATGCCACTGCCGGGGCGGTCGATCGGCGCGAAACGCATGGCATCTGCGGTCGATTCCAGGGGAGGTCGTCGGTGGTGTTCGCCCGGTGGTGTGTGCTTGCCGGTACGGCCTTTTCGATGCTGCTGGCGCTGCCGGCGCCACTGTCGGCGGCGGAGCCGGAAATCCCGGCGGTGGCGCCGCCCGAGCAGGACCCTTTCTATCGGCCTTCCGCCGAGCTGGTCGCGTCGAAGCGGCCCGGCGAGATCCTCGCCGCGCGGCCGGTCACCATCGCCAATCAGCTCGACGGGGCGCTGGACGCCGAGGCCTGGCAGGTCTCCTATCGGTCCGGCAACAGCGCCGACCAGCCCATCGCCGCCGTCGCGACATTGCTGAAACCCTCCACGGGGAACGGCAAATTGGTGTCCCTGCACGCCGCCGAGGATTCCACCGGACTGTTCTGCGCGCCGTCCTACACGGTGCGCCGGTCGGCGCAGGCCGGTCTGATGGACGGGCAGATCGACCCGTTGCGCAGCGCCCCGGCGTTGCTGGCGCAGGGATGGACGGTCGTGGTGCCGGACCATCAAGGCCCGAATTCGGCATTCGCCCACGGCCCGCTGGCCGCGCGGATCGCTTTGGACGGCATCCGTGCCGCGGAGCGTTTCGGTCCGCTGCACCTGCCGGGAGCGGCCACCGAGGTGGCGATGTGGGGATACTCGGGAGGGTCGATCCCCACGCTGCACGGCGCGGAACTGCGCAGCGCCTACGCGCCGGAGGTGAATCTCGTCGGCGTCGTCTCCGGCGGCACCGATGTCGATCTCGAAGTCCTGTCCCGCGAGGCGAACAAGGGGCCCGGCGCCGGTCTGGTCGCGGCCGCCATCATCGGTCTCGCGCGCGAGGAACCGGAACTGGACGCCTACCTGTGGGCGAACGCCACACCACGCGGACGGCAGCTACTGACCGCGAAGGACCGCGGTTGCGTGCTGCACCAAGCCGCGCTGGAACCATTCCTCGACATAGACAGCCTGGTGCAAGGCGGCATACTGCGCACACCGGTGCTGCGCGCGGTCTTCGACCGGACCAGGATGGGCAAGTCGGTCCCCGATACCCCGGTCTTCCTCTACCACGCGACCGCCGACTGGCTCGTCCCCATCGGCCCCGCCGACGCGCTCGCCTCCAGCTACTGCCGCGATCCCGCCGCGCGAGTCACCTACATCCGCGACCATGCGAGCGAACACCTGACCCTCAACACACTCGCCGAGAACCGCGTGATCGCTTGGCTGCGCGACCGGTTCGCGGGAGTGCCGGTGCAGGACGCCTGCACCGTCACCGATATGGGCTCCATCGCGCTCGGGCGATGAAGGTCTCCGAACCGCCTTACTCGAGCCCGGCGACCTTCCGACAGCGCCGGTCCAGGTAGTTGATCAGTAGCGGCGCTTGAACGTTGTGCGTGACCTGCAAAAACGCTGATGAGACTCGACCGTTGTGCCGTGATCTATCCCGGACTGAGATCACCGCCCCGCGCGGGTGGACGGCTGTTGCAACAGCCACGCTACCGAGCGCGATGCATAGGCCCTGCACTTGGAGAGTAGCGGCTAACTGTTCACCGGACCGTCCGCACTCATCTCGGGGTCGACCTGCCGAGCGTCATCGTTGGGCCAACAACCCGGCGGATCGGGTTGTCACCGTGTCGATTCCGCACAGTCCGCTATAGTCGCTGGGACGGCCGAGCGGCGCACAGGAGGGGATCGAACATGCGGCGGATCGGGCTGGTTATAGCGGCGCTGTTGATCGCCGGGCCGGGGTTGGCGGGGTGCACGGACGAAACCAGCGGCACGCCGACGACCAGTACAGGGCCAGTGGTCTTGTGGAACCCGTGCTCGGAGATCCCGGACGCGACCGTGCGCACCCTTGAGTTGGACCCCGCCAGCAAAGAGAGCGGCATTGGCGGTGTGCATCAATCCGGGTGGGAGATCTGCGCCTGGAAGGGCACGCAGTACGGGCTCACGGTGTACTCGTCGGCCAAGGGGGTCGACTACTTTAAGAGCAAGCCGGAAAATGTCGACTTCCGGCCGGTCACGATTGCGGGCCGCAGTGGTGAGCAGTTCCGCGTCAACGGCACCACCAAGAACCTCAAGTGCGATCTGATCATTCCGGCCAGTCAAGGAATCTTCCAGATCGCGCTGCTTGGGTGGCCGGGCAAAGACGGCCCTGACGACCCGTGCACGGCTCTCAATCAGGCTGCTCAGGTTCTTGTACCGGTGATGCCGAAGTAGGAAGGGGGACAACCAAGTGACCGATGCTGTCGGCGGGCATTGGGCTCGTCTGGCGGGAGAGGCGCGGGCGGGGGAACTGTATCTCGATGACGAGATGGCGGCCCAGGAATGCTTGAAAGCGTGCGTCAACCGCATCAACGACCTCCGTGGCATGCTTCAGCTTGTCGACCAGGCCAAGAACGTCACGGGTTTCGGTGACTTCGACATGGCCGAGCAGTTGCGGAAGAAATTCTTCAGCCAGGCGACCAGCGGCGAGAACTCGGTAGACGCCGTGATCTTGGAGCACATCGAAGCCGTGGAGAACATGCGCGATGTCATGGCGATAAGCATCGCCCGAATACGCGGTCAGGACTACACCAACGCAACCGCCATCACGGAGATCATCGACGCTACGTAGCGCCACGAGACGCTCTACGGTTCGTCGGTGCCGCGTGAGAGCATCAACCGCGTGCCGAACTACAACTTCAGAAACACCATCAAGCTCGCAGATGGTTACCGGCTCGATGTCCAAGGCGAACAGGTCGTGGTGCTAGCCGATGAGCCCGCGAAGATAGAGATCCGCCCGCTACCTGCTGAGACGAAGTTCGCGGACACCTCGGACCTCCTAGTTGAGGGTGGCCCCTTTCCTTCGGAAGAGGCGGCGATCGAGGCTGGGAAGAACTGGCGCACATATCTTTTGATTGCCTTCGCACAGCAACGTCTGGGCATCGATCTTGGACCGGATGACAACCCGAGAGCCGAGCCGATGGCGTTCCTTGCCGACAAAGCAGCAGAGCTTGGCGTGCAGGCGCTCCGGGGACGGCCGGGGTTGCTTGTCTTTCCGTCCGAACCGCCAGCGACATTCGGTACGTTCTCCGCGGTGGCAGAGGTGCAGCGCAAGCCGAATGATCTGATTCAGTCGGTTGACGAGGTGCGCAGTTTGCGGCCTTCGCTCACCGAGGCCCAGGAGCTGGCATTCCGGCTGCTGCACCTTGCCTACTTCGACACCAATCCCGAGACTCGGTTCATCCTGCTGGTCACTGCCATCGAGGCCGTACTGGAGCAGGGCGAACGTTCTGTCGAGTTTATCCGATGGCTTGAACAGCTCATGTCCGAAACCAAGGCCGCCGACCTGGACAGCCGGACCCGAGATGCCATGCTGAACTACCTCGGTCTGGGTAGGCGTGAATCCATCGCAGCTTCAGCAAAGCGGCTCGTGGAAGCGCTCGGGGTCGACCGCAGCTACGATGGCAAGTCTCCGGGGGCATTCTTCTCGGCATGCTATACCCGCCGCTCGGACCTCGTTCATGGCAACCTGCCTCGGCCTACGGTGGCTGAATCGAAGCGACTGCTACCCATCCTGGAGCGGTTTGTTGCCGAGGTTCTGGCCGCGAATATCGGCGCGCAGTAGAAATCCCCACCAGAGAGAGATGGGGCGACTATGCGGTCCGCGCGCCGATGATCGTCCCATCCCGGGCGAAGCCACCCCCCTCCCCATCGCACCGGCTTCGGGCGTCCGGCATCCCGTTGGCGTGGGCGCGACATTGCGTCGCAGCAGGTTGAGCCGCGATGACGCTCCAACGTCGTCGGTCGGTGGGGCGATCCACTCAGACGTTATCAATTTCGATAACACCACCACCGAAGGAATGATCATGTCTGTCGCATTGGACAACCACGTGGGCATCGGCACTGGTCTACCCAAACGCGGTGTCGCGGTGTCGCGGTGGTTCGTGGTGTCCTAACGTACAGGCGGTGGCAGGCATCGGCCTGCGGTCGGCCATCACCCGATCCAACAACTCGACAGCGGCGGTGTTGCCAGCGCGTGCTGCTTGTTCGCGGAGATGTAGCAATCGGTGTAATGGCAGATGCCTGATCGTTCTGCCGCGTTGTGGGTTGATCTTGTCCATACTCTCTAGCACCACCTTCTTGTGCATCCCCAGGTGAAGCGGGCTACCCCGGCAGGTAGGAGAACCCGCCCTTTGCTTGGAGTAGCCCGCTCCGTGACCGAATGTGCCGAGAAGAAGGGATTTCAAGGAAACGCACATCGGTCGACTCCCCGGACGAAATGGCGGAAACATCCGGGGAAGCATTGTCACCGACGCGAATCAGCGCTGACCTCGAGACGTAGTGCCTTGGTGGGCATTGCGGTGATCTTCGTCCACCAGAAAACGTTGCCGCGCAACCATTCCGGCGTATCGGCGTCCGGCGTCCAGGTCAGCGCTCGATCTTCGATGAGCAGCATCTGCCTCACCCCTCGGGTCCCGAATCCGGTAGCGCCCGCCACAGGTCCACGTCGATGCCTTCCCGTTTCTCGGCGTCCAGCTCTTCGTAGAATTCGCGCTCTGCATCGGCGGCGTTCTCCTGCCACATCCGTACTACGTCTTCGAATCTCATGGCCTCACCCCCACATCGATGGTGAAGGCCGCGGGCTGGAGAACGGCGACATCGGCTCGCATATGCGCCAGGAAGGCCACTTGGAGATTGTCCGCGAAGCGTTCCCGAAGTACCTCCAACGCAAAGGAAGTGCGGATACCGATCGCCAGCATGTTCCATTGTCCGACGTAGATTTCCGAGGTGTCGTTGCTGGTTCCGACCGTCAAGTTCGTCGGTACCTGCTTCGTCGGCAGGATCGGCGGCAGACCGGCGGGCGGCGCGAGGTAGGCACCCTGCGAGTCCTTCAGCTTGCCCAGCGATGTCAGCGCTCGCGGTGCGGTGATGATCGCGGTGGGCTCGTAGTTGTTGCCGCGCACCACACCCATGGCATCGATGAACCAATCCCACGTGTTCAATGCTGCTCCGTTGGCCCCGTGGTTGGTGACTGTGATTCCACTTGTGTTGAGTAGGCCCCTCGGCTCCGGTGCAGAACCACTGCCGCGCAAGGCGACCCGGTCCAGTTCCAACGCGAGCTGAGCGCCGAAGGACCGCGCGATGACATCGCTGACGCTGGGGTCGCTGTCTTCGAGGAGTTCGCGGCTGATCTTGACCATACGGGTCAGGCTGCGGGCCTGGAGGGTGACCGCGCCGAATACAAGGTCTGCCTCAGGCACGGCGGCGTTTTCGTTCCGCCACGACGGCGCGGCCTCGTTCTCCAGTCGCGGAATGCGCAGGGTCTGCGAGGTCATCGGCACGGTGAGAGCACCGGCCTGCACCACGCGGGTGGCATTTCTCGCCATGTCCAACACCGCTCCGGCGATGGGGCTGGGAACGACGTAGCCGCCCGCTGACTGGGTTCCTTCGGCCAACGCGCGCTCCAGTGGTGCGTCGTGCCAGTCGCCGGTGGAGATGCCACGAATCCAGCGGTCGAAATTGGGCTTTTCCCCGGCGAATTCGTCGGTGTGCCCGTTGTCGCGGCCCCAGTCGGTGAGCTTCTGCTCGCGCGTGAGGATTTTCGCGCCCGCGAGTTCGCGCTTGGGCTCGGGCCTGCGCCGCAGGTGGTCCTGGCGGGCACCGTCGCCGGAGACGTAGTCACCACGCTGATACCGGTCGATCATCGACTGCCGTTGCTGCTCCAGCCGAGCGGCGGTCTGTTCGATGTACTCGGACAGTTCGGTGGCGCGAGCGGCGATCTCATCGAATCGGGTGGCGTCGTCGTCGATGAGGTCGGCACCGCCGGCTCGGGTCATGATCTCCGACGCTTCGGATTTCAAGCTCGTCAACTCGGCGCGAGCTTCCGCAATGGATAGTTTCTTGTTCATGATGTGTCCTATGTGTCAAAGCATCTTCAAGAATTCGTAGACGCGCTGGGCGTGTTCGTTTGTGGTGATGCGAATCGGCGGCGCTGAGCGGATGCCCGCGACCTGCGCCCCGGCGTACGCGCCTTCGGAGACCAGGCTGACCTCGCGGAGGCTGACCTCCAAGCGCTCGGTGACACCGTCCACGACACGGGATCGGATCGGAACGAAGCCGATGGAGAAGCCGGTCACCACGCCGTCCCGAATCAGTGCGAGAGCATCGTTACCCGCCACGGTCGGGGTCACCCTGAACGCGACCTCCAGCCCCGCATCGGTCTCGGCCAGCGACTCCGGCATTCCGATCGGAAACGCGCGCTCCTGATGCATCGCCATCAAACGGATCTTGTGTTTACGTTCGGCGATGGTCCGAGTGAATGATCCTCGAACGAATCGTTCGCGGTAGGCGGGACCGTAGCCGTCGCGGACTTCGGCGACCTCGCCGTAGGGCATCGCGATACCGTGCACGGTGCGGCCGGTGGTTCCGCCGAGCTGGGCGTAGCGGTGAAGTACTTCGGTCATGGCATCCTCCTGTGCGCGCTGAACCAAGCCCTATGGATCGGGCTGTTTGTTCGCGGCGGCGACCTTGTCCGGGGCTGGTTACCTCCCGGCGTCGGGGATGCCGTTGCTCCGGCGGTCTGCGGTTCCGGGCTGGTTATCACCGGAAGCGACGCGGATGCCGAGCGAAGCTGTTGGCGGAAAGGATGCCCGACCGTGTGGCGTCAGCCTGGCGAGGCTCTTTGAACCTTCCCGCTTTCCGATTATACCACTACGGGGTATCCGTATGGTCTGATCTCATGTGCAGACATTATTTGATTCCGATCACCCCCACGAGCCTTTCGAATGGTTGGGGATATACCGACCTACCCCCAGGGCTGAGAAAATCGCTCAGCGTTGCGAATAGGGGGCTACGTCACTCACCGGAGAGATCGTCGGGAACGTCCAGCGGCGGCTGATAGTGGGGCAGCCGGAGGTCGTCGTCGTTGTCCAGCCATGCGGTCGCGATGCTGCCGAGGCGCTGATCGCGGATGTACAGCACGGACAAGTTCTCCTCCTCGCGAACGTCGACCACACCAGCGCGCAGCAGCACGGCGGCGATGGCATCGGGTCCGGCGGTACCGATCATTCCCGCGAGGGTTTCCTTGATCTTGGCTTCGCGGAGGTTCATCTTGATTTCCTTTCGTCATACACCTTTGTAATTTGACCCCTAACCGCCAGCCTTGACGGAGCGGTGTCGCAGGTCGCCTATGATCTTGAAAAATGCCGTTTGACACGCGATGGTTTCACTCATGGAAGGGTCTTGCCGGTTTCGGTGATCTTGATTGGTGATTGAAGACGGTGGCGGCACCCAGCGCGGAGATGTCGAATGGAAGATGTCGAAGGTGTCGAAGCCCTCCGTGTGTCGAAATCTCGACATCTTGACGTCTTCGCAGGTCAGAGTGAACATGAAGATGTCGAATCAACATGTTGAAGGGTGAGGGAAGATGTTGCCCCTGACCTGCGAAGATATCAAGATGTCGATTAAATACATATGGATACATCTTCGACATCCCCCTACTGCGTGGACAGCCATAGCCAGTGATCTCCGTCCTTCCGCGACACGATGCCGAGTTTCCGTTTCGCCGTCCGAATCGCGTACTGAGTGAATCCCTCGGCGTGCATCGCCTTCTCCGCGACCGTCGCGGCGACACTTCCCAGGTTCTTGTCCATGTAGTCCCGCAGCCAGGCTCGACAGTCCGTGTCCATAGGTGATTCGGTAGCCCGCGCGGTGGCTTCCACGACGTGATCGCCTGCCGTCTTGTCGGAATCGCCGACGTACACCAGCCGCGCCACTGTGCCGTCGTCGTCATCACTCGGGGGGCGCTTCTGTACCACGTCCACGCGGAATATCGACGACGGCACGGTCGCAGTGGTGTTCGCCTTCTCCGGTCCGATCAGTAGTCGCCCTTGCTCGTCGGTCTGGGCGTACAGGCATAGGCGTGCCTTCTTCCGCAGCTCCCCGGTGATGCCGTAGCGGTCGCGCGCCGCGTTGCTGACGATCCGGTTGGTATGCGTCAGGAGCATTTGCGTTGCCCCGGTCGCAATCGCCGCCTCACGCCACGGGTGCAGCACTTTGCGCGCCTGTTGCGGGTCCTTCACGTTGAGCTTGCCGGGCACCGTGTCCAGCCACGCATCCGCGACCAGCAGCGCGTACGGCTCGCTCGTGTCCAAAACCCATGCCATGTCCGGTCCTGGCATCGTCGGTGAACCGGTACCGTCGCGCTCGGCGCACAGCACCCGTATCCGGTCCAGGTCCGCTCCGGCTACCTCCAGCCGATCCCGCACCGCCACCCAGTCGTCCTCGGTCAAGATCAGCCGAACATTCTGGGGGGCGCGCGCCGGTATGCCGAATTCGGGACATGGTTGCCCCGTCGTGACCAGCGTGACCAGCCACACCCAGAACAGCGACTTGCCGATACCCTCGTCGCCGACCAGCAGCGTCACCGACGCCTTGGGTATCCGGTTCCGTGCGATCCAGCCCGGCGGGTCGGACGCGACCAGTTCGGTTGCCCGCCACAGTCGCATCGTGTCCGTCGCCGAGTTCGTATCCGTCGTTGTCTCGACTTCTTCCAGCACCGTCACCACCGGCACGTTCTGGGTACTGTTGACCTCGACCTCCGCGAGCTGCTGCTCGGACTTGCCCGACGCCGACGCCACCGCCGTAGCCAGCATCGAACGGAACTCGTATCCCCGCCGCTCGGTGTGCTCGTCCCACCACCGACGTAGCTCCCCGATCACCGCCGACGCCTGCAATCCGGCCGCGATCTCCTCGCACGACAGGAACAGCGCCCGCATCATGCTCGGGTGCCGCGACGACGGATCGAGCATCCGCAGGGTGGCGTCGCGCAACTGCTCGGCTCGTTCGCCGTCGCCCGGCTCCCTGTTCTCCGCGATGAACGCCTCGACCTCCGCATCGGTCGCGATACCGTCGCTGATCTCGTCGACCGACAGCTCCGGGATGTCGTTCTCGTCCAGGACCTCGCGAATCCGGTCGATCGACACCATTTCTCCGCTGTGCGACTCGATCGTTGCCGCAACCGGTTCCATGTCCGGTTTGGTATTGGTGGTACCCGGCATCCGCAGCAGCCGGGCCAAGTCCCAGACCGAATCTGCCTTCACGCCATGCGATTCCGCGACGCGGCCGACCAGATGACCCCAGCGCTTCAGCAAATGCTTCGCCTCGCGACGGTCTTCGTTGTCGTCCACCGCGAACGGTTCCTCGAAGCACCACACCGGTTGGAGACCGTGACCGCTGGCGACGACATACGTAGGCCGCGCGCCGACCAGTCCCGCCAACTCCGTGATCACCGCCTCCAGCCTGTCCTGAGCCGCCGCCTTGAAATCCAGATCGGCGTAGACGGCGCGCATCCGGGCCACGTTGGCTTCCCTGCGCCCGTCCCCGTCCATCTCCTGCGCGGCATACCAGACGTTGGCGTCGCCCAGCTGATCGATGACGGCCGCTATCTGGTCCACCCAGCCGACGTACGAGCCGACCTCCCGGAAGCTGCCGCCCACCGGCTCCGCGCAGAGGAACAGGGTGTCGCTCATCGGATCGGGCAACAGATATTCGATCAGCTCGGCGACCTGCCTCCGACTGCTGCGGTTCATCGCGGCACCCCCAACCGGAAGCTACCGACGAAGACACGCGCCCCCGAGCGGCTGACCTCCACGACCCCGATCGGCGTCACCCCCAGCGCGGAGGCCAGCGCCTCGGCTTCCGAAGCGGTCAGCGGACGCGTCCGCGTAGCCGCGACGGGGAAACGGGCGAACCATGCGGCATCGGATTCCATGCCGCGCCGACGCCGACCACGACGGGTTGCCCGATGTGTGCAGACTCGAGTACGCTGGGTACCGCATTCCTTCGGGATTCCTGAGCCCTCGTTGTTTTGGTCGGCGGCGGGGGCTTCTCCTTTTTTCTTCATCCCGCATCCACCGCCTCTGCTCCGGCGGCCCCTGCCCTGCGGCGACGAGCCTGCGCGGACCTCAACGCCAGACGCAGGAAGTATGCCTTGCGCTTGCTCTCGGCGCGGCGGGCGCGTTCGGCGGGGCTCAGTTTGCCCTCGGGGTCGACCTGGCGCTCGAAGCGGTCCAGGAAGGCATCACGTGCCGGAGCGGTCCGGGCAATACGGTCTTCGGTGCGAGCCCAGGATTCGTGGGCGGCGATCTTTGCGGCTTGGGCGCGTTCGGATGCGGATTTCGCGGGCATGGCGCAACCTCATTGGGCTACGTGGACCGCCCCATCATCCACGGAGGTTGCTGCCGACGCGCAGCTCGATCGCTTGGGCTTGTGAACGTTATCATCCAGGGTAGCTAACGGTGTGCGACGCGTCCAGGAACCTCGACAGGGGTGCCGAGGCGAAGCGCTTTCGTCAACGCCGCGCGGATATCGGCTGGCGGCTCCGGTGCCGGGACGCAGTGGCACTTGCTGCCCGTTCGTCCCCAATGCCCCCCGGCGACGATCTGCTCGACGGCGGACAGCGACGGGTCGGCCTCGAAGACGCTCGCCACCTTGAAACAGCGAACACACCGCAGACGGAGCAGGCAGGCCGGTAGCGGGCCAGGGGCAACGAACTCGATATCGTCGGTCATCACAGATCACCCAGCCCCAGCCCGCGCGCCTCGGCCGCTGCCCGTTCCGATGCCGTGGCGGCGGTGTAGCGGTCGATCATGTCGCGGCGCTTCCACCCGGCAACCGCCATGAGTCCACCCTCCGAGCCACCAGCGGCCAGCCACCGAGTCGCGGCGGTGTGACGCAGCAGATGCGGATGAAAGTTTTTGATATCGGCCAACTCTGCGCGATAGGCCAAAGTCTTGCGCAGCGCATCGTAGCCGAAACTCTTGCCGTCCACGCCCAACCAAAACACAGGCGTATCGGCTAGCCGGTGCCCGCGGCGAACCCGGAGGTAGCGGTCGATGGCGCGGCATGTCTGCGCGCTGAGTGGGACGACCCGGCCCCGGCCACCCTTACCGCGCCGCACCGTTGCCAGCCCTCGGGTGAGGTCCACATCGTCCACCGTTATCCCGATCACTTCGCCTGCCCGAGCACCGGTTTCGGCCATGAACCGGACGATGGCCTCGTCGCGGCGTTCCCGTAGCTCGCGCCCCTGGCAGGCTCGGATCAGCGCCTTCAGTTGGTCATCGGTGAGGGAGTCGGTCACCTTGACGTCGAGCTTCACCGGCTTCAAGCCGAGCAACTCGTCCCGGTCGATCTCGTCCTCATCCGCTAGCCACGCACTGAATCGCCTGAGCGCGAATTGCTTTGCCAGCGCGGTAGCCGGAGCGGAACCGCCGTCGAGCGCCGCAATGATGAACGCCTGCACGGTGGACCTGTCGAGCACCGGGTCGGTCTGATTCGCAGCGCACCACCGGAGAAATGCGCGGACGCCATCGCCGTATGACTTGACGGTCCACGTCGACTTCCGCTCCGCCTTCAGTGCCAGCAGCCAGCTGGGCAGCAGTGCGGCGAGGTCGATGTGAGCAGAAACCATACCGACCAGTCTACTCGGAATTATCTGGACTGACAGCGCTGTGCTCAGCGTCAATTCGAAAACAAACCGGCATAACCTCAGGTCAGCCCGGCGACCTTCCGGCAGCGCCAGTCCAGGTAGTTGATCAGCGTCCAGAAGTCCTTGAACGCCGGGTTCGTGGTCTGGCCGTGGTGATAGCGGTAGTAGATCTGCTGGGCGATGACGGCCAAGCGGAACAATCCGAAGACCTCGTAGAATGGCCAGTTCCCGGCCGAGCGGCCGGTGCGCGCGCAATAGTGTTCGACGATCTGCGCGCGGGTCAGCATGCCCGGCAGGTGACTCGGCTGGCGGCGGGAAGCGCGCATGACCTCGTCGTCGTCCGCCTGCACCCAGTAGGCCAGCGCCCCGCCGAGATCCATCAGGGGATCGCCCAGGGTCGCCATCTCCCAGTCCAGCACGCCGACGATCGCGCCCGAGCCCGCGGGGTCCAGCACCAGATTGTCGAGCCGGAAGTCGTTGTGGATGACGGTGGTGGCGACGTCCGCGGGCTGGTTGGCGTCGAGCCAGGCCATCACCGCGGCGAAATCGCTGACATTGTCGGTGCGGGCGTCCACGAAACGCCGCGACCAGCCCGCGACCTGGCGGGCGACATAACCGGCGCCCTTGCCGATTCCGGTGAGACCGGCCGCGACCGGGTCCACTTCGTGCAGTTCGATCAGGCAGTCGAAAGCCGTAGTGGACAACCGTCGCGCCTGGTCCGGGGACAGGCTGGTGCCGGCGGGGAGATCGCCGCGCAGGATGGTGCCCGCCACGCGCTCCATCACATAGAACTCGCTGCCGATCACCTCCGGATCGGCGCAGCGAGCCACCATCCGCGGCACGTAGCGGTAGTGCGGGCGCAACCGCTGCTGCACCAGGAATTCGCGGCCCATATCGTGCGCGGAAGCCGCCTTGGTGCCGCCGGGCGGGCGGCGCAGGATCAAGTCGCGATCCGGGTAGCGCAGCAGATACGTCAGATTGGACGCGCCGCCGGAGAATTGGCGCACCTCGGGGGGCTCGCTCAGACCGGGCACCTGCTCGGCGAGCCAGGCGTGCATCGCGGCGACGTCGAAGGCGTCCTCCGCGCGGACGGCGGCGGCGTCCGCGGCGTTCACCGGTCGGTTCCGTACTTGCGCAGCTCCTGCCGGGCGATCACGCCGAGGTGCACCTCGTCGGGACCATCGGCGAAGCGCAGCGAACGAATGCCCGCGAATGCGCGCGCCAGCGGGAAATCGTCGGAAAGGCCTGCGCCGCCGTGCAACTGGATCGCCATGTCCAGCACCTCTTGGGTCATCCGCGGCACGACCGCCTTGATCTGGGAGACCTCGCTGCGCGCGCCGGCCAGTCCCTTGGTGTCCAGCAGCCAGGCGGTGTGCAGGACGAGCAACCGCGCCTGGTCGATCGCGACGCGCGCGTTGGCGATCCGCTCCCGGTTCCCGCCGAGGTTGGCCAGCGGCTTTCCGAACGCCGTGCGCGACAGGGCGCGGCGGCAGGCCAGTTCGAGCGCGCGCTCGGCCAGGCCGATGGCGCGCATGCAGTGGTGGATGCGGCCGGGGCCGAGGCGGCCCTGGGCGATCTCGAATCCGCGTCCCGGCCCGGCGATCACGGCGTCCAGCGGAAGTCGCACGTCGGTGAAGGTGACCTCGCCGTGGCCGAAGGGTTCGTCCAGGTAGCCGAAGGTGCTGAGCATCCGTTCGACGCGCACGCCGGGCGTGTCCAGCGGGACCAGCACCATCGAGTGCCGCTGATACGGGTGCGCCTCCGGGTCGGTCAGGCCCATGAAGATGACGAACGCGCAGTTCGGATGGCCGATGCCGGTGCTCCACCACTTGCGGCCGTTGAGCACGATCTCCTCGCCGTCCACCACGGCGGTCGCGGCCATATTGGTCGCGTCCGAGGAGGCGACTTCGGGTTCGGTCATGCAGAACGCCGAGCGGATCGTGCCGTCCAGCAGCGGCCGCAACCACTGCTCCCGCTGCTCGGTGCTGCCGTAGTGCAGCAGGACCTCGGCATTACCGGTATCGGGCGCGTTGCAGTTGAACACCTCCGACGCCCAGCCGGAAGCTCCCATCACCTCGGCCATCGGCGCGTACTCGACGTTGCTCAGGCCCGCCCCGAGTTCCGGATCGGGAAGGAAGAGGTTCCACAGACCCGCCGCCCGCGCCTTCTGCTTCAGCTCTTCGACCACCGGCGGCACCGCCCATGGCGATTCCCGCAGGGCGGCGGCGTGCTCCTCGTCGCGCGGCTCGATCTCGTCGCGCACGAACTGCCGCACCTGATCGGTGAGGCGGACGGCTCGGTCGGAATGCGTGAAATCCATACCCATCCTCGAGGCTCGCTGAGCATTGCTCAACTTCCGGTCGAGTCCATTGGTAGCATATTGTTGAGCATTGCTCAATAGAGGAGGGTGGATGACCGAGGTCGCCGTGCAGGCGAGCGGCCGCCGCTCGGCGGACGACCGGCGCAGACAACTGATCGGCATCGGTCTGGGCATGCTGATCGATCGCCCCTGGCACCAGATCACCGTCGACGCGGTCGCGCAGCAGGCGGGTATCTCACGCGGGCTGCTCTTCCACTATTTCCCGACCAAGCAGGATTACTACGCGCAGCTCGTGCACGCCGCGTCGCAGCGATTCCTGCGCGGTACCGGCCCCGACCCGTACGCCGCCGACCCGCTCGCGTCGATGATCGCCAATTTCGTCGGCTACATGCGCAGGCGCAGTGGACCGCTGGTGGGACTGCTTCGCGCCGCCGGGCAGGATCCGGTGCTCGAGTCGATCATGGAGCGGATGCACGACGAGCTGACCGATCGGGTGTTCGCCGCGCTCGGCAGGCCCGCGCGGTCGACCGCCGAGCGCCTGGTGGTGCGGTCGTGGTGGGCCATGGCCGAGGACCTCACGGTGCAGTGGTTGTCGCGCGACGACGTAGACCAGGACCGGCTGGACCGGCTGCTGTTCGACACGTTGACCCGGGTGCTCGACTCGGTGGACGCCGAAAGCTGAGCGGTTCGCCCGTCCCGGGAATTGCCCTGCGAAACTCATCCGCGATTCGGGGGAGTGCACCGAAAATATCCGCGGCCGGAGGGCCGGTGCGGAGATCGGCCGGTCCGGTGCCGCCGAGGGGCGAATCTCGGCGGCACCGGCGTATCCGAACGCGCTGCGGGAGCGCACGCGCCGCCGCGAAGGGAAAGCGCGCCACTCCAGCATAGAGCGATCAATGGTCTGGCGCGCGGTGGCGAAGAAGTGCCTGCGACCCGCGGGAAATCACCTCGTGCCGCGTGTGTCGGCCGCGGCGCGCCGAATAGTTGGGTGAGATGGCAAATGAACAGTTTCGCCAGTAGCGGTGGATCGACTATGAATGAAACGTGCCGTTGCCATACGTGATCACTTGTCTGCCATCGACTCTCCCGTGCGGGGAGCGCTGATGGTCATCGAACATCCCATCGAGGACGAGGTTACACAGCTGGCGAGGCGGGTCGAGAAGGCCCGTGGACGGCTCGCCTACCAGTTCGATCCGGCGCTGACCGAGGCGCTGTCGGAGGACGAACTGCATGCCGAACGTGAGCTCGCCGAACGGATTCGCACCCAGGAGCGCGGACAGCGCTGGAAAGAGGCGCAGGCTGCCGCCGCGGCATCCGACCGCGCCAGGCAGACCACCGAAGCGATCGAGAAGGCCGACATGCGAGACCTCCTGCTCGCCCGCAAGGCGATTGCCGCGCAACGACGCGAATCCAGCCCGCATGCGAAGCTGGCCTCGCTCTACCGGCATCGGTCCTGGTCGCTGCGCGCGCTGGCCGGTGTCGTCGCGGCGGGCATGCTGTGGTCGGCGGTCAACGTCCAGCACAACATCGCTCCCGGTGGCGCGACCGATCCGCTGTACTGGTTCAGCTATCTGCTCGAAGGCATGATCAGCGTCTGCCTGATCATCATCATGATCGGCACCAACAAGGTCGCCGAATGGGGCGTGGTGGACAACCGCCGCCAGGTCGCGACCGCCGAAATGGCCCTGCTGGCCCTGACCGTCAGCCTCAACACCTACCCCTACCTGCGCGCCGGCGCCTGGTACGACGCGGCCGTGCACGCCATCGCGCCGGTGATGATCGGTGTCGCGCTGCTCATCCACGACGCGGCCAGCGCCCGCTACGGCCTCGCCATCGCCAGGGCCACCGAGCAGGTCCGCGACCTGCCCGACCCGGCCGAGCAGATCCGGCTCACGCTGCCCCGATACCGGATGCCGGTGGCGCCGGAGGCTCCGGGCATCCCGCACGAGCACGTGATCCCCGAACCGCAGCCCGTCGTGGTGGCGCCCCCGGTGGAGGTCGTCGAGCCGGAGGCGGTGGAGGCCGTCGAAACCAACGGCGCGCAGGTGGAATTCGAAGAGCAGCCCGAGGTCGTGGTGCAGGTCGAGAAGAAGCGGCCGCCGGTCGAGACGCCGCGTAAGCCGGTGCTGCCCGAGTCCATCGAAGACCTCGACGCGATGGAAGTCTTCCAGACGCGTCCGACGACGCCGGTGAAGGTGGAGGACGCCGAGGTCACGATCGCCGCCAACGGCCACGCGCCCACCAATGGCAAGAAGCTCGTCGCGAGCGAGCCTGTCGCGCCCGCACCGGTTCCGGCGGCCAAGTCCGAGGACCGGCCGGCCGCGCGGGTGCCCGTCGAAGAGCCCGCCGCGGCGAAGGTGGTCGTCCGGCAGCCGTCTGGGGCCAAGCCGCACAGCACGGTCTCCGAGGCGGAGGTCCCGACGGCCGAACTCCCGGCAGTCACCCGGCGTCCGGCGGCCGAGGTGAAGAGCGACGCTCCGGCACCGGAGCCCAAGAACGGCAAGGACACTCCGAAGCCCGACATCGCGCAGCCGCCGACGGCCCGCACCCCGGACATCTACGACACCGGTTCGTTCCGCGTCGCCGACATCCTGGAGCAGGAACTCGCCGAACTGCAGGCCGAACGCCGCCGCGCTCGCGCAGCGAGCAGGCAGCGTTCCGCTTCGACAGCGGGCCGCGAGTCCTAGCGAGCCCCCGTCTTCGCCAATGCCCGCTCGCGCACTACGCGCGGGCGGGCGTCGGCGTCTTCGGGGCACCGCTCGGGATCGAGTCGCGCCGCTGCCGTCAGGAGGCCGTTCACCGCGTCGGCCGACCGTCGCTCGACTGCTGAGAGCGGATCTGCCGAGGGCAGCGAGGGAGCGGTCCGGCGCCGCGCGTGCGGCACCGTGGAGCCATGGCTCACGATGACAAGACCCCGATGTTCAGCTGGCGGGCACGCGAGCAACTGCTCAGCCGCCGCATAGTCGTGCTCGACGGCGCGCTCGACGACGACAACGGGACGCTGCTGATGACCCAGCTGCTCACACTCGCCGCCGAGGACCCGGACGCGGGCATCTCGCTGTGGATCCATTCGCCGGGCGGATCGGTTCCCTCGATGCTCGCCATCCGCGACGTGATGCGGCTGGTGCCGTGTGAAGTCTCCACGCTCGCGCTCGGATTGGCCTGCAGCGCGGGGCAGTTCCTGCTGTCGTCGGGGAGCAAGGGCAGGCGTTTCGCCCTGCCGCACGCCCGGGTGCTGATGCACCAGGGATCGGCGGGCATCGGCGGCACCGCCGTCGACGTCGAGGTCCAGGCCGACGATCTGCGCTACACCGTCGACACGGTGCTCGGCATCATCGCCGAGGACACCGGCCAGCCGTTCGACCGGATCTACGAGGATTCGCTGCACGACCGCTGGTTCACCGCCACGCAAGCCAAGGAATACGGCTTCATCGACCACATCGTCGACTCGTTCGGGCAGATCGTCCCGCAACGCCAGCGAATCGGGATCTCGGCATGAGCGGTCAGGCCCGGAGGCGGCAGCGCAGCGTGACCACGCAGGGGCCCGCTGGTGCCGGAAGTGGATATGGCATGAGCGGTCAGGCCCGGAGGCGGCAGCGCAGCGTGACCACGCAGGGCCCCGCTGGTGCCGGAAGGGACACAGTATGAGTACCTACACCATTCCGAATGTGATCGCGCAGCACCCGCGCGGTGGCGAGCGGATCACCGATATCTACTCCCACCTGCTCGCCGAGCGCATCGTCTATCTCGGTACGCCCATCGACTCGGGCGTGGCCAACGCGCTCATCGCGCAGCTGCTGCACCTGGAATCGGAGAGCCCCGAGCAGGAGATCAACCTCTACATCAACTGCGAGGGCGGCGATCTGCCCTCCATGCTCGCGGTGTACGACACCATGCAGCACATCCAGTCACCTGTGCAGACCACCTGCGTCGGTCAGGCGATCGCGGTCGGCGCGGTGTTGCTGGCGGGCGGTGAGCCCGGCCGCCGCGCCATGCTCCCGCACGCCAGGGCGGTCCTGCACCAACCCGCCGCGCGCGGGCAGGGAACGATCCCCGATCTGATCCTGCAGGCCGACGAGCTGGTGCGGATGCGGGCGGAGATCGAGTCGATCCTGTCGCGGCACACCGGGCAGACGGTGGAGCGGCTCCGGCGCGACACCGATCGCGACCGGGTCTTCACCGCCTCGGCCGCGGTCGAATACGGCCTCGTCGACCAGGTCCTGGGGCGGCGGGACTAGGCCGCCAGGGCCATGAGCGTGGGCCCGGCGCCGGAACGCGGCGCCGACCGCTGCAAGAAGGCGATCCGGCGCCGGGCGCGAAGATCGTCCGCCACCTGGCCGATGAGGTCACCCAGCGTGGTGCCGAGAGATCCGGCCAGGGCGGCGATCATCTCGCTCGACGGCTCCTTGCGGCCCCGCTCCACCTCGGACAGGTACTGCGGGGAAATGCCAGCCCGCCGGGCGGTTTCGACCAGTGTCTCGCTGCGGTCCTGCCGCAGGGTGCGCAACTGTTCGCCGAGCACCTCGCGCCACAGGGGTTCCGGCGGCGTCGGCGGGACCTGCGGCCGGTCGTCGCGTCCACCGGGAATCGAGTGAAGTCTCGGGTGCTCGCTCATGAGCAGAGCGTACGGTCCCGGAGCGTGGGTCTGCCCGGCATTACGCTCTGAGCGGACGAGTGCGGCGATATGGGCGGATTCGGCGTGGTCGCCGTCGTAATCCGCGCGGAGGCGAGCATGATGGGAAACCATGCCCGAGAATTCGAAGGTCTCCGATCTCAAGCCGCGCAGCCGCGACGTCACCGACGGCCTGGAGAAGACCGCCGCCCGAGGGATGCTGCGCGCGGTCGGCATGGGCGACGACGACTGGGAGAAGCCGCAGATCGGCGTGGCCTCCTCGTGGAACGAGATCACTCCCTGCAATCTGTCCCTGGACCGGCTCGCCCGAGGCTGTAAGGACGGCGTCTTCTCCGGCGGCGGCTTCCCCATGCAGTTCGGCACCATCTCGGTCTCCGACGGCATCTCCATGGGTCACGAGGGAATGCATTTCTCGTTGGTTTCGCGTGAGGTGATCGCCGACAGCGTCGAGACGGTGATGCAGGCCGAGCGGCTCGACGGCTCGGTGCTGCTGGCCGGCTGCGACAAATCGCTGCCCGGGATGCTGATGGCCGCGGCCCGGCTGAACCTGGCGAGCGTGTTCCTCTACGCGGGGTCGATCCTGCCCGGCATCGCCAAGCTCTCCGACGGCAGCGAGCGCGAGGTGACGATCATCGACGCGTTCGAAGCGGTCGGCGCCTGCGCCCGCGGGCTGATGAGCCGGGAGGACGTCGCCGCCATCGAACGGGCGATCTGCCCCGGCGAGGGAGCCTGCGGCGGCATGTACACCGCCAACACCATGGCCAGCGCGGCCGAAGCGCTGGGCATGTCGCTGCCCGGCAGCGCGGCGCCCCCCGCGACCGACCGTCGCCGCGACGGTTACGCCCGCCGCAGCGGCGAGGCCGTGATCGAGTTGATCCGGCAGGGCATCACCCCCTCCGACATCCTCACCAAACCCGCGTTCGAGAACGCGATCGCGGTCGTCATGGCGTTCGGCGGCTCCACCAACGCGGTGCTGCACCTGCTGGCCATCGCGCACGAGGCGAACGTCGATCTGTCGCTGGACGATTTCGCGCGCGTCGGCCGCCGCGTGCCGCACCTCGCCGACGTCAAACCCTTCGGTAAGCACGTGATGACCGACGTGGACCGGATCGGCGGCGTGCCGGTCATGATGAAGGCTTTGCTCGATGCCGGCTTGCTGCACGGCGACTGCCTGACCGTGACGGGAAAGACGGTGGCGGAGAACCTGGCCCACATCGCCCCGCCGGATCCCGACGGCAAGGTGATCCGCGCGATGGCGTCGCCGATCCATCCGACCGGTGGCATCACCATCCTGTCCGGTTCGCTCGCGCCGGATGGCGCCGTCGTCAAGTCGGCGGGCTTCGACTCCGACGTATTCACCGGCACGGCCCGCGTTTTCGACCGGGAACGAGCAGCGATGGACGCGCTCGAGGACGGCACGATCGCGGCGGGTGACGTGGTCGTCATCCGGTACGAGGGCCCGAAAGGCGGTCCCGGGATGCGTGAGATGCTGGCCATCACCGCCGCCATCAAAGGCGCGGGACTGGGCAAGGACGTCCTGCTGCTCACCGACGGACGCTTCTCCGGCGGCACCACCGGCCTGTGTGTCGGGCACGTCGCACCGGAAGCCGTGGACGGCGGCCCCATCGCCTTCGTGCGCCACGGCGACCAGATCCGCCTCGACGTCGCGGCGGGCACCCTCGACCTGCTGGTCGATGCCGAAGAACTCGCCCGCCGTCGCGAAGGCTGGAAACCCCTGCCGCCCCGCTACACCCGCGGCGTCCTGGCCAAGTACACGAAGCTGGTGGGCTCGGCCTCGATCGGGGCCGTCTGCGACTGAGCGCCTCCCCGGACGATCGTCCGGCCGATCGCTACGTCGCTGCGCCCTGCCTCGGGTCCGCATCCTGCGATGATCAACGAATCCGACGCCCCGCTGACGGTCGTCATCGATTCGGCGTCCGTGCCGGTCGCCGTCGAGCAGATCGGATCGCGGTTTCATGTCCTGACCGACGACGGTCTCGGTAGCCCGCGCGGAGCGAAATCCCTGCCGCGCGGGGCTACCGAGGCCGTACTACTCGCCTGCCGCCGCTCGGGCGATCAGGGCGGCGACGACGTCAGGCGTGGACACCGAGACCGCGTGTGAGGCCGCCACCTCGACAGCCTCGGATCCCGCCCGCTGGGCCATGAATCGCTGCGCTTCCACCGGAATGTTCTTGTCCTCGCCGGTGATCAGCGCGTACGACCGGATGCCCCGCCAGGCGGTGGCGGTCGCGGGCTGTTGCAAGGCGTCCAAGGCCACCGGCCGCTGGGTCGCGGCCATCAGTTCGGCGGTGGCGGCGGGCACGTCGGCGGCGAACTGCTGGTGGAATTGCTCTTGCCGGATGTAGAGCTCGGTACCGGTGCCCCCGTCGGGAAGCGGGTAGGAGGCGGGCCGGGTGGTCGGGCCGAGCGTCGATCCGGGGAACTTGTCCGTCAACTGCAATGCGCTCTCGCCCTCGTCGGGGATGAATGCGGCGATGTAGACGAGCGCTTCGACATTCGACTTCCCAGCGGCGGCGACCGTGATGACGCTCCCGCCGTAGGAATGGCCGACCAGAACGCACGGCCCTTCCACGGAGTCGAGAACCGAGGCCACATAGGCGGCGTCGCTGTCGAGGCCGCGCAGCGGGTTGGCGGCCGCGATCACGGAATGCCCTTGTGCGCGCAGTCGTTCGACAACCCCGTTCCAACTGGAGGAGTCGGCGAACGCACCGTGGACCAGCACGATGGTCGGCGCGGAAGTATCGGTGCTCACGAGTGTGGTTCCTTCGGGGTCAGGCGGGGTGCAGGGCGGACCGCAGCGTCGCGACGGCCTGCGCTACCGCGGCCTTGGCGGCATGGGTGTCGTGCAGCGAGTTGACCATCACGAAGTCGTGGACGATGCCGCCGTAGCGCACCTGCGTGACCGGCACGCCCGCGGCGCGCAACTTGCCCGCGAAGGCCTCGCCCTCGTCGCGCAGCACATCGGCTTCGGCGGTGATCACCAGCGCGGGCGGCAGCCCGGCCAGCTGCTCGGTGGTCGCCCGCAGCGGCGAGACGGTGATCTGCGCGCGCTCGTCCGCGCTGGTGGTGTACTGATCCCAGAACCACTTCATGCCCTCGCGCGTGAGGAAGTACCCCTCGGCGAACCGCTGGTAGGAGCCGGTGTCGAAGTTGGCGTCGGTCACCGGGTAGAACAGCACCTGCTGCACGAAGGAGACGTCGCCGCGCTCCTTGGCCATCAGGGTCAGCGCGATGGCCATGTTGCCGCCGACCGAGTCACCCGCGATCGCGATCCGGGACGAGTCGAGGCCCTTCTCCGCGCCGTTGGCGGTGACCCACTGGGCAACGCGGTAGGACTGCTCGTTGGCCACCGGGTAGCGCACATCCGGCGACCGATCGTATTCGGGGAACACCACGGCGGCGTCGGCGCCGACGGCGAGATCGCGCACCAGGCGGTCATGGGTGTGCGCGTCGCCGAACACCCATCCCGCGCCGTGGGTGTAGACGATCACCGGCAGCGTCCCGGTGACGCCCTGCGGCTTGACGATCCGGACCCGCACCGAGCCGGTCGGCCCGCCCTCGACGGTGATCCACTCCTCGTCGATCTCGGGCTTGAAGATCGGCGCGTCCTGCACGGAGTCCACCGCTTTGCGGCCCTCCTCGGGCGGGAGCTGGTAGAGGAACGGCGGCTGCGAGGTCGCGTCGACGAACTCCTGCGCCGCCTGTTCGAGCGAGATGCCCAGCGGGTTTCCTGACATGATCGTGCCTCTCTCGTAAGTATGGTGGGAACTGTTGTGGCTCAGGCCGAGTGGGCGATCGCGTCGGTGATGACGGCCACGACGTCGTCGGGGTGGGTCTGCATCACCAGGTGTGGTCCGTCGATCTCGACCACGGCGCGGAATCCGGCGCGCTTGTAGCCGAATCGCTCGACGTCGGGATTGATCGTGTGGTCGGCGCTGGACACGATGCCCCAGGCCGGTTTCGTCTTCCACGCGGCCGCCGATGCGGGCTCGCCGAACGCGATCGCCGACAACGGCCGTTGCGAGACCGCGAGGACCGCGGCCTTCGCCGGATCGAGGCCCGCGGCGAAGATCGTGGGGAAGGCGGCGATGTCGACCGAGACGTCCGTGCCGGGCTCGGCGCCCTCGATCGGGTACGGCGCGTAGACGAGGTTGGCCGCCAGGTCGGAATCCGGGAACCCACCCTGCAACTGCCCGAGGCTCTCGCCTTCCTCCAGGGCATAGCCGGACACGTAGACCAAGCCCACGACGTTGTCGGCGACGCCGGCCACGGTGATGACCGCCCCGCCATAGGAATGCCCGGCCAGCAGCACGGGCCCGTCGATCTGCTCCACGAACGACTTGATGTAGGCGGCGTCGGCCGACAGGCTGCGGTTGAACACCGGGGGGACCAGAACACGATGGCCTCGGTCGAGCAGCCGTTCGGTGACGGGGGCCCAGCTCGCGGCGTCGGCGAAGGCGCCGTGCACCAGGACGATGGTCGGACTTGCCGGGGCTGACATGGTGTTCCTTTCTTCAGCGCTCGCAAGTGGCGCTGTGGCCGACTCAGTCTCGGCCGCACGCCCCGCTTTGCGCCCCTCCTCACGGGCCACAAAAGCCTCCGATCAGGACACGGCCCGCTCCATCACCAGATCCGTGCGGGCGGTCGACCGGAAGCGCTGCTGGTACTTGCGCGGGGAGATGCCCAGACGGGTCACGAACGCGCGGCGCAACGCCTCGCTGGTGCCGTAGCCCGCAGCCATGGCGGCCTCCGTCACGCTGTATCCGGCGTGCAGCATGTCCCGGGCCGTTCCGAAACGGATGAACGCGACGTACTCCGCGGGCGAGCGTTCGAGTTCCGCGCGGAACAGCCGGGTCAGATGCCGGACGCTGACGCGCGCGTGGGCGGCCAGCGTCTGGACGGTGTGCGGATACGCCGGGTCGGCGCAGATGAGGTCCACGACCCCGCGAACGAGCGGGCTGCGCGGCGCCGGTCCGCTCAGCGACGCGGAGAACTGGGATTGACCGCCCGCGCGCTGCATGTGCACCACCAGCGACTGGGCCACGTGCCGGGTGACGTCGGCGCCGTAATCCTCTTCGACCAGCGCCAGCGCCAGATCGACGCCCGCCGCGACGCCCGCCGAGCTGTACAGATTGCCGTCCCGCACGAAGATCGCGTCCGGATCCACCTCGATCGACGGGTAGCGCCGCGCCAGTTCGGTCGCGAACTTCCAGTGGGTGGTCGCCCGCCTGCCGTCGAACAGGCCCAGATCGGCCAGCACGAACGCGCCGCTGCAGATGGACGCCAGCCGCCGCGTGTTGCAGGAGAGATGCCGCGCGGCGGCAAGAACCTCGGGAGTCACGAATTTGCCGGGTGGCAGCTCGCTTCCCGGGATCACCACCGTATCGAAGCGGCCCGAGTCCTCGGCCGCGCAGCTCACCTCGACCCGCGCGCCGATCGAAGTCTGCGCGTCCTTGCCATCGGCCGAGACCAGAACCACCTCGTACCCCGCCACCGACTGGTTCGCCTCGACGAACACCTCCGCGGGCCCGACGAAGTCGAGCATCTTCACGCCGTCGAACACCAGGATGCCCACACGTTTGCTGGGCGAAGCGGCGAAGTTGTAGGACATGTCAACAGTATTATGGAGGTACGGCTCCAGAACAAGTGATGTGCCGGACCTCGCACACCGATTGGTACGGTGAGCCCATGGGACGGCCGCGCCAGTTCGACGAATCGAACCTGCTCGACGCCGCGACCGAGCTGTTCTGGTCGAAGGGTTTCGACAGCACATCGGTGGAGGACGTCTCGCTGGCGACCGGCGTCGGGAACGGAAGCATCTACGCCGCCTACGGCAGCAAACAGGGTCTGTTCCTGGCCGCGTTCGAACGTTATTGCCAGCGCCGCACGCGGCTGGTCCGGGAGGCCATCGGTTCGGCGGGCGGTTCGGCGCGCGCCGCGGTGCGCGGGCTGTACCAGGCGATCATCGAAGACTGCGCCGCGCAGCCGGATCGGCGCGGTTGCCTGATGATCAACAGCATCGCCCAGCTCGCCGGCCGGATCCCCGAAGTCGCCACCATCGGCAGCCGGACCACCACGGAGATGGAACAGGGCGTCGCCGACCGGCTGCGACCCGCGATGCGCGAGGCCGGAGACGACGACGAAGCCACGCTCTCGGCCGTCAGCGCCAATGTCGTGGTGGTCGCCCAGGGGTTGATCCAATTGAGCCGCCTGGGATTTCCCGCGCAGCGGCTGCACGAGATCGCCGATGTGTCGAGTGCGGCGCTGCCACCGGCCTGGGCCGACCAGCTCGTGCACTGACCCGGGTCGAGGACATCGGCCGCCATCTGTTTCCGCCCGAGTGCAGGTGAGCGCCCTGCGCGCGTCGGCTTGTCCATCCCGCGTCGGAGCGCGAAGCGCAGGACGCCGCCGCGCGATCCTTCGGCCGTCGGGCGCACCTCGGCCTGCCGCGCGGCGAGCGCCGTACGACGTGACCTCGTCGTCCGGCCCGCCCTGGTTCAGGGGAGCGTGCCCGCCGCCCGGCCGTTCGTGACGCGGAGCAGATCGAGCTTCCCCGCGTCGTCGCTTCCGGCCGCGGCCGTATAAGTGACCATGCGGAGGTCCGCGCCCGGGACGACGAGGACGTCGCAGTCGAGGGAGATGTCGCCGATCTCAGGATGTCGGATCGTCTTCCGGTCGCTCGTGTGCTGGGACGCGGTCGCCGTCGTCCAGAGCTGGGCGAAGGCCTCCGACGTGGCCCGCAGATCTCGGACGAGGTGATCGAGCCGGGCGTCGGCGGGGTAGCGGGACATCGCGTCCTTCAGATCGGCGACGATCGAGGCCGCGAACGAGCCTTCCGCGCGGTCGGATCGGAAGGGACGGACCGAGGCGCGCGCCGCGCCCGCGCCGAAAACGGCCCGCGCCAGGTTTCGCTCACCGGCCGGGACCATCGAGGGGTCACCGTGCAGGGCGCTCCACATGCCGTTCCACCACACGAGCGTCCAGTCGGCGGCGAAGACCCCGATCGGGACGTCGCCGAGACGTGCGGTGAGCCGTTGAATGCCCGGGGGCACGTGCGTGCCGATCGTCCCGTCCTGGGGCGGCAGGAGCCCGGCTCTGCGATACAGCTCGTCGCGCTCGGCCCGGGAGAGCTGCATGGCTCGCGCGAGGGCGCCGACCACCTGCGCCGAAGGGTTACGCGCCCGGCCTTGCTCCAAGCGCAGGATGTAGTCCACCGAGAGCCCGGCCAGCTGAGCGAGCTCCTCCCTGCGCAGTCCCGGAGCGCGGCGGCCGCGCGTCACCGCGAAGCCGGCGTCGGCAGGCGAGAGGCGATCGCGCCAGGTATGCAGGAGTTCGCCGAAATCGGAGCGGGCGGAAGTCACGCCTTCATTCTCGCCGCCCTGCGCCGGACCAGCCTGGGTACTGCCAGTCCAGGTGACGGGCGTGGCACTGGTTGCCGATGGCCGCGGCGGTGACTATGGAGACGCCCGACCGGGCCGTCGGAAACCAATGCGGGAGGTTCCCATGCCGTCGACCATCGTGATGACCGGGGCGAGTCGCGGGATCGGCCGTGTCGCCGCGGAGCGCATTCTCCGGGGGGCGCCGCAGGTGCATCTCGTCGTCGCCGCCCGCGGGTCCACCGGCGCACGACTGGCCGCCGAACTCGGCGGGACGGGGCGCCGGGTATCGCACGTCGCCGTTGACCTCGGCGTGCCGGACAGTGTGCGTTCGGCCGCGGTCGAGATCCGCGGCAGGCTCGACCGGGGCGAGCTGCCGCCGCTGCACGGTTTCGTGGGCAACGCGGGGATCCAGTACACGAACGCGCTCACCGAGGGGCCCGGCGGATTCGAGTCCACCTTCGCCGTCAACGTGCTCGCCAACCATCTGTTCGTCCGCCTGCTGGAGGACCGCTTCCACACCCCGGCCCGGATCGTGATCACGGTGAGCGACACCCATTTCGGCGACTTCGCGCACAACTTGGGCATGGTGCCCGGCCCGGTCTGGCGGTCGCCCGACGTCCTCGCCCGTCCCGGCGCGTTTCCCGAGCCGCGCGGCACCGCCGCCGGACGCACCGCTTATTCGACGAGCAAACTCGCCGCCATCTACCTCGTGCACGAGTACGCGCGCCGCCTGCGAGCCGGGATCGATGCCGTCGGCTTCAACCCGGGGTTCGTGCCCGGCACCGACCTCGCCCGCAACGCGGGTCCGGCGTCCCGGTTCGCGATGCGCCGTATCCTGCCGCTGCTGACCCGCACGCGGTTCGCGACCAGCCGCGCCGCAGCCGGGCGCTGTCTCGCGGACGTCGTCCTCGGCGCCACCGCCGCGCCGACCGGCGCCTATGTCGACCGCGACCGGGTGGCCCGCTCGTCGGAGGAGTCGTACGACCCGCGGCGCGAAGCCGAACTCTGGGAAGCTCTGGAGCGTTTCATCGCGCCCGATCGCGGCTCAGCTCACAAATAGGGGAAGCAGTCGATGTCGCGGTGCGTGAAGCAGGGCTGCTCGACCGGTCGCAGCCAGCGGGCCGGGACCCGCAGCGGTTCGACCTCGGGCAGGCGCACGGGCCGGTCCTCGCCGTCGAACAAGGTCCCGCGCACCCGGAACACCCCATCCGGCAATCCGAGGGCATCGGCTTGTTCGGGAGTCAGCATCACGGCGATGCGCGAGTTCGCGGTGATCCGCAGGCCCTCGACGGTGGTCGGATCGCTGGTGTGATCGATCCCGGTGACAGTGAGCCGGAACCGGCCGCCGCGCAGCCACGACCACGCCCAAGTGAGCGAGCCCGGCTGGTCGCAATCGGGGTATCGACTGCGCGGCAGGCGCTGCGGGACCAGCACCATATAGGTGCACCCGACCTCGATATCGCGGGTCCGCATACTTTCAGCGTGACCGCCGCACCGCCTGATCGCAAGGAAACCGGCAAAACCACCGCACCACGTGCGGGCGAGGATTCGGGGCCGAGCGGATGGTTGAGAACGGCACTACCTTCGTCAGTGCATAGGCGATCGCTGAACGCTCAGCCACCGATCCGTCCGACGGTGAGATTCCTCAGCTGCGATCGAGTGAACGTCACTTTCAAGCGGTTCAGTATGGGGGCGAGGGGCCGGGGATCGATGTCGCGGAGGGCCTCGGTGAGCAGGCGGATGGGCTCGCCGCACGAGTCGTAGCGGTCACCGGGGTCCTTGGCGAGCGACCGGTGCAGGATCGCGTCGACTTCGGGCGGGATCCAGCGGTGGCGCGCGGAGAGCGTGGGAGGCGGCTCGTGCAACTGGGCCTCGGCGGTGGCCATGAGGTTCGCGCGAGCGAATGGTGTGTGACCGGTGAGCAGTTCGATGGCCGAACAGGCCAGTGCGTACTGGTCCGTCGCAGGCGACACGGTGTCCGCTCGCAGCAGCTCCGGCGCGGCGTAGGGCACCGAAACGACGACGAAACCATTGGATGACAGCGGCGGTTCGGGCCGGTGCAGCCACCGGGCCGAATCGAAGTCCGAGATCTTGACCGTCGCGGGCTCGTCCGTCCCGACCAGTACGTTCGCCGGCTTCACGTCGAGATGGACCACCCCGTTGGCGTGGGCGAAGTCCAGTCCTGCCGCGACATGCCTCAGTACGTGGAGCACCTGCCGGAGATCCGGATGCCGATGCGGCACCAACGTCGAACCCGTCGCACCTGCCACGTACTCGTGCGCCGACCACAGCCTGCCGTCGGTTTCACCGTGCGTATACATGCGCACGATGTCGGGGTGTCGCAGCGCCGACAAGATGTCGAACTCGTGCACGAATCGAGCGCGCGCCTCGGGCGATCGGCTGTCTTCGGGCCCCAGGATCTTCAGCGACACCGGCCGCGACCATTCCGGATCCTCGGCCAGGTACACCGCGCTGCTGCCCCCGTGTCCGAGCGGGCCCCGCACGATGAATCCCGCGAACTGGTCACCTGGTTCTAGCAGCACCGCCTCACCATAGTTCGCCGCAAGGACTCGCACGCCGGGGTTTGCCTACGTGTGCCCAACGGCACTGCCCCATCGCGGCAGGTGTCCGCCAGTGGGCGATGCTTCCCGCCGACCTGAAGGTTTGTGGTGCCAACACCTCAGGCCGGCAGGCAACAGGGTGGGCGTCAGACGGCGGTGACCGTCAGGGTGTAGGCGGCCGGCCCGCCGTCGGCGGAGGAGACGACGACCTGGTAGTCGTTGCCGTCGGCGACGAGATCGGCATGCGGGACCTCGTTGGCGATTTGCGGCCCGATCAGCGGGGCCACCGAGACGCGGGCGTTGCCGGTGACGTCGAAGCTCAGGCGCTGCCCCGGCGCCGTGGCGATGGAGTAGCTGTCGGCCTTGCCCTGGGCGACGTTGCCACTGGCATCGATGTGGTTCTGGCCAGGGGCGATCTGCAGGCGCTGCACGACACCGGGGACCGAAGGAATGCCGGGCGCGGCTTGGGCGGTCGCGGCCCCTCCGGCCGCGGTGAAGCTGACGACGGCGAGCACCGCGGGTACGGCACCCACCAATGAACGAAACAGTCGAGATGCGGTCATGGCCATCATCTTTCCTCAGGACGTGTGCGAGATCTCATGCGGCTGCGATCAATCGGCAGCTATGCGGCCGGACCTGCGCAGACGGAGGACAACGACATCGTCCCGCGGCCCCCTCGGGTGTCGTCCACGTCCGGTCGCCATCGCTGCTTGCCGCGCCTCGGCTCTCCAGGTCAGCGAAGTTCCACCGGGATGAACGTGTCGGCGGGCTGCGGCGAGGCGAGGCAGGGACGTCGAGGTGCTCCCGGCGCCGCGCGGTCAGCCGGGTGCGTCGACGGATCGGGTGAGTGCGAGGTAGAGCCAATGATGCGCGGCGCCGACGGTGGGGGTGTGGGTGATCCGGTCGGTGAGGTGCCAGTAACGGTGGATGCGGTGATCGGTGTCGGTTGCGCCACTGAGCAGTTCGTGGCGGAACTGTGGTGTGTCGCGGGTGCCGCGGGCGACGGCGTGGGCGTCGACGAACTGGTCGAGCTCGGGGCCGGGCCGAGGTGGCTGGTGGGCGAGCAGCCGGTGACCGGCGGCCTGGCATGCCTGAGCGACCCCGGTGAGGAGTTCACGCCGGTGGCGGATGACGGTCCGGTTCGATCGCCAGAACTGGCGTGACATAGCGACGTGGAGCGCGGGATCGGCGCTGAGAGAGACCAGTTCGGCGTAGGCGGCGATGTGGTGGGCAGGGGGGTCGTCCGGTAGGCCGGGCACGTTCATCGCGACGAACTCGTCGAGCAGGCCCGGTGGGATGGGAGTGAGTACGCGTCGCCAGAACGCCACGATCGCGTCGTGTGTGCGGTGGCGGTCCTGGACAGCGGCCAGTGCTTCCAAGCGAGCGGCCCGTTGGGTTGACGCGGCGTCTTCGACAGCCCGCAACGAGGCACGCCGCCAGGTCAACGCGGCCAGTTCGATGTCCAGCGCACGACGTTCGGCGGCGACCGCGTCGGCGAGGGAGACGGTGCCCGCGAGGACGTCCGCGATCGCGGTCAATGAGACGCCGAGCGCACGCAGCCTGCGCACCAACAGCAGACGATCGACCGCGGTGCCGCGATCGAAGATCCGGTGCCCGCCGGTGGTGCGGTGCGAATCCAAGATCTCGTGATCGCAATAGAAGCGGATGGTCCGAACCGGCACGGCGGTCAGTCGCGACAACTCCCCGATGCTCACCGAGCCGGTATGTCGTGTGTCGTCGGTCACGATCGCTGGAACCTCCACCCGGGTGGAGTTCCTACCGTACTGGAACCACCCCCGCTGAGAAGGAGCACGCTGATGACCGGTAGCGCGACGATGACCACCGACCAGATCTGGCGCGCGGTCGCCGCTGAACGGGCGAGTTTGATCGAACTGCTGGAGACTCTGCCGGAGTCCGACTGGAACCACGGTTCCCTGTGCGAGGGCTGGCGGGTGCGTGATGTCGTCGCCCATATCGTGCTCTCCGCGAACCCCGGCCTCGGCTGGATTCTGGTCAACGTGCTCCGCGCCCGTGGCAACTTCGACCGCGCCATCCGGGAGACCGCGATCCGTCTCGCCGACCGCACCACGCCGAACCAGTTGCTCGCCGCGCTGCGTGAGGGAATCACGCTGCGCTCGACGCCGATCGGCACCACCGCCGCCGATCGACTGATGGACCTGCTGGTACACGGCCAGGACATCGCGGTGCCCCTCGGCATCACCCGGCAGATGCCCGTCGATGCCGCGCGATCGGCTCTCGAGAGAATCTGGGCCACGGATGGTTTCCGATCCCGCGAGCTGTCCCGGTATCACCTCGTCGCCACCGACACCGGATGGGCCGTCGGCTCGGGACCTCTTGTCGAAGGCCCGGCCGCCGCACTGCTCCTGCTGGTCACCGGTCGCCGCGCCGGGCAGGAACACCTCACGGGCGAGGGCGTCCCGCGCCTGAACAGCCAGTAGCTAACGAGAATTCGGAGTTCGTGTCGGTGCCTCGTGCCAAACTGACGACGTAGTCGCCCGGCCAGAGGAGAACGAAGTGGCCACCATTGATGACCGCCCCACGGTGCGACTGGTCGCCCATTGCCGTCGCTGTCACGGTTGGCTCCTGTCGCCGCAATCGGTCGCCCAGGGAATCGGACCGACCTGCGCCGCTCGGGAGCGCGCCGAGTCCGCGCTGAATTCGGCAGAACTGACATTGTTCGAGGTCGCGGCGTGAGTGCGATGCGGTCGCCGATCGGCAACCTCGGCTGATCGGTCCACGGGTCAGGTGCGCATGACGGCGGCCGCGATAGGGGTGGCCTCGGGGAAGGTCTCGCTGAAACGCTGGAGGCCGTCGCCTGTGCCGCCGGTGGAGCGGTTCGGGGCGATCGCAACCGCTGCACCGGCCTCCGGCTCGCGCCGGTGTTCCAGACGGGTCATCCGCCTCGGCGCATCAGCAGATGGCCCCGGCGGAACCGCTCGTTCTCGCACGGTTCACGCAGCATCCGGCCGATTTCGATGAATCCGGCGTCGCGGGCCAGCCTGGCGAGGTCGTCGATCGGCCACCGGTAGGCTGCCGTCACTTTGTGGTCGAACACCGTCACCGGCTCGTTCTCCGATTCGAAGAACGCGAGCAATAGGTGTCCACCGGCGGCGAGCACCCGATGGAACTCGGCGAAGTACGAGGGGATGACCTGCGGCGGAGCGTGGATGACCGAGTACCAGGACACGATGCCCCGCAGCTCGCCGTCACCCAGGTCCAAGGCGTCCATGGAACCGACCTCGAACCGCAACTGCGGGTAGGTCTCGCGGGCGAGCTCGATCATCACCGGTGACAGGTCGACGCCGAAGACGTCCAGTCCCAGGTCTCGCAGGTGCGCGGTCACCGGTCCGGGGCCGCACCCGAGTTCGGCGACGAGTCCGGGATCAGCGCTCCGTGCGAGCTCGGCGAACGCGGCGAGCACCGCGCGATCCAGCGCGATGGCCTCGAGATCGTCGCGGGGGAGTTCGGCATAGCGGACGGCGACGGCATCGTAGGCATCTGCCGTCGCGCGAAGGTGCGAGGAGGGTTCGATCACAAGCAAGCACACTAGGGCCACAACGGCGAATCGCTCCCGGCCTGTGGACCACTTCGAATCCGTTGTCAGAGCCCCGGTCCGGAACCCCGACCACATGGCCATTGTCGGTCGGGGTTCCGGCGCGGGGCTCTCGACGATCACCCGGTGGAGGCGGCGACCAGTATGCGGATGGTCATCGGCTCGGCGAGCACGAATTCGAGTACCTGCTTCACGTGTCGGAAGTGCGCGGTCGTGAAGTGTTCGTCGAGGGCCTGCGCGCTGGTCCACTCCTCGACGATCACCATCCGGCCGACGTGGTTCGGGTCGAGGTAGGGCCGGTAATCCAGGCAGCCGGGCTCCTCCAGCGAAGGCTCGATCATCGCCTCCAGCGCGGTGCGAAGGCGATCCTCTTGCCCGGGCGCGGCCAGGCACTCGGCGATGACGGTCAGCGACATGGTGATCTCCTGTGCGGTAGAGGTTTTCACGGCCGAGCGGGACCGGTGCCCGCGCCGGAGGAGGTGATCGCGGCGGCGATCTCGGCCAGGTCCGAGGGCGTCAACGCCACCGACTCCGCGCCGATCCAGCCGTCGACCTGGTCGGACCTGCGTGCGCCGACGATGGCTCCGGTGATACCGGGCCACGCCAGCACCCACGCGATGGCCACCTCGGCGACGGTGGCGCCGTGCCGTGCGGCGATGGGGCGCAGCGTGTCCGCCAACTGGAGGTTGGCGGTCAGGCCGGTGGTGAAGTCGTGGTGGGCCCTCCGCCAGTCCTCGGCGGGCAGACCGGCCACCCGCTCGGCGGAAAAGGCCCCGGTGAGCAGGCCGGATTGCAGCGGCGAGTAGACGATCACGCCGGTCTCGTGCGCGCGAGCCCAGGCTATCTCGGCGGCGGACGACCGGTTGATCGCCGAGAACGGCGGCTGGATGACGTCGACGTGCGCGATCTGTTCGGCGGCCTCGAGCAGATCGGGCGTGTGATTGGACAATCCGATGGCCCGGACCTTGCCCTCGGCCTTCAGGTCGGCCATGACCTGCCAGTACTCCTCCACCGGGGTGGCGTTCGGCGACACCGCGCCGAACCCGCCACCTGCGTACTCCAGCGATTCGCCGGTGTCGGGATAGTGCACCTGGTAGAGGTCGATGTGGTCGACGCCCAGCCGCCGCAGGGAGTCTTCGACCTCGCGGCGCACGCTGGCGGGCTTCATGATCCGCCGAGGCGCGGCCGACGGATTCTCCGGGTCCCAGACCAGGCCGACCTTGGTGAAGATGTACGGGCGGTCGGCCTGCGGCAGGCCGGAGACGGCCTTGCCCACCAGTTCCTCCGAATGGCCCAGGCCGTACACCGCGGCGGTGTCGATCCAGTTGACGCCCGCGTCCAGCGCGTGGCGGATCGCGGCGACCGACTCGGCGTCGTCCGTGGCGCCCCAACTGAAGGTCCAGCCCGAGCCGGAAACGGCCCACGAGCCGAAGCCGAGTCGGGTGATGTCCATGCCGGTGGTGCCGAGGGGGATCGGGGTCAGGTTGGTCATTGCGCGGTGCTCATTTCTTCTCGATGTTGTTTTCGTGTTTCCGACCTTGACCGCCGCGACGAGGGCTACCCAGTGCCAGCCGGAGCCTGGGCACCGCGTGACCAGGTTCGCGTCCAGCGGGTGCGGGGATACTGGCCACATGCCACTGGACAGACGGGCAGAACTCGGCGAATTCCTGCGATCCCGGCGGGCCCGCTTGCGGCCCGAGGAACTCGGCTTGCCGGACTACGGCGGTCGGCGCCGCGTTCCCGGGCTGCGCAGGGAGGAGCTCGCGCAGCTCGCCGGAGTTAGCGTCGACCACTACGTGCGGCTGGAACAGGGGCGCACCCTGCACTTCTCCGAAGCGGTGCTGGACGCGGTCGCCCGGGCGCTGCGGTTGAACGATGTCGAGCGGCAACACCTCTACCGGCTCGCGCGACCTTGGTCGGAAGGAGACCGCGCGGATGCGCCGCAGCAGGTCCGGCCGGGGTTGCGGCGGCTGCTGGACTCCGCCGCCGACGTGCCCGCCTACATCGTCGGCCGCAACACCGACGTCCTGGCCTGGAACCGCCTCGCCGCCGCGCTGATCACGGACTTCGGCGCGCTACCACCCGCCCAGCGGAACCTGGCCCGCCTGGTCTTTCTGGACGAGGGCATGCGCAGCCTCTACGCCGACTGGCCGGAAAAGACCCGCGACGTGGCCGCCTACCTCCGGCTCGACGCCGGGCGTCATCCGGACGACCCGGAAACGGCGGCGCTGCTCGACGAACTCTCGGCGGCCAGCCCCGAGTTCCGGCAAGCGTGGGCCGAGCACCATCTCAAGGACAAGACCCACGGCCGGTACGTCTACCGGCATCCGGTGGTCGGCGAACTGGACCTCGGCTTCGAAACCCTGCGCCTCCCGGACGATCCGGACCAAGCGCTGATCGCCCACACGGTCGAAGAGGGCTCACCCTCGCAAACCGCCTTGCGGCTACTCGCGAGCTGGGCCGAGGAAACGCGGCCGGTGACCTGAGAACCCCGTCCACCGCCACCCGGGGCCGCCGGAAAGCGTTTGAGCACGTCGACCACGGCTGGCGTCGCACGATGTGCTGCTTGCTCGACGTGTCGGGCGCCGACGCTCCGATCGTCACCGGCGACAAGCTCGGCCGCTCTCGCCGCGTAAGCGCCTGCCCCGAGAATGTGCTTGACCTGGGTGGCCTTGGCCAACGGATGCAAGTACGCCGCACCAGCCGCGGACATCGCCGCCTGGGCCGCCTCCCGCGCAGCCGCGGTATCCGCGTCCTTGGATGCCTTCAGCGCCGCCCAAGCCGTGTCGCGCAGCAGTTTTCCTCGCGTACCGCCCCGAGCGAACTCCCACGCAGCGTCGATCGCGTCACGAGGCCGCGAGTCGCCCGGCTGATCCGCCTCGAATACCTCGACTGCCACCTGCGCACAGTTGGCGGCGAACGCGGTGACCGCACGAAGATCCTGCACGCTCAGAGCAATCTCGCTCGCTTCCTCCGCCATGGCTCCATCTTCGACCACAGTGCTGGACAGCGATCAGCACCCGGCCTTCGGACTCGAGTGGAACCTTCCCCGCAGCATGGCTTCGCGCTGACCGTGTTCCCGTCGACGTTCCGCGTTCATCAGCCCGAAAGGGCGGCCGCCGACGCGATCTTGTGATCGATGATCGGGGTTGTCGCGCCGGATACCCCGAGGGCGCCGATAGCGACTCCGCCCGCGCGTATGAGCACCCCACCACCGTGTGGCACGAACGGATCGCCAGAAGACACGGCCCCGGGCAACAGATGACCCGGGTCGTTGAGCGGGGCCAGCTGGATAGTGTCGAAGCCGAGCGCGATCGCGGCGGCAGCTTTGTGTTGGGCGGAGTCGATGGTAGGCACCGAGGCGCCGGGCATCCGTGCGAATGCGATCAGCTTGCCGGCGGCATCGACCACTGCGATCGTGACGGTTTCCCGGTGCTCGGCCGCAGCGCGGCGGGCGGCGGCAACCACGGAATCGGCCCGCTCGAGCGAGATCGTCATGGTGTCCAGAATGCCGTACGACCCGGTAGGAGATCGGCCTCGCAAGCGAAAGGTCGCCAGTTCAGGAGTCCGGTCGGACAGAGTGAGCCGAAACCTGCCGGAGTCCCGTCACGACCGACGCGCCTGGTACATCGCGAGTTCCCCCCGTCTGGCAGCCCGCCACCACCGCTGGCCGGAGTCGAGACCACGCCGGATCTTGCGCACAGTGGGTACCTGGGTGAGCAGGTGTCGCTGGTATCGCCACGGCATTTGTGGCCCGTGCCGAGCCGCCATCGCATAGGCGAACTGCACGGCGCTGCGGTCGAGATACCGGTCGGCGTGTTCGAACCAGATCATGCTGGTACGGGCGGCGGCCTGGATCGGGCGCAGCGCAGCGCGCCGCTGCGCGTCGTAGTTCTCCAGCGCGTCGGCGACCTCGGCATGTTCGTACAGGCTCTGTGCGAGCACGACGGCGTCGATGATTGCCAACCGGGTGCCCGAGCCGATGGTGAAATGCGTTGTGTGCGCTGCATCGCCGAGTAGCACCACGTTGTCGTGATACCAGGTCGTGTTGGTTATCTCGGGAAAGCGGCTCCATCTGGCGAACTCGCCTCGCGTCTTGCTGATCAACGAGTGACCGTCGAGAAGGCGCGTGAATATGTTCTCCAGAACACGCAAGTTCGCCGAGTTGTCCAGGGAATCGAATCCCAGTCCATGCCAGGTCTGTGGTTGACACTCGATGATGCAGGTGCTGATTTTTCCGGCAACCGACGGGTAGGCATGGAACCAGATCCAACCGGCCGAGGTGTGCTCGAAGGCGAAGGTGAAGCGGGTGAAGACCTTGTCCGTGCCGAGCCAGATATATCGATTCGCGCCGAGTGTGACGGACGTGCCGAAACGAGGATCGCCCAGCTGGCGTACCCGGCTGTTCGCGCCGTCGGCGGCGACGATGAGATCAGTGTCGGCGAAGCCGGACAGATCGTGGACCTCTTGCCCGTGCTGGACATCGACGCCCAAGTCGCTCGCCCGTCGGGAGAGTACGTCCAGCAATGCCGCGCGCCCCATGCTGAACCCGTAGCCCCCGAAATGCGCGGTCTGGTCGGCGCGCACATGGATTGCCTGTTCACGCCATACAACCGAGCCGGCACGCACCGCCTGGGCGCTGTCGGGGTCGTTCCGATACAGAATGTCGAGCAGGTCGTCCCAGTACACGACGCCCCAGCCATAGGTGGACCCGAGGGGATCGCGGTCGATCACCGTGATGTCATGCGCCGGGTCGCGCCGCTTCATCGAAATGGCGAAGTACAACCCGGCCGGCCCGCCACCGACACACACAATCCTCATATCGTCACCGGCTCCAGCCCGATTGGTCGAAACTGGCTGCACATGATCGGCATTCGACGCGACCGAGCCCGGCACGCTGTGCGTGTCCGGGCTCGGTCACCGGCGCTAGAAGCTGCCCCAGCCACCCCATCCGGGTGGGTTGAACCAATTCCACCAGCCGCCGTTACCCCAGCCGCCGTTACCCCAGCCGCCGTTACCCCAGCCGCCGTTACCCCAGCCGCCGCCCCTACCCCAGCCATTACCCCAACCGCCGCCGTTACCCCAACCGGGGCTGTCGACGAGTTGGGTTGCGGAGGTAGGCGTCGTTGCGCGCGCGCTGGGCGCTTGCGCCGCGGATGCGACGACCGGAATCGCGGCAACTGCGGCTATACCGGTGGCGGCCGCCAACCGGGCGAACTTCGTGTGTGAATTCTTTCTCTTGAACATGATAGGGCTCCAGATACAGTCCCGACCTAGTTGAATCCTACGCTGTTTTGCCGCGCTCCAGATGTTGCGTGTTGATAAATTCGCGCAGAAACGGGGAGGTCGTCGCCCGGGGTCCTTTCTGGAGCAATTTGCGGTGCGATTGCGGAGTTGAAGTAGACACCAATGGCCGGCTCAGCTGAGCAGCGCGACGCCTCACCTGTCGCCCAGGCCTGTGCCGCTGTCCGCTGTCCGGACGTGTCGCGGACGTAGGCGATCCGGGCCAGACTTCGCCGCCGCCACCCTTCGCCGCCCGCGCGTGGCTGCCCCAAGCCGCATCCACCACCGCCACACTGCGCGCACTCGGCACCACCGTGCACCGTCCCCGGACCGCCTGACCGCAGAGTTTCACCAATCGCCGGCCATGATGATGGTTGCCGCCGGGAGCGCTCGGCGTCCAGTGGCCGCCCCATACTTGTATTTCCGGCGATGCCGGGTTCAGGTGATCAGCTACAGGAAAGCAGCGATTCGAAGGCGCTGTGCAGGTCGGACCCGTCGAAGGTCTGGAGTACATCGTCCGATGCGGTGGGACGCCAAACGACGTAATGCGCAGCCAGATATCGAAGATCTCCCCACGGCTCCTGCGCGTGGACTCGCGCCAGCGCTCGTCCGCAGCGCAGGCATTCGAGCCACGGGACGACGAGCAGGCCCGTCAGGGCAGGGTCCGTAAGGCCGATCCGGTCTGGATGGACCGGCGCCGACCGATTATCCGGGAGCAGCCGGATGGAAACTCCACCATCGGAATCCCGGACGCACGAGATGATTTCGTCGTGGCGGGCCAGCCTTTCACCCCATTGCTCGGCAAGTACTTCGATCTCGGCGCGTGTTCGGTCGCTGATGGGCACCTGCTGCTCGAGCAGCCGTTGCGTCAGCATCCACAGCCCTGCTTCCTGATGGCCGGACGCGCGGCAGGCGCGGAAGTTTTCGGCGTCCTCGGTCGAGCGCAGCAACGCAGCCAGTCGTTCCCACAGGTCGGTTTCGTATGCCGCGTAACGGCTATCGCTACCCACCGGCGCGACCCTACTGGACAGATCCGGGCACCCGCCGGCTAGTTCCCACCCCGTTCGGTGCTCGACGGGCCAACACACTGATCTGCCGCATACCCGCGCGCTCGCCGAACGTTCAGCTCGGATGCTCGGTCGATAGATGCGACGCTTCGTCACAGCACCGCCCTGCCCCTTGGCCAGGTAAGTCCGGATAACGCAGCCGCCGCGTCAGCTCCAGGAGAATGCCCGGACACCAATCCAGCGCGGTGAAGGTGATCCCATCGACGATCCGGCCTCCGTTCCGACGGAGCAGAGTCCATAGACGAGATCGTCATCGGCAGGACGGACCACGCGGTTCGTGACCGCCGGTACGTGAACAAGTTCCTGCAACGGCGGCTGCGGCGGGATGACCGGCGCGATCACCGCTGCCCGCCCCTCCCAGCGGCAGTGCCAGCAAACTTTCTGAGGGGTCACAACTGCCGCAAAGTGGCAGCCTTGTCGAAGATTGATGCAGGTCAAAGTGTGTTTCGGTGGTCGCCCACCCTGTGTGCGAGGGCACTTCGACACGCGGCTCGGGAAAGTGTCACGACTGACGGGAATCTGTGCGCGAGAGGGGACTTGAACCCCTACGTCCGTGGACACCAGAACCTAAATCTGGCGCGTCTGCCAATTTCGCCACTCGCGCTTGATGGTACGACCGTCCAAACTCTACCGGGCGTTTCGCCCATTACGAAGCATTGGGAGGGCGTGGCGTACTCGTCAGTAACCTTACCTGGGATTATAACGATTTGGACAAGGCCAACATGAGGGGCGCTCATGTTTCCTACGCGTTGGTAACCCGATGGACCAGCGGGTTCAAACATGAGGCGGAGTCATGTTCACCACTATTCTGGTACGTAAGTGCACGAATACTCCTAAGTAGCGGCCACTCGCGAGGGCAAACGTGAGGATTTCCTCATGATTTTGTGCCATTCTCGCCCCTATCAGGCCGATCACCCGCGATCACTCGTGAACCGGTAGGGACCGGCGTGTCGCCGAGGCATGTCGCATGGAGAAGGAAGTCGAAGCGTCTTGACGATCAACGAGAGCACCAAGACCGAGTCCGGACAGAGCACGAAGGCGGTAGCCGCCGCCGGGAAGGCCGCGTCGGGCGGGGCGCGGTCGCCGCTGTTGGATCGTCTGCTCGACGGCGTGCCGTACGCGCTCGCCTTCGGTGGGCAGGGTGCGCAGTGGTTGAGCGAGCTGGAGGAGATCGGGCGCGACAGCGCGCTGGAGCCGGAGCTGACCGCGCTGGTCAACGAGGCGGCCACGCTGCTCGAGCCGGTGGCCGCGCAGTTGCTGGTGGTGCGTCCGGTCGGCTTCGACCCGATCGGCTGGATGCTCGAGAACGAGCTGGCGGACACCGACGAGGGGGAGACCTCCGCGGCTCCGTCCGAACATGTGCTGCGTTCGGCCGCCGTGTCGATGCCCGGCGTGATGCTGACGCAGGTGGCGGCCGTGCGCGCGCTGCGATTGCAAGGTCTCGATCCGGCGGAGCACGCGCCGGTCGCGATCGTCGGGCACTCGCAGGGCCTGCTCGCCGCCGCGGCGGTCGAAGCAGGTGGCGCCCGTGACGCGGAGCTGCTCGCGGTGGCCCAGATGATCGGCGCCGCGGCGGGTCTGGTGGCGCGGCGGCGCGGGTTGATGCCGGTGGGCGAGCGCTCGCCGATGGTCGCGGTGTCGAATGTCGATCCCGAGCAGTTGCGCGCCGTGGTGGCCGAGGTGTGCGAGGGAGCCGATCCCGCCGCGACCGTGGTGGTCTCGATCCGCAACGGACGTCGGCGCGCGGTGCTCTCCGGTCCCCCCGCGCAGCTGGAGCGGGTGCGTCAGCGGTGCGCGCAGATGCACGACGAGCAGGCACGCGAGCGCGACGCCAAGGTGCGCGGCGGCTCGGTGTTCGCTCCGGTCTTCGAGGACGTGGCCGTCGACGTGGCGTTCCACCACCCGGCGCTGTCCGACACCGTCGAACTGGTGAGCAGCTGGGCCACCCAGTGCGGCTTGGACGCCGAACTGGCGGGCCGGTTGGCGCGGCAGATCCTGGTCGATCCGATCGACTGGGTGGAGGTCGTCGAGGGCGTGATCTCCGCGGGCGCGCAATGGATTCTGGACCTGGGCCCGGGTGATCTGCTGTCGCGCGTCACATCGGGCACGTTGAAGGGAACCGGCCTCGGCATGGTCGCGGCCGCCACCCGCGCCGGACAGCGCAGCCTGCTCACCCCGGGGGCAGCGCCGGAGCCCGCCACCCCGTGGTCGGCGTTCGCGCCGCGCCCGGTGCGGCTGCCCAACGGGCGCATCGTGGTCGAGACCGCCTTCACCAAGCTCACCGGGCGCTCGCCGATCCTGCTCGCGGGCATGACCCCGACCACGGTCGACGCGAAGATCGTCGCGGCCGCGGCGAACGCGGGCCACTGGGCGGAGCTGGCCGGCGGTGGACAGGTGACCGAGCAGATCTTCGCCGACCGGGTGACCGAGTTGAAGAAGCTTTTGCACCCGGGTCGCTCGGTGCAGTTCAATTCCTTGTTCCTCGATCCCTACCTGTGGAAGCTGCAGCTGGGCGGCAAGCGGCTGGTGCAGCGGGCCCGCTCGGCAGGCGCCCCGTTCGACGGCGTCATCGTGACCGCGGGCATCCCCGAGCTGGAGGAAGCCGTCGCGCTGATCCAGGAGCTCACCGAGGTCGGAATTTCCCACGTCGCGTTCAAGCCGGGCACCGTCGCCCAGATCCGGGCCGTGCTGCGGATCGCCGACGAGGTGCCGGACTACCCGGTGATCATGCACATCGAGGGTGGTAAGGCCGGTGGCCACCACTCCTGGGAAGACCTGGACGACCTGCTGCTGGACACCTACGCCGAGCTGCGCAACCGCGCGAACGTGGTGGTGTGCGTCGGCGGTGGCATCGGAACCCCCGAGCGCGCGACGGAGTACCTCACCGGTCAGTGGGCTGCCCGGCACGGCTATCCCGTGATGCCGCTGGACGGCGTGCTGGTCGGCACGGCGGCGATGGCCACGCTGGAGGCCACCACCGCGCCGGAGGTCAAGCAACTGCTGGTGGACACCCCCGGCACCCCCGACTGGGTCGGCGCGGGCACCGCGTCCGGCGGAATGGCCTCTGGCCGTAGCCAATTGGGCGCCGACATCCACGAGATCGACAACGCCGCCTCACGCACCGGCCGCCTGCTGGACGAGGTCGCGGGCGACGCCGACGCGGTCGCCGCGCGCCGCGCGGAGATCATCGCGGCGCTGAACGCCACCGCCAAGCCGTACTTCGGCGATCTGACCACCATGACCTACCAGGACTGGCTGGAGCGCTACGTCGAGCTCGCGGTCGGGCTGGACCGCCGCAAGGACTTCGACTGCGGCAGCGACCTGGGCGACGCGATCGCGGAGGCCACCAGCTCGGTGTGGCTGGACATCACCTGGCGCGAACGGTTCGCGGAGATGATGCGCCGCACCGAGGCCCGGCTGCATCCGGCCGACCGCGGCGAGATCGCGACGCTGTTCGCCGCCGACGAGGATTTCGAAGACCCGGTCGCGGCGCTGTGCACCCTGAAGGACGCCTACCCCGCGACGGCGCAGACCCTGCTGCACCCGGCCGACATCCCGTTCTTCATCGCGTTGTGCAAGACGCCGGGCAAGCCGGTGAACTTCGTGCCGGTCGTCGACGCCGACGTGCGCCGCTGGTGGCGCTCGGATTCGCTGTGGCAGGCGCACGATCCGCGCTACTCGGCCGATCAGGTGTGCGTCATTCCCGGCACCGTCGCGGTCGCGGGCATCACCCGGGTCGACGAGCCGGTCGGCGAGCTGCTCGACCGCTTCGAACAGGACACCGCGTACTCGCTGGTGCGTGCGGGCGTGACGCCCGCCGCGGTGGACGCGCGCCGCACGGCGGGCGTCACCAGCGGCCCGATCGACGCCGTTCTGGCCGCCCCGGACGTCCAGTGGGCCGGGCGCACCACGATCAGCCCGGTACACCGGCTCGGCGACCTGTCCGAATGGGTCGTCGACGGGAAGGGCGCGGTGCATCCGCCCAGCGGCGCGACACTCGCCGAGACCACCGGCCCCGAGCCGGAGAACAGCTATCTGGAACTGACCGTCCCGCTGCTGGCGGGCAACGCGGTGCGCATCCGGATCACGGTGCCGACCTCGGTCTACAACGGCGGCGCCCCGGTGGTCACCGAGGCCGACGCCCACGAGGCCATGGCCGCGCTGCTCGCGGTCGCCGCGGGCCAGGATCTTCCGGAGGTCAAGGGCAAGGTCGCGCACGTGAACCTGGCCTGGATACCGGATCTGATCGCCGACCACGCCGGCGTCACCGGTTCCGGTCTGCCCGCCACGCTGAGCACGCTCGGCCGTACCGTGCCCGACGTGCTGGTCGGCGCCTGCTGGCCCGCCGTGTTCGCGGTGCTGGGCGCGACCCGCACCGCGAAGGGCGAGAGCGTCATCGAGGGCATGCTGGACCTGGTCCACTTGGACCACCAGGTGCACCTCGCCGGTGAGCTGCCCGCCGAGACCAGTGTGCTGGCGGTGCGCGCGGAGGCCGGGGAGACCCTGGACACCGACCTCGGCCGCGTCGTCGAAGTGCATGTGCGGATCACCGCCATGCTGGACAAGCCCGAGACCGGGATGTCGATGCCGGTGCTGGCCACCCTCACCGAGCGTTTCGCGATCCGCGGGCGCAACGGCGCGGGCGAACTGACCGATCCGCCGCGCGCGGCGGGCACGGTGTCCGACGCGGCCACCGACACCCCGCGCAGGCGTCGTCGCGACGTCACGATCGTGGCGCCGCGCACCATGCACGCCTTCGCCGCCGTCTCCGGTGACCACAACCCGATCCACACCAGCGATTCCGCCGCGAAGCTCGCCGGGCTCGGCAGCCCGATCGTGCACGGCATGTGGTTGTCGGCCGCCGCGCAGCACGTCGTGTCGGCGGTCGATCCGGCCGCTTCGACTCCGGCGCGGACGCTGACCGCGTGGACAACCCGATTCCTGGGCATGGTCCGCCCCGGCGCACAGATCGATGTGCGCGTCGAGCGCGTCGCGGTCGACGCGGGCAGCGAGATCGTCGAGGTCTCCTGCCGGACCGAAGGCGAACTGGTGATGACCGCGACCGGTCGCACCGCGGCGCCGAAGACCGTATACGCCTTCCCCGGTCAGGGCATTCAGCGCAAGGGGATGGGGCTGGACGCTCGCTCCCGGTCGAAGGCGGCCAAGGAGATCTGGGACCGTGCGGACAAGCACACCCGCGCAGCGCTCGGCTTCTCGATTCTCGCCGTGGTGCGCGACAACCCGACCTATCTCAAGGCGCGGGGCGTCGAACACCGGCACCCGGACGGCGTGCTGCACCTGACGCAGTTCACCCAGGTCGCCATGGCGGTTCTCGGTGTCGCCCAGGTGGCGGAACTGCGTGAGGCCGGCGCATTCGTCGAGGACGCGCTGCTCGCGGGTCACTCCGTGGGCGAGTACAACGCGCTCGCCGCCGTCGCCGGGGTGCTTCCCTTGGAGGCGGTGCTCGAGGTGGTGTTCCAGCGCGGTTCCGCGATGCACGAGCTGGTGCCGCGCGACGCGCAGGGCCGCAGCGATTACCGGATGGCCGCGATCCGGCCCTCGCAGATCGGGCTGCCCGACGCGGAGGTCGTCGGCTTCGTCCAGGAAGTCGGCGAGCGGGTCGGGGAGTTCCTCGAGGTGGTCAACCTGAACCTGCGCGGGTCGCAGTACGCGATCGCGGGCACGGTGGCCGGGCTGGACGCGCTGGAGGAGGAGATCGACCGCCGCCGTGCCGAATTCGGCGGCAAGCGGGCGTTCATCCTGGTTCCCGGCATCGACGTGCCGTTCCACTCGACGGTGCTGCGCAAGGGCGTTCCGGAGTTCCGGCAGAAGCTCGAGCAGTTGCTTCCGGTGGATCTGCGCCCGGAGGTCCTCGTCGGCCGCTACATCCCGAACCTGGTGCCCCGGCTGTTCTCGCTGGAGCGGGCGTTCGTCCAGGAGATCGCCGACCTGGTGCCGTCCGAGCCGCTCACCGCCGTGCTGGCCGACTTCGACAGCTGGGCGGCCCGGCCGACCGAGCTGTGCCGCGTGGTGCTTGTCGAGTTGCTGGCCTGGCAGTTCGCCAGCCCGGTGCGCTGGATCGAGACGCAGGACCTGCTGTTCACCGATCCCGCGCAGGGTGGCCTCGGCGTCGAGCGGTTCGTCGAGATCGGTCTCGGCGCAACGCCGACGGTGGCGAACCTGGCCAGCCAGACACTGAAGCTGCCCGCGTTCGGCGACGCCACGGTCGAGGTGCTCAACATCGAGCGCGAGGCCGCGATCGTCTATGCGACCGACACCGACCCCGCGCCGGTCGACGAGCCCGTCGAGGAGCCCGCGGCCACCGCGGCTCCGGCCGCGGCCGTCGCCGCCGCTCCCGTGGCAGCGCCCGCCCCGAGCTCGGGCGGTCCGCGTCCGGACGACATCGCGTTCACCGCCGCCGACGCCACCCGCGTGCTGATCGCGCTGTGGACCAAGCTGCGGCTGGACCAGATCGGCCCCGTGGACACCATCGAGGGCCTGTGCGACGGTGTCTCCTCCCGCCGTAACCAGCTGCTGGTCGACCTCGGCTCCGAGCTCTCGCTCGGCGCGATCGACGGCGCGGCCGACGCAGACATGGGCGCGCTGTCGGCGACGGTGGAGCGGCTCGCCCGTACCTACCGTCCCTTCGGCACGGTGCTCACCGACGCCATCGGCGATCATCTGCGCAAGGTGTTCGGCCCGTCCGGCAAGCGTCCGGCCGCCATCGCGGATCGGGTCACGAAGGTGTGGGAACTCGGTGACGGGTGGACCAGCCACGTGACCGCCGAGGTGTCGCTGGGCACCAGGGAAGGCACCAGCGTGCGCGGCGGTGATCTGGGCGGGCTGGTCTCCGGCGCGCTGGGCGACGCCGCCTCGGTCGACGCGGCCATCGACGCCGCCGTGCAGGCTGTCGCGGCCCGCCGGGGTGTCGCGGTGTCGCTGCCCTCGGCGGGCGGCGGTGGCGGCGCGACCGTCGACGCCGCGGCGCTGGGCGAGTTCACCGAGCAGATCACCGGGCGCGACGGCGTGCTGGCCACGGCCGCGCGCGTGGTGCTCGAACAGCTCGGACTGTCCGAGCGGGTCTCCGCTCCGGAAGCGTCCGATGACTCCCTGGTCGACCTGGTGTCGGCCGAACTCGGTGCGGACTGGCCGCGTCTGGTCGCGCCCGCGTTCGACGCCCGCAAGGCGGTGCTGCTGGACGACCGGTGGGCCACGGCGCGCGAGGATCTGGCCCGGTTGTGGCTGGCCGACGACTCGGGCAGCGCGAACGGACCGGTCACCGGGTTCATCGGCGCGGGCGAAGCCGTCGCGGCGCAGGCGAACTGGTGGCGGCAGCGGGCGATGCACGAGGCGCGTTCGGTGCTCGCGGGTGTGTACGAGCGCATCGCCGAGGCGGCGCTGAGCACCGAAGAGCCCGGACTGTGGTCCTCGGACATCGCGGTGATCACCGGCGCCAGCAAGGGATCCATCGCCGCGGCGGTGACCGGCAGGCTGCTCAGCGGTGGCGCCACGGTGGTGGTGACCACCTCGGCGCTGAACGACGAACGGCTCGGCTTCTACCGGAAGCTGTACCGCGACAACGCCCGCCACGGCGCGGCCCTGTGGGTGGTGCCCGCGAACATGGCGTCCTACCAGGACGTCGACGCGTTGATCGACTGGATCGGCACCGAGCAGGTCGACAGCGCCGGCGGCGCGAAGATCAAGATCAAGGACGCGATGACGCCCACCCTGCTGCTGCCGTTCGCGGCGCCGCGGGTGGCCGGTGATCTCGCCGACGCGGGCGCTCGCGCCGAAATGGAAATGCGCGTGCTGCTCTGGTCGGTCGAGCGACTGATCGGCGGGCTGTCCAAGCTGGGCGCCGATTACGACGTGGACGCGAAACTGCATGTGGTGCTGCCGGGTTCGCCCAACCGCGGCATGTTCGGCGGCGACGGCGCCTACGGCGAGTCGAAGGCGGCGCTGGACGCGGTGGTCGCCAAGTGGCGGGCCGAGAAGTCGTGGTCGGCCCGGGTCACCCTGGTGCACGCGTTGATCGGCTGGGTGCGCGGCACCGGCCTGATGGGCCACAACGACCCGATGGTCGAGGCGGTCGAGAAGGCAGGCGTGCAGACCTGGTCCACCACCGAGATGGCCGACGAGCTGCTCAAGTGGTGCACCTCCCGGGCCCGTCAGGTGACCGCGACCGGCCCGCAGCAGATCGACCTGACCGGCGGACTCGCCCGGGCCAAGCTGGACCTGCCCGCGCTGGCCAAGCAGGCCGCGGAGCAGGCGGAAGCGGAGACCGACGCCGACGCAGGCCGCACCATCGCCGCGCTGCCCGCGCCGCCGACCGTGACCTCCGCGCTGCCGGTGCCGGAGTGGAGCGGGGTGGCCACGGACCTGGCCGACATGGTGGTCATCGTCGGCGCGGGTGAACTCGGCCCGTACGGTTCGGCGCGCACTCGCTTCGAGATGGAGGTCTCCGACGAGCTGTCGGCGGCGGGCGTGCTGGAGCTGGCCTGGACCACCGGCATGGTCATCTGGGAGAACGACCCGAAGCCGGGCTGGTACGACGCCGAGTCCGGCGACTACGTGCCCGAGCACGAACTGGCCGAGCGCTACCACGACGCCGTCGTCGCCCGCTGCGGTGTACGCCGCTACGAGGACGACGGCGCCATGACCGACAACTCGGCGCCGCTGATGACCTCGGTCTTCCTCGACCAGGACCTGTCGTTCACGGTGGGCGGCGAGGCCGAGGCCCGCGCCTTCTACGCCGCCGATCCGGAGCACACGGTGATCACGCCGGTCGACGGCTCCGGCGACTGGACCGTGACGCGCAAGGCGGGCACCGAGATCCGGGTGCCGCGCCGGGCCAAGCTCTCGCGCACCGTCGGCGGCCAGATCCCGACCGGCTGGGACCCCACCATCTGGGGTATCTCGCCCGATATGGCCGCGTCGGTGGACCGGGTGGCGCTGTGGAACATCGTCTGCACGGTGGACGCGTTCATCGGTTCCGGGTTCAGTCCCGCGGAGCTGATGAGCTGGGTGCATCCCTCGCTGGTCGCCAACACGCAGGGCACCGGCATGGGCGGCATGTCCTCGATGCGCTCGCTGTACATCGACAACCTGCTCGGTGAGTCGCGCCCGAACGACATCCTGCAGGAGGCGCTGCCGAACGTGGCGCTGGCGCACGTCGTGCAGTCCTACGTCGGCAGCTACGGCGCGATGGTGCACCCGGTGGCGGCCTGCGCCACCGCGGCGGTGTCGGTCGAGGAGGGCGTCGACAAGATCCGGCTCGGCAAGGCCGATCTGGTCGTGGCGGGCGGTTACGACGACCTCGGCATCGAGGGCATCGTCGGCTTCGGTGACATGTCGGCCACCGCGGATTCGGCGGCCATGAGCGCCAAGGGCATCAGCGACCGGTACTTCTCCCGCGCCAACGACCGCCGCCGCGGCGGGTTCGTCGAATCGCAGGGCGGCGGAACGGTCCTGCTGGCGCGCGGCAGCGTCGCGCTGGAGATGGGTCTGCCGGTGCTCGGCGTGGTGGCTTACGCGCAGTCCTTCGCGGACGGTGTGCACACCTCGATCCCGGCCCCTGGTCTGGGCGCGCTGGGCGCCGGTCGTGGTGGGGCGGAGTCCAGGCTGGCGACCGAGCTCCGCAAGCTCGGCGTGACGCCGGACGAGATCGCGGTGGTTTCCAAGCACGACACCTCGACGGCTGCCAACGACCCGAACGAGTCGGAGCTGCACGAGCGCCTCGCGACGGCCATCGGGCGCTCGGACGGCGCTCCGCTGTTCGTCGTGTCGCAGAAGACCCTCACCGGGCACGCGAAGGGCGGCGCGGCCGCCTTCCAGCTCATCGGCCTGTGCCAGGTGCTGGAGCAGGGCGTCATCCCGCCGAACCGCAGCCTGGACTGCGTCGACGAGAAGATGCTGGCCTACCCGCACCTGGTGTGGCTGCGCGAGCCGCTGCGGCTCGGCGATCGCCTTCCGCTCAAGGCCGGTCTGGTCACCTCCCTCGGCTTCGGCCACGTGAACGGCCTGCTGGCGGTCGTGCACCCGGAGGCGTTCATCCAGGCCATCGAGCCGGCACGGCGCGAGGAGTACCAGCGCAGGGCGCAGGAGCGTCAGCTGGCGGGCAGGCAGCGGTTCGTGGAGGCGATGTGTGGCGGCGCGCCGCTGTACGAGCGTCCCGCGGATCGCAGGCTCGGCGGCGACGGCACCCCCGCCAAGCGGGCTCGTCAGCTGGAGGCCGACGTGCTGCTCTCGCCGGAGGCACGTCTGGCGCAGGACGGCTCCTACCGCGCGAAGGGCATCGGATGCGCGTAACCGGAAGCGCGGCGGGGCAACTCGCCGCGCCGGGTCCGCGCGCGGGCTCGCCGAGTACGTCGTAGGCTGCCCGCCTATGACGATCCTCGGTATCGGCTTGGACTTGGTGACCATCTCCGAGTTCTCCGAACAGCTCGAACGCGCCGGAACGACCATGCTCAGGGAAAGTTTCACCGCGGGAGAGCGGCGCTACTGCCAGAGCAAAGGGACCGACCCGGCGCGCAGCTACGCGGCGCGGTGGGCGGCGAAAGAGGCGGTGCTCAAAGCCTGGGCATCGTCCCGGTTCGCCCGCCGCCCGCAGATCGGGGACAACCCGTATCCGCTGATCGAGGTGGTCAACGACGCGTGGGGCAGGCCCAGCATCAAATTGCACGGCCTGGCCGCGGAATTCCTGCCCCGGGTGCGGGTGCATCTGTCCCTGACGCACGACGGCGACACCGCCGCCGCGATGGTGGTGCTCGAGGACCCGGGCGAGCTGGCCGATCTCATCGAGGGCCGCGACAGCGCCGGGTGAGCCGCACGGTGGTCCCGGTTCCCGCCGGGACCACCGTCATCGCTCGCTGCCGGTGCGCGACTCCTTCTCCGCGACGAGCAGGTAGGCGACCATCAGCCGCTTGAGTTCGGCGACCGCTTCCGCACTGCTCTGCTCATCCTGCACCGAGAAATTGAGCATCGAATAGACCACGTGCACCAGCACTTCGGCCATCATGGTGCGCCGTACCCGCGGGGTGCGCGGGGTGAGCGGCCGCAGCATCTGCGACACGACCTCGGCGAACTGCTTCTCGTGGATCGCGCCCGTGGCCCGGGTGGACGGGGTGGACTGCATGGCCAGCCACACTTCCCGGCGGGACGGGTCGGTCATCCAGAGGTTGGCCAGGTGGTCGACGAACTGGTTCATGTGCCGCAGCCAGTCCAGCGACGGGATCTCGCCGTGGAAGTCGGCCAGCTCCTGGGAAACCGCAACCAGGTCTTGGCGATTCAGCTCACAGACGATGACGTACTTGTTGGCGAAGAACTGATACAGCGTGCCGATCGGCACCTCCGCCCTGGCCGCCACCTCTTCGCAGGTGAACGATTCGAACCCGACCTCGACGAGCAGCTCCCTGGACGCCTGGAGCAAGGCGTCGAACTTTCGTTTGCTGCGTTCCTGCGTCGGCCGGCGTCGCGGCATGAGCTCCTGTGGGTCGTCCTGCAACTCCAACGCAGGGTCCACACGGTGCTTCGACCTGGCCTCCGCGCGTACGTCCACGCATCCAGGCTAACGGTAGCGGCTAGCGGGCGATACGCGCATCCGCCGTTCGGATCCAGGCGGCTTGATTTCCGCTACCCATCCGTAACCGATGTGGTGCCGAACACATACCGAGCGCGCGTGCATCGCGACGTGTGTTCCGAGCAGGGGAATCCATGGGGCTCATGGCTTTCGGCAAGCGTGAGCTCGGTCAATGCACAGAGGGAAGGCGTGATCAGTGGTAGCTGAATCTGTGGTGACTCTCGGCGTTTCCACCGAACGCGGTGCCGTGCACGCGGTAGCGCTCGCCGACGGCAAGAAGCTCGCCGACCGGGTGCTGCTGCGGCGCGTGGTGCGAGCGGACGGTGACGGCAAGGCCGACGTGGCCGCGGCGGTCGAGACCGCGCTGAGCGCCCTGGCCGCGGGGCTGGGCCCGGAGTGGGCGATCGGGGGCGTCGCGGTCGCCTATCGGGACGCCGCCGAGCGGCGCGCCATCGTGACCAGGTTGGCGGCCGGTCCGTGGCACAGCGCCTCGATGGTCTCGGTGAAATCGGCCCACCTGAGCGTGGCGAGCATGATGACGTGGCTCGAGGCCCACGACAACCTGCTGATCTGCGAGGTGGTGCCCGGGTACCAGGCGTTCACCCTGGTCGACCGCGGCCGCCGCCGGGTGCTCGCCGCGGTGGGGCAGGCGGGCCGGGCGACACCGCGGTCGCTCGGCATGGGCGTCGCGGCGGCGTGGGAGCAATTGGACGCGGCCGACGCGCGGCCGGACGCGGTGGCGCTGATCGGCTCGGCGGGCGCCGGGTCGGTGGTGCTGGCGGCGGTCGAGAAATTCGGGGCGCCGGTGATCCCGTGCACGATAGGGGCTTTCGCCTCCGCCGCGGGCGCCGCGTTGAGCGTGCGACTGGAGCAGGACACCTGCGCCGACTCGGTGAGCGAGCCGCACCGGGCGCGCGGCGGAGTCGCGGTGTTCGCCGCGGCCGGGGTACTGGCCAGCGGAATGGTCGTCGGCGGGAGTTACCTGCTGAACGACTCCTCGCGGCCGGCGCCGACCGTCGTGTCCGACGCTCGGATCGAAGGCGCCGGCGCGTCGCATCCGGCAGACCAGGCCCGGCCCGCGGATACCGAGGCGCACGAGTCGTCCGACGGGCCGCTGGGTTCCGGCACCGATGCCGGCGCGACCGGAGTGCAGTTTCCGGAGCCTCGCTGGGGTGCCGCACCGCGTCCGCTGCCGCTGGTCGCCGCCGATGCCGCGAACGGACCGGAGACGAACGCCTCGGCGCCGCTGGTGCCGGGTACCGGGGTCCCGGCCGACCGCGTGGTGGGCGCGCCCGACGGCGCGTTGTTGTTCCCCGGCGAGGCCCCACCACCCGCCGTATTCACCCCGGAAGCCGCGGACTGGTGGGACGAGCATCTGCGTTTGATGGCGCAGTGGGCCGCCCAGCAGGTGTTACAGGCCTGATCCGCCCGAACGGCGGCCCGATCCGGCCCGGCGCCCCTGCGGCGCCGGGCTTTTCGCTGCCTGCGGGCTACACCGACAGGTCGCGGCGCAACTTGGCGACGTGGCCGGTGGCGCGCACGTTGTATTGCGCGACGGCGATCTTGCCCTCTTCGTCCACCAGGAAGGTCGAGCGGATGACGCCGACGACCGTCTTGCCGTACATGGTCTTCTCGCCGTAGGCGCCCCAGGCGGTGAGCACGGCGCGATCGGGATCCGACAGCAGTGGGAAGGTCAACTGCTCCGCGTCGCGGAACTTGGCCAGCTTGGCCGGCTTGTCCGGGGAGATGCCCACCACGTCGATGCCCGCGCCGTCCAGGTCGGCCAGGTTGTCGCGGAAGTCGCAGGCTTGCTTGGTGCAGCCGGGCGTGCTCGCGGCGGGGTAGAAGTACACGATCACCTTGCGACCGCGGTAGTCCGACAGCGAGACGTTCTTGCCGTCGGCGTCGGGAAGCGTGAACTCGGGGGCGGTGTCGCCCGGGGAGAGTCGTTGGTTGGTGGTCACCTCCAGCACGGTATCCGAAGGTCGGGACAGGTGATCCGCGCGCGGCCGGATAGTGGGGGGTGGCGGCGGATACACTCGTCCGCGAGCCCCGGGTGCCGCACGAAAGGCCGAGCATGCGGCGTGATCGTGCACCGGGTGCGGCAATCGACAACAGGAGGGTGGAACGTGGCAAGGGATACCGAGCGGATCGAGCAGGAGATCGAGGCCGCCCGCACTCGGCTGGCGAGCACGCTCGACGAACTCGCGGTACGCGCGGACCCGCATCGCATCGCGGACGACACCAAGCAGATCGTGGTCGGGAAGCTGAACGAGCCGAAGGTGAAATACAGCCTGATCGGCGCCGCCGCCCTGGTCGTCGGGCTGGTGCTGCTCAAAATCTTCCGCTGAGCTGGAAAAACGACGACACCCGGTGTGGCATCGCCCACCGGGTGTCGTCGTTTCGCGGTCGGTTCAGACCGTCGGGCAGGCGAAGCCGTCGCCGTCGGGATCCAGGTGCGGGCCGTAGCCCGGTTCGCCACGGAACAGCGGTGCACGGCCCGCGTTGCGGGCGTCGTCGCAGTTGGCGAAGGCGCCACCGGCCGAACCGGTCTGCGACAGACCGGCCGAGCCGGTCGCGGCGGAGCCGGTGTCGACGGCCGAGGAACCCGTTCCGGCGGATCCGGACGGAGGGGCGGCTAGGGCGGCGGGAGCCGCGAGAAAGGTCAGTCCCGCGACGGCCGCGCTGACGGAGAGCCGGCGAACGTTCATGTATTCCTCTATGTGGTTGCTGCGGTGGATGCGGCGTCCGACCGGACGCCGCATCCACTGTTGTGACGGGCCGCTCTCTTGTCAACCTCGGGGGGACGGAACTAGGGCATTAGGGGATCCTGCCCACCGGCGCCGCTGATGTGCTGTGCGGGGATGTTTCCCATGCGCCCGGCCTGGTAGTCCTCCATCGCTTCGATGATCTCCGCGCGGGTGTTCATCACGAACGGCCCGTACTGCACCACCGGTTCCCGGATCGGCCGTCCGCCGAGCAGCAGCACTTCGAACGCTCCGGTCCGATTGGCTTGGCGCGCATCGGCTGTCACGCTGATCGCGTCTCCGCGGCCGAACACCGCCAGCTGTCCTTCGCTCAGCGGCCTGCGTTCCGCGCCGACCGCCCCGCTGCCGGAGAGCACGTACGCCATCGCCGTGAACTCTTGCGGCCATGGTGTTTCCAGGATCCCGCCGGGAGTGATCGACGCGTGAGCGTAGGCGATCGGGGTGTAGGTCGAACCGGGACCGGTGAACCCGCCGATCTCCCCGGCGATGAGCCGGACCAGCGCGCCGCCGTCGTGCGAACTCACCAGCGTCAATTCGCGAGCGCGCAGGTCTTGATAACGCGGCGCGGCGAACTTGAGCGCGCGCGGCAGGTTCACCCAGAGTTGGATGCCGTGGAACCACCCGCCCGAGGCGACCATCTCCTCCGGCGGCACCTCGTCGTGCAGGATGCCGGAGCCCGCGGTCATCCACTGGGTGTCACCCTCGCCGATGATGCCGCCGCCGCCCTGTGAATCGTGGTGCACCATGGTGCCGTCGAGCATGTAGGTGACCGTCTCGAAGCCGCGGTGCGGATGCCAGGGCGCGCCCTTCGCCTCGTGCGGTTCGTAGGCGACCGGGCCCATCTGGTCGAGCAGGATGAACGGATCGGCGGCGCGCAGGTCCATGCTGGGAAACGGCCTGCGCACCTCGAAACCCGCGCCTTCGCGCTGTTTGTGCGCGGTGACCACGCTCTTGACCGGCCGTTCGCGCAGGGTCGCGTCGAGACGGGGGAGGCGTGGCAGGACCATGATGTCGGGCACGGTGACGGCGGGCATGGGGACCTCCTCGGGAGTTAGTGTCCATGTCAACCAACCGTGACTACACTTCATTCCCATGGTCCGGTGGTTGAGTGACGACGAGCAGGCGACTTGGCAGGCATATGTGCGGCTGCGCCAGCGTTTGGACGGGGCGATTTCGGCCGGCCTGGCCGAGGACGGTCTGTCCCTGGCGGACTACGAGTTGATGGTGGCGTTGTCCGCTGCCCCCAACGGTTGTCTGCGCGCCAAGGAACTGGCCGCCGAGGTGTGCTGGGAGAAGAGCCGGTTGTCCAAGCATCTGGCCAGGATGGACGCGCGCGGTCTGGTCGAGCGGCGGCCCGCCGAAGAGGATGCCCGCGGCATCATCGTCCAGCTCACGCCGGAAGGGCGCGTCGCGTTGGAGCGGGCCGCGCCGAACCACGTCGATCTGGTCCGTCGCGTCTTCATCGAGCCGATGACCGCGGATGAGGCGCGGGTGCTGCGCTCGCTGGCGGACAAAGTGGTCGCCGAGGTGGAGCAGGTGACCGAACTCGGCGCATGAGCGGCGCGGTTCGTTCTCCTGCGGGGACGCTATCCGGCGTCGGTGTCACGCCGTCGCCATCGGCGCCACCACGGGGCCCGCACGCCGGCCCCCGCTCGGGAAGGGGCCTCCGTCGCGCGGCTCCGCTGCTCGCGCTTCGGCCGCGCGGACTCGCGCCACTGCCGGACGATGTCGTCCGCGTTCACCGGAGCGATCGGCACGAACGGTCCTTCCGGCATCCGCAGCCAGTCCACGATGCGTTTGTTGAGTTCCCTCACGGCCGCCCGCACCTGTCGTTCGCTGGTCGCATCGCGCACGTCTTCGGACAGGTGCTCGATATCGCGACGCAACAGAAGCGACGGTGGTAACAGCGCCTCACTGCCGACTCCTTCGCGACGCAGATAGCCGCGCAGCCACCAATCTTCGTCGTAAGCGGTGCCCGCCCCGGGAATCGGCTTGCCGGTGCCGGGCAGGTCGTCGAATTCGCCGCGCTCGGCCGCCTCGCGGATCTGCTTGTCGACCCACGATTCGAACGTCTGCTTCGCCGGTTTGCGCTCGGTCATCGCGACGGCGGTGTCGACGGAACCATGACACCACTCTACGGAAGTCTGTAGTAGACGTGGAAAATCTTGTGCTGAAACTCTTTTGGCGAATGATCAGGACCACGGCGTGATCGGCGGCTTCACCCAGAGCAGCTTCTCGTCGGTGTGCTCCCGTCGAGCCGCGGGATGCTCCGGATGGCGGGCGGCCCAGTCGTCCTTCTCGGTCAGCAACCGCGCCACCGTAGTCCAGGTCTCGTCCGTGCTCGGCGGATTCGTCGCGGCGGCCCTGGCCAGTTTTCGTCGGACGGACGCCGTCATCGCGAGCACCTCGGAGCCGGTGATGCCACGGTGCCAGAGGTAGCTCGCCAGCCGTCGCGCTTTCTCGGCGCGGCTCTTGGCCGCCACGTCGTTGTGTGCGTAGTCGGTCACGGGCACGTCCACGGGTCGCAGGTGGCATCGACCCTAGCCGACCGGGCGTACCGGCCGGAATGCGCCGCGGCCTCCCCATCGTCGGATGGGGAGGCCGCGGCGCGAGGCGGACTCAGTACGCGCTGTCGACGTTGTCCATCGAGCCGTAGCGGTGCGCGGCGTAGTTGCAGGCGGCGACGATGTTGGCGACCGGATCCCAGATGTCGAAGGGCGTGCCCGCGACGTGGTAGGTGGCGAACGTGGGGTCGATCACCTGCAGCAGGCCCTTGGACGGGATGCCCATGGCGGCATTGGAGTCCCACAGGTTGATGGCCTGGGGGTTGCCGGTGGACTCACGCATGATGTTGCGGTGGATGCCCTCGTAGGTCCCCGGGATGCCGTTGGCCTGCATGATGTCGAGCGCCTGATGGATCCAGCCGTCGAGGTTGTCCGCGTAGACCGGCGCGGCCGGGGCGGGCATCGGGGCCGGAATCGGCTCGGGAGCGGGCGCAGGCGCCGGAGCGGGGGCGGGAGCGGGGGCAGGCATCGGCGCGGGGATGGCCTCCGCAACCGGGGCGGCGACCACGGCGGGCGCGGCGGGCGCGGCGGCGGCCTCGGGCTGCTGCTCGGCCACCATGGCGATGCGAGACGGGACGCTGTCATCGGCCACGGACGCCGCGGAGCAGGCGGCCACGGCGACGACACCCGCGGCGGCGACGGCCACGGTGACGGTTTCGCGGAGCGAGGGGCGACGAAGGGTGGAAAGGCGTCTGTCAGGCATTCGAATCGGTTCCTTTATCGGGGACTTACTCGATCCGGGCCGCAGTTGGGCAGCACGGATCCTGCGGCGTACGCTCGGGGCGTTCGCCGAAAACGGCCATGTGCTGTTGTGTGGTTTTGTTGTGGGGGACGATGATGTCCCCGGAACGCGACGCGGTTCGTGTGTGCGGCGCCGGATCGCCCTCGATGGGCTCGGCCGCGGTGTCGCGCGGGACTTCGCATCTCGATGCGAAGAGACGGGGCGGAAGTGTGGATCGCGGGTCCGTTGCCGGATTCCGCTCCGCCGATCACGTGGCGGGCAGTTGCCTGCCGGTGATCGTTACCGAATCGGTGTCTACAACTCCTCGGGCTGACCAAACTTCAGGTCGCTTCGTGACCTGATTGCAGAATGGTCACGCTTGGTTAACAGAGGGTGAACGAAACCTGAATGATAGGCGTTGGCGATCTTGGAAAGCCCAGGACGCGGTAGCCGAATCGTTATCCAAGCTGGGAGTTTGCCGTTAAACCTCTTGTGCTGTACATCACAGAAATTTTCGGCTGTACAACTGGATTTCGGGGGCTTCGCGGGCGTATCGCTGTCCGAATTGAGACCACTGGTGCAACTGGGAAGAAGCCCAGGTCACGGTGATGTCACGGGTTCCGCGGCGATCTGGAGACGAGAAAACCGTGCCCTTGTCAGCCGATGACTGACAAGGGCACGGTTTACGTGATGTGCGCCATCAGGGACTCGAACCCCGAACCCGCTGATTAAGAGTCAGCTGCTCTGCCAATTGAGCTAATGGCGCGTGCTCCGTGTTCCGGTGCGGGACAAACCTTAACAGGCGGGGGCCGCAGAAGTGAAATCGTGCCCTGACCGGCCGCGATGTGATGCGCTCGCGGGCCGGTAACGCCGGGGATCGCCGGGTTGATCTACAGGTGGTAACGCTGCAGTGACGGACGAGGTGTTCACATTGGCCTGGACGTTACGCACTGGCAGAATGTCCGATTGTGGTTTCGATCGCCCGCGCCCACGGCGGGGTGACGCAGCGTAGCGGTCGGTATCCGAAGCCATCGGTGTGTCCTGGAGCACCGAGACTTTGAAACGGGGTTGGAAATGAGTGTTGGTCGAGGTCGGCAGAGACGCAAGCCGACCGCGCGGTGGTCCCTACGCACTGTCGCGGGACCGGTGATCGTCGTCGCGGTCGCCGCCTTGGCGCTGACGGGATGTTCGGCCTCCGACGCCACGGATGCGGCGCAGGCGGTCATCGACCGCAACCCCATCACCGAATTGATCAAGCCCAAGCTGCTGTCGCCGGTGAAGGACGGCGAGGTGGGGGTCTCGCCGGGCGTCCCGATGACGTTCAAGGTGGAAGACGGCAAGTTCACCGGTGTGAGCTTGGTCAGCCCGCAGGGCAAGTCGATCGAGGGCAAGCTCGCCGCCGACGGCCGGTCGTGGGAGACCACCGAGGTGCTCGGATACGGCAAGACCTACCGGTTGAAGGCCGACGCGATCGGCCTGGGCGGGGCGAACACCGCGACGCTGAGCTTCACCACGAGTTCGCCCGGTAACCAGACCAAGCCGTACCTGGTCCCCGGCGAGGGGGAGGTGGTCGGTATCGGCCAGCCGGTGGCCGTTCAGTTCGACGAGAACATCCCGGACCGGAAGGCGGCGCAGTCCGCCATCAAGATCACCACCGAGCCGCCGGTGGAGGGCGCGTTCTACTGGGTGAACAATCGCGAGGTGCGGTGGCGGCCGGAGCATTTCTGGGCGCCGGGGACGAAGGTCACCATCGACGTGAACGTCTATGGGCGTGATCTCGGTAACGGCTTGTACGGCCAGGACAACATCCACTCGTTCTTCACCATCGGCGACGCGGTGGTCTTCACCGCCGACGACAACACCAAGCAGGTGGTCGTCGAGCAGAACGGCCAGGTGATCCGCACCATGCCGACCTCGATGGGCAAGGACAGCACGCCCACCGACAACGGCATCTACATCGTCGCCGACCGGCACGAGAAGATCATCATGGACTCCTCGACCTACGGCGTGTCGGTCAGCTCGCCGGACGGGTACAAGACGCCGGTGGACTTCGCGACGCGACTGTCCTACAGCGGCATCTTCTTCCACTCGGCGCCGTGGTCGGTGGGTGCGCAGGGGTACAGCAACACCAGTCACGGCTGCCTGAACCTCAGCCCGGCGAACGCGCAATGGGTCTTCCAGAACGCCAAGCGCGGCGATATCACGATCGTGAAGAACACCGTGGGCGGCACCCTGTCCGGCGTGGACGGCCTGGGTGACTGGAACATCCCCTGGCCGGTCTGGAAGGCGGGCAACGCGGACGACAATCGCTGAGCCGAAGCAGGACGCCGAACGGGTCACCGGAGCGTAATCCGGTGGCCCGTTCGGCATTTCGGGGCTGTGTTCACGGCAGCATGTTGCAGCCCAACTGGGCGTCGCCCAGGATCGCGATCGCGCTGCCGGTCGCTGCGCACAGCAATTTGCTGCCCGCCGAACCGCTGCCCGCGGAGCCGGTGGTGGCCAGGCCGCCCGCCGATCCGCTCGACGCCGAGCCCGAGTCGGGCAGCGGCGGAAGCCCGATGCCCGCGGCCGCGGTTCCGCTGGATCCGGTGAGGAGGGTGGCGCCGACGAAGGCTGCGATAACCGCAGAACGCATCACGAGGTGTGTCTTTCTGATCGAACCGGGAGGCGCCCCAGCGACACCCTCCCACGTGGATCGCAGTCTACGGAGGCGTGGCGGATTCTGGACGATATTCGTTTCACATTGCGGCGGCGCGCGCCGGGGAATGGAACGAGCGCAAAGAAAAGCCCGGACGGCTCCGATTTCTCGGGGCCGTCCGGGCTCTTGGGGTGAGCGACGGGACTCGAACCCGCGACAGCCAGGATCACAACCTGGTGCTCTACCAACTGAACTACGCTCACCATCGCCGGTCAACAACCGGCGGGCTAGATATTAGCGTGTCAACCCGCCCACTCCCTAATCGGCGTCAGGCGAGCCGTTGACCTGGGCTGATTCGGCCCGCTCCGGAGCGAGTTCGGAGACCTCGGCGGCGATGGCGGCGATTTCGGTGGTGGAAGGGCCGGGCGGCGCGACGAACGCGGTCCGCCGGTAGTACTCCAGTTCCCGGATCGACTCCTGGATGTCGGCCAGCGCGCGGTGGCTCAGGCCCTTCTCCGGCTGGCCGAAGTAGATGCGCGGATACCAGCGGCGGCACAGCTCCTTGATCGAACTCACATCCACCATCCGGTAGTGCAGGTGGGCGTCGAGCAGGGGCATGTCCCTGGCGATGAAACCGCGGTCGGTGGCGATCGAGTTACCGGCCAGCGGCACGGTGCGTGGGGTGGGGATGTACTGGCGGATGTAGTCGAGCACCCGCTGCTCGGCCTCTTCCAGGGTGACGGTGGAGCGGCGGACCTCTTCGGTCAGGCCGGAGCGCGCGTGCATATCGGCGACCACCGCGGGCATCGCGGCCAGCGCGTCGTCGTCGGCGTGGATGACGATGTCCACGCCCTCGCCGAGGATGTTGAGATCGCTGTCGGTCACGAGCGCGGCCACCTCGATCAGCTTGTCGCTGTCCAAGCGCAGGCCGGTCATCTCGCAATCCATCCACACCATGTATTTGTCGGACACCCGTGCAACATTAGCCGGGCCGAGGTCCCGAGCAGGCGGTACGGCGCGGCAACCGTGAAGCCGCCGATGCGGCCATGAACCTGACCGGCGGGGATACAGTTTCTTCCAGATCGGCACCCGGCGTTTTCGGTGCGACAGCAAACACTGCGTGAAGCAGTTCGAGTCGAGCCAGGACGGAGGACGTGCGATGACCACCCCTCAGGAGAAGGCGGCCGCGGCGCGCAAGGCGGCCGACGAGGCGGCGCGGGTCGCGGCCGAGGCGGCCGCTGCCGCGGAAGCCGCCGAACGCGAACTGGCCGAACAGACGGTCGCCGACGAGGCGGGAGCAGGTTCGTCCGTGGCGCGAGACGAGCCGTCCGGAGAGCGGAAAGACGGCTCCGCCGCGCAAGAGATCGCCGCGGGCTACGTGTTCGAAGGACTCGCGCTGGAACTGGGCACCGTCGTGGTCGACGGAACGGTGGATCCCGCCGCCCGCGTCCGTATTCCGATGCCGATGTTGAACCGGCACGGGTTGGTCGCCGGGGCCACCGGCACGGGGAAGACGAAAACCTTGCAGGGCATCGCGGAGCAGCTGTCGAGTGCCGGTGTTCCGGTGGTGCTGGCCGACATCAAAGGCGACTTGTCCGGTCTGGCCGAGCCGGGACGATGGAGCGACAGGCTCGCCACACGCATCGCGGAGACTGCCGCCGCGGACTGGGCGCCGACCGGCTTCCCGACCGAGTTCGTCTCACTGGGCACCACCGGAGCCGGGCTGCCGATCCGCGCGACGATCAGCTCCTTCGGCCCGGTGCTGCTGAGCAAGGTGCTCGAGCTGAACGATACGCAGGAGTCCACCCTCGGCTTGATCTTCCACTGGGCGGACCGCAACGGCCTCGCACTGCTGGATCTGAAGGACCTGCGCGCCGTGATCACGCATCTGACCAGCCCCGAGGGCAAGGAGGATCTGAAGGGTATCGGCGGTGTCTCCGCGGCCACCGCGGGGGTGATCCTGCGCGCCCTGGTGAATCTGGAGGCCGACGGCGGCGACACGTTCTTCGGCGAGCCCGAACTCGACCCGGCCGACCTGGTGCGGGTCGTGGACGGGAAAGGGGTGATCACGCTCTTCGAGTTCGGCGCACAGGCGGCGCGGCCGGTGATGTTCTCCACCTTCCTGATGTGGGTGCTCGCCGACCTGTTCCAGACGCTGCCCGAGGTCGGCGACGCGGACAAGCCGGCGCTGGTCTTCATCTTCGACGAGGCGCATCTGCTGTTCTCCGACGCCTCGAAGGCGTTCCTGGAGCAGGTGGAGCAGACCGTCAAGCTGATCCGGTCCAAGGGGGTTGGCGTGTTCTTCTGCACCCAGCTGCCCACCGACATCCCGAACCAGGTGCTGTCCCAGCTCGGCGCGCGCATCCAGCACGCCCTGCGCGCATTCACCCCGGACGACCAGAAGGCATTGGCGAAGACCGTCCGCACCTACCCCAGAACCGGCGTCTACGACTTGGAGCAGGCGCTGACCTCCCTCGGCACCGGCGAGGCGATCGTGACCGTGCTCTCCGAGCAGGGCGCGCCGACGCCGGTGGCCTGGACCAGACTGCGGCCGCCCCGGTCGCTGATGGACACCATCGGTGCGGACGCGATCAAATCGCGGGCGCTGTCCAGCCCGCTGGCCTCGAAGTACGCCCAGACCATCGACCGGGAGTCGGCCTACGAACTGCTCGCAGCGAAGATGGCCGCGGCGGCGCCGGAGGCGGAACCCGCTCCCGTGCCCGGCCGTGCGGCGACCCGCGAGGAAGAGGAGTCCGCCGCCGAGCGGATCATGAAAAACCCCGCGGTGCGCAGCTTCCTGCGTTCGGCGGCGAGCGCGGCAGGCCGCCAGATCACCCGCAGCCTGTTCGGCACCAGGCGCCGCTGAGCGAGGTCAGCCGCCGAGTTTCTTGTAGAACGCGCCCGCGATGGGAGCGGTGACCGCGCGCGGGCCGTACTGGCCCGCCACGCTCATGCCCTTGCTGATCAGGCCGGGGACTACGCGCATCTTGTTGCGGGCGAGCGCGTCGATGGACACCTTCGCGGTGTACTCCGAGGAGACCCACATGAAGTCGGGCACCATCCGGTCGACGATGGAGGCGTCGGCGGGGTCCGGGAGCTCGGTGCGCACCGGGCCGGGCGCCAGCAGCGTGACGTGCACGCCGGAGCCCTTCAGCTCACCGCGCAGCGATTCGGAGAAGGTGTTGGCGAACGCCTTGCTCGCGGCATAGGTGGTGTTGTTCGGGATCGGCATGTTGCCCGCGGCCGAGCCGCTGATCAGGATGCCGCCACTGCCCCGGGCCAGCATGCCCGGCAGCACGGCCAGGGTGAGATCGTGCACGGCGACGGCGTTGAGTTCCATCTGCGCGCGCTCGTAGGCCGGGTCGAGTTCGGCGACCGCGCCGAAGGTCGCGATGCCCGCGTTGTTGCACAGGATGGCGATGTCGCGGGCGGCCAGTTCCTCCACCAGCACGCCGCGCTGGTCGCGGTCGGCCAGGTCGACGGCGCGCACCTCGGCGGTGATGCCGTGGGCCAGGGTCAGCCGCTGCGCGAGCTCGGTGAGCAGCTCCTCGCGGCGGGCGACCAGGATCAGCGAGTAGCCGCGAGCGGCGAGGTCGGCGGCGAGCGCGCTGCCGATGCCGGAGGAGGCGCCGGTGACGACCGCGCGGTTCTCGGAGGTGGGGGAGGGCAGGCTCACCCCGTTCAGCCTAGGCGATGCCGCGCGAGAGGACGCCGACGGAGGCTGCCGGGCGATCCCGGCGAGGCGGTATTCCACGCCCCGGCAACGGCGACCGGGCATCCGGCCCGGCCGCCGCGCCCGGTCAGAGCCGTGCGGCCAGCCGGGTGCCCTGGTCGATGGCTCGTTTGGCGTCCAGTTCGGCGGCCAGCTCCGCGCCGCCGATGAGGTGCAGGCTGACGCCGGCGGCGCGCAGCGGGGCCTCCAGATCACGCACGGACTCCTGGCCCGCGCAGACGACGACGTTGTCGACCGGGATCAGCTGCGGCCGTTGCCGTTTCTCCCCGAAGCTGATGTGCAGGCCGTTGTCGTCGATGCGTTCGTAGTTGACGCCGCCGATCTGATCGACGCCCTTGGCCTTCAACGCGGCGCGGTGCACCCATCCGGTGGTCTTGCCGAGGTCTTTGCCGAACGCGGAGGTCTTCCGTTGCAGCAGAACGACTTCGCGTGCCGCGGGAGCAGGCCTCGGCGCGGTGAGCTGTCCGCGGACCTGCTCGTCGTCGGAGGTGACGCCCCACTCTTCCTTCCACTCGTCCAGCTTGAGCGTGGGATGACCTTCGACGGTGAGGAATTCGCTGACGTCGTAGCCGATGCCGCCCGCGCCGATCACGGCGACGCGCTTGCCGACCGGCTTCTCCTCCCGGACCAGTTCGGCGTAGGACAGCACCATGGGGTGGTCGATTCCGGGGATGTCGGGGATCCGCGGCCGCACACCGGTGGCGAGTACGACCTCGTCGTAGCCTCCGGCGATGAGTTCGTCGGCGCCGACCCGCTTGTTCAGGTGCACGGTGACGCCGGTGAGTTCGAGCATCCGGTGGTAGTAGCGGATCGACTCGCTGAATTCCTCTTTGCCGGGGATGCGGCGGGCGATGTCGAACTGGCCGCCGATCTTGTCGTCGGCTTCGAAGAGCTCGACGTGATGGCCGCGTTCGGCGAGGTTCACCGCCGCCGAAAGCCCGGCCGGTCCCGCGCCGACCACGGCGACGCGCTTGCCGCGGCGGGTCGGCAGCAGCTTCAGTTCGGTCTCGTGGCCCGCGCGCGGGTTGAGCAGACACGACACGGTCTTGCGCTGGAAGGCGTGGTCCAGGCAGGCCTGGTTGCACGCGATGCAGGTGTTGATCTCGTCGACGCGATCCTGCGCGGCCTTGTTCGCCCACTCCGGATCGGTGAGGAACGGGCGGGCCAGCGAAACGAGCTGCGCGTCGCCACGGGTCAGGATCTCCTCGGCCACTTCGGGCATGTTGATCCGGTTGGACGCGCACACCGGGATGCCGACCCGCGCGGTGATCTTCGCGGTGAACTCCACGAAGGCGGCGCGCGGCACCGAGGTCACGATGGTGGGCACCCGCGCCTCGTGCCAGCCGATGTCGGTGTTGAGGATGTTCACCCCGGCGGCTTCGAGTTCCCGGGCCAGCGCGACGATCTCGTCGAAGGTCTGCCCCTTCTCCACCAGCTCGGCCATGGACAACCGGAACACGATGATGAAGTCCGGGCCGACCGCGGCGCGGGTGCGGCGCACGATCTCCACCGCGATCCGCCGCCGGTTCTCCGGTGAGCCGCCCCACGCGTCGGTGCGCTTGTTGGTGCGCGGTGCGAGGAACTGGTTGATGAAATAGCCTTCACCACCCATGATCTCGCAGCCGTCGTAGCCGGCGAACTGGGCCAGCTTCGCGCAGCGGGCGTAGTCGTCGATGGTCCGCTCGATGCCTTTGGCCGAGAGCGCGCGCGGGCGGAACGGATTGATCGGCGCCTTGATCGACGATGCCGACACACTGCCAGGCATGTAGGAGTAGCGACCCGCGTGCAGGATTTGAATGGCGATCTTGCCGCCTTCGGCGTGCACCGCTTCGGTGATCGTCCGATGCCGGTATGCCTCGGTCTTGTTGGTCAGCTTGGCGCCGAAGGGCAGCAGCCAGCCCGCGCGGTTGGGCGCGTAGCCGCCGGTGATGATCAGGCCCGCGCCGCCGCGTGCGCGCTCGGCGAAGTAGGCGGCCAGCCTGTGGGTGTCCCAGGCGCGATCCTCCAGCCCGGTGTGCATCGACCCCATCACCACTCGGTTACGCAAGGTGGTGAAGCCGAGATCGAGCGGCTCGAACAAATGGGGGAAGGAACTCATCGGTGCGGTCGCCTTTCTCCGTCAATCCGCGTGCGGGGCTGTCGCGCGCGGGTGCAGTGCATGCAGTACTTCGTCGCACCATTCGACGAACCCCGACTCCACGCGGATACCCGCGCGCAGGACGAGGTACTGGTGCAGGGCCGTCCCGCCGAGCCGGTCGGGGGCGGGGAAGTCACGTTTCTCGATCTGCCGGTACAGCTCGAGTCGCTGGGCGTGCTGGTCGCGATGGCGGGCCACTTCGGCCCGCAACGCGGTGATGTCACCGTGGGCGGCGGCGCGGATCTTCACCGCGAGTTCGTTGCGCGGGGTACCGGAGTCGCCCGGTTCGGCGATCCAGCGCGCGAGTTCGGCGCGGCCCGCCTCGCTCACCGAGTACACCTTCTTGTCCGGCCTGCCCTCCTGGACCACCGACTCGCCGTCGATCCAGCCGGATTCCTCCATGCGTTTGAGGACGCGATAGATCTGCTGGTGGGTCGCGCTCCAGAAGTACCCGATGGACTTGTCGAAGCGCCGCGCCAACTCGTATCCCGAGCCGGCGCGCTCGGTCAGCGATACCAGCAACGCGTGCTCCAGTGCCATGCGGTGAGAATAGCCGTGACATTCGGTACTATGCAACTAAGTGCATAGCCGACTTCGGGTTCGCGGGCCGGAACTCGCTTCCACCGGACTCGAAGGGCCGCGCGCATTAAGCTGCGCGCATGACCGAGGTGAACGCCCGGGCGACAGTCGGGCAGGCCGCCGGGCGCGGGCAGGTGGTGGCGTGGGGGCTGTGGGACTGGGGGTCTTCGGCATTCAACGCCGTGATCCTCACCTTCGTGTTCTCCGTATATCTCACCGACAAGGTCGGCGACGACCTACCCGGCGGTGTCTCCGCCAGCGCGTGGCTGGGGTGGACGCTGGGCATCGCGGGCCTGGTCGTGGCGTTGACCGCGCCGGTCAGCGGACAGCGCTTCGACGCGTCCGCGAAACGCAAACGCTCCCTCGGTGCGCTGACCGCGCTGACCATCGCGGCGATGACGCTGATGTTCTTCGTGCACGACGACTATCGCGACCTGTGGCTCGGTCTGGCCCTGCTGGCATTCGCGTCGGCCTGTTTCGAATTGGCGAACGTGCCGTACAACGCGATGCTGCGACAGGTGTCCACGCCGGCGACGGTCGGCCGGGTCTCCGGATTCGGCTGGGCGATGGGCTATTTCGGCGGCATCTTCCTGCTGCTCATCTGCTACTTCGGCTTCATCTCCGGCGAGGGCGACAACCGCGGGCTGCTCGGCATGCCCACCGACGACGGACTCAACATCCGCCTGGTCGCCGTGCTGGCCGCCGTCTGGTTCGCCGCCTTCGCGCTGCCGGTTCTGTTCGCGGTCCCCGAACTGCCGCGCACCGATGCCGATCCCGGTGCGGCGAGCGCCGGATTCCTCGGCTCGTACCGGGTGCTGTGGCGCGACCTGCGCGAGCTGTGGCGCACCGACCGGCGCACGGTCGGCTTCCTGGTGGCCAGCGCCGTGTTCCGGGACGGTCTCGCCGGAGTGTTCACCTTCGGGGCGGTGCTCGCCGTGCGGGTCTACGGCATCGCCGACTCGGATGTGCTGCTGTTCGGCATAGCCGCCAATGTCGTTGCGGCGCTGGGCGCGATCGTCGCGGGGCGGTTCGACGACCGGGTCGGGCCGAAGATCGTCATCGTGGTGTCCCTGGCCGCCATGCTGGTGTGCGGACTGGCCCTGGCCGTGGTGTCCGGGCCGCTGATGTTCTGGATCTTCGGCTTGCTGCTGACCGTTTTCGTCGGACCAGCGCAGGCTGCGGCGCGCTCGTTCCTGACCCGCCTCGCACCGCCCGGACGCGAAGGCCAGCTCTTCGGCTTGTACACGACCACAGGGCGCGCGGTGTCCTTCCTCGCGCCGAGCCTGTTCGGCTTGTTCGTCTGGCTGTTCGACGCCGACCGCGCGGGTATAGCGGGCCTGCTGGTAGTGCTGGCGGCAGGGCTCGCGGTGCTGCTGCCGGTGCGGCCGCCGGATCCGGTCGCAGCGGAGCGTGACGACGCCGAGGAGTCGCGGCTCGCCGAGTGAGCGTGGCCGGCGGCCGAGTGAGAAGCGCGACGGCTGTCCGTCGCCGGATCAGCGCCGCTTCGGAGGACGCCAGCCGCCCATGCCGAGTGCGATCAACCGCATCTGCTGGACGGTGCGGTCGATGATGGTCTGCTCGTCGCGCGGTGCGGCCGACACGTAGGCGGCGATCCCGTCGGTCACGGTGGTGACCATGAGGTCGGCGGCGATTTCCAGGTCGCGTGGCGTCCAGGAGTCGAGGGCGCGGATGCGGGAGAGGTCGGCGACCAGTTCGCGCACGATCAGCTGGATCTCCCGGGCGATGGCCGTGCGCAGCGCCGCGGACCCGCCGTGGCGCTCCCTGGTCAGAAAGCCGAACAGCTCACGTTTCGGCCCCACCTGCGTGAACACGAAACGCACCGTGTCCGACAGGCTCGCGTCCGCGTTGCGGCGGACTTCGCGCAGCGCCAGCCGCAGCGCGGTGACGCCGTCGTCGACCAGGGTGGCGCCGAGGTCCTCCAGCGACGCGAAGTGCCGATAGAACGCCGTGGGCACGATGCCCGCCGAGCGGGCGATCTCTCGCAGGCTGAGTGCGGCGAATCCGCGCTCGGCAGCCAGCGCGAGGGTGCCGTCCAGGAGCGCCTGCCTGGTCCGCTCCTTGCGTTCGCCTCGGGTAGCTGCCTGCTCATTCATCCCGGTGAGCATACATCCGTTCACCATTCGACCTATCCCTAGATGTAGTTCGAGTCACATGTTTCGCCGGTTGACACCTAGCCCCCATCATCCGTCACACTAGTTTAGTGTACAGACGTGCACTGAAAATCGGTCGCACGTCGTCAGCCCGACAAGGCACGGAGTAACTAATGGTGGATCTCATCAACCTGGTGCAGACCCTGACCTCGCCACACCCGCTGGATCGGTATCTGGAACTGGTCCGCCCCACCCTCACGGTGCGGGACATGCGGGCCGAAATCACTCACGTGCGCCGCTCGGCGCCGGGTTCGGTCACGCTCACGCTGCGCCCGACCCGGCAGTGGAAGGGCCATGTCGCCGGACAGTACGTCCAGATCGGCGTGGTCATCGACGGTGTGCGGCACACGCGGTGCTATTCGCCGGTGAACCCGGAAGGCGGTCGGGATCGCACCATCCAGCTGACCGTCAAGGCGCACCCGGACGGCTTGGTGTCGCAGTACCTCTACCGCAACGCCACCCCCGGCATGGTGGTAGACCTGACCCCCGCCGACGGCGTGTTCCGGCTGCCCGAATCGCGACCGGAGCGCGTATTGCTGATCAGCGGCGGCAGCGGCATCACGCCGGTGCTGTCCATGCTGCGCACGCTCGCCGCGGAGGACCATCCGGGCGAGGTGGTGTTCCTGCACTACGCGAAGTCACCCGCGGTGCTGCCGCACCGAGCCGAACTGGACGCGATCGCGCAGCGGCACCCGAACTTCCGCATCGAGCTGCGGTATCCGCATCGCGTACCGGACCTGGCGCGGGTCGACCCCGACGCACCGTGGGTGGACCTGAACCAACCGAAGAACAGCGGATACTTCGACTACGACGAACTGGAGCGCGTGGCGCCGTGGTTCGCCGACGCGCAGACCTATGTCTGCGGCCCGCAGTCGCTGATGGACGCGGTGCGCACGATCTATCAGGCCGAGCAGCTGGAAGACCGGCTGCACACCGAGGAGTTCACCCTCTCGTTCGCCCCGGTCGACGCCGCGGACGCGCAGGGCACCGTGAGCTTCTCGGCCAGCGGCGTGAGCGCGCAGAACAACGGCGCCTCGCTGCTGGAACAGGCCGAATCCGCCGGGCTCAGCCCCGAGTACGGCTGCCGCATGGGGATCTGTTTCTCCTGCACCGCGGTGCGCCGCTCCGGCTGCACGCGCAATCTGCGCACCGGCGAGACCGACAGTGACCCCGACCAGCCGATCCAGCTGTGCATCAGCGCGCCGGTCGGCGACGTCGAGGTCGACATCTAATCGAAGAAGGGGAACCGATCATGACCATCCTGACCGAAACCGACAACGGACCGTTGGTCCTGAGCCCGGACCAGATCGAGGAACTCGGCCGCGAACTCGACGAGTTGCGCGCCGCGATCGTCGCCGACCTCGGCGAGCGCGACCGGGAATACCTGTACTCGATCATCAAGGCGCAGCGCGGCTTCGAGATCGCCGGGCGCGGCCTGATGTATCTCGGCTTCCTTCCGCCGGTCTGGTTGGCCGCGGTGGCCGCGCTGAGTGTGTCGAAGATCCTGGACAACATGGAGATCGGCCACAACGTGATGCACGGCCAGTACGACTGGATGCGCGAGCCAGGCCTGAATTCCCGTGTGTTCGAGTGGGACACGGTCTGCCCTGCCGACCAGTGGAAGCACTCGCACAACTACCTGCACCACACCTACACCAACATCCACAACAAGGACCGCGACATCGGCTACTCCATCCTGCGCATGGACGAGGCCCAGGAGTGGAACGTGCTGCGGCTCGGGCAGCCGCTGTACGCCTTCGTGCTCATGATGCTGTTCGAGTGGGGTGTGATGGGCCACGACCTCGAGGTCGAGAACATCCTGGCGGGCAAGAAGAAGTGGCCGGAGGTCAAGAAGCTGCTCCTCGGCCAGTGGCGCAAGGCCGGCAAGCAGGTGCTCAAGGACTACCTGGTGTTCCCCGCCCTGACCGGGCCGCTGTTCTTCCACACCCTGGCCGGTAACGTCACCGCCAACCTGGTGCGCAACGTGTGGGCCTTCGCCATCATCTTCTGCGGTCACTTCCCGACCGGCGTACAGACGTTCACCGAGGAGGAGACCGCGGACGAGACCCGCGGCGAGTGGTACATCCGGCAGATGCTCGGCTCGGCCAACATCAGCGGCAGCAAACTGTTCCATCTGATGTCCGGCAATTTGTCGCACCAGATCGAACACCACCTGTTCCCGGACCTGCCCGCGAGCCGTTATCCGGAGATGGCGCCGACTGTGCGCGCATTGTGTGAAAAGTACGGTTTGCCGTACAACACCGGCCCGCTCGGTAAGCAGATCGGGTCGGTGTGGAAGAAGATTTTCAAGCTCGCACTGCCGCCGCGCTGGGTCGAGAGCGAGCCGTCTCCCGGTGTTATCGTGATGCGACAGCGGCAGGCGAGCGAAGCGGGCGTGTGAATGATCGGGAAATTCGAAAGCAACAAAGATCTCATTCAGGAAATGACCTCCTCCGGCGCCAAGCATGTCGGCAATATCGCCGGCATCATCACGGGCACCGTCGCCGAGGTCACCCGGGAGATCGGTGAGTGGATCACCGACACGATCGAGATGCGGGAAGCGGCGGCCGCGGCTCGCCGGGACGCCGCGGCGCAGCGGGACCTCGATACCGATCTCGGCGACGAGGCCGAGGTCCCGGTCGAGAAGCCGCCGGTCAGCCGGACGGAAGAGTTCCTCGACGCCGAAGTCGTCGAACCCGGAGTCGACGAGCCGCGCTGATCACCACACCGGCAGCCGTCGCCGGTGCTCGGTGACGTCGGTGATCAGATCCTGGTAGCCGTCGATCAGTTCGGCCAGCCTCGTCCACCGCAGGTGGGCTTCCCCGTCCACCTGCGCCGGATGCGGCCCAGTCGTGACCTCGTCGCCCAAAGTGTGACGAGCCGCAACCCATTTCGCCGCGATTCGATCGATCACCGCCCCGAGCGTCTCGGTATGCAGCGAGGCGCCCTCCCGGTGCTGCACGTTGGCGGCTACCCAGGCGTCGATTCGTCCGATCCATTCGGCGCGGCAGCCGTCGATGTCCTCCAGCTGTCGGCTGCATGCCGCGACGCGCGCGCTGGACGCCCCCGGCGCGTGTGCTCGCTCGAGCGCCAGCTGCCGTCGCTCGTGGCAGTCGACGAGCATGCGCGCGGCGTGCAGCACGCTGTGCCGGTGCTGGTTCTCGCCGGCTTCGCGGAGCGCGCGCAGCAGTGCGGCGGCCGGTGGCAGTTCCTCGGCTCCGAGGCCGCGCTGAGCGTATTCGGTGGGCATGGCATACCTCCGGCGACGCGGCGAATCTTGGATGCGCCAGGGCCGAGGGGGATTTCGGGGAGGGGCGCCCCTCGGCTCCAGCGCAGTCCCGCATCCGGATGTCGTCCCACGGTCCACCAGCACGGCAGAGAAACCGGGAAATCCGCGACGATGCGAGAGAAGACGTCCGAGAAATCGGGACACTTTCAGGAAAGCGCGATAGCCGAATCCACGCAATACTCTGGTGTACGAATCCGAGAGCTGCCGGGAAATCGTTATGTTCCGTTACGGATCGGTCAACCGGCCCTGCGCAGGGGTGGTGTGCTCTCGAATTGTTCGAGCGCATGCGCGGCAACCCGATTCGACCCGAGCGCTGCGCACCCGCGTCCGATCGGCTAACCTCGGTCTTCGTGCCCGCCTACGTGTCATCGCCCGAGTTGACATTCGGCTTCATGTTCGCACTGGAAGACCCTGAGCGAATCGCCGAGGTCGTGCGCAATCTGATCGTCCGGAAGACCGTCTCGGTCTTCCGTCTGGCCCGGCTGTCCGATGACGACGGCCCGCCGGAGCGCTACGTGGTCAACTGGGCGGTCATCCCGCAGATCTCGATCACCACCAGCGCGCCGGATCACGAGGAACTGCGCGCCAACCGCACCATGCTGGTCAACGCCTTCCTCAGTGAGGACGGCGAGGTCAGCCTGTATTCGGCGCAGTCGAACGGACCTGCCTGACCAGGCCGTCCCGGCCGGCACGCACCCGGGACGGCCCGCTCGATCAGCCGACCGGGACCGGTGCGTCGAGCCGTCCGGAACGGGCGAGCGCGAACAATGCCGCCGCCGCGACCGTGCCGACGGCGACCAGCGCCGCCCACGCCAGTGCGCTGGGACCGGCCTCGCGCGTGGCATCCAGCAGCGTTCCGATGCCCAGATTCCCGAGCAGGATGCCGACGCCGACGATCGTGTTGTAGAGGCCGTAGTGCGTCGCCACCAGGTGGTTGCCCGACAGTGCGACCACGGTGTCCATCTCGAACGGAAAGACCGCTGCCGCACCGATTCCCAGGACGACCGCGGTCAGCAGCAGCGCACCGATCGCAGGCCACACGCCCCAGCCGGTGCCCGGGATCACCGCCAGCGGTACGAACGCGAACGCGAGAATCGCCATACCCAGTGCCAGGCTGTGCGCGCGGCCCCAGCGCTGCCCGAACCAGCGGGTGATGCGCAGCTGCCCGGCGATAGCGATCAACCCGGACAGCACGAACACCGCGGTCATCAGCGCGGTCGCCGAGTCGCCCGCGATCCGTGCCGCGTGCACGGGCAATGCGAGGTAGACCTGGAAGGCCAGCACCGAGGAACTGATCATCGCCGAGGCGAACAGCAGGAACGGGCGGTTGGCCAGTACGACGCGCCAATCGTCCAGAACGGACGTGGTTTTCGGTGCGGCCGTGTGCTGCGGGAGCGCGCGTAACTGGGCCAGCGTCAGCGCGCCGAACACCACCGCGGCGCCCGTGGCGGTCGCGCGGAAGTCGACGGCCATCAGCGCGAGCCCGACGATCGGGCCGAGCAATATGCCCGCCTGATAGAAGACGTTGAACACGGCGAACGCCTCCACCCGGCGCGACCCCGAGTCCACCGCCAGATACGCGCGGACCGCGGGATTGAACAGCGCGCCCGCGAAACCGGTCGCGGCCGACGCGACCAGCAGCGCCGGGAGCGTATCCGCGACCGCCAGCAGCGCGAAACCGCCTGTGCGCATCAGGCATCCGGTCACGATCAGCGGTTTGTAGCCGAGTCGATCGGCCAGCGTGCCGCCGAGCAGGAACATGCCCTGCTGGGCGAAGTTCCGGATGCCGAGGACCAGCCCGACCGCCCACGCTGCCAGCCCGAGCGGGCCTGTCAGGTAACCGGCCAGGTAGGGCATCAGCATGTAGAACCCGGTGTTGATGGCGAACTGATTGACCATCAGCATGCGGCTTGGGCGGTTGAAGCCGCGGAAGGTGGCGATCAGCTCGGTCATCGCGTCCGCTCCGCATCGGCGCCATCGCGGGGATCGACGACCGTCGTGCAGCGCGTCCACGAGTCGACGACGGCGTCGGCCGGATGCGCGATGCGCAGGGGTGCGGCGGGCGGCGCGACGCCGAACAAGCCGTGCGCACGGCAGTACTCGTCGTTGTAGACGGTGTCGAAATAGCGCAGCGGGCCGTCGGGGAAGATCGCGGCGATCCGTGTGGCCGGATCGCTGGTGCGGGCCAGCCAACCGGCGACCAAGGTAACGGCGCCGACGCTCCAGCCGCCGCTGGCATGGTGTGTCGCGGCGAGCCTGCGGCAGGCCCACACCGCTTCCGCGGGCGCGACCCAGTGAACCTCGTCGAACGCCGGATAGTCGACATTGCCCGGATGAATACTCGACCCCAGCCCGCGCATCAGCCGCCGTCCCGCGGGCTGGCCGAAGATCGTGGACGCCACGGCGTCGACGCCGACCAAACGCAGGTGCGGGAAGTAGCGGCGCAGCGTGCGCGCGATTCCGGCGGAATGGCCGCCCGTGCCGACCGAGCAGACCAGCACATCGATCCGGCCCAGCTGGGCCACCAGCTCGAGCGCCAGGGTTTCGTAGGCGTCGCGGTTGTCGGGGTTGCGGTACTGGTCGGGGCACCAGGCCCGGGGGTCCCGGGCCAGCAGTTCGGCGACGCGGTCGCGGCGCGCCTGCTGCCAGCCGCCGGTCGGGTGCGGCTCGGCGACCAGTTCTATCCGCGCACCGTAGGCCGCGAGCATGCGGTGCATGAGTGGTTCCAGGCCGGGGTCGGTGACCAGTGTGACCGGGTGGTGATACACCATGCCCGCCAGCGCGAGGCCCAGACCGAGCGTGCCGCTGGTCGATTCGATGATCGGCGCGCCCGGTGCGAGGTCGCCGCGCGCGATGGCGCGCTCGACCATGTGCAGCGCGGGCCGGTCCTTCATCCCGCCGGGATTGGCGCCTTCGAGCTTGGCCCAGAAGCCGCGGCCCTCCGGTGGCGTGGTGTCACCCAGCGGTTCGGTGATCCAGAGGACCGGCGTGTTGCCCACCATGGTGTCCGGACGCGGACAGCGCTGGGCGGTGGTCAGGAGACTCGCCGGGCTCGCGAGCGGTGTCGAGGGACGGGTCTGCGGCTCGCGCGGAGCGGGATCGGGCACAGCCGGGTTCTGCAGCGCAGAAGTCATGGGGAATCGTCGATTCTGTGCGGTCGCTACTGGTAGCGACGGTGTGAGTGCGGACTTCGCACGAACACCGGCCGGGCCCCGGCAGGCTCCGGCCTGACGCTGACCGATCAGTTCCGATCGATGCCGAATCGAGTGAGTTTGTCTCTGCCCGGCCACACCGGGATGGCCGCGATCGGGGGCGCGCGCACGCCGCCACCGAACACGGACGCGGGCGCCGCAAGCCACACCGTCATGCACGCGACCAGCGACAACAGCAGCAGCGAGACAGCGCGCGGCAGGGCGGCAGGCACCCCGTCGGCGGGCACGTGCCGGTCCGGCTCCGCGGTGTGCTGGTGCAGGTCGGCCCGAATCGCGGGCGAGGCCACCAGCGGGCCGGACGCTTCGATGTGGGCGTGCGGCGCGACCGCATGGGTGAAGACGTGGCACTGCGGCACCGCCATGGCAACCACCCAGACGGTGTACGCGAGAGCCACGATCACCCGGGTCACCGGTAGTCGCAGCGCGCCGAACGTCACGATTCCCGATGGTACAAGTCGCGGCCCGCGAGGCTCAGTGGTGGGAAACGAGAGTGCCGTACCGGCGCGTGATTCGAGCCGATTCGACTGCGGCGCAAGCTTCACCGTTCGCCGGAGCCGTCGTGCACCCCTATTTCGTTGGCGTGTCGGTATCGGATGGTGTCGTTCGCGGACAGCTGGATACGCGACAATCAGTACACCTGTACTGGTTGTGGCTTGGATCACAGCAACCGTGAGGAGTGTCGATCATGGACCTCGAGAAGCCCGTCGTGCCGCCCGGCCCTATTCGTGTGCGCGGCGATCTGGACCCCGCGCTGTCGCGGTGGCTGTGGCTGGTCAAGTGGCTATTGGCGATACCGCACTATGTCGTTTTGTTCTTCCTGCATATCGCGTACGCGGTGCTCACGGTCGTCGCCTTCTTCGCGATCTTGATCACCGGCCGGTATCCGCGGGGGCTGTTCGACTTCAACGTCGGCGTGATGCGCTGGGGGTGGCGGGTGATGTTCTACGCGCTCTCGGTGCTGGGCACGGACAAGTACCCGCCGTTCGGCCTGAAGCAGGACGAGAATTATCCGGCCGATCTGGAGATCGACTATCCGGACACGTTGCATCGCGGCCTGGTGCTGGTGAAGTGGTGGCTGTTGGCCATTCCGCACTATCTGATCGTCGGCGCGGTGGTGAGCGGCGGCGTCCTGGTCGGGGGTGGTGACGACTGGGGCGGCGCTTCGATCTCATTGCTGAGCATTCTGCTGATCGTCGCGTTGATCGCGTTGCTGTTCACGGCGCGTTATCCGCAGGGCGTCTACGACTTCGTGATGGGTCTCAATCGCTGGATCATCCGCGTGCAGGCCTACGCCGGTTTGATGCGCGACGAGTACCCGCCGTTCCGGCTCGACCAGGGCGCCCGCGAGACCGACTGACGCCATACCGACGCCCCCGTCGAATCCGCCCGCGAGGTCAGCGGGCGGATTCGTACAGCCGCCGGACCACGTCCTCGATCTCGGGCTCCTCGATCGAGAGGTCCCGCACTTCGGCGCGGTCCGATACCGCGGCCAGCAGCTGCGCGGCCGTGATTCGTTCCGGATCGAAGGCCAGCCGTTGCCGCATGCCGTCGCCTTCGGTGCCCAGCAGCTGGGCAGAGGGAAGATCGTCGAGGTCGGGCGCCGGTTCGGCCAAGTCGACCACCAGGACCCGGCGCGCCCCGACGGTGACCGCCAAGCCGGTGAGCGACCCGTCGTAGACCAGGCGTCCGTGATCGGCGACGAGCACACGCTCGCAGAGCCTTTCGATATCGCCCATGTCATGGGTGGTGAGCAGCAGGGTGGTCCCGCGCTCTGCGCGCTCGGCCCGGAGGAACTCGCGCAACCGTTGTTTCGACAGCACGTCGAGGCCGATCGTGGGCTCGTCGAGGATCACCAGCTCGGGCGAATGCAGCAGGGCAGCGGCGACTTCCGCGCGCATGCGCTGGCCGAGCGAGAGCTGGCGCACCGGTGTGTCGAGGGTGTCGGCCATTTCCAGTTGCTCGATCAGTTCGTGTGCGCGCTCGCGTGCGGCATCCGGCGCCAATCGGTGGATCGCGGCGAGGATCGAGAACGATTCGCGCAGCGGCAGATCCCACCACAGCTGGGAGCGCTGGCCGAACACCACCCCGATCCGGCCGGCCAGTTCGCGTCGCTGCCGCACCGGGTCCAGCCCGCAGGTACGCACGGTGCCGGAGGTGGGCACCAGGATGCCGGTGAGCATCTTGATCGTGGTGGACTTGCCGGCACCGTTGGCGCCGATGTAGCCGACGGCGGCGCCCCGCTCGATCCGGGCGGTCATCCCGTCGACCGCGGTGAGCGTTTCACGGCGTCTGCGCCAGCGGCGGCCGTTCTTGCGATACAGGATGAACTGCCTGGTGAGGTCCACCATATCGATGATCGCCTCCGGGCCGGGGCGCCGGCTCGTTCTCATCCTCCGCCTCCCTGATAGTGCCGAGTGCCCGAACGCCACAGACCGAGCGCCAGCAGCCAGACCCACAGCGCCGCCACCGGAGTCAGCCAGGCCAGCCAGGCGGGCAGCAGCGGCGGGCCGGGCAGGCGCAGCAGCGCGAGGGTGGGCAGGTAGGCCGTGAACGCGACCGGAATCGCGAACCCGAAAAGCAATCGCATGGGGGTGGGGAACACCGAAGCGGGTTGTGTCGCCGCGAACGAGCCGCCATAGGTGAAGCTGTTGGTGAGCTCGGAGCCGTCGATCAGATAGAACTGCAACCCCGCGGCGCAGACGAACACGCCGCCGAACAGCGCGATACCGCCGAGGAGCGTGAGGGCGAGCAGCGCGGCCGTGGTCGCGTCGCAGGCGATGTCGTTGCGCACCAAGCCCGCCGCCAACGCGACGATCGAGACGGACGCGCGCGCGAACCTGCGCAGCGAGACATCGCTGGTGATCAGTTGCAGCAGCAGCGGTTGCGGTCGCAGATGATAGGCGTCGAGCTGGCCCATCCTGATCAGGACCGGCAGCGTGTCGAGGTGGCCGAACAGCACCTGGGACAGTGCGAAACTCGTGTTGCTCAATCCGAACAGCAATAGTGCGCCGTCCAGATCCAGTCCGCCGAGGACGCGCGCGGCGCGGAAGATCAGCCAGACTTCGGCCAACTCGACCAGGCCGACCAGGAGGGCGCTCAACAGCTCACTGACGAAGGACAATCGGTAACTGCGCTGTGCGCGGATCCTGGAGCGCAACACCGCGACGTAGGGTGTCGACCACGACCCGGCACGCGCAGCGGCGCCCTCAACCACCTTGCACCTCCAGCCTGCGCCGGCCGGTGATCAGCAGCACGCGCCCGGCGATCCCGGCCACCAGCACCCAGAACATCTGAACGCCGACGACGGATAGCGCTTCCGCACCGGTGATCCGGCCGGAGAGCACGTCGATCGGAGACTGCAGGATCGAGGGGAAGGGTGTGGCGGCCGCGAGCGCGCCCAGCCACGCGGGGAACATGTGCACCGGGACGAAGAGCCCGGCCAGGAAGGTCCCGCCGGTGTAGTACAGCACCCGGATGCCGCGGGTCTCCACGACCCAGAATCCGATCAGCACCACGATGAACCGGCACAGGAACGAAATCACCACGGCCAGTAGGACACTCACCGCCCCGAGCAGATAGGGGCCGGCCGAGACCGGCATCACCAGCCCGAAGGTGAGCGTGCCCACCAGCACGCTCGGTATGCCGCGCGGCAGAAAGGTGCATGCCGCTCGCCCGAGATCGTCCGCGAGATAACCGCATTGGATATCGACAGGACGCAGGAAATCGATGGCGATGTCACCGTTCTTCACCCGATCATCCAGTGGTCCGAGGGATCCCATGAATTGCAACGCACCGAGCAGCCCCTGTGACAGCCATACGTAGGCGCCGATGCTGCCCCGGTCGTACCCGCCGAAGTCACCGCCGGCGTCTACCGCCGCGGCGAGGACGGCCGCGCGGACGAACCCGAACACACAGTTGGTGAACAGTCCCGCGAACATCGCCGCTTTGTATTGCCACTGTCTGCGGAATCCGGCGCCCATGAGCGATGCGTAGAGGGCGACGGCGCTGCGAAATCGTTCCCCCGACGGCACGCTGTCCGCCCCCCTCCGGTCTCCCGCGCACAAGGAGTCAACCCTACCGGCCCAGGTGAGCACGGGAAAGGCTTCTGCGCTGTTTGGGGGAAAAGGCCACCATCCAGGCGTCGCGGATGTTAGAAACACTGTCACTTCAGATTGTGGAGCGCTCGCGCACGACGAGTAAGGATCGCCGATGACCGTCGCCGAGATGACTGTTTTCGAGGCACTCGAATCCAACGTGCGCGGGTATTGTCGCTGCTGGCCCGCGGTCTTCGACACCGCCAGCGGAGCCTGGCTGCGCGATGAGGCCGGCAAGGAATACCTGGATTTCTTCGCCGGGGCGGGATCGCTCAACTACGGTCACAACAACCCCGTGCTCAAGCGGGCGCTGCTGGACTACATCGCGGGCGACGGCATCACCCACGGCTTGGACATGTCCACCGTCGCCAAGCGGCGGCTGCTGGAAACGCTGCGCGACAACGTCTTCGGCCCGCGCGGCTTGGACTGGAAAGTCCAGTTCCCCGGGCCGACCGGAGCGAACGCGGTCGAGGCCGCGTTGAAGCTCGCCCGCAAGGTCACCGGGCGGCAGACCGTGCTGAGCTTCACCAACGCCTTCCATGGCATGTCGCTGGGCGCGCTCGCGGTCACCGGAAACGCCGCCAAGCGGTCCGGCGCGGGGGTGCCGCTCGCGCATGCCATGCCCATGCCCTACGACGGATACCTCGGCATCGCCGACGACCTGCTCTGGATGCGCAGGGCGCTGGACGATCCGTCTTCCGGTCTGGACAAACCGGCCGCGGTGATCGTGGAGACGGTGCAGGGCGAAGGGGGCATCAATGTGGCCCGCGTGGAATGGCTGCGCGGGCTGGCCGAGTTGTGTTCGGCCCGCGGCATCCTGCTGATCGTCGACGACGTCCAGATGGGCTGCGGCCGTACCGGGCCGTTCTTCTCCTTCGAGGTCGCCGGGATCACGCCCGACATCGTGACGTTGTCGAAGTCGATCGGGGGTTACGGCCTGCCGATGGCGTTGGTGATGTTCAAGCCGGAACTCGATCAGTGGGCGCCCGGCGAGCACAACGGCACCTTCCGCGGCAACAACGCGGCATTCGTCACCGGTCGTGTGGCGCTCGAGCACTATTGGTCGGATTCCGCGCTGGAACTCGCAACCCTCGCCAAGGGGGAGCGGATCGCACAGGCGCTCGATGGGCTGGCGGAGGCGTTCGACGGGGTCTCGGCGCGCGGACGCGGCCTGGTGCACGGCGTCGTCTTCGAGGACGCGTCACTGGCGGAGAAGGTCGGCCAGGCCGCGTTCGACCGTGGACTGCTCGTGGAGACCTCCGGCTCGGCGGACGAGGTGATCAAGCTCATGCCGCCCCTGACGGTCACCGACGACGAGATCGATCACGGCATTCGCCTGTTGACCGGAGCGATGGAGGCGGTCTGCGGTTGACGTGTTGCGGAAATCTCACAGCGCTGCTGATGGAACGGTGAGGGGCGAGTAATCGCGCTGCGATGAAGGCAAACGAGCCGCGACGCCGCACTAATCCGGACGCAACAGTCCGGTGGTGTCCTGGTAGTCATGCGAATGCCCTCCTGGCTCGGGAAGAGCAAGACAACCAGCATCTACGACAAGGTCGGCGGTCACGAGGCGCTCGAGGTCGTCGTGGAAGACTTCTACACTCGCGTACTCGCCGACGGTGAATTGGCCGGGTTCTTCACCGGCACGAACATGTCGCGGTTGAAGGGGAAGCAGGTCGAGTTCTTCGCGGCGGCCCTGGGCGGTCCCCTCCCGTACACCGGCGCTCCGATGAAACAGGTGCACCAGGGCCGGGGCATCACCATGCATCACTTCGGTCTGGTGGCGGGACACCTGGAGGCCTCGCTCACCGCGGCCGGGGTGCCCGCCGACCTGGTCGCCGAGATCCTGGGTGCCGTGGCCCCGCTGGCCGACGACATCGCTTCCTCGCCCGCGAAGATTTGAGGTTTGGCGGGCGCTCGCGCTGGTCGGCGGCGGGCAGTGGCGCGGTGTCCGCCCCTGCAACCGGCCCGCAAGTCTCGCAGGAACTTCGGCTCGATCGCGATCACTGCCCGCCGTCGAAATGCGCGGGAGGAGAATCTTCGAGTGTTTGAGCTTCGCGCTCCCTGGGTAATAGCACTGGAGACCCGCATAGCTGCAGGTCTCCAGTGTGCTGCGCCCCCGGCAGGAATCGAACCTGCGACCTAGGGATTAGAAGGCCCTTGCTCTATCCAACTGAGCTACGGAGGCAGCGGGTTCCACGATGGCCGACATTGGCCGTGCTGTCCAGCGGGTCGATTATAGCGACCGTCCAGGTGGTCGAACTCTTAGCGTTAGCAACGTTTCAGCCATCCCGAGACAGTAGGTGACGTGCCGGTGGTGATCCGCGGTCAGGATATCGGTACAAACCCGACCGGGCCACGGATTACTCGCCGAACTACGCTCAGTCGTATGTCGTCCGCCCCCACCTCGTCCGCCGCTCCCGAAGCCGAGGCTGTCCGGTCCGGGGCGACGTTCACGACGGTCACCGCGCTGGCCGGCGCCATCGCGGCCGTGGTCGCGGCACTGGTGGTGGGGCTGTCGGCGGCGCAGGCGCTGAGTCTTCTCGGCATCCCCGACCCGGGCGTGGCGACCACCTACGGCCTGCCCGCGGTGCGGGCGCTCGCCGATCTGGCGGCGGCCCTGACGGTCGGTTCGCTGCTCTTCGCGGCGTTCCTCGTGCCGCCGCAGCGCAACGGACTGCTGGACGTCGGCGGATATCGGGCGGTGCACCGGGCATCGAACTTCGCGGTGGTCTGGGCATGCTGCGCGGCGCTGCTCGTGCCGCTCACGGTCTCGGACACCACGGGCCGGCCGGTCGGGGAAGTGCTGCGGCCCGACGGTCTGTGGCGGGCGATCGGTCAGATCGAGCTGGCCGGGGCCTGGCGCACGACCGTCGTCTTCGCGCTGATCGTCGCGGTCGGCTGCCGGCTCGCGCTGCGCTGGGGCTGGACTCCGGTGCTGCTCGGCGGCGCGATCGCGACCATGATGCCGCTGGCGTTGACCGGGCATTCGTCCTCGGGCGGGTCGCACGACGTGGCGACCAACAGCCTGATCCTGCACCTGGTGGGGTCCGCCGTCTGGGTCGGCGGCCTGTTCGCGGTGCTGGCGCATGCCTTGCGCGGCGGCGCGTACACCGACCTGGCGGCGCGGCGCTTCTCGCTGACCGCCACGGGGGCGTTCGCGGTCATCGCGGCCAGCGGCGTGATCAACTCCTGGGTCCGGGTGCCGCTGGACGAGCTGTTCAGCAGCACCTACGGCAGGCTGGTGCTCGCCAAGGCCGCCGCGCTGGCGGTGCTCGGCGCGTTCGGTTATCTCCAGCGCCGCGCCGCCTTGCCCGCCCTCGCGGCCGATCCCCGCGACCGCTCGGCGCTGGTCCGCTACGCGGGCGTCGAGGTGCTGATCTTCGCCGCGACCATCGGCCTCGCGGTCGGGCTCGGCCGCACGCCGCCGCCACCCCCGGATTCCGTTCCGACCCCCGTCGAAGTGGAGCTGGGCTACGACCTGGCCGGGCCGCCCAGCGTCGCCCGCATGATGTTCGACTGGCGGTTCGATCTGATCTTCGGAACGCTGTCGGTCGTGCTCGCGGTGCTGTATCTGCTGGGCGTGCGGCGACTGCGAGCGCGGGGTGACACGTGGCCTGCCGGGCGGACGCTGGCCTGGCTGTCCGGCTGCGTGGTGCTGCTCGTCGCCACGTCCTCCGGCGTCGGCCGGTACTCGCCCGCGATGTTCAGCGTGCATATGGGAGCGCACATGGCGCTGTCGATGCTCGCCCCGATCCTGTTCGCGCTGGGTGGCGCGGTGACGCTCGCGTTGCGCGCGCTGCCTCCGGCGGGCCGCGGCGGCGTGCCCGGCCCCCGGGAATGGCTGCTGGCCGCCGTGCACAACCCGGTGTCGCGTTTTCTGACCCACCCGATCGTGGCCTCGGCGATCTTCGTCGCGGGGTTCTACGCGCTGTATCTGGGCGGCATCTTCGACGCCTACGCCGACTCGCACGCCGCGCATCTGCTGATGAACACGCACTTCCTGCTCAGCGGTTACCTGTTCTACTGGGTGGTGATCGGCATCGACCCCAAGCCGAGGCAGGTCGAACCGCTGACCAAGCTCGCCATGGTGTTCGGCTCGCTGCCGTTCCACGCGTTCTTCGGCGTCGCGCTGATGAGCACGACCACGGTGCTCGGCGGCTGGTTCTACCGCGGCCTCGGGCTCGGCTGGAACGGCGATCTGCTCGGCGACCAGCGCACCGGCGGCAGCCTCGCCTGGGCGAGCGGTGAGGTCCCTCTGGTGGTGGTGATGCTTGCCTTGCTGATCCAATGGTCGCGCAGCGACAAGCGGCTCGCGCAACGCACCGATCGGGCCGCCGAACGCGACAACGACGCCGCACTCGCCGCATACAACGCGATGTACGCCGAACTGGCCAAGCGAGATGGAGAAGTGCGTAAGTGAGTGAACGCGCCACCGTGGTCTCCCCACACAGACCGGTCGGGCGGGTGGAACGGTCGCACGTGCGATCCGCGCGCAAGCGGCTGGCGGGGCAGATCCGCAAGACGCCGGTCTTCCACACGTCCGTGGCGAGCCCGTCCGGTCCGGTGCCGGTGACGATGAAGCTCGAGCATCTCCAGCACGGCGGGACGTTCAAGGTCCGCGGCAGCCTCAACGCGCTGCTGGAGTCGGGCGAGGAGGCCGATCAGGTCGTGATCGCCTCCGGTGGCAACGCCGGTATCGCGGCCGCACTCGCCGCCGCGCGACTGGGTAAGTCGTGCACGGTCGTCGTCCCGGAGACCGCCCCGCACACCAAGGTCGCCGCGATGTGGTCGCACGGCGCCGATGTGCTCTGGCACGGCACCACCTATGCGGAGGCCTTGGGTCACGCGGCCGAGCTGGCCGCCGAACGCGACGCGCTGCTGCTGCACGGCTACGACCTGCCCGCGGTGGTCGCGGGCATCGGTGTGGTCGGGCTGGAACTCGAAGAGCAGGTGCGCGGTCGGCCGCCGGTGCTGGCCGCGGTGGGCGGCGGCGGACTCGTCGCCGGGATCGCGGCGGCGGTCGGGCGCCGTCAGCAGGTCATCGGGGTGGAGCCCGAGGGCGCCGCGATCCTGCGCGCGGCGTTGACGGCGGACCATCCCGTGGACATCGTCGGGTCCGGGCTCACCGTCGACGCGCTGGGCCCGACGCGGATCGGCGATATCGCCCTCGACGTCTCACGCCGGCACGGGGTGCGGTCGCTGCTGGTCAGCGACGACGCGATCAGCGCGGCGCGCGAGTATCTGTGGCGCGAATTCCGCATCCTGGTGGAACTGGCCGGCGCGGCGGCGCTGGCCGCGGTGCACAGCGGAGCCTATGTTCCCGAGCCGGACGAGCGCCCGGTCATCGTGCTCTGCGGCGCCAATACCGACGTGGCGGTGTTTTGATCTCCCCTGCGTGAAATGCCCACTCTTCACAACTCGGCAAGCTGTGCACATTCCCGGATCGGCTCGCTCGGCGCCCGCGGATCGGCGCACCCTGGAAGAGCCTCCTGGAGGGGGAGGAGATTCCGGGCAGGCCCGGATCCGAATGTGAAGGGGCGTAATCATGTACGAGGCTCATGCGACCGTGATCGGAACGATCGCCACTCATCCGGTCAAGCGCGACCTCGCCAACGGCGAGCAGGTGGTCACCTTCCGGCTGGCGAGCAATTCACGCCGGCTGGATCACGTGTCGGGGCAATGGGTGGACAACGGCACCTTGTACCTCACGGTCAGCTGCTGGCGCAGGCTGGTGGCAGGGGTCGACGCGTCCCTGCGGCGCGGCGATCCGGTCATCGCCTACGGCCACCTGCGTTCCCACGAGTACCGCAGCAAGGACGGTGTGGAACGACGGGACCTGGAGATGCGCGCTACCGTGGTCGGACCGGACCTGTCCCGCTGTGTGGCGCGGCTGACGCGGTTGTCCGATCTGCCGTCGCGGAATACTTCCGAGGTGCCGAGCGCTGAAGCACGGGTACCGGACGGCCATGCGCCGGGGGAGAATGTCGCAGCCGCCGGTTCGGCACCGCCACGCAGCAGCGCACCCGAGCCTGTCGACGCTTGATCGCACGACCGGTTTCGTCCCGGCGGCAGGGTAGCTCTGCTTCGTCCCCTCATCTCACGCACCGATAGGCTTCACACTTATGGCTGAGTTCATTTACCAGATGAAGAAGGTTCGCAAGGCGCACGGCGACAAAGTCGTGCTCGACGATGTCACCTTGAACTTCCTTCCCGGCGCCAAGATCGGCGTCGTCGGCCCGAACGGCGCGGGTAAATCCAGCGTGCTGAAGATCATGGCCGGACTGGACCAGCCGAACAACGGTGACGCCTTCCTCGCCCCGGGCGCTACCGTCGGCATCCTGCAGCAGGAACCGCCGCTCAACGAAGAGAAGACCGTCCGAGGCAACGTCGAGGAGGGCATGGGCGAGATCAAGGTGAAGCTGGATCGCTTCAACGAGATCGCCGAGCTGATGGCCACCGACTACTCCGACGAGCTCATGGAGGAGATGGGCAAGCTCCAGGAGGATCTGGATCACGCCGACGCGTGGGATCTGGACTCCCAGCTCGAGCAGGCGATGGACGCGCTGCGTTGCCCGCCGCCGGACGAGCCGGTCACCAACCTCTCCGGTGGTGAGCGCCGCCGGGTGGCGCTGTGCAAGCTGCTGCTGAGCAAGCCCGACCTGCTGCTGCTGGACGAGCCGACCAACCACTTGGACGCCGAGAGCGTGAACTGGCTCGAGCAGCACCTGGCGCAGTACCAGGGCGCCGTGCTCGCGGTCACCCACGACCGGTACTTCCTGGACAACGTCGCCCAGTGGATCCTCGAGCTGGACCGCGGCCGCGCCTACCCCTACGAGGGCAACTACTCCACCTACCTGGAGAAGAAGGCCGAGCGGCTCGAGGTGCAGGGCAAGAAGGACCAGAAGCTGCAGAAGCGGCTCAAGGAAGAGCTCGCCTGGGTGCGTTCCGGTGCGAAGGCCAGGCAGGCCAAGAACAAGGCCCGTCTCGGCCGGTACGAGGAGATGGCGGCCGAGGCCGAGAAGATGCGGAAGCTGGACTTCGAGGAGATCCAGATTCCCGCGGGCCCCCGTCTGGGCAACGTCGTGGTGGAGGTCGAGCACCTCGACAAGGGCTTCGGCGATCGCCAGCTGATCAAGGACCTGTCGTTCACCCTCCCGCGCAACGGCATCGTCGGTGTGATCGGGCCGAACGGCGTCGGCAAGACCACGCTGTTCAAGACCATCGTGGGGCTCGAGCAGCCGGACAGCGGTGAGGTGAAGGTCGGCGATACGGTCAAGCTGAGCTACGTCGACCAGAACCGCGCGGGCATCGACCCGAAGAAGACGGTCTGGCAGGTGGTCTCCGACGGGCTGGACTACATCGAGGTCGGCCAGCAGGAGATGCCGTCGCGCGCCTATGTGAGCGCGTTCGGCTTCAAAGGCCCCGACCAGCAGAAGCCTGCGGGCGTCCTGTCCGGTGGTGAGCGCAACCGGCTGAATCTGGCGATGACCCTCAAGCAGGGCGGCAACCTGATCCTGCTCGACGAGCCGACCAACGACCTCGACGTGGAGACCCTGGGTTCGCTGGAGAACGCGCTCGAGAAGTTCCCCGGCTGCGCCGTGGTCATCTCGCACGACCGCTGGTTCCTCGACCGCACCTGCACCCACATCCTCGCGTGGGAGGGCGACTCCGACAACGAGGCCAAGTGGTTCTGGTTCGAGGGCAACTTCGAAGCCTACGAGGCCAACAAGGTGGAGCGGCTCGGCCCGGACGCGGCCCGCCCGCATCGGGTGACGCACCGGAAGCTGACCCGCGGCTGAGTTCGTCGTGGCGGGTGGGTGCAAGGCGTAGTACGTACGCACCCACCTGCCCGGAGCGGCGGAAGATTCGTGCGCGAGCACGGGTACCCGGACATCAGTAGCCGAAGCCGAGCGGCCGTCGCCTCGGTCGGAGTCGCTTTCCTCTTGCCGGGTGATCCGGTGGCCGGACCACGGCTGTCCGCCACCGTTCGATGCGGGCGGCGCTCGGACCGGATGTCGGCGAGTCGATTTCGCCGTGCGTGATCCGCTGCCACCGCGGGAGAACGCGCGGGGGTCGGGCGCTGATTTCTGCTGCTGCCCAGCGTTTGCTGGTGCGCCGTGGGAGGCGGCGAGGCCGGATAACAGAGCCGGGAGTGGGCCACGGATGCTCTCGGTGGGTCGGCGCGAAAAGTCTTTGTCGCCGAACGCGGAAACATGAGTGACACCTACCCGCGCGTAGCTCGCTAGGGTGGAGATGTGAATGCGCAGGCGCAGTTCGAGCAATCGGTGGCTTCGGTCGCCGGCGCGGTGGCCGAGCTGACCCGAGGTACCGGTGCGGCGCCGCTGCCGCCGCGGATACGACCTGTAGCGCTCACCTGACGTTCGCGGGTCCGATTCTGTGCTGTGCCCGAGGTCATCGCGTGCGATCTCGGCACACGAGCGGCGAACTACGCGGTCGCGGTGAACTCCTGCATGTCGAAAGGGAATTCACCCACGCGTCCTCGGCGCACAGTTACTCTCGGACCGGCGTCACTTTGTTACGGAACCGATATCCGAGGGAGTTGGCGAAAAATGACCGTCTCGTCCGAATTGTCCAGCGCGGCGTGGGCCGCGGGTTTGCCGCAGTCACTGCGCGGCGAACTCGCGACGCTCGAGGAAGCGTACTTCCGCCACGTCGACGCGGGCGATGTGGACTGTGCGATCACCGGCATCACCCAGATCTTCCGCAGGCATTTGGAGTTGGCGGTGACTCGCCGCCCGGGTCGCGCGCTGGTCCGGGTGTATCACCCGGATGACGGTTCCGGAATCGGTGCGGCGGTGCAGATCGTCACCGACGACATGCCGCTGCTGGTCGAGTCGATCAGTTCGTCGCTGAGCCGGATCGGCGTGAGCGTCAGCGAGATCATCCACCCGATCTTCGAGGTCGAGCGGGACGAGCAGGGCCGGCTGACGCACGCCGCCGCGCACGAGGTGGACGGCACCGGCGCGGCGGGGCTGCGCGAATCCTGGATGCACGTGCAATTGCACCCGTCGACCAGTGCGGCGCTGCTGGCCAAGGTCGAATCCGCGATGCCGGACGTGGTGGACGACGTGCGTCAGGTGATCGGTGACACCGATGCCATCAAGGACGCGCAGAGCAAGCTGGCCGACGACCTGGAACGGGCCGCGCGATCCGGGGCGGCGCCGTTCGAGCCGGCCGAACTGACCGACACCGCCAACCTGCTGCGCTGGCTGGCCGGGGGGAATTTCACCCTCCTCGGATACGCGCGTTATCGGCTGAGCACCGACCAAGGCCGGGAGATGACCACCGTCCTGCCCGCCACCTGCCTCGGCGTGCTGCGTCCGGACGTGGGCACCGACTTCCACGTGCCGGTCAACGGCGGCGACCGTCCGCTGCTGACCCTCACCCAGGGGCTGGTTCCGGCTACCGTGCATCGTGCGGTGTACCCCTACTTCGTCAGCGTCGCCGACTTCGACGCGGACGGAGCGGTGGTCGGCGAGCACTTGTTCATCGGCGTCTTCACGGTCACCGCCGTGCACGAGAACGTCCTGGACATCCCGGTGATCGAGCGCCGGGTCCGCTCGGCGATCGAGGAGAGCGGATTCGACCTGGAATCGTTCTCCGGTCAGGCGATGCTCGAGGTCATCCAGTCCTTCCCGCGCACCGAGCTGTTCTCCGCCGACGGCGAGACGCTGCGCCGCACCGCCACCGCCGTCCTGAGCGTGGGCTTGCGCCGCCAGGTGCGCCTGTTCCTGCGCGCGGACACCTACGGCCGCTATGTCGCCTGCCTGGTCTACCTGCCCCGTGACCGGTACACCACGAGGGCGCGGCTGGAGATGCAGGACATCCTGGTCCGCGAACTGAGCGGAGTGTCCATCGACTACTCCGCGCGAGTGGGCGAAAGCGACTTGGCGCGCGTGTATTTCACGGTGCGCATGCCGGAAGCCGAGCACGGCGCCCCGCGGCGGACGCCGCCCGCCGCCGACACTTCCGAACCCAACCGGCTGCGTCTGCAGAACCTGCTCGCCGAGGCGACTCGTACCTGGGACGACCGCCTGAACGACGAGGTGAGCACATCGACGGTGCTCGACCCCGCCGTCGTGCAGCAGTACGCGGAAGCTTTTCCCGAGGGCTACAAACAGGATTTCGCCTCGCCCCGCGCGCTGCGGGACATCGTGCGCCTGGAGCGGCTGCGCGACGGCGGTATCGACCAATACCTGTACCGCAAGCCGGATTCGGCACCGGGCTCATGGCGCTTCACGTTCTACATCGGTGGCAGCGGGATCTCGTTGAGCCAGGTGCTTCCGCTGTTGCAGAGCCTCGGCGTCGAGGTGGTCGACGAGCGGCCCTACCAGATCGAGCTGGAGGCCGCCGACGGCGCCGAAGGCGGTGAGCGGTGGATCTACGACTTCGGCCTACTCGCCCGCGCGGAGCTGCTGCGCAGTTCGCTCGATCGGGATCTGGACGCAGAACTGCTGGAGTCCTCCAAGCGCGCCGACGTGCTGGAGGCGGAGGTGCGCGGGCTGCGGGAGCGGTTCGTGGAAGCCTTCGAGGCGATGTGGTACGGCCGCGCGGAGGCGGACGGCCTGAACGAACTCGTGCTGCGCGCCCGGCTGCCGTGGCGGGCCGTCTCGATCCTGCGCACCTACGCGAAGTATCTGCAGCAGGCGGGTTTTCCGTACAGCCAGGCCAATATCTGCCGTGTGCTGCTCACCTATCCGGATATCGCGCGCCTGTTCGTCGACCTGTTCGCGGCGCGCTTCGATCCCGACACCGTCTCCGCCGAGCACGCCGCGGAACTGGAGACGCAGGTGCGCGGCCGGATCGACGAGGTGGTCAGCCTGGACGCGGACCGCATCCTGCGCGCGATTCTCGGCCTGATCAAGGCGACGCTGCGCACCAATTACTACGTGACCGACGCGGAGGGCAAGCCGCGCGACTACGTCTCGGTGAAGGTGGAACCGCGGGAGATCGCCGAATTGCCCAGGCCGAAGCCGCAGTTCGAGATCTTCGTGTACTCGCCTCGGGTGGAGGGCGTGCATCTGCGATTCGGTCCGGTGGCCCGTGGCGGATTGCGGTGGTCGGACCGCCTGGAGGACTTCCGTACCGAGATCCTCGGTCTGGTCAAGGCGCAGGCGGTGAAGAACGCGGTGATCGTGCCGGTCGGCGCGAAGGGCGGCTTCGTGGTGAAGCAACCGCCGGCGGCCACGGGCGATCCGGTCGCGGACCGCCAGGCGCTGAGCTCCGAGGGCGTGGCCTGCTATCGCACGTTCATCTCCGGCCTGCTGGATGTCACCGACAACGTGGACCGCGTGAGCGGGGAGGTGCTTCCGCCCGCCCGAGTCGTGCGGCGCGATGGTGACGACACCTACCTGGTGGTGGCGGCCGACAAGGGCACCGCGACATTCTCCGACATCGCCAACGATGTGGCCCAGAGTTACGGCTTCTGGTTGGGCGACGCGTTCGCCTCCGGTGGATCCGCGGGATATGACCACAAGGCGATGGGCATTACCGCCAAGGGCGCGTGGGAGAGCGTGAAGCGGCACTTCCGCGAGATGGACATCGATACGCAGACCCAGGACTTCACTGTGGTCGGCATCGGTGACATGAGCGGCGACGTCTTCGGCAACGGCATGCTGTTGTCGGAGCACATTCGCCTTGTGGCGGCGTTCGACCACCGGCACATCTTCCTCGATCCCGACCCGGACGCGGCGCGTTCCTACCAGGAGCGGCAGCGGATGTTCGCGCTGCCGAGATCGTCGTGGGCGGATTACGACACGTCGCTGATCAGTTCCGGCGGAGGTGTGTGGGACCGCACCGTAAAGGCCGTGCCGATCAGCCCCCAGGCCAGGGCGGCGCTGGGCCTCGGCGATGACGTCGTCTCGCTGTCGCCGCCGGATCTGGTCCGCGCCATCCTGCTCGCGCCGGTCGATCTGCTGTGGAACGGCGGGATCGGCACCTACATCAAGGCCAGCAGCGAGACCAACGCCGAAGTGGGTGACAAGTCCAACGACCCGGTGCGCGTCAACGGGAACAAGTTGCGGGTCAAGGTGATCGGCGAGGGCGGCAACCTCGGTGCGACGGCGCTGGGCCGCATCGAGTTCTGCCGCAACGGCGGCAAGATGAACACCGACGCCTTGGACAACTCGGCGGGCGTGGACTGCTCCGACCACGAGGTCAACATCAAGATCCTGCTCGATGCCGTCGTCTCCGGCGGTCAGCTGCCGCCGGACGACCGCAATCCGCTGCTGGCCTCGATGACCGACGAGGTCGCGCAGATGGTCCTGCGGGACAACGTGGCGCAGAACTTCCTCATGGGTATCTCGCGCACCGAGGCGTCGCAGATGCTGAGCGTGCAGATGCGGCTCGTCGAGGATCTCGAAGAGCGTCGCGGCCTCGATCGCGAACTCGAGGCGCTGCCCTCGGATCAGGAGTTGAAGCGCAGGCTGGAAGAAGGCTCCGGGCTGGCGTCGCCGGAGCTGGCCAATCTGATGGCGCACGTGAAGCTCTCGCTCAAGGCAGATCTGCTCGATTCCGACCTGCCCGACAGCCAGTACTTCGCCATGCGGCTGCCGGATTACTTCCCGACACCGCTGCGCGACCGCTTCGGGGCGGCGATCAAGCGGCACCGGCTGCGCCGGGAGATCGTCACCACCATGATCGCCAACGAGATGGTGGACTACGGCGGCATCACCTACGCGCACCGGTTGAACGAGGAGGTCGGCGCCACCACCACCGACGCGGTGCGCGCTTTCGCCGCGGCCAGCGGAATCTTCGATCTGCACCAGATGTGGGCGCGAATCCGTGCGTGCGACGCGCCCACGTCGGTGCGCGACCTGCTCGAACTGGAGACGAAGCGCACGCTGGACCGGGCGTCCCGCTGGCTGCTCAGCAACCGGCCGCAGCCGATCGCGGTGGGCTCTGAAATCAGCCGGTATCGCGCCGACGTGCGCGAACTGGCCCCGAAGGTGCCGGGATGGCTGCGCGGACACCACGTGTCGACCCTCACCGACCGGTCCGCCGAGCTGATCGCCCGCGGCGCGCCGACCGATCTGGCCACCGAGGTCTTCGGCCTGCTTCACCTGTTCCCGCTGCTGGACATCGTGGACATCGCCGACATCACCGACCGGGACGGCGACGAGGTCGGGTCGCTGTACTACGCGCTCAACGATCACCTCAAGATCGACTGGCTGTTGCAGGCGGTCAGCCACCTCGAACGCGGCGACCGCTGGCACGCGCTGGCGCGGCTCGCGCTGCGCGACGACATGTACGGGTCGCTGCGCTCGCTCACCCTCGACGTGCTCTCCGGCGGCGACCCCGAGGAGACGGCGGATGAGAAGATTGCATACTGGGAGTCGAAGAATCAGTCCCGCCTCGGCCGAGCCAGGGCGGCGCTGTCGGAATTGTTCGAGTCCGGAACCCACGATCTCGCCACGTTGTCGGTTGCAGCGCGGCAAGTGCGGAGCATGGTGAGCGGGGTGGGCGCTCAATCGGAGGTACCACGTTGACGAGTTCGGTGAGCGGAAGTGGGAAAGCGGCGGGCAGCCTCGTGCTGCCCAGGCGTTTCCACGCCAAGGTGGACGTCAGGTGGTCGGACATGGACGTGTTCCAGCACGTCAACCATGCCCGGATGGTGACGTTGCTGGAAGAGGCGCGGATTCCGTGGCTGTTCGAGGACGGTCGTCCGACCGCCCCGCTGCGCGAGGGCTGCGTACTCGCCGACCTGCGGGTCCGCTACCGCGGCCAGCTGCGGCACGAGGACACGCCGCTGGATATCGCCATGTGGATCGAGCAGTTGCGCGCGGTCGACTTCACCATCGGCTACGAGGTGCGGGCGGCGGGCGCGCAGCCCGATTCGCCCGCGGCCGTGGTCGCGTCCACGCAGATCGCGGCGTTCGACATGCGGGCGCAGCGATTGCGCAGGCTCACCGACGCCGAGCGTGATTACCTGTCCGAATGGATGGAGTGAGTGGCCGCGCGTCGATGATCGTCGAGTGCTGACGGCGGAGCTGTCGTGATAGCGGAACAACGAGTGCTGCGTGTGCCGGATCCGGCGGAGCGAGAGAACCTCGCGACGTTTCTGACCAGGGCCGTGCGGCTGGACCCGGCGGCGGTGGTGCGCTTGCGCCGCCGCGGGGAGAAGTACGTCGCGGCCTGGGTGGCGACGGGTTTCGAGGCGCTCGCCATGCGCACCGTGGTCGCCGAGCTCGGTGTCGACGACGTGACCGTCGGCGCCGATCTCGTGCTGGCCGGTTCGGCGAGCGGCGGTCCGATCGACCTGGGATTTTCCATGGATTCCGCGTGGCGTGGCGCGCTGCCGCCGACGGACGGTTTCGCGCACGTCGACGACGTGCCCGCGCGCACCTTGGTGGAACTCGCCGAGCAGGGTGCGCAGCTGGCGAAGGAACACGGCAGCAGCCACGGCCCGCCCGCCTCGTTGCTCGATCAGGCGGTGCTGACCGTGTCCGGCGCGGGCGCCCGGGTGGAGGTGCCGATGCGGGTCGTCTTCGCCCTCACAGCTATGGACTTCATCCCGCATTCGGGGGAGAAGGCCGACGCCCGCCGTATTCCGCCCACCGAGATCGTGCGTGTCCGGGCGACCAGGACATGGCTGCGGCTCGACGCCCGCTACGGCTCCGTCGCTCGGCGGCTCGGCGGAGGGATTCCCCTGTTGCCGCGTTGAGCGTGCCGCGCGCCGAAACCGCTGCGGGCTGGACACCGTTGCGCTGCTCGAATGTCTACGTCCGTGTCGTCGAGTGCGCCTTCGGCTTGCTGCTTCCGCGTAGACGCCGCGTCCCGTCGATGCGCGCGCCCGGTGCAGCGGGACAGCGGTGCGAGAGGGGCTATCGACGCGCGAACCCTCGATTGTGCTGCCTTGCAATACTTTCGCTCCACGATGCGATCACCGGACCTGCACCGAGTGCAGGCAGATTCGGAGCTGATCGCGGTGGGCATGCTCGCCGATCGTCGCGACGAACTCGGCCGCGCCCGCACCGGCGCCGTCAATAGGCTGCGGTGGTTTCGCGGCGCCGTCGGCCCGCCTCGAGGGGTGGATCGCCCGCTGGTGCCGGTGGGCGGTGTGCTGCCAGCGATCGCGTGTGTCGACGGTTGTCTGCGCGGGGTGTCGCGGCGCCATCGGCACGCTTCGAGGGTGGGACCCGCTGGTGCCGACGGGCGGTCGTGCTGCCGTCGGTCGCGGGCACGATCCGCTGACGACGGATCGTCGGAGGCCGGACCGGCCTTTCGCAGGAATGGAATTCGATCCGGACGGTCACCATCGAGTTCGGTGGTGCCGTACGCGGCGGCGCTATTCGTCTGCGCGAGGCGGACCCGGTAGCACGTGGACGCCCGGGAACGATCGATGGTGTGGGCGGCGCCGTCGGCAGGAGGGGACGGCGCCGCCCTTCGCGAAAAAAGGTAGCAGAAAGCGTGTTCGGGCCCGTCAGGAGACGCCGATCGAGCGAAGGAGTGCCGCCGTCGCGGCGGCGGCGAGCATGACCAGCAAGATGGGGCGTTGGTACCAGGCCAACACTCCGCCGACGAGAACGCCCGCGGGCACGGCGAATCCGAGGCTCGCGGTGCCGATCGGCAGGGTGGTCACGGCCACCACCGCGGCCAGCAGCACGACGGCGCCGATTTCCAGCATGCGCACCGCGCGCGCCGGAATGCGCACCCGCTCGCGCAGCGCGGGCCCGGCCCAGCGAAACGCGTAGGTGCCCGCGGCGAGGGCGATGATCCCGGCGGCCAGCATCACGCGGCTCCCTGTGCGGCCGACGGCTCAGGTTTCCCCCGCGCCGCGACCAGCACCCCGCAAAGGGCGAGGAGGACCGGCAGTCCGGTGGGCAGGAACGGAGCGCAGGCCAGCGCGATCGCCGTGCCCGCACCCACCGCGGCGAGAGTGGTGCGATCCCGCAGAGCCGGCAGCACCAGCGCGAGCAGGACCGCGGGAAACACCGCGTCGAGCCCGAACGCCGATGTGTCCGGAACCACCGATCCGATCAACGCCCCGATGGCCGCGCCGCCGGGCCAGGCGAGCAGCACCCCCGCGCCGGTGAGCCAGTAGGCCGCCCGCCTGCGCCGCGCGTCGGGCTGCGCGATGGTCATGGCGACCGACTCGTCGTTCATCAGATGGACGCCCAATGACCTGCGCCAACCCGTGCCCACCGCGTCGGGGACCGACAGTCCGTACGGCACATGCCTGGCGTTCACCAGCAAACCCGCCAGCACCGCCGCGATCGGGCTGCCCCCGGCGGCGACGATGCCGATGAAGAGGAATTCCGAGCTTCCGGCGAGCACCACGCACCCGAGCAGGATCGGGAGCCAGATCGGCAAGCCCGCCGCGACCGCGGTCGCCCCGTAGGAGACCCCCATCACGCCGACGGCGAGACACACCGCCCCGATGCCCGCCATCACATCCCGATCGAGTGTTCGCCATATCGAACGCATGTTGTTTATAGTGAACATGGCGCCCGGTTCCGTCAATATGGTTTTCTGTCGCTATTCGCACGACCACAGGTTTCGAGCGGAGCGAGACCGAAGACGTAGCGCCACAGGCGACGCAGAACAAACGGAGCGGGTATGACCGAGCAGGACGCGACGACAACACCCCAGGCGGTGATCGCCGCCGCGCTGCGCCGCGAGCGCACTCGGGCCGGGTTGTCGCTGAGCGAGGTCGCCGGCCGGGCGGGTATCGCGAAATCCACGCTGTCACAGTTGGAATCGGGCACCGGGAATCCGAGCCTGGAAACCCTGTGGGCGTTGTGCGTCACCCTGGATATGCCGTTCTCCCGATTGCTCGACCCGCCGCGCCCGAGCGTGCACGTGATTCGTGCCGGTGAGGGCCCGGTCGTCGCGGCCGAGCAATCCGAATACCGGGCTACCCTGCTGGCGGCCGGGCCGGCCAATTCCCGCCGCGATCTGTTTCGCATCACCGCGGAGCCGGGGCATGCGCGCCGATCGGATCCGCACATCGCAGGTGTGGTCGAACATGTACTGCTCGCCGAGGGGCGCGCGCTGGTCGGACCGGTTGACGCGCCCGTCGAACTGCACCCGGGCGACTACATCGCGTACCCGGGTGACCGGCCGCACGTGTTCGAGGCGCTCGCCTCGCCGACCTGGGCGACGCTGGTGGTGGAATACACCTGATCGGTCAGGCGGCGCCTTCGCCGAGATACTGCAACCACACGGGGTCGAGTTCGGCGGTGGTGGACAGCAGGCGCCAGTGCGGGCCCTTCGGCGAGACCAGCGGGGCTCGCAGCGTCCAGCCCAGCTCGCTGAGCAGCTTGTCGGCTTTGCGGTGGTTGCACGGCGCGCAGCTGGCGACGCAGTTCTCCCAGGAATGTTCCCCGCCGCGGCTGCGCGGGATGACGTGATCGATGGTCTCGGCCTTGCCGCCGCAGTAACCGCAGCGGTAGCGATCGCGGTGCATGAGGGCGGCGCGGGTCATCGGCACCCGGGCGCGATACGGGACGTGGACATAGCTGCGCAGGCGGATCACGGACGGGATGGCCACCGCCGTCTCGGCGGAGTGGACTACCGGACCTTCGTCACTGTGATGAATGGCGTCGGCCTTGTCGCAGATGAGCAGGACGATCGCGCGGCGCGCGGACAGAGCGGTGAGCGGCTCGTAGGTGGCGTTCAACAGCAACACCCTGGTCTTGAGCCAGTTCGTGCCTTCGGCGGGCGGGGCGGTGGGGCGGGGTCCGTGGTCGTGATGGCCACGATGTCCACCCGGATGATGGTCGGACACGATGTGCAGCGGAGTAGCCCCCGACCCACGATTGTGGACGTCGGCGGGCTGGAGTTGTCGGTGCGCTCGCGCCTCGTGTGATCGGGCGCTGTGCCGCTGCTTCATCTCGACCTCGATTTCATGATTGGCAGGATCATGTGGTATCTGCAAAGCAGAGACTGTCACCCAGTTGACCATGGAATGTCGGGCATTGCACGGTGATTTTCAACAATGTCCGGTTAACTGTGGCTGAAGTGCCATTTCAGCGCGATGTTCCGGTTGCCGAGCGGCAGCGCGAGGGCAGTGCGGCGGCAGTCCCCCCGCGCGGGCACAATGGACAGCGGCGCATCCGGTGAATCGAGAGGGTCTATGACTTCGGGCGAGCAGACGGCGACGTCGTTCTACGAGACGGTCGGTGGGGCGGAGACGTTCCAGCGGCTCGTCGCGACGTTCTATCGCGAGGTGGCTGCCGACGAGGTGCTGCGTCCGCTGTATCCGGAGGAGGATCTCCGTCCGGCGGAGCGGCGCTTGCGAATGTTCCTCGAGCAGTACTGGGGCGGTCCGCGCACCTACTCCGACGAGCGCGGCCACCCCCGCCTGCGCATGCGACACATGCCGTTCACCATCGGACCCATCGAGCGGGACGCCTGGCTGCGGTGTATGCGCATCGCGGTCGCCGAGATCGAGCCCGAAACCCTGGATGACGAGCATCGCAAGGCGCTGCTGGACTACTTGGAGATGGCCGCCAACTCCTTGGTGAACGCCCCATTCTGACAACGCATTCGCCATGGGGCGGCGGTGTGTTTTCTACCGCGTTGTGGTGACGACGGATTCGCTGGTGAACACAGAGTAACGGAGGCATTGCGCCTGAGAGGCGGTGTAGAGCAGGGTTTTTCGCCTCGGTACGGGTCGCTGCTGCATATTTGCCCGCGATTCGAAAGCTCATCTCGCCTGAAGGCTTTCGCGTCGAAACTTTGGCACTATTGCGGATGTGAGTGATGCACCAGCCGTAACGGCGCCGGTGGATCCCACCACTCAGTCGTGGTGGCGGTCGGCCGTGTTCTACCAGGTTTATCCGAGATCTTTCGCGGACTCGAGCGGAGACGGGGTCGGCGATCTCGGGGGAGTCCGGGACAAACTGGGCTATCTCGAACTGCTCGGGGTCGACGCGCTGTGGATCTGCCCCGTGATGCGTTCGCCGATGGCCGACGGTGGCTACGACGTTGCCGACCCGCGTGACATCGATCAGCTCTTCGGCGGGCTCGCCGCGATGGACGCGCTGATCGCCGAGGCGCACGCCCGCCGGATCAGGGTGACCATGGACCTGGTGCCCAACCACACCAGCGATCAGCATCCGTGGTTCCGCGCGGCACTTGCGGCGCCTCCCGGCAGCCCGGAGCGCGACCGGTACATCTTCCGCGACGGCCGTGGGCCCGGCGGCGCCGAGCCGCCCAACAACTGGCCGAGCATCTTCGGCGGCCCGGCCTGGACGAGGATCACCGAACCCGACGGCACGCCCGGCCAGTGGTACCTGCACATCTTCGCCCGGGAACAGCCGGACCTGAACTGGTCGAATGCCGAGGTCGCCGCCGATTTCGAGCAGACGCTGCGGTTCTGGCTCGACCGGGGGGTGGACGGGTTCCGGATCGACGTCGCGCACGGCATGGCCAAGCCCGACGGTTTGCCCGACATGCCCCAGTTGTCCGTCTCGGCCTTGCTGGCGCACGACGACAGCGACCCGCGGTTCAACAATCCCGCCGTCCACGACATCCACCGCCGGATTCGGAAGGTGGTCGAGGAATACCCCGACGCGGTGACCATCGGTGAAGTGTGGGTGAACGACAACACCCGCTTCGGCGAGTACGTACGCCCCGACGAACTGCACCTGGCGTTCAACTTCCGCCTCGCGGAATCGTCGTTCGACGCGGAGGCGGTGCGCGACGCGATCGACAACTCGCTCGCCGCCGTCGCCCCGGTCTTCGCCGTCCCCACCTGGACGCTGTCCAACCACGACATCGAGCGCGAGGTCACCCGGTACGGCGGCGGCGCGCTCGGCGTCGCGCGCGCTCGGGCGATGATCCTGCTGGAACTGGCGCTGCCCGGCGCGGTGTTCATCTACAACGGCTCCGAGCTGGGGTTGCCCAACGTCGACGACCTGCCGGACGAGGTGTTACAGGATCCGGTGTGGGAGCGCTCCGGACACACCCAGCGCGGCCGTGACGGCTGCCGGGTGCCGCTGCCGTGGGAGGGCGCCACGCCGCCGTACGGGTTCACCACCGGAACGCCGTGGCTGCCCATGCCGCCGGACTGGGCGCCGCTGACCGTGGAGGCTCAGCTCGAGGAGCTGGGCTCGACCCTGTCGCTGTATCGCCTCGGTATCGAACTGCGCTCGTTGCGTCCGGAGTTCGCGGGGGACCGGGTCGAGTGGTACGGCAGCCCGCCGGGCTGTCTCGCGTTCCGCCGACCGGGCGGACTGGTCTGCGTGCTCAACGCCTCGGACGCGCCCATCCAGCTACCGCCGGGAGACGTGCTGTTGGCCAGCGCGCCGGCCGAGGGCGGCCAGCTGCCGCCCAACGCGGCGGCCTGGTTGGTCTGAGATACGGCGAAACTCCCAGCTCGGCGCCGGTGCCGCCGACTCGGACGGCGTTCCGGCGCGACCGGACGGAGAACTACTACAGAGGATCGTCTACCTTTGACCCGTGAGCATTCTCGAGACAGTGCTGATCTTCGCCGGCATCCCGCTGGTGATCTACGGCGTGATCGCCGGATTGTCGTTCCTCGGTAAGCCGCTGCCTGGCGAGAAGCCGGTCCACTTCGCCCTCGGCCAGAAGTGGACCCAGCCGCCGGTGCTGTGGAGTGCCACTGAAGAGGTGGTCGGCTCGGGTCACCACTTTCCGGAAACGCCGCATGGACAGCATGCGGCCATCGAGTCCACCGAGGTGGAGCTGATCGGAGGACGGGCAAGTGGCAGGTTCTAAGTGGCCCGCGGTGGTCGAAGCCGATTTGCCGCACGGATACGCCATCACCACCAGCGGGCGCGTCTCCGGCGTGCACGAGGCGGGCGACGTGTTCAAGGAAGCGCCGTTCAACGATGAAGAGCGGCTCACCATGGACAACGTGCTGACCGAGGCGACCCGCGCGACCAAGGTGCGCTTCAACGTCTACATCGGCGATCTGGGGGAGGACCCGGCCGCGGCCGCGGACGCGATCTTCCCCGGCACGCCCGAGGCGGCGCACTCGGTGCTGATCGCCGTCTCGCCCAATGAGAAGGCGATCGAGGTGCGCTCGGGCAAGGCGGTCGCCGACCGTGCGAACGATCGCGTCTGCCAGCTCGGCGTCACCGCCGCGCTGAGCTCGTTCCGGCAGGGCCAGCTGATCGACGGCGTGGTCTCCGCGGTGCGCGTGATGGCCGCCGCGATCGGCAGGTAGTTTCGCTGTCGTAGTCCGGCGCTCCACCCGATCGGGTGGAGCGCCGGTTTTCGTCTACGGCTGCGCGTCGAAGGCGCGGGCGCGCAGCGAGCGTTCGATGCCCGCCTTGCCCTCACTGACCAGGCGGCGCAGCGCCGGCGGGTGCTCGCCCGCGAGGAACTTGTCGGCGACGGCCACCGCGTCCTCGCTGATCGCCCAGTGCGGGTAGAGGCCTACCACCACGGTCTGGGCGACTTCACTGGAGCGGCGCTCCCAGACGCCGGGGACCTCGGCGAAATATCGCTCCACGTAGGACGTGAGCAGCTCACCCTGTCCGGCGGGCGCGAAGCCGCCGACGATCGAGCGGGCGGTGACGTTGGGCACCGAGTCGTCGCCCATCACCGTCGCCCACGCCTGCTCCTTCACCTCGGCGATCGGACGCGCCGTCGCCGCGGCGGCCGCCTGCCGCTTGCCCGCCGCCGTCGGGTCGTTGGACAGCTCTTGGTCGATGACCGGCGTGTCCAGCCCGTCGGCGTCGACCTCGCCCGCCGCCGCGAGCGCGGCGAGAAGCCGCCAGCGCAGGTCGGTGTCGACGACCAGACCGGGCAGCCCGACCTTCGCCGGATCACCGTCGAGCAGTTCGCGCAGCACCTCGGTGTGCCAGGCCGACAGTTTCGCGCCGGTCAGCGCGTTGACGAAGGCCAGCTGGTGGTCGGAGCCCGGCTCGGCTTCGCGTGCCAGCTCCAGCAGTCGGTTCGCGTATTCCGGCCAGCCGGTGGCCGCGGCCCATTCGGGATCGGCGTAGCTGCTCAGCGCGGTGTTGGCTTGCATCAGCAGCCGCTGCACCACGCCGATCTCGGTCTCGGCGCCGACGCCACGCTCGACCAGCGCCACGAAATCGCGGGCGCGGAACTCCGCCTGGCGGGTCATCTCCCAGGCCGCCGACCAGGCCAGCGTGCGCGGCAGCGGCTCCGCGATGTCGGCGATGCGGTTGACCAGCACGTCGAGCGAATCGGCATCGAGGCGGATCGAGCAGTAGGTGAGATCGTCGTCGTTGACCAGCACGAACTTGCCGCGCGGCACGCCGACCAGCTCGGGCACCTCGGTCCGTTCGGCGGCGTCGAGGTCGAGTTCGACGCGCTTCGTGCGCACCAGCTTTCCGTCCTGCTCGTCGTACACTCCGATGGCCAGGCGGTGCACGCGCCGCTCACCGGCGCCGGGCTGCGCGCCTTCCTGCACCACCGTGAAGGAGCCGAACTTTCCCTCGGCGTCCACCTCGAAATCCGGGCGCAGGATGTTCAGTCCGGTGGTCTTGAGCCACTGCGCGCCCCAGGTGGACAGATCGCGACCGGACGACTTCTCCAACGCCGACAGCAGGTCGTCGAAGGTGGCGTTGCCGTAGGCGTGATCGGCGAAGTACGCGCGCAGACCGGCCAGGAACGGCTCCAGACCGACATAGGCGACGAGCTGCTTGAGGACGCTGGCGCCCTTGGCGTAGGTGATGCCGTCGAAGTTCACCTCGACCGCGGCGAGATCGGGGATGTCCGCGGCGATCGGGTGGGTGGAGGGCAGCTGGTCCTGCCGGTAGGCCCAGGACTTCTCCACGTTCGCGAACGTGGTCCACGCGCTGGCGTATTCGGTGGCCTCGGACTGGCACAGCACCGACGCGAAGGTGGCGAACGACTCGTTCAGCCACAGATCGTCCCACCACTTCATGGTGACCAGGTCGCCGAACCACATGTGCGCCATCTCGTGCAGCACGGTCTCGGCGCGGCGCTCGTAGGACGCCCGGGTGACCTTGGACCGGAAGACGTAGTCCTCCAGGAAGGTCACCGCGCCCGCGTTCTCCATCGCGCCCGCGTTGAACTCGGGGACGAACAGCTGGTCGTACTTGCCGAACGCGTATGGCACGCCGAAGTTGCGGTGGTAGAAGCCGAAACCCTGCTTGGTCTCGGTGAACAGCCGCTCGGCGTCCATGTACTCGGCCAGCGAGGCGCGGCAGTAGATGCCCAGCGGGATGCTGCCGTGCTCGTCGGTGTAGACGTCGGTCCACTGCGCGTACGGGCCTGCGATGAGCGCGACCAGGTAGGTGCTCATCTTCGGGGTGGTGCGGAAGACGTGCTTGCCCGGCTCCGGCGCGAGCGTCTGCACGACGGCGGCATTGGAGATGACCTGCCAGTCCTCCGGTGCGGTGACGGCGAGGTCGAAGGTGGCTTTGAGGTCCGGCTGGTCGAAGCAGGCGAACATGCGCTTGGCATCGGCGGTTTCGAACTGCGAGTACAGGTACACCGCCTCGTCGGCGGGATCGACGAACCGGTGCAGGCCCTCGCCGGTGTGCGAGTACTCGCAGTCGGCCTCCACCACCAGCTCGTTGCGCTCGGCCAGGCCGGTCAGCGTGATCCCGGTCGACTCGTCGTAGTCGGAGACGTCCAGCGCGGTGCCGTTGAGTACCGCCGAACGCACGCCGCGCGCCACGATGTCGATGAACGTGCTCGCGCCCGGCGTCGCGGTGAAGGTCACGGTGCTGCGCGAGAAGAAGGTCTGCTCGCCCGGTTCGCCCGCGCCGTCGGTGAGGTCCAGCTCGACGCGGTAGTTCTCGACCGACACTGTCGCGGCGCGTTCGATCGCTTGGTCGCGAGTGAGATTGGGTGCGGACATAAGGCTCCTTCGGGGTCGAAGAACTGGCACGGGCGACACCCACAATGCCACCTCGGCGTAGCGGGCCGCGCGGGACTTTCCCGACAAACCTCGATGATCGGGCCTTCCTGCGCGCCGGGACGGCGGTGTGACGCGGGCGGCGCGACGGCCGTGCTGCGGGGCGGCGGTATTGTGCCTGGTACAGCACAGGTTCACCACCACGGATTCGGAGGCTCGACGTTGAAGCATGTGCACGCCGGGAAGGTGCGTGACCTGTACGAGGACGACGACACGCTGCTGCTGGTCGCCTCCGACCGGGTGTCGGTGTACGACGTGGTGCTGCCGACGCCGATCCCCGACAAGGGCGCACTGCTGACGCAACTGTCGAACTGGTGGTTCGAGTACTTCACCGACGTGCCCAACCACGTGGTCTCCGCGACCGACGTGCCCGCCGAGTTCGCCGGTCGCGGCATCCGGGTCAAGCCGTTGAAGATGGTTCAGGTGGAGTGCATCGCGCGCGGTTACCTGACCGGGTCGGGGCTGGTGGAATACCGGCGGACGGGCTCGGTGTCCGGGGTCGCGCTGCCGCCCGGACTGCGCGAGGGCGACCAGCTGCCGGAGCCGATCTTCACACCGACCACCAAAGCGTCCGAGGGACACGACGAGCCGATCACCTTCGCGGACGTGGTGAACCAGGAGGGGCGCGAGGTCGCCGAGCGGCTGCGCGAGCTGACCCTGCACCTCTACACCCGCGGGGCCGCGCACGCCGCCGAACGGGGTGTCATCGTCGCCGACACCAAGGTGGAATTCGGCTGGGACGGTGACGTGCTCACCCTCGGCGACGAAGTGCTCACGTCCGATTCCTCGCGTTTCTGGCCCGCCGACGAGTGGGAGCCGGGCCGCGCGCAACGTTCGTTCGACAAGCAGTTCGTTCGCGACTGGTCCACCTCAACGGGCTGGAACAAGGAGGCGCCCGGCCCGGAGATCCCGGCCGATGTCGTCGCGGCGACGCGCGAGAAGTATGTCGAGGCCTACGAACTCATCACCGGCCGGACCTGGCCGGGCGTGCCGCGATAACGCTCAGTCGGTGAGCAGCTCGGCCAGCCGGTCCAGACAGGGCCGCTGGCCTGCCACCAGTTTGTCGCGCGCGGTGGCCGTGTCGAACCATTCCGCGCGATCGATCTCCGGGAACTGCGCGTACCGGCCGGAGCGCGGCGGCCATTCCAGTTCGAAGGTTCCCGGCGCCACGGCGGCGGGGTCGAGATCGCCTTCCACGGCCCAGGCGGTGAGAACCTTCTTACCGCTGCTGTAGCGCATCTCGCCCAGCGGCCGCCACGTGCCGTCCGGGACCGGAAGGCCGAGTTCCTCGGTGAACTCGCGGCTCGCCGCGGCTCGCGCGTCCTCCGTCTCCGGTTCGTACTCGCCCTTCGGAATCGACCATGCGCCCAGGTCTTTTCGCGCCCAGAACGGACCACCCATGTGCCCGAGCAACACCTCGACGGCGCCGTCGGAGTTCCGGCGGAAGAGAAGGACTCCCGCACTGTGTCTGCCTGCCACACGCGTAGTCTTCCCGGTCGCGCTCGGCCGAGCCTCCTCGGCCGTTCTGCCGGGCGCGTCGCCGGAGCAGCCGTTACGCGGCGATCGCCCCGTCGTCGCCGCCCGCAGGCTTCGGACCGCTCGCATGTCGAGCCGCCCGGATTGCACGACGCAGACCGTGGATGCGCGAAGCCTCGACATCCGCCTCACCCGGCGACATTCGCCCGCGTTTCCTGGCGCAGCCGTGCCGCGCGGATCGTGAGGTAGTCGCGCTCGGGGACGCTCGTCGTGCGGGCGGCGGCTTTGGTGTAGCAACCGATAGCCGCGTCCACCGCACCGGCCATCTCGTGCAGGTGGCCGCGTACGGCGTCGAGCCGGTGGGTCCCCGGCAGCCGGTCGTCGAGGGCCTCGGCCAGCGCGAGACCGGCTTGCGGCCCCGCCACCATCGCCGTCGCCACCGCCCGGTTGAGCGTCACCATAGGATTGTCCGAGAGCTGTTCGAGCCGGTCGTACAGCGCCAGGATCTTGGCCCACTCGGTGGCCTCGGCACGCGCGGCCTGTGCGTGCAGGACCGCGATGGCCGCCTGGATCTGATAGGGGCCACGCAGGCCGCCGGCGAGCGTGCCGGTGACGAGAGTCGTTCCTTCGGTGATCAGCGCCCGGTTCCACAGCGCGCGATCCTGCTCGGCCAGCGGAATGAGCTCGCCGTGGGGACCGGTGCGTGCCGCGCGCCGGGCGTCGGTGAGCAGCATCAATGCGAGCAGGCCGGTGACCTCGGGGTCTTCGGGCAGCAGCCGGTGCACCGCCCTGGTGAGCCGGAGCGCCTCGTCGGACAGGTCCGTCCGCTGCAGGGTGTGCCCCGAGCTGCTGGTGTGGCCTTCGTTGAAGATCAGGTACAGCACGTGCAGGACCGTGCCGAGCCGCTCCCGCCATCGCTGGTCACCCGGCTGCGCGAAGGGCCGCTCGACCGTGGCCAGTTTCTTCTTCGCCCGGGTGATCCGCTGCGCCATCGTCGCTTCCGGCAGCAGGAAGGCGCGGGCGATCTGGTCGGTGCCCAGGCCACCCACCGCGCGCAGCGTCAACGCGATGGCGGCGGCGGGCGACAGTGCCGGATGGCAGCACAGGAACAGCATCGTGAGCGTGTCGTCGTGGTCCACTGGGACGGCGTCGGTCACCTCGCGGTCGAAGGCGGTGGTCTCCCTGCGCCGCCGGGCCACCTCCGCGCGCACGGCGTCGGCCATGCGGCGCTGCGCGACCTGGATCAGCCAGGCCCGTGGATTGTCCGGCAAGCCCTCCTTCGGCCACTGGGTCGCGGCGGCCAGCAGCGCTTCCTGTAACGCGTCCTCTGCGGTGTCGAAGTCGCCGAAGCGGCGCAGGAGCGTTCCGAGGACCTGCGGCGCCAGTGCGCGCAGCAGGTCCTCGGTGCTCGCCGGGAGCGGTGTGTCGTCGGGCACCGCACGCCGGTCGCTCATTGCTCGGTGGCGGGGGCGCCCATCACCGCGCGAACTTCGATGTACTCGCCAATCGGTTTACCGCCCGGACCGGGTGCGGCGGAGGCCTGCGCGGCGATCTCGTAGGCCCGTTCGGGGCTGTCCACGTCGACGATCCAGTACCCGGCCAGGAACTCCTTGGTCTCCGGGAAAGGCCCGTCGGTGACCACCGGCGCCGACCGGCCGTCGGAATTGACGATCCGTGCCTCGTCCGGCCCGGCCAACCCCTGCGCGTCCACCAGCTCGCCCGCCTCGGCCAGCTGCGCACCCAGCGCGCGCTGGAAGTCTATGTGCGCTCGGATTTCTTCCGGGGACCATTCGTTGATCGGTGTGTCGCAGTACGCGGTAGGCCCGTAGGTCTTCAGCAGCATGTACTTCACGGTTCGTGTCCTCTTTTCCGGCCTCCGGCCGCGTGGAGCGCCCCGGTGGCGCTCGCAAGCAGGTCGGAGGCCCGCGCGCGGATTCGACACAACCTGTCGGTGATCCACGTCACAGCTTGGTATTGGTGTCGGCCAGCCGGTCCGGGTCGACCGGATCGCCCGCGAGAATCAGTTCCTTGATCCGGTCGGTCACGTCCCAGACGTTCACGTTCATCCCGGCGAGCACCCGGTTGCCGGAGTCCAGCCAGAACGCCACGAACTCGCGCGCCGACGGATCGCCGCGCACGACGACCCTGGCGTATTCACCCGGTGCGGCGAACCCGGTGTACTCCATGCCCAGGTCGTACTGATCGGTGAAGAAGTAGGGCAGCCGGTCGTAGACGGCCTGCTCGCCGAGCATGGTCGCGGCGGCGACCGCGGGTTGGTTGAGTGCGTTCGCCCAGTGCTCCACCCGGATCCGCCGGTCGAGGACCGGGTGCTGCTGCGCCGCGATGTCACCGACCGCGACGATATCCCGATCGCTGGTGGCCAGGTGTTCGTCGACGAGCACGCCGTCGTCCACCGCGAGCCCGCTATCGGCGGCCAGATCGACGTTCGGTCGCGCGCCGACGGCGACCAGTATCGCGTCGGCTTCGATCGTGCTGCCGTCCGCGAGCCGGACGCCGTTGGCGACGTCGGTGGCGATGGCCTCCTCGGTGGTGATCGCGTCGACCTGAGCGCCGAAGCGGAAATCGACACCGTTGGCGCGGTGCAGGTCGGCGAAGACCTGGGCCATCTCCGGGCCGAGCACCGCCAGCAGCGGTAGGTCGGCGCGTTCGACGACGGTCACCGCGACCCCGGCCGAGCGCGCTGCCGCCGCGACCTCCAGGCCGATCCAGCCCGCTCCGATGATGACGATCCGGCGCGCGCTGCCGAACAGTTCGATCAAGGTGTCGGAATCCTCGATGGTCCGCAACGTGTACACGTTGGGCGCGTCCGCGCCGGGAACCGGCAGCGTCCGCGGCGTCGAACCGGTGGCGAGTGCGAGCTTGTCGTAGGGCAGGGTGGAATCGTCGGGCAGGGTGATCGTCTTCGCCGCGGGGTCGAGTCCGGTGACGGTGGTGCCGAGGCGGACCTCGACGTGGTGGTCGCGGTACCACTGCGCGGGAGCGACGGTGAACTCGGGCAGCGACTTCTTCCCCGCGAGGTGCTCCTTCGACAGCGGCGGCCGCTCGTAGGGCAAGTGCTCCTCGGCCCCGATCAGCGTAACGGTTCCGTCGAAGTCCTTGGCGCGCAACGTTTCCGCGAGCTTGGCCGCGCCCAGCCCGCCGCCGACGATGACGAAACGCCGGTCAGAACTCATCGCGGACTCCTTCTCCGAAGGGAACCAAGCTCCTGCCGACCAACCCTACTGGCAGCCGTGCGCGTCGCTGGGGAAAACGGCCCCGCGGATGGGAACGAATCGCGAGCCGCCGTGGTTGCTCGGTAGGGCGGCCGAGTGTGTCCGCCGTCCGTCCAGATGTGATCGAGAGGAAGCCGCCCGTGACCGACAAAGCCACCAAGGACGTCGCCGATTTCTGGTTCGACCCGCTGTGCCCGTGGTGTTGGATCACGTCCCGCTGGATTCTCGAGGTCGAGCAGGTACGTGACATCGAAGCCCGCTTCCACGTGATGAGCCTGTCGGTGCTGAACGAGGGCAAGGACGTGCCCCCGCAGTACCAGGAAATGCTCGCCACGGGTTGGGGTCCGGTCCGCGTCGCGATCGCCGCGGCGCAGGAGCACGGCGACAAGGTCCTGTTGCCGCTGTACACCGCGATGGGCACGCGCATCCACAACCGGCGTGCCGAGTACGAACGCGAGAGCCGCAAGGAGTCCCTCGCCGCGGTGATCGCCGACTCGCTCGCCGAGGTGGGCCTGCCCGCCGAGTTGGCCGCGGCCGCCGAGAGCACCGACTACGACGAGGCGCTGCGCAAGAGCCACCACGCGGGTATGGACAAGGTGGGGCCGGACGTCGGCACCCCGACCATCCACATCAACGGGACCGCGTTCTTCGGCCCGGTCCTGTCCCGGATCCCGCGCGGCGAGGAGGCGGGCAAGGTCTGGGACGGCGCCGTGGCGCTGGCGTCCTACCCGCACTTCTTCGAGCTGAAGCGCACGCGGACGGAAGATCCGTCGTTCGACTGAGCACGTGCGCGGGTGCCGACGTGCGGCGCCCGCGCATCGTCACAGCACGGACTTCGGTGGGCTCGCCGGTAGCTGACCGTAGGAGCTCGCGTAGCCGCCCGCGGGCACGCTCGTGCCCACGGGCGGCGCCGGACGCAGGAACAGCTTCCCGTGCTTGCTGCGGTCGCGCAGCGCCCACATCCGCCAGGTGAGCACCGGATGGCTGGACAGGGCGTTCACCATCCAGACGAAGAATCCCTTCTCGACGACCGCCCGGTCGGCCATCTCGTCGAAGCCGACCAGCCTGTTCATGTACTTGCCCGCGGCCAGGGTGCCCATGGCGGCGGACGCCCCGGTGTGGCGATTGCAGAAACCGTGGTTGTCGGCGGTGTACTCCTGCGCGCGGATCAGGCTGCTGCCGATGATCGGCAGGAACGGCACGAGGAACATGCCCAGCTGCCGCCAATACGACGTGTGCCCCGCCGCGATGTGGCCGACTTCGTGCCCGATGATGAACGCCAGTGCGTCTGGTTCGCGCGCGGCGCCGCCGATCTCGAACAAGTCGCTGTAGACCACCACGTAGCGCCGGAAGCCGTGGCCGCTGGCGAACGCGTTGATCTGGCCGTTGCCGAGCACCACGTACGCGTCCGGCACCTTCGCCATGCCGAAGCGGGCGGCGGCGTCCACCACCATCTGGTAGCCCTCTGGGAACTGGGTCGGCGACATCCGCACGCCGTTGACCCGCTGGCCCGCGTAGTTGACGCCGCGGCCGAACCACAGCAGCAGCGGAGCGGCCGCGAACGCCAGGACGTACTGGTCGAAGTTTCCGGTGGCGAGCAGCGCGAGCGCGATCAGGTACGCGAACACGGTCAGCACCACCACGACGACGAGCATCGGGATCTCCCAGCTGTGCCGGGCGGGCATGCCGAAGGGCGACAGACCGCGAGGCTGCCGCTGCGGCGGCGCGGGAGGCGGCATCGGAGCGCCGGGGTAGGACCCGTACGGCGCTGGGTACGCGGGGGGAGCGGCCGGGTAAGAGCCCGAGGTATACGGCCGTCCGTAGGGTGCGGCGGGCGTGTCCTGAGCCGAGACCCACCCGCCCTGCGGGGCATACGGGTCGGCCTGTCGGCCCGCCTGGTCGGGCGGCTGGGGTTCGAACGGCTGCATGGGATGAACTCTATTCAGTTGCCGGGAACGGGGCTGGCGCGTCGGTCGTGTCACCGGGCCCTGTGGCCCGCCAACACAACTGGCGTATCACTCGATTCGCGCAGGCCCGTCCCGGTGTTAATCGCGGGGGATGCCCTCTTGCCGCCCGCGCGGCGGCCGCCTGACACAATGCCTGCCATGCGCGTTTACCTGGGTGCCGATCATGCCGGTTTCGAATTGAAGAATCTTGTCAAGGCCCATCTGGAGCAGGCGAATCACGAGGTCGTCGACTGCGGTGCGCTCGAGTACGACGCGCTCGACGACTACCCCGCCTTCTGCATCGAGGCGGCCCGCCGGACGGTGGCCGATCCGGGCAGCCTCGGCCTGGTGTTCGGCGGCAGCGGCAACGGCGAGCAGATCGCCGCGAACAAGGTGCCCGGTGCCCGCTGCGCGCTTGCCTGGAGCGTGGAGACCGCGAAGCTGGCCCGCGAGCACAACAACGCGCAACTGGTCGGTATCGGCGGCCGCATGCACTCGACCGAGGAAGCGCTGGCCATCGTGGACGCCTTCGTGTCCACCCCGTGGTCGGACGAGGAGCGTCATCAGCGGCGCATCGACATCCTGGCCGAGTACGAGAAGACCGGCGTCGCCCCCGCGGTCCCCGCGTACTGAGCGCACCGAGGTCGTAACGGGCTGTGCCGGAAGGACATACGCTGCACCGCCTCGCGCGGCTGCATCAGCGGCGACTCGCGGGCGGTGTGGTGCGGGTGTCGAGCCCGCAGGGCAAGTTCGCCGCGGGCGCGGCCCGGGTGGACGGGCAGGTGCTGACGAAATCCGAGGCGTGGGGCAAACATCTGCTGCACCACTACGACTCGGGCCTGGTCGTGCACGTGCATCTCGGCTTGTACGGCACCTTCACCGAATCCGCGCTGCCGATGGGTGAGCCGGTCGGCCAGGTCCGGATGCGCATGTTCGGGGGCCAGGACGGGCAGCCGGGCTTCGGCACCGACCTGCGCGGGCCCACCGCGTGCGAGATCCTGCTGCCATCGGAGGTGGCGGCGCTCACCGACCGGCTCGGCCCGGACCCGCTGCGGCGCGGCGCCGACCCCGACCGGGCATGGCGGCGCATCCAGCGTTCCCGCAGGCCGATCGGCGCGCTGCTGATGGACCAGCAGGTGGTCGCCGGGGTCGGTAACGTCTATCGCGCGGAACTGCTCTTCCGGCATCGGATCTCGCCGCACCGCCCCGGCACGGGGCTGTCCGCGGGCGAATGGGCGCAGATGTGGTCGGATCTCGTCGCGCTCATGCGGGTGGGGGTGCGCGTCGGCAAGATGGTCGTGGTGCGGCCCGAACACGATCACGGCGAGCCGTCGTACGCCAAGGATCGTCCGCGCACCTACGTCTATCGCCGCCAGGGCGCCCCGTGCCGGCTGTGCGGGACCCCGATCGCCCATCAGGTGATGGAGGCCAGGAATCTCTTCTGGTGTCCCACCTGTCAGCCCGGCTGACCCGGCCGGTCGGTGCGGCTCAGCCAGCGACGGCGGTGTCGATGTCCGGCTCGTCCGCGAGGGCGAAGCGGCGACCGCCCGCCGTCTTGGCGGAGTACATAGCGCGGTCGGCGCGGCGCAGCAGGTCGGTGAAATCGATCGGGCTGCCCGGCGGGCTGTAGGCGGTGCCGACGCTGGCGGATACGGGCACCGGCCCCGCCGACGACCAGACCGGGTCACGCAGGGCGGCCACGATCCGATGCGCGAGATCGCCGAGGTTGTTGTGGCGGGGGTTGGTCGCGAGCACGAACTCGTCGCCGCCGTACCGGCAGATCACCGTGTCCGGGGGGCAGGCTTCGCGCAGCCTGCCGGCCAGTTCGACGAGCACCTCGTCGCCGATCGCATGTCCGTATCCGTCGTTGATCTGCTTGAACCGGTCGAGGTCGATCAGCAGCAGTCCGACCCCGCGGGTGGGGTCGGTGGCCATCAGCCGCACCTTGTCCTGCAGCAGCGTCCGGTTGGCCAGGTCGGTGAGCGCGTCGTGGGTGGCCTCGTGGCGCAGCCGGTGCTGCAAGGCGGCGATCTCCTGCACCCGCAGCGACACCTTGGCCGACAGGTTCTGCTCCTGTTGGGCGAGGGCGCGCTCCTGCAGCGCCTGGGCGTAACTGTCGATGGCCTGGCTGGCGATGAACGGCCAGCGGGTGGCCACCAGGGAACCGGGCGCGCCGGAGGGGAAACCGAGCAGCCAACGCGTGGCCTGCGCCAGCATCCGGATCCGGTCGAACGGCGCTTCGGCGAGCCGGGCACCGAGCATCCGCGCTTCGGGCACCGGGAACGGCTCGGACCTGGCGAGCCTGAGCAAGCGCTCGACGATCTCGATCAGCACCGGTTCCAAGTGCTGGGGCGCCGCGCCCGAACCGGGCTCGGCGCAGACCGCACGGGCCCAGGCGCGGGCCATGGCGGCTACCGGGGGCTCGATGTCGGTCGACATCGGACTCACCCGGTGTGAGTGACGTCGGTACCCAGGTGCCCTGTAGTCACACAGGTGCCGGCGTCACCCTGATCGTTCCCACTGCTACGCGGTTGTGTCCACCTGGTTCGGCGCACGCTCACCGCCCCCTTTCCAGATACCCCCGTCCGGCAAAAAGGATCCTAGCAAGCCACTCGGCATCGAAAAGCGCTGATTTGCAACGTGTTCTCGATGCCTCGCGAACAGCGATCGGGTATGTGATCGTTCCCGTCGCGTTGGTGTTACACCCGATTCGCGTTCGCTGCAAAATCGCGCCGCGACGCGCTGGCGACACGCTGCGGGAGGTGTGCGGGGAAAGGCACGCGAGCAACGGCGACGGTCCGGTCCGGCCGGGCGCCGCCCGCCTCACGAGAATCTGTTCTCGCACGCGACGTCCTCGTCTTCCCTGTCGTGTTCCGAATGGTTGTGCCGAGTGTTCCGAGGGTAGTCGCTTACCGGCGGTGGTCCGGTCGATACGGTTCGGGTCGCCTACGCCGTCGCTTCGGGCCGCGCCACCGGAGCCCGCCTCGGCCGGGAGTGCGGCGCGCGCCGGCGGGAGGGGCGGGATGGCCGCTCGATGCGCCGACGCTCCCTGCGGACGCGGTGTTCTGCGATCGGCCGAGGGTTCGCGGGATGGACCTGGTCCCCGCGTGCGCGGTGTCGAGTCGCTCCCGGCCGCGCGGCCGTGGCTCGGCGACACACCGAGTGTGTCGGCCGTGACGGCGAGTCGTGCGGTCCTCATCGGAAATCCCTCGAGCGATGTTCTTGGGGTGACAAGTGTGTCATTCGAGTTTCGCCCACCGGAATCCGACACGCCAGAGTTTCAATGAAAAATAACCTTTAAATTTTGTCGAGCGCGTCACCGTGTGCCGGCGGCCCCGCCGTGCGACACTGAGCGCGGCAACCTCGGAGCGCTCCGACGGGCAACCTGCGAGATCTCGCTGCGCGGGGGGCTGATTGGCGTTTCGGAAGCCGGGTTCGGTACAGTCGGATCGCACACGACATCGTGGCGATCCCATCGGTGTCGTATGCCTGCGGGTGTAGTTCAATGGTAGAACCTCAGCCTTCCAAGCTGATGGTGCGGGTTCGATTCCCGTCACCCGCTCCACGGAGCATTCATCCTCGTCGGCGGCCGCCCCGCCGCCGCGAGGGCCACGGGGTGTAGCGCAGCTTGGTAGCGCATCCGCTTTGGGAGCGGAGGGTCGCAGGTTCAAATCCTGTCACCCCGACCATCGTTCGGGGGCGGGATTCGTCCTCCGGTCTCGACGGTAGCGGCGGCTCCGCCGTGTCTTCTCGGATCGGTATACCTACGCCGCATCTCAGCATCCCACCGGGTTTCGCATGCGTGGGAGAACGGCCAGGATGGACGCGCGGAGTCGGCGGTGGGGCGCCGCGTCGCCGCCGGGGCATCCCGGGGCAACTCTCCGGCACTAACCCTACGTAGGTATGTTCAGCGATTCGCCGGGCGTTGTGTTCGCTGCGCCGGATCCGTGCTGCGAGTCATTCGCCCACGGCGACCGGCGCACGGTTCGAAAAGGCCCGAATGCGAATGTCTACGTAAGTATTCGACAGTGCCGGATGGAAATAGGAGAACGGTCGGTTCGCGACCGCGCCGTCACTGCTCGGCTTGCGCCTGTGGGCTGGAGGCCACCGTGGACGGCGGCAGCTCGGAGTGCCGGGCGAACGCCTGATCGATCAGCTCCGAGGTGGCGCGGGTGACGATCAAACGGGCGATCGCCAGGTCGGTCTCCAGCTTGGTGCGGTCCCGCGGGGTCCGCGCGGAGTCTTCGTAGGTCTGCCCGGCCAGGCGAAAGAACAACTCGGTGGCGAAGCGGTCGGCGATGCGATCGCAGTCGGCGCGCAGCCGTTCGACCAACTGGAACGTGTCCTGCATCGGCAGCCCGGTGTCGGTGAGCCGGGTGGCCAGATCGCAGCACCGGGGATTCGTGACCCGGTAGGCCTCGAGCGGGTCCTCGCTGGAGGCCAGCGCCTGCTTGGCGTACTCCGGCAACTCGGCGTAGCTGTCCTGTGGCTCGGTGGTTGCTTCCGCGTCGGCTTCGGCCGCGTTCGCGTTCTTCACGCCGAGTACGTCGGCAAGTCCGTCGCCGCGGTCCCAGGCTTCCAGCAGCTCCCTGATCCCGTTCAGCTTCATGCCCCGCCCCAGCAGGCGGCTGATCGTTTGCAGGCGGTTGAGATGGTCCGACCCGTAGTACCCGATCCGCCCGCGCACCTCCGGCGAGGGCAGGAGACCTCGCTCGTGGTACACGCGGACGCTGCGCACGGTGGTGTCGGCTGCCCGTGCCAGTTCGTCGATCGTGAATTCAGAGTCTGCAGCCATGTTTAAAAGGAAACCATAGTCGGGCCCCCGTGGAAAATGGTCCGTTTCATAACGTGCCGTTAAAGACGGTTAGCTGTTCGTTGCTTCAAGGTCAACGAGCCGTTACATAGCGGTACAAGAGGTTGTGTGCTGGGCAACAGTGGGCTACCGTGCGTAGACCAGCTTATCGCGGCTGGGTTCCGGGGACTGTTGAGCAGCCCTGATGACCGTCCGATCCATGGGCCACGCACCTGCCAGAGGTGTGTGCTCGGCATCCCCGGAGATGGCTATGAGCATTACGCGAACCCTTCCGATGGACACGGGATCCACTGCATCAGCAAAGGTCTCGTCGATTCCGGCAAAGTCGAACCAGCGGCCCCCGTGCGCCGACGTCCCGGACAACTGGGACATGGACACCGGGAATCCGGATGCCTGGCGAGCAGCGGTGCGCACCTGTCAGAGCTGCCCCTTGCTCGCGCAGTGCCAGCAGTTGGCGCAGGCGCTCACCACCCGCGGAGACGGTCCCCGCGCGATGATCTGGGCGGGTGTCGCCTATGACAACTCGGGCAGCGTCATCGAGAACCTGGACCGGCACCGTGCCGCGCCGATCGACCACAAGCGCCCCATGCGGATCATCCGCACCGGACCGCGTCCGCTGCGCACCGTGTCCACGCTTCCCGCGCCTCGTCGGCACATCGTACTCGGGCAGCCACTCAAGCCGACCGGCACCGACGGCCTGTGACTATGCTGCGTGCAGCTTTTCGCGTCGAGTCGTTCGGTGGTGCGTAACTCATGACAGTCCTGGCATTGGAGATCGGGTCGTCGGGCTTCGCGGCGACCCGTGTCGCCGACGATGTCGACACCGACGACATCCGGAGGATCCCGATCCCGGCGACGGGCGCCTGGGACCGATGCCAGGAGCTGCTGCTCGAGGTCGCGGGCGGTGACCAGGTCACCGCCCTCGGCGTCGCCTCGGCAGGGCCGATCGATATGGCGGCCGGGGTGATCGCCCCCTCCGAGGTTCCGGAGTGGCGAGCGGGTTTCGAAATCGTCCGAGCCGCGCGGAAGCTGTTCCCGGAAGCGCAGGTTCCGCTCGCGCTGGACGGCGTATGCCTGGCGCTGGCGGAGCGAGGTTTCGGCGCGACGAGCACGGTGATGGACAGCCTGGCGCTGAGTATCTCCGATCGCATCACCGGCGGGGTCGTGGTAGGCGGCTTCGTCTTGGTGGGGCGCACCGGTAATGCGGGGCACGTAGGTCATGTCCTGGTCCCCGGCTTCGACGATCGGTGCTCCTGCGGCGGCCGCGGGTGCCTGGAAGCGGTCGCCGGTGGCCTGGCCATGGTGCGCTGGGCCCGAGAACAGGGCTGGGCGGGCACGTCGGTCCCGGAATTGCTGGAATCCGCCCGCGTCGGCGAGGACATTACCGCCGCGGCGCTCGGCCGGGCCGGCACGGCGCTCGGACGGGCGATCGCCTCGGTCGCGGCACTGCTCGACCTCGACCTCGTGGTGCTCGGTGGCCCGCTCGCCGAGGCAGGGCCGGCACTGTGGAAACCGCTCGGCGAGGCGGTGGCCACGCACGCTCGGCTGAGTTTCCTGCCGGGATTGCGCGTCATTCCTTCGCAGCTCGGTGCGGTCGCGACGATCATGGGCGCGGGTGTGCTGGCTCTCTCCGGAAGGAATGCCTGAGCTATCGCACCGTGGCGTAATGCGCTGGGCGGGAGCGAGTTCAAGCCCTCGTACGAAGTTGCCAGGTGAATGCTGTCAGCGTCGGCCGACGGCTTCCGTTGATCTTGTATGCCGGTTTGCGGCAGATGTGCCATTGCCTGTGCGCCGGTCGAGGAGGGCTTCTGGCGGAACTTAACGTGAACAAAATGAACACCCCGACGCGTATCGCGTGCACGTGCCGCAGACTTTGAGAACGGGCGGCCGAGGTCGCAGGTTGATTGAGCCGCTAAATAACGGTACATTGCCTGAGTCACAAGATGTCTCATCCGGGTTGAGGCGGACCCGGAGGAACGGCTGGTCGGGCAAGTGCGAAGCGAAGTGGCGCAGTGATTCCATGGGTGACTATCGAGACGTTGGCGCCGGACGGCATGTCCGTGGCGTCGGTGGGAGATGCACCGCGTGAGTTCGCGAGCTGGCAGCGGGTGGTGCAGCGAACGCTGTCGAAAATGCCCGCGCTGTACGACAAGCTCACGACCGCGGCATTGACCGAGGCCATCCATGCCGCGCACGACCAAGCACAGGACGTGGATCTGGCCATCCAGACGCGGGCGGGAAGGCATCAACTGCTCATCCGTCCGATCTTCGGCCCGGCGGGGGACGTGCACGCGGTGCGGCTGTGGCTGGGCCCCGCGTCCGAGCGGGTACCCGCGTTGCGGCCTGCGGTGGGCGCCATCTGGGATCTGAGCAGTCAGACCATTCAGCAGCCGAGCGGTATCACACGGCTGTCGGGCAGCACCGCGGAACAATACGTCCCGCGTATGTCGATCGCCGAACTGTTCCACCGGGTGTCGAGCTTCGATCGCCACGCGGAAATGCTCGATCTGCTCTACGACCCCAAGCCCGGTGAGCGGATGCAGTTCGACACCACGGTGATGCACGGATTCGGTCGCCCGGCCCAGTGGCGGATCACCGTTCGTGCCCGCGACGACGAGCGCACGCGCGGTGCCTGGTGGTTGATCGAGGACGTGACGTCGGAGAACGCGCCGTCGGCGTGGCCGACTTTGGAGCGCATCGGGTTGCGCGAGGCGCACCGCCGGGCGGGTACGCATCTGGCCGTGGTGCAGCTCGAGCACACCAGCATTTCGCACTGGCTCACCGATCCCGCGCCATGGGTGCGGTGGGACTATCTCTTCCGGCCTGTGGACGTGTTCCATCCCGATGACCGTCCCCGGCTGGCGGAACTCGGCGACCGGCTGCGCTCCGGTGACAGCGCCGGCGTGACCCTGCGGGTGCTCAACTACGGCGGCGGTTACACCCCGACATCGCTACTGCTCTACCCCTATCCCGGGTACTCGAGCAGACAGCTGGCCATCGCGCAACTGGTTCGCGTCGCCGACGATGTTCCGTTGCTGGAAACCCATCGCCAGGTGCTGGAACCCCGGCAGTGCGGCGCGCCGATCGGCTATGACGAACAATTGCGGCATTGGCTGGCGGGCAGGATGAAAAGCAGCCCCGCCTGCTGACAGTTGATTCCCACGACTGGGAACTACTGGCCGGTTGAGAACCCCTGTGCTCTCTACCATTCCGAGAGTGAGGACAGTGGTTCGTGGACCGGCAGATTCGGGTGAGGCACTGCTTCGCCGGATGGCCGCCCGCCGCCGTCGCGACAACATTGTGGTCGGCGTACTGGCGGTACTCGCCGTGCTCGGCGGCGGCCACGCGATTCTCAGTGTCTTCGACTCTCCTCCGCCTCCGCCGTCGGACGCTTCGACGACGGCAATTATCGGGCGCGCGCAATTGGCAGGCTCTTTCGCCGAGCAGTTCGTCGTCACTTACCTGACCGCCGTTGCGGGGCAACAGGATCGGATCGGCGAATTCGTCGGTTCCAATCAGCAGATCACGTTGCCTTCGTCCGCGCGTCAAGTGTCCGACCCGTCGGTCGCCTATGTGTCGCGCGTGGTCTCGACGGGGGCGGTCGACGTCTGGTCGGTAACCGTGTCGGTGCGAGTCGGCAAAGCCGGCGCCGCCACCGCGCCGGAACATCGGCAGTTCTACCGCGTCGCGGTGTCGGTGTCGGATGGACGGCTGCGGGCGTTGTCGATGCCCGCGGTGGTCGAACCGCCCGCGAAGGGCGTCGATCTCAAGCTGGCCTACGGCTCGCCCTGCGCACCGGACACGCCGCTCGGCCAGGTCGCCGCGGGTTTCCTCAACGCCATGCTGGCCGGAAACGGCGACGTGGCCCGCTACACCACTCCGGACGCCGGGCTGGCCGCGTTGAAGCCGCCTCCCTACACCGCCGTCGAGCTGACCTCGCTCACCACGGACGATTCGAGCTGCGGTTCCGGCGGTGCGAAGGCTCAAGTGCTGGCCACGGTCAACCCGAAAGCCGACACCGGCGCCGCCGCGACATTGGCATACCCGCTCACCATGATCCGCAACGCGGGCCAGTGGCAGGTGGTGTCCATAGATCCGATTCCCGCTCTGTCGAGTCCGCTCGCGGTGGTCGTCGGTCAGGATTCACGCGGCGCAGCGCCGCCCACTTCGACCTCGTCTTCCTCGCCGACGGTGACGATTCCGCCGGCGACGCAGAACTGATCCGAGAGGCAGCCCGATGGGTAATCTGAGCAACATCCTCTATGGCGTCCTGATCTTTGTCCGATGGGGCGGAATGATCATCATCGCCATCGTCACGATCGGTGTGGTGATCTCCGAGGCAGCCAAATCCAGGCTCTCGCCTGCGCGGATCATCGTCGTCTTCGGATCGGGGCTGATGGCCGGGGTGGTGATCTGGATTCTGCCCACGACCATCAATTACGCGCGAACGGACGCCAACCTCATCGTCCCCGATCACCCCATCGGTGGCTATCGATGAGCCAAGTGATCAAGGTGTTCACGCCGGTCAAACGTGTCCCCACGATGATCGGCAAGGCGCAGAACGGGCAGAAGCTGCCGTTCGGCCCGTACACCCTGCCCCAGGTTGCCGCGGGGGTGGCGATGATGTCGGTGACGTCTGTGTGCGCCATGACGTTTCCGGTCAACCCGGCCGTAACCTTCATCGCCGGTCTGGCCATGACCATCTTGGCGGTTTTCGTGCTTGGACTCGTGCCGTACACCGGCGTCCGGATGACCTCACGGGCCCTATGGCTGGGCAGGCTCATCGTCTACCGCAAGCCGGTGTCCGCCTCGGGCATGCCGATCACCAATGACTCGGTGCGCCACACCCTGTTCATCGAGGAGACCGTGGTCCTCTTGCTGCCCGACCGCCCCGGTGCGGCGGTGGCCGCCAAGCCGAAGTCCGGTATCCGGATGCTCGAGGTGCTGAACGGGAGCGGCAAGGCCACCGACCTGTGGAGGCGACTGAACGGCAAGGACAACGGCAACGGTACCTCCACCGAAGGAAGCCCCTGATGGCACTCGGACGAGATCTACAGCCCACCGCGGCGATTCGCGGCAATCTCCAGTTCACCCATTCGGGTCTGGTCACCGCGACCTATTTCATCAATCCGCTCGGTTACGGCTTGCGCAAGGCCAGTGACAAGTACGACGTGAAGCTGGCGCATCACTCGCTGGTCACCAACTTGCCGAGCGGATCGTTGCTGTTGGGCATCCAGGCGCGGCTGAACACGATCGACGTGCTCACCAAGATGGTGGAGGGCGTCGACCTGGACGAGTGCGAGGACTACGCCGACGAGGTGGTCGCCTCCTACGAGCGCGTACACGCGATCATGCCGCAGACCCGCATCTTCCTGCTGTCCATCCCCGTCGGGGCCAGCAACTCCAGTATGTCCGCGTTGTCGCGCCTGTGGCGCGGTAGCACCACCACGATCGACGCGACGGCGATCGCACGCGCCGACCTGGACGCCTACGACGAGAAGGCGAACGAGATCCTGTCCAGAATCGGCGGGGACTTCGATCCGCAGCCGGTGCCCGCCGCCCTTTTCCAATGGTTGTGGGAGCACTACCTTTCGCGCGGCGCGGCCGGGGACCCGGTGGCGCCCACCCGCGCGGGCGCGCTGGACGACGCGACCGCGGCGGTCTTCCGCTCCGCCGCGCTCGACGAGGGGGCGCAGGCCGACAGCAACCGGCGTATCCGTCCGTCGTTCGTGCCCGTGATCAAGGTTGTGCAGCCGGATTTCGAATACCGTCCCTCCTACCAGGCCATGCTGACACCGCACTCATTCCCGTACGCGGGCATGACGTTTCCCGGAGGCAGCGAGTTCCTGAACGTGCTGGAGGGCCTCGGCGACGTCACCGTCGACTGGGGGATGCGGATCTCGACCAAGTCCGCCGAGCAAGTCCTCAAGAACAACGAGCTCAACTTGCGCAGGCTCGGCGAGCAGATGGACCAGCGGGACCAGGAAATCTCGTTCGCGCAGAACACGCTGGCATCGAAAGCACAGATGCTCGGTGAGTACAACCAGCACTTCGAAGTCAACGGCGGCGAATCAGAGGTCTCGTTCACCACCGTCATCGCGATCGGCGGGCCGTCGCGGGACGCCACGATGGACGCGGTCAACACGCTCAAGCGCCGCTACAAGCGGTTCCAGGTCGACATGGTCGCGCCGGTCGGCGCGCAGGTCGATCTGTGGTCGATGCTGGTTCCCGGCAGCCAGCCACGCCGGGCCTTCGACGACTTCGCGCATATTCTTCCCTCGGACATGTGGGCCGGTTTCGTGCCGTTCACCACCAGTCAGATCGGTGACGACAGCGGGCCGGTGATCGGGGTCAACTTGCTTTCGGGGCATTTCGAGCCGATCCACTTCGGCATCATGGAGGCCGCGCTGCACGACCTGTCCGCATCGTTCGCGGTGACCGGCGAACTCGGCTCGGGCAAGTCCTATTTCCTCAAGCTGATGGCCGTGCTCGTGCACGACATGGGCGGGCAGTTCCTCGCGATCGACCGCAGTCAGGTCGGCGAGTGGGAGCATTTCGCGCGGTCGATCGATGACGCGGTCATCATCGACTTGGCCAATCCCACGGTGTCGCTGGATCCGCTGCGGTTGTTCCCCCCGCGGATCGCGGGTGAACGTGCGCTCGACTCGATTCTGCCGTTACTGGATCTGTCGCCGACCTCCGGCACGGGTGCAGCGGTGAGCAACCTGCTGTCGCCCCGAGGCATGGCCGAGCACAAGATCAAGAGTCTGCTCGATCTGTACCACGTCGTGCGCCGGTTACGGGACCACCCCGACCGCGGCGAGGAATACGCTGATCTCGCGGCGCGGCTCGGCACCGTGGTGGAGCGGGTGCCGGTGCTGTTCGACCCCAAGTTGCGACCGCTGCGCCTCGATGCCGCCGCGACCGTCGTGCGCAGCCACAACCTGCAGCTGCCGAGTGCCGAGGAACTCACCACGCCGCACCTGTACAACCGGTTGCCGCTCACGAAACGGCTCGGCACGGCGCTGTACGAACTGGTCGGCGTGGCGGCGCGCGAGGCGTTCCTCTCCGACAACGGCAGGTTCGGCCTCCTGGTCGGCGACGAGGCGCACCACTTCACGCAGACGCAGGTCGGCTCGGCGGTCACTTCCGACTTCAGCCGCGACGGCCGTAAGCACCTGGCCGCGATCGGGCTCGCCTCGCACGACCCGGCCACCGACTTCCAAGGCGCGGCGCACAACCTCATTCCGAACCGGTTCGTCTTCCGGCAGCGCGACGAGACGCTGGCGCGCAACAGTTTGGAGTGGTTGGGCGTCGATCTGGAGGAAGCGCCCTTCCTGTTGCAGATTCTTCGCGAAGAGACCTCGCCTCCGGTCGGACCCGGCCGTCAGATCCCCGAGGAGCGCCGAGGCGAGATGTTCATGCGTGACGCGCTGAACCGCATCGGGCGCGGCAAGGTTCTGGGTCCCGCGCGTCCGGACCGCGCCGCGGCGATTACGAGCACTCCGACCAGTGGCGCCGGTGCGCGTTCGGCCCTACCGGAGCGATTGGCCCGCTGATGAGCTCTATTTTCCGCCAGCGCATTCGCACCGATCAGCCTTCCTTCGGGATGCCATGGGAACCGCAGTTCTGGGACATCGATCGTGGGCGACCGCAGGTGTTGTTCCGGCGATTCCAGGCTTGGATCGCCGCGTCCCGCCGTCGCCGTCGGACCGCGTGGGTTCTCATCGCCCTCTTCGTGCTGTTCGTCTTCCCGGGTCTCGTCGGTGCGGTATCCATCGCGCAGACCGGCACAATTGCGCCGGGCGCGGCACCCAACAGTGCGACCAGCTGGATGAATGTCAAGGATTCCCAAGGAGTCAATGTCTCGAGCTATATGTTGGTGATCGATCACGGCGGAGTGTTCAACCTGGGGAATTTCGCGCTGTGGATGATCCTGACGCCAATGTTCGCGCTTTGGCTGGTCACGGTGACAACAGGGGTTTGGTTCCCTGGTCAAGCAATGGATTTCGGGTGGCTGAACCTGATCAGCGCGCCGTTGCGAGCGATGGCCCAGAACCTGACTGTGCAGATCGCGACACCCCTGATGGCGGCGACGGCGCTGGCGATCGGCGCATTCTTCGTCGGCTATTTCATCGTTCGCGCCCTGTACGCCAAGGCCGTTACGCAGGTCGTCACGATGATAGTATTCGCGATCGCGGGCGTGTTCTTCCTGGCCAACCCGCTGGCCGAGGCGTTGTCCGACCACGGTTGGCTGGTGCAAGGACGTGACCTGGGACTCTCGGTGGCGGCCGGTCTGAATGGGAATAACAACCCGAATCCGCGCCAGTTGGTGGCTACGGTGCAAGCGACCAACGCGGACAATTTCGTGCGGCTTCCGTTACAGGTGTGGAACTTCGGACACGTCGTGGACAGCAACCCGTCCTGTCGAGCGGCGTGGTCGGCCGGCATGACGTCCGGGAGCGAAGACCGGGTGAAGAACGGAATGAGGTCCTGCGGCGACGGTGCCGCGTATGCCGCGGTGGAGAATCCGGGTCCCGGTCAGATCGGGGCCGGACTGCTGCTGCTGCTGTGCGCGGTCATTCTCTTGGCCTTCGCCGCGTACTTGTCCTTCAAGATCATGTGGGCCGTACTCGACGTCATCTACTATGGGTTCGCGTCGATCTTCGGGTTCGCCGCAGGCGGATACATCTACGGTCCGACGCAGACGTTCACCGTCCGATGCGTGGTCCACGGCTTCATTGCCGCCGGTAAGATGGCCTTCTTCGTCATTGCCCTCGGCGTATACGAGCTGCTGCTGGGCAGCCTGTTTCGAGCAGCGAATGGCCAGATCATGGTCGTGTTCGTCATTGGAGCGTGCGTCGAGGTCGTCGCCATCGTCCAGGTACGGCGGCTGAGCAGAAATATCGACGAGGCCAATGACTGGGTGACCAACCGCATCGGGGCGGCGATACACAGCGGCGGTTCTGCACAGGGTGCAGGCGGCGGCGCCGCATTGGGTATGGGATTGGGGATGGGCACCTCCGGCGCGGCCAACTCGTTGTCCCCGCTGGCAATGCTCGGCGCGGTCAGTACCATCAACAGCTCGCCGGTCACCGCATGGATGTTCGCGGGTCGTCTCAACCCGCTGAGCCCCTTCTCGCGGGTAGATCATATCGATAAGAAGAATAAGGCGAGGGGCCTGAGTTCGCGGGACCTCAGAAATGCCACGCACGGTGCCGCCTACGATCGGGTGTCCTCCGCCGATTTCGCGCGGGTTGGAATAACGAGGTCCGGGGCGCGCCGCAACAGTGAAAGAGCCGCCGCCTTCGCGGCGGAGAATGTCGCGCATGCGACAGGCATGATGGGCAGCGTGCAGTATGCCCTCCGGATGGCCGGTATCAGCTGGGGAAGAGGGCAACGGGCGACCATTGCACGAGCGGATATCATCCGGCACGCGGACGACGAGCCGCTCGCATCGAAGCACCTCGGCCGTGTAGTCGCCGCGCATAAGCATTTCGAGCGGGACTTCCATACGAATCCGGGCATGATGATGGCCAGGTTCCACGGGTTGGAGGCCAGCGTCGATCGGTATCGAGGTGATTATCAGGGCGGTGTGCACATTTCGGAAGAGCTGGCCCAGCTCGGCAGAGATTACATCGACAATCCACACAAGCAATGGATTGATGCACTGCAGGCCCATGCCGAGGGGCCGATCACGGACGCTTCCGCCGCGCGGCTGCGGATCAATGGCCGGGACCTGAATCAAACCGAAGCGGACCGGTTGAGGAGCTGGATCTCCAACGAGCATGCGCTGCGGGTCCAGGCGGCCACCAACTGGGTAGCCGAAAATCCCAACGACTTCGAGCGGATCCGGGTACTGCGTTCCGAAATCGACAAAGCCGCTCAGACCGACCAATGGCAGGCGGGCCGAAATATCACGGGTGCTGTCTCGCTCCCACAGCCGAACCCCGCACAGCCGCTGCCCGCGATTCCGGGAAGGATCCTCAATCCCCTCAGAAACCCGCGCGGCCGCTGATCACCCCGCGATGAGGGCAAGACAGCGGGGCAGAGATCACAGAAAGGCAGTCGATGATCGGTCGTCTCCTAACATTCGTACTGATGCCGTTCTGGATATGGCTGGTGCTAGGGGGCGTCGGCGTCCTGTTCGTGATCCTCATGGGCCTGGTGCTGGTCATCGGCGGTGCGACGTCGGCGATCGCTTCCGATTTGCACTACCAGTGCGACAGTGCGGTGGGACCCGACCCCTCCCAGACCGCGACCGCGACCCGGGCGTCGACAGCGGTGCGGCCGACTGCGCTAGGCGCACCGGCGGCTGGTGTGACCACCGCTCCCACGACGAATCCGTACGCGCAACTGACCATCGCACCGGACGACACCGATGTGTCCGATTGGCAGCGCGCATGTGCCACTGCGCTGAAGGACGCCCCTTACCAAGATCCCCCATTACTCGTGGGCAATTCGGGAATCGGCGCGGAGTGCGCGCGTCGGCTCGCGCTCGCGCAAGCCGGAGCACCGTCGAGCCGAGCCGGAGCATCGGCGGGCGGAGCCGGAGCATCGGCGGGCGGAGCGCAGGGCAGCGCCAGTGGTTCGCCGGATGCTGCCGAGTTCACCAGGTCGGTCATCTATCGGGCGTCGGCCGCGCAGTCGAGCGGTCGGTGCGAAGCGACGGCGGGCCCGGTGGAACAGCCGCCGTCAGCGGACGTCGCCCAGCAGCCGAGCGGTACGGCGCGGCCATGCGGGCAGTCCGACAGCTCGGCCGCCACGGTGGTCGTGCTGCCGACCACCATCGCAGCGCAAGGAGCCTGCGGTCAACGAGTGGACCCCTCCGCCGTATCGGACGGCGACCTGGTCTTCTGGAACTACCGGAAGAATGCGCCCACCCAAGTCGGCATCGCGGTCAGCGGCACCGCGCTCGTCACTATCGATGCTGCGAACGGCGGTTTCGTCGAGCGGCCCATCCCCAGCACGAATGATGTGCGGGTGAAGCGGGTCCTGGGCAGCGGGAGGTGACGGACACACGATGCCACCTACAGAAGTAGAGCCACAGATAGAGGCGGGTCAGGAAGCCGAGGCGCCGCCGGGACCGGTGACGCCGTGGTCCAACCGGCCCGATCAGCAGCGGCCGCGGCCGGGTGGGTTGCCGGGTCAGCCGGGCAGTCCGTCGCCCGGACCGGGGCAGTCCGGGTCGCCTGGGCCGGGGCAGACCGGTTCCGGTCAGCCGAACGGTGGCGGTGAGGCCGGGGTCCCGGGTCCGTCGGGTGCTCCGTCTCAGCCCGGTTCGTCCGGTGTGCCGGGTCAGCAGCCTGGTCAGGCTGGTGTTCCTGCTCAGCCGGGTGGTGTGCCGGGTCAGGCGGTGCCGGGTGAGGGTGTGCCGGGTGG
>NZ_JBIDDF010000011.1:0-231044 GCF_043205035.1 Nocardia sp. NPDC047654
CCAGCCACCGACCCCTCCGGCGACCACGACCACGGCTGCGCCCGCCCCGGCACCACCACCGCCGACAACGCACCCACCGCCCCCAACACCCCACCAGCCCGCAACGCCTCACGCCTACTGAAACCATCCATCACAACACCACTCCTCATTGAGCCGGGACGGGATCGCGTGGACGCGGCGGCGAGAGTGCCATCGCCTGCCCTTGCGATCAGAATGGCTATTAACTTAGCACACGTTCTAGCTGTTGTCTCGGTTGTGTTCGAGTGGTCGCACCCTCCTGCGCTCAGGTCGGCGAGCCGGCCGACGTACGGCCTAAATGCTTGCCCGAGGCGGCATAGACCCGGGTCTGGGCAGGAGGCGAACGCCGACAGCTCTCCCGAAGACTCGACGGAACGGGTACAGGTTCCGCCTTCGACCATCGTCTTGCGTTGGATAATGTCGAGTCACATAGTGCTGCGAGGGGCCTCAACCACCAGCCGAGTCACCGACCGCCCCGGCCGCCCGGATCTACGCTGCCCGCCAACTCGTCATAGGGGCCGGGCTGCCCGGTGAGACTGTGTTCGGCGAACCGGGGCGGGCACCTTGTCAGCGCGCGAACCGTCGGTACCGCGCGAAAGGCTCAGGCGACGACCGAGCGCTGTGGTACTCCGACGTATGCGCTCAGCGGGCGGATCAGTGCGTTCGACTCGCCTTGTTCGATGATGTGCGCGGTCCAGCCGGTGATGCGGCTCATCACGAAGATCGGGGTGAAGACCTCGATGTCGAAGCCGAGCAGGTAGTACGCGGGTCCGGTCGGGAAGTCCAGATTCGGCGCGAGGCCGGTGGCCTCGTTCATCGCGCGTTCGAGGACCTCGTACATCCGCACCCACTTCCGGCCGTCGGTCGCGGCGGCGATATCCAGGAAGGCCTTCTTCATGGTGGGTACCCGGGAGTCGCCATTCTTGTAGACGCGGTGGCCGAAGCCCATGACCTTTTCCTTCTCGGCGAGCTTGCCGCGCAGCCACTTCTCGGCCAGCGCGGGATCGTCGATCTCGAGCATGTCGTGCATGACCGCCTCGTTCGCGCCGCCGTGCAGCGGCCCTTTCAAAGCGCCGATGGCGGCGGTGACGGCGCTGTAGATATCCGACAGCGTGGAGGTGACCACCCGAGCCGCGAAGGTGGAGGCGTTGAAACTGTGCTCGGCGTAGAGGATCAACGACACCTCGAACGCCTTCACCAGTTCGCGCGCTGGGATGGTCCCGAAGCACATGTTCAGGAAGTTTTCGGCATACCCGAGGTGGGAGTGCGGTGCGACCGGGTCCAGACCATGGCGACGGCGATGGTCGGCCGCGACGATGGTCGGCAGCACCGCGAACATGCGAAGTGCTTTGGCGCGATTGGCCCTCGCCGAATTGTCGTCCTCGGCCGGGTCTTCGGCGCCGAGGTAGCTGATGGCCGTGCGGACCACATCCATCGGGTGGCAGTTGTCCGGCATCTTGGCCACCAGCGACAGTAGCGACCGGTCGGCGCGCCGCCATGCCCGCTCCTGCTGGCAGAACCTCTCCAGCTCGGCGTCGGTGGGCAGTTCACCGTGCCAGAGCAGGTAGGCCACCTGCTCGAAGCCGCAGTGGGCGGCCAGATCCTGGACGGCGTAGCCGCGGTAGGTCAAGGAGTTGGTTTCGGGCACCACCTTCGAGATGGCGGTGGTGTCGACGACTACCCCTGCCAGACCTTTGCTGATGGCCGGTATCGCGGTGTCCGTCATCACGGGTTCCTTCCCGTAGTGAAATTGAAGATGTCGGAGTCGAATTCGTTGTATGCCTCGTATCGCAGCAGTTCGTAGAGACGGCTGCGGTGCTGCATCCGATCCAGCAGGCCCGCCTGTGTGCCGTGCTCGAAGATTTCGCGCAATCCGGCTTCCGCCGCGAACATCGCCAGTCGCAGCGTCGACACCGGGTAGATCACCGCGTTGTAGCCGATGGACTGCAGAGTGGCCGCCGGGATCAGCTCCGACTTGCCGAATTCGGTCATGTTGGCCAGCAGAGGAATCGAGACGCCCTCCCGGAACTTCTCGAACTCGGCGACCGTCCGCAGCGCTTCGGTGAAGATCAGGTCGGCGCCGGCGTCGGCGTAGGCGTTCGCCCGATCGATCGCGGCGTCGATGCCTTCGATTCCCGCGGCGTCGGTGCGCGCGCAGATCACGAAGTTCGGGTCGCGTCGCGCGGACACCGCTGCCCTGAGCCTGCGCACCATCGCCTCGGTCGTCACCACGGCCTTGCCGTCGAGGTGACCGCACCGTTTCGGATTCACCTGGTCCTCGAGGTGACAGCCCGCGATTCCGGCGTCTTCCAGAATCGAGACGGTGCGTGCGGCACTCATCGGTTCGCCGAAGCCGGTGTCGGCGTCGATGAGCACCGGCAGGTCGGTGACCCGCGCGATCTGCCTGCCGCGTCCGGCGACCTCGGTCAGCGTGGTGAGCCCGATATCGGGCAGAGCGAGATCGGCGGAGACGACCGCCCCGGAGACGTAGACGCCTTCGAAGCCGATCTCCTGGATCAGGGCGGCCACCAGGGGGTTGAACGCGCCGGGGAATCGCTGGATCGTTCCGGAGGTCAGTCCCGCGCGGAATGCGGCGCGTTTGTCGGCGGCCGAGGTCGCCGCGGCCAGCAGGCCGGTCATCGGAAAAGCCCTTCCGGCAGCTTCGGCGCCTGTGCGAGCACCCGGTCGGAGACCGAGAAGTTCAACTGTGACAGCTCCTCGGCCGACAACTCGGCCGCGCGCTGCGCGACTTCCAGGAAGCGGTCCTGTTCGGCGGGATCGATGACGCCCTGCGCCAGTGTCCGGAACTTGGCGATGTACTCGCCGCGGGCGAAGGGGCGCGCGCCGAGCGGATGCGCGTCGGCCAGCGCCAGCTCGTCGATGATCACCTCACCGCTGTTCAACGTGACCTCCGCGCGGGCGCCGAACGCTTTCTCGCCCGGGTCGGTCGAGTGGTAGCGGCGGGTCCACTCCGGGTCCTCGGCGGTGGAGATCTTGCGCCACAACTCGACGGTGTCGGGGCGCTGCGCGCGCTCGGGCGCGTAGGAGCGCTCGTGATGCCAGGTGCCGTCCTGCAGGGCGACGGCGAAGATGTACATGACCGAGTGGTCCAAAGTCTCCCGCGACGCGTTCGGATCGAACTTCTGCGGGTCGCCCGATCCGGTGCCGATCACCACGTGGGTGTGGTGGCTGGTGTGCAGCACGATCGAGGTGATCCGGTCCAGGTCACCGATCCGCTCGCGCATCCGCCGAGCCAGGTCGATCGGCGCCTGGCTCTGGTATTCGGCGGAATGCTCCTTCGTGTAGGTGTCGAGGATCGCACGCTTGGGCTCGCCCGGGCCGGGTAGCGGCACCGAATATTCCGTCTCGGGTCCGCCGAGAAGCCGGGCGATCACACCGTCCTCGCCCTCCCAGATCGGCGACGGGGCGCCCTCGCCACGCAGGGCGCGGTCCACAGCCTCCACCGCCATTTTTCCGGCGAAGGCGGGCGCGTAGGCCTTCCAACTCGAGATCTCCCCCTTGCGGGACTGGCGGGTCGCGGTGGTGGTGTGCAATGCCTGGCCGATGGACTGGTAGATGGTCTCGGTGTCCAGCGCCAGCAGCGTGCCTATACCGGCCGCCACCGAGGGACCGAGATGGGCCACATGGTCGATCTTGTGCTCGTGCAGGCAGATCGAACGTACGAGATCCACCTGGATCTCGTACCCCGTCGCCAGCCCGCGGATCAGGTCCCGGCCGCTGCGGCCGGCATGCTGGGCCACCGCCAGGATCGCCGGGATGTTGTCACCGGGGTGGGAGTACTCCGCGGCCAGGAAGGTGTCGTGGAAATCCAGCTCGCGTACCGCGACACCATTCGCCCAGGCCGCCCATTCCGGCGAGAACCGGCCCGGCACACCGAACACCGTCGCGCCCGGTCGATACGGATGCGTCAGCGCCTGCGCCCGGGCGTTGGCCACCGGACGGCGGGTCACCGACGCGGCCGCGACCGCCGCGTTGTCGATGATCCGGTTGACGATCATCTCCTCGGTCTCCGGCGCGACCGCCACCGGATCCGCGGCAACCTCGGCGATCCGCCACGCGAGATGCTCCTCGCGCGGGAAGTGCTCGGCGGAGCGGTGAGTGCGGACGAGGTGGTTTATCACGGGGTGCGCCTCCGAACGTCGATTTCCGGTTTCTGATTCGCACGCTACGCACGCCCATGACGGCTCGAAATGCCTCGCAGATGCCGATATTTGCGTACCGAAATCAGCGAATATGCGTAGATTGCGAAAGTCTCCGGCCGGTTCAGTTGAGGCGATGTGCGGCAAGGAGCTGGGTATCGGCGAGTATCTCCGCTATCGGCCCGTCGGCGACGATGCGTCCGTTGTCGAGGATGACGGCGCGCTCGCAGATGCGCTGGGCGTAGGGCAGATCGTGGGTGACCAGGACGAGTGTCGTCGGCAGGGTGAGCAGGATCTCGGCGAGTTCTCGCCGGGCGACCGGGTCCAGGTTGGCCGCGGGCTCGTCGAGGACGAGCACCTCCGGGCGGCATGCCAGGACGGTGGCCAGCGCGGCGCGGCGGCGTTCGCCCAGCGATAGACGGGCCGGGGAGCGGTCGGCTCGATCGGTCATCCCGACGGCGGCGAGCGCGAAGCGCACATTCTCGGCGAGGTCTTCGCCGCGCATGCCGAAGTTGGCGGGGCCGAACGCGACATCTTGTTCGACGGTCGGCATGAACAGTTGGTCGTCGGGGTCTTGGAAGACGACGCCGACGCGCCGGCGTACGGCGCGCACGGTGGTGCGGTCCACGCGGGTGCCGCCGATGTACACCTCGCCCGATGTCGCGCTGAGCACACCGTTGAGATGCAGCATCAGTGTCGATTTGCCCGCGCCGTTGGGACCCAGAACCGCGACCCGTTCGCCGCGGGCGATGTCGAGATCCACCCCGTGCAACGCCCCCGTCCCATCCGGATAGGCGAAGGTCAGACCGGCCAGACGTACGGCGGGGGCCGTCGACGCGTTCACCGGGCGACCCAGGCGCCGACACAGACACCGAGGGCGGCCGAGGCGGGAACACAGGAGAAGACCCATTGCCTCCAGGTGGCCGGAGGCGTGCCGAAATCGGTGATCGCACCGGTGAACCCGCGCGAGAGCATCGCCAGGTGAACCCGTTCGCCTCGTTCGTAGGATCGCAGGAACAAGCTGCCGACGCCGCGCGCTGTAGCACCGATCTGACGTATCGTCCGCGGGTCGTCTCCGCGCGAGATCCGCGCCAACCGCATGCGGGCCGCCTCGTCGGCGATCACGTCCACATACCGCAGCATCAGCACGACGATCGTGACGAGCATGCCGGGCACATGGAGCCTGCTGAGTCCGCCCGGCAGCTCGCGCACGCTCGTGGTAGCCGCGACGGTCAGCGAAACACCCACTCCGATCGAACCTTTCGCGATGATTCCCCATGCGGCGTGGACACCCGTCGTCGACAGCGACAGTCCGAGGACAGTCGTTCTGGGTTCTCCGGCCGCGAACGGCAGCAGAACCGCCAGCACGACGAAGGGCATTTCGATCAGCAGCCGCGGCGCGATCCACCGCGGCGGAATCCGCGCCGCGCGCCAGACGACGAGCAATCCGGCCGCATAGACGGCGAACGGCCAGAACATGTCCCTTGGCGTCGCGACCACCGCGAAGACGGTGATCACGGCGCAGACGATCTTCACCTCGGCCGGAGTCCGATGCACCGGCGAACTGCCGGGCAGGTGCAGCCGATGGCTGACGGTGGACACCTAGCTGGACTCCGGTTCGGGCGACTCGGCTGCGCCATTCGAAACGCGTTCGCCCCCAATGCGATTCGACCGACCTGCCCTGATGATACGCACCACGGCGAACAGCGCGGCGAATGCGGCGGCGGCGCCGAGAATGCCCGCGAGGCCGGTCAGCCGGTCATCGCCGTCGATCGTGTACCCGGCCAGCGGCGAATCCGCCAACGCGTGATCGTCGGCGTTGCGCGCGATGCACTCGCCGCGCAGTTCTTCGTTGCCGTCGACCTGCACCACGGTACAGCCGCGCCGTGTCGTGGCATCGAGACCGTCGGGTCGCGAACTCGCCAGGTACGAGAGCAAGCCCGCGACAAGTACCGCAACGGCGGCGAATCCGAACAGGAATCCGTTCATCGATAGTGCCGCGCGCGGCGTCCGCGCACGCGTTTTCGTCCGATCGGCGGCACGCAGAAGGTAGACGAGGTCGGGGCGGGCGTTGACTACGGCGACGACGGTGATCGCGGTGATGATGCCTTCTCCGATGCCGATCAATGCATGGGTGCCCAGCATGTACCAGGTAACCGCGCCGACAGTGGAACCCGTCGCCCCACCGATGGCGTACTCGGCAGCGAAACCCATGGCGGCACAGATGGTTGCGGCCAGCGCGGCGACGAATGCGACGACACCGACCCCGCCGCGTCTCGGCGCGAAAGGCAGCAACCGGCGCGCGGCGAGATAGCCCACCGCTGCCCCGAGCAACGCCATATTCGTGATGTTCGTACCCAGCGCCGTCAACCCGCCGTCGGCGAACAGCAGTGCCTGCACGACGAGCACGATCGCCACACACAGCGCACCCACGTACGGCCCGGCCAATATCGCGGCGAGCGCGCCACCGAGCAGATGCCCGCTCACGCCCGGCAGGATCGGGAAGTTCACCATCTGCACCGCGAAGATGAACGCGGCCACCAGACCGGCCATCGGAGCGGCACGCTCATCGAGTTCGGCACGCGCGCGCCACGCCGCGAATCCCAGCCCGGCGAGGGCGACGACCGCGAATCCCGCAGAGGTGGGTGCGTCGACGATGCCATCGCTCATATGCATCGCCGACATGGTCTCCCTCACCTCGGGAAACGATACACGCCATATATGTTCAACTGGACCGATATGTGTGCGTCCGCGATATTTGGCCGCGCCGAGCAGACAACGGCAGAGTAGAGCAGTGGCTACGAGTGACCCGCTGGATTCCGAACACGCCCGGCCCGCCGGGCTCGGCTTGGACGTCTCCAGTGTCGAGCATTGGGCACACCGATTCGACCTGCTGTCCGACGCCAATCGGCTGCGACTGCTGGTGTGCTTGCACCACACCCCCGGCCAGAGCGTGACCGAACTCGCCGCCACGGTCGGGATGACGGCGACCGCCGCCTCACACGCCCTGCGCCAGTTGCGTCACCAGGGGTGGGTCACCGCATCCAAGAGTGGCCGCATCGTGCGCTACCGCCTCGCGGACGAAACGATTCATCGACTCCTGCACTGGATCGGCGCCACCCACGCCTCGGAGCCGAGTCCACTGTAGGAACTCGACGATTCGGCATGGACGGTGCGGGTGACGCCGCGCTGCGCTACCCGGCGAGGGACCACGGGATCAGCTGGTGCTCAATTCGGCAGCGAACAGTTCGCGCACACGCTGCCAGGAATCGTCGGCGGCTTGCTTGTCATAGGGCTCGCGGCCGGGGAAGAAGAAGGCGTGGCGGGCACCGGGATACACGACTACCTCGTGCCGGACGGACGCCGCCGACAGCGCTTCCTCGATCCGGCGCCGCTGGTCGGCATCGATGACATGGTCCTGCTCGGCGAAGAACAGCGTCAGGCGCGCGGTGATCCGCGAGGTCGCCGCCAACAGCGGGTCCGGAACGCTCAACGCCGTTCCGGGGTCGGGCAGCCATCCCGGGTAGTAGATCGCCGCGGCGCGCAGCGGCAGCCGGGTCGCCGCGAAATAGGTGACATGCCCACCGAGGCTGAAGCCCAGCATGCCGATCCGGTCAGCGGCACCGGCATGCTCTCGGGCATAGTCGGCGGCGGCGCGCAGATCCGCCTCCACCCCGTCCCGGGTCAACCGGCCCAGCAGTTCGAACGCATGGGCCCGATTGGCATCGCTCTCCTCGATACCGGTCGAGGTGTCGGGACCGGAGCGGTGGTACAGGTTCGGCGCGATCGCCACATACCCCAGCGCGGCCACATCACGGACGACGGCCCGAACCTCATTCGTCAGGCCCCACAATTCCGCTCCGACGAGAACCAGCGGGTAGTCGCCCGGTCGAGCCGGGCGGGAGATATACGCCGCCATGGGCATCGCGTCGTGTCGAATGATGTCGATCTGTTCGGCCGTGATCTCGAATGCCACGACACGACTGTATCCAAAAGTCGCCTGGCTCGTCGCCACCACACAATCGGAGGCAGAGCCTGCCCTTCCGATCCGTTTCGACCGCTGCCCGACACGGTTTCAGCGCAGTTGCCGCCGCCGCCACAGATGGCGAACTCTCCGGTTGCGGCGTGGTGGCTGCTGTGCCTGTAATGAGCGCGAGCGTCCACCGCGGCGCGTCGGATGTAGGTGGACGGTGTGGTGGTCCGCCGACTGCTAGGAGCTCACCATGACAACCGGATACGTGTGGAACACCCTCTACGGCTGGGCCGACACCGGCAGCGGAAGCCTGTTCCCCTCCGACGCCACGGCCGGCCTTCAGCCGATCGGGCATCACCTCGCCCATCCCGACACCAAACGGCGATTTCACGAGTTGGTCTCGGTGTCGGGCTTGCTCGACAAACTGCATTCGATAACAGCGGCGCCCGCCGACGAGGCCGACATATTGCGGGTGCATACCGCGCACCATCTGGAGCGGATCAAGGCCGAGAATCTGCTTCCGAAAGGCGGGGACGCCGGCGACGGCGTCTCGTCGTTCGGAAAAGGCGGATACGAGATCGCCGCGCTCTCGGCGGGCGGCGCGATCGCACTCGTCGAGCAGGTGCTCGCGGGGACGGTCGACAACGGTTACGCACTGGTCAATCCGCCCGGGCATCACGCGACCCGCGCCACCGGCATGGGCTTCTGCATCTTCAACAATGTCTCCATCGCCGCCGCCTATGCGAAAAACGTGCTCGGCGTTGGGCGCATCGCCGTCGTCGATTGGGACGTCCACCACGGCAACGGCACGCAAGACATCTGGTACGAGGATCCGTCGGTACTGACCCTCTCGATCCATCAGCATCTGTGTTTCCCGCCGAATTCCGGCTACCGCGAAGAGCGCGGCGCGGGCGCCGGATACGGTTACGCGATCAACGTGCCGCTTCCACCCGGTAGCGGGGACGCCGCCTATCTGCACGCGATCGACCGAGTCGTCGAGCCCGCGCTCCGCGCCTTCGCCCCCGAGCTGATCATCGTTGCCTCCGGTTTCGACGCGAGCATTCTCGATCCGCTGGCTCGGCAGATGGTCACCAGCGGCGGCTTCCGGCAGCTCACCTGGCGGATGCTCGACATCGCCGCCGAAACCTGCGCGGGCCGGATCGCGTTCGTGCAAGAAGGTGGTTACAGCCCGCACTACGTACCGTTCTGCGGGCTCGCGGTGCTGCGCGAGTTGCTCGGCGAAGAATTCCTGGACGACCCGTACACGCCTATCGTCACGACGCAAGGCGGCGACGTCCTGCTCGACCACGAGGCCGCCGCGATCGAAGCGGCGGCAGGCCTGGTCGCCGAGCTCTGACGCCGACCGCGCCGGCCGGCGCAGCGGCAGCGGGCACCGCGCAGCCGTACGACGGACCACACCGTCGCGCAGAGCAGTAGGCCGTTGCGCAGTGCCAGCACAATCACTCCCGGCCAGCTTCCGGTAGCCACCCGGTCGTAGACGAACGGGAATTCCACCTGGCTCAGCAGCGCCGTCGCCAGCACCAGCATCACCACAGGCCGCTGCGTGGTGCGCGAGTCGAGCGCGCAGACCGCGGCCACCGCCACCGCCCACACCAGGTACTGCGGGCTGAGCACGCGGCTGGTCACCAAGGCGAGCAGTACCGCGGCCAATGCCAGATCCGCTGCCGGGGGCCGCATGCGCCACCAGGTGAACAGCAATATCGCGCCGCCGAGGACCGTGGCGGCCACGCACCCCCGGGCCGCGGCGGACACCGCGGGCCCGGACAACTCGTCGGCCCCGTAACGATGCACGATGGTCCACCCGCCGTTCACCAGACGAGCGATCAACAGCGGTGTGGCAGCGGCGGATTCGATTTGCAGTCCGCGCTTCGACTGGAATTCCAGAAACGACCACGCGCCGGGGACCAGCGCCGTCAATCCGACGCTCGCCGTCAGACCGACGCCGGCCGTCACCGCACTCATCCGCCACAGCGTTCGCCGGCGCAACCCCAGCAGAACCACCACCGGCCACACTTTCAGCAAGACGCCCGCAGCAGCGGCCGCGCCGGCCAACACCGGTCGGCGCGTCGACCACAGCAGTGCCGCGGCCGCCGTCGCGGCCACGATCAAATCGAATCGGCCGTAACAGACCCGGCCCAGCAAAGCCACCCCGACCGTCCATACCCACGGCCCTGTCTGCGCGACTGCCCGTCCCTCAGCACGTGCGGCCCGGATCAGCAAACTCAGTACGCTCGCGTCCGCCGCGGCGACCAGCGCGAAGAACAACCAGTTGTAGGCGAATCCGCCGCCGAGCAGCCAAGGCACCGCCAGCAATACCCCCGCTCCGGGCGGATACTGCCACCGCTCGTCGTCCAGCGGGAAAACACTCCGGCCGACGATGATTTCGGCCCATTCCCGGTACAGCGTCAAGTCCGCGGCCGAGGCATCCCAAACGCTGTGCGGCAACACCGTCACCCCGGTGAACACCACCATCAGTAGCCGAGTAACCACCCACACCAACCACAACGTCGATACCGACGACAGCCCACGCACAACGCCGCAGCCTATCCATCGCCACACCTGTCCCCCACAAGACGCAGGCCACGACGAGCGGCCACCGACGCACCGGCACAACGGATTCCGACCATGCGGTCGGCGGCCGACATGGCGTGTCAGGGGGCGATCGGCTGGAACGGGCGGGTTTCGTCGTGGCCGAGGCGCACGACGCCGGCCGACGATTCCCGAACCTCGTTCCACTCCCCCGGCAGGTCGCGCAGCGGCTCGGAGACCACGAATCGCGCCTCCTCGCCGAGCAGGCGGAGAGCCTTGACCTCCGGGTGCAGCGCACGTACTTTCGCGACATCGGTGGAGTAGAACAGCGACCGTGATCGCCGTTCCGTGGAATACCGGAAGAACCACATGGATGCGCCGTCGGTGGTCGCGACGGTCATCTGCACCGGGGCCTCGACCTTGTATGCGCGACCGACGTCCTCGACGAAGCCGACCGCACGGGCGACCGCGTCGAAGGGGTCGTCGACGAGTCCGAAGCTCAGTGCCAGGAAGAAGAGCACTTCCGAATCCGTGGAACCCTCGATGTCGGCGAACAACGCCGGTTCCACCGCCGTCATCAGATCGCGCTTGAACTCCCGGAAACCGCGCAGCGATCCGTTGTGCATCCACAACCAATGCCCGTGACGGAACGGGTGGCAGTTGGTGCGCTGCACTTCGGTTCCGGTCGAGGCGCGCACGTGCGCGAAGAACAGCGACGTGCGCACCTGAGCCGCGATCTCCCGCAGGTTGCGGTCGTTCCACGCCGGATCGATGTTCTTGAACATGGCCGGACGCGGGCCTTCGCCGTACCAGCCGATCCCGAAGCCGTCACCGTTCGTGGTCGTCGCACCGAGCCGGGAATGCAAGCTCTGATCGATCAACGAATGCGCCGGCCGGAACAAGAGTTCCTCGGCCAGGATCGGCTCACCGGAATAAGCCATCCACCTGCACATACATCGATTGAAGCAAAGCAGGCGACGTTCGGCCACCAGCATCGGCACCCAGACCGCTGGTCCCCGTCTCGGATCATGACCGCAGGCTCAGCCGACGGGGGCGCCGAACCACTTCCGCAGCAGGCCGAGCAGCTCCTGCTGATCTTCACCGACCCACGCCACATGACCGTCCGGACGCAACAGCACCGCAGGCACCTCCAGTTCCTCGCTGACGTCGACGACGTGGTCGACGCGATCCGCCCAGCCCGTCACCGACAGCAGGCCGGTCTGGTCGAGCAGCAGCCCTCGGCCGCCGTGCATCCGCTCGTAGAGGCGCCCCTGCTTCAACGCCACGTCCCGCATCCGCCTGCCGAGCAAGTCGTGCCCCTCGCCGAGGTCGTAGCGAACCCCGACCGCGGTGATCATCTCGGTGACGTACCGGTTCACCTCCTCGAAGTCCATCAGCTTCGAGAACAGCTCCCGCAGCGCGGTCGCACCCGGATCGGCCCCCATCAGGGTGATCTGCGCGCGGGTGTTCTCCAGCACGCGCGCGCCCACCGGGTGCCGTTCGGTGTGGTAGCTGTCCAGCAGCCCCTCCGGCGCCCAGCCGTCGACCTCGGCGGCCAGTTTCCAGCCGAGGTTGAACGCGTCCTGGATCCCGAGGTTGAGCCCCTGCCCACCGGTCGGCGGGTGGATGTGCGCCGCATCGCCGGCCAGCAGCACCCGGCCGACCCGGTAGCGCTCGGCCTGCCGAGTGGCATCGCCGAACCGGGACAGCCAACGCGGCGCCCGCGCGCCGAAGTCGGTGCCCGCGAAGGTGCGCAGTTGCTGTTTGAACTCCTCGAACGTGGGTGCGGCCGCGCGATCCTCGGCCACCCCGGCGGCGGGCACGACGATGCGGTACACACCGTCCTCGTGCTCGACGGCGGCGGCCCCGAACCGCTTCTGGGTCTGGTGGACCTCCGCGACGATCGCGGCCACCGTCGCCGGGTCCTCGGTCAACTCCATCACGCCCAGCAGCGTCTCGACCTTGGTCGGCTCGCCGGGGAAACCCACGCCAAGCAGTTTGCGCACGGTGCTGCGAGCGCCGTCGCATCCGACGAGGTAGCGCGCACGCAAGTGCGTCCCATCCGCCAGTTCTACGGTCACCCCGCCTTCGTCCTGCGTCAGCCCCACCAGCTCGCAGCCGCGGCGGATCTCGGCGCCGAGTTCGAGAGCACGCTCGTTCAGCAGCCGTTCGGTGACCGTCTGCGGATTGGCGAGACCGTAGGGGTGCGCCGTATCCATCCGGTCCGGCCACGGCTTCACGATGCCGCCGAAGAGGCCGCCGACCTGGAACTTCTTACTGACCGCGAGGAACCTGTCCAGCAGGCCGCGCTGGTCCATCATCTCGACGCTGCGCGCGTGCAGTCCCTGTCCCCGTGACCGCTCGGTGAGCTCCGCCTCCTTTTCCAGCACCAGCGTGTGCACGCCGTGCAGCCGTAACTCGCAGGCCAGCATCAATCCCGTCGGTCCGCCGCCGCTGACGATCACATCGATCACGCAAACTCCATCCCTGTATCCCGCGAAACCCACTCGGAGCCGAAGCGCACATACCCCCGCGAATCCGCGATTTCCGCAGGTTATGGCTTCGGCTGGAGATTGTGAAGCACGACCGGGGTCTTGCCGCAAGGCCCCGGGTGCGATATATGTTGAAAGTGGCAAGGAGTGCATGACTTCTTGCTTTCTTTTTCACGCTGGATACGCGCGCGTTTCGGTGGCCTTTACCGCGGCCCACAGCCGCTGCCCCGGATGGAGCCGCAACTCGGCGACGGTGGCCGGTGTGATGTCGGCGAGTACGGGCGGGGTGCCGTCGAGACGAATCCGTGTGATGTGAGCGTGTTGCTCGATACCGGTGATGGTGACCGGCCAGCAGTTGCGCGGGCTGCCCACAGGTTGTCGTAGATGCAGGCCGACGGCGGTGGGGCCGAACGCCACATGGACCCGCCCCTGCGCGGGGTCGGCGATGGTGATGCTGCCGCCCCCGTCCAGGTCGACGAGTGTGCCACGCGCGGTGCCGCGGTAGAGGTTCAGACCCATCAGCGTGGCCACGTAATCCGATCGGGGCCGCGCCGCCACTTGCGCGGGCGGTCCTTGCTGGACGATCGCGCCGTCCTCGAGGATGACCAGCCGGTCGGCCAGGACCATCGCGTCGAGCGGGTCATGGGTGACCAGCACGGTGTGGCCAGGGTAGTCGCGCAGATGGTGGGCGAGGTCGGAGCGCACGTGCAGCTTGGTGCCGGCGTCCAGCGCGGCGAGTGGCTCGTCGAGCAGCAAAAGCTGCGGTTCGGTGACCAGCGCGCGGGCCAATGCGACCCGTTGCGCCTGCCCACCAGACAGTGCTCGCGGTTTGCGCTCCGCGAAATCCGCCAGTCCCACCCGGTCGAGCCAGCCGGTGGCCTGCGCGCGGGCGGCAGCGCGCCGATACCCCTTGGCGCGCAGCCCGAAGGCGACGTTCTCCAGTGCCGACAGATGCCCGAACAGCAGGTAGTCCTGGAACACGACACCTACCCGCCTGTGTTCGGCGGGCACGAAAATCGACGGTGGCGCGTCCCAGGTGGTTCCGTCCAACCGGATGTGCCCGCCGGTCAACGCGATCAGTCCCGCCAGGGCGCGCAGGGCCGTGGTCTTGCCCGCTCCGTTCGGTCCCAGCAGGGCGACCACCTCCCCCGGTTCGGCGACCAGGGGCAACCCCAGCGCGAAACGTCCTCGGTCGATCCGCAGGTCGGCCTCCAAGCTCATACCGCTCCCCTGATCCACCGTTCGCGCAACGCGACCAGCACGGCGACCGAGACGGCCAGCAACACCAGGCTGAGCACGATCGCGGCGTCGGGATCGCTCTCCAGCGCGAGATAGACCGCCAACGGCATGGTGGTGGTTCGGCCCGGGAAGTTGCCCGCGAACGTGATGGTGGCGCCGAACTCACCGAGCGCACGCGCCCAGCACAGCACCGAACCGGCGATGACGCCGGGCAAGACCGACGGCAACGTGACCCGGCGGAAGGCGTACCAGCGGGTGGCGCCGAGCGTGGCGGCCGCCTCCTCGAAGCGCGGATCAGCTGCCCGCAGGGCTCCTTCGACGGAGATCACCAGAAAGGGCATGGCCACGAACGCTTCGGCCACGACCACCCCGGCGGTGGTGAACGGCAGCGAGACATCGAACCATTCGTAGAGGTACCGTCCGAGCAGCCCGCGCCGCCCCAGCACCAGCAGCAGCGCGACACCGCCGACCACCGGCGGCAACACCAGCGGCACGGTGACCAAGGCGCGGATCAGTCCGCGCCCGGGCAGTTCCGCGCGCGCGAGTACCCAGGCCAGCGGAATGCCCAGAACCAAGCAGATCGCCGTGGCCGCGGTCGCGCACACCAGCGAAAGCCGCAGCGCCCGGCCGACTTCGGCACTGAGCAGCCGGTCGGGCATGGTCGCCCACGGCGCTCGCGCCAGCAGTCCGACCAGTGGCACGACCAGGAACGCCAGCCCGCAGACGGCGGGCAGCATCAGCGCGACCGGTCGCCGCCCGAGCACCGCCCGCCGCCGCGAGGGCGCGATCACGGGGTGTCGAACCCTGCCGCGGCGAAGACCGACTCGGCCCTCTCCGAGGTCACGAACTCGACGAACGCCGCGGCGGTCGCCGCGTTCGGCGCGTGCGCCAGCGGCGCGATCGGGTAGTCGTTGATCGCCTCGGCCGATTCCGGGAAGTCGATGCCCTCGACCTTGTCGCCCGCCGCTTCGACGTCGGTGCGATAGACCAGCGCGGCATCGACCTCACCGAGGATCACCTTGGTCGAGACGGCCCTCACGTCCTGCTCGCGGGTATCGGGCTGCGGTGTGATGCCCGCGGTCCGGAACACCGTCTCGGCCGCCGCACCGCAGGGCACCTGCTGCGCGCACAAGGCGAGCTTCGGCTCGGGCCTGCCGAAATCGGCCAGCCCGGTGATGTGCCCGGGATTGCCTTTCGGCACCGCGATCTCGAGCCGGTTGCGCACGAAAGTGACCGGCGTGGCGGTGACCGAACCTTTGTCGCGAACCTGCTGCATGTTCTTGGGCGCGGCCGAGGCGAACACGTCGGCCGGTGCGCCTTGGCCGATCTGTTCGGCCAGGGCGGAACTCGCGCCGAAGCTGAAAACCACCTCGACGCCCGGGTGCGCGGCCTCGAACTGTTTACCGAGCTCGCCGAACGTCTCGGTCAGCGAAGCGGCGGCGAACACGGTCACCGTGCCCGACTCATGCTGCGCGTCGGCGTGCCCGCTCGTGTCGCCGGAACCACAGCCCGCCGCGGTCACGACAGCCGACATGGTCGCGGCCGCGACACCCCATTTGCGAATCATTCTCGTCCTCGTCAACTTTCCGGTATCTCCACGACGACGTGCGTGGATTTCACCGACGCGACAGCGATGCTGCCGACTTCCAGACCGAGCTCGTCGACCGATTCCCGGCTCAGCAGCGACACCAGCCGGAACGGTCCGGCCTGCATCTCCACCTGCGCCATCACGGTGTCCTTGACCACCCGGGTCACGATTCCGCGCATCCGGTTGCGGGCCGAGGCCGCGACCGTCGCACCGGGTGCGGGCGCATCGGCATTGGCCCGCAGGAACTGGGCGAGCTCACGGCCGCTGACCCCCATGCGGCCGCTGTCGAGCTGAATCGCGGTCAGACGGCCCTGATCGATCCATCGACGCACCGTGTCGTCGCTGACCCCCAGCAACGCGGCCGCTTCGCTGATCCGTAGATTCGACACGAAGTACAGCATATTGCCGCATCCACGGTATTGATAACCGAGGGGAACCGCGATCTCGGCACGAACGGTAGTGCCGTCACCGCTGAGAATCGAGCACTGGCGTGAGACCATCCGGTCCACCGCACCGGTTCGTCGGCTATACCGTCGTGGTACGCCGCCGCTCGCGTAGTCGTGGCGCACGGCCGATGAAAAGGACCTCGAGCGACATGTCGACATCGAAGAAGGCGATTCCGCGGACCCGCACCCGGGAGCTGGCGGCCGCCTGTCGTGCCGACATTCCGGCGCTGACCGACCGGCTGATCTCGGAGATCTTCACCGACAATCCCGAGTGGACCGACTATTCGACGGTTGCCCGCGCCGACCTGGTCGACGGCTGCCGCCGCTACGTGACCCGCATCCTCGACCTGCTGGGTGCTCCGGCCACCGCGTTCGACGACGAGGTCGCCGCGTCCATCGGCCGCCGCCGCGCCGAACAGGGGGTGCCGCTGGAAGCCATGCTGCGCACCTTCCGCCTCGGCGGCCGGATCGTGTGGGAGGTCTTGCTCGACAAGGCCGACGAACTCGCTCCCGGCGAGATCCGTGCGGCGGGCACCGGGTTGTGGGCCGTGATCGACGCACTGTCCTCGTCCCTGGTCACCTCCTACCGGAATACCGAACTCGAGCAGCTGCGCAGCGACGAACGCCGCAGGCACGCCCTGATCGAGGACCTGCTCGCGGGCCGAGCCCACGACACCACCTTCGCCGCGCGCGCCGCGCGTGAGTTGAATCTTCCGGCCGGTAGCGCCTTTCTCGTCGTAGTCGCCTGCGGTGAAGGCGAGGCGGTGCACACCGGTACAGAGGCCGCGTTGGCCGCGGTCGGCATCCGTTCGGTGTGGCACGATCGCGTCGACTCGACGGTCGGGCTGATAGCGGTCGAGCGCCACGACGTCGCCTCGGTCCTGCGCCGGGTCGAACCGCATATCCGCGGACGAGCGGGCGCCTCACCGGCGGTCGGCGGGCTGGCGCAGGTCGGCACCGCGCACGGCTGGGCACTGCTGACCCTGCAGACCTTGCCCCGGGACGCGACCGGCCTCGTGCCGCTGCATGAGCGCTTTCAGCACGCCCTGCTCGTACGCTCGACCGACCTGACCGACATGCTGGTCACGCACACTCTCGGTCCGGTTCTGGCACTGCCCGCGGCCGAACGCGCGACCTTGCTGGACACCCTGGCGGCCTGGTTGACGCACGACTGCTCAGCGGCCCACGCCGCGACACGACTGCATTGCCACCGCAACACTGTCATCAATCGGCTGCACCGCATCTCGACCTTGCTCGGGCGCCCGCTCGACGGCCGGCGCGACTATGTGGAACTGTCACTGGCACTGGCCGCGCTCGACCTCGCCCGAGCGTCGGACGGAGCCTGATCCTGTCGGCCGATTGGGCGCAGCGCCCAATCAGGCCGCTGCACTACTGGGCTTCGTGGCAATTGTCTGTGCACTTCGCTACGGCAACACTCGATAGCGATGATCCACCCCACAACCGAGGGTGGATCGAATCATCGAGGACGAGGAGCACCACGAGTGCCGGATTTCGATCTCCTGGTGGTCGGCGGCGGCCCCGGCGGATATGTCGCCGCCATCCGCGCGGCCCAACGCGGCCTGCGGGTCGGCTTGGTCGAGAAGGAGCGCCCGGGCGGGGTCTGCCTCAACTGGGGCTGCATTCCGACCAAAGCGATGCTGCGATCCGCTGAGATCTTCCAAACACTGAGCACCGCAGCGGATTTCGGCATCTATGCCGACAACGTGCGCTACGACTTCGCCGCGGTGCGCCACCGCAAAGACGGCATCGTCAAGCAACTCACCGACGGCGTGGCGGGCCTGCTCGCCGCCAACGATGTCACGGTGATCGAGGGTCACGCCCGCTTCACCGGCCCGACCGGTGTCGAGGTGTTCGAGGCAGCCCAGTCGCCGGTCTTCCCCGGCGGCCCCCGCTACGCCGCCGCGCCGACGGCCACCGCCACCCGTGCGATCAGCGCGACCGACGTGATCATCGCGACCGGATCGGTGCCCGCGCGACTGGCGATCCCGGGTGCGGACCTGCCGGGCGTCATCACCTCCGACGGCGCGTTCGGGCTGACCGACGTGCCCGAACGCCTCGTCGTCATCGGCGGCAGCGCGGTCGGCGCGGAGTGGGCCAGCCTGTTCGCGAGCTTCGGCACTCAGGTGACCATCGTCGAAGTGCAGGACACCCTGGTGCCGCTGGAGGACGCCGACCTCGGCGCCGCCCTGGGACGATCGTTCACCAAGCGCGGCATCACCGTGCTCACCGGCTCCACGGTCGAAGCCATCACGCGCAGCGACGCGCTGCGGGTGAGCGTGACCGGCAAGCACGCGCGCGAACTCGACGCGGACGTGGTGCTGGTCGGCGTCGGACGCCGGCCCAACACCGCCGATCTCGGACTGGACGTCGCGGGAATCGACACCGACGCTCGCGGTTTCATCCCCGTCGACGAGCAGCTGCGCACCGGCGTCGAGCACGTCTACGCCATCGGAGACGTCACCGGACGCGCCCTGCTCGCGCACGTCGCCTCGCATCAGGGCCTCACCGCCGCGGACGTGATCGCCGGTCACCCGGCGCACATCGACTACACCGCGATCCCGGCCGCCACCTTCACCCACCCGGAGATCGCGAGCGTCGGGCTCACCGAGGCGAAGGCCCGCGCCGCCGGGCACGAGGTCGTCACCGCGCGCTTCCCCTTCGCCGCGCTGGGCCGGGCCCAGACCTTCGGCGAGACCGAGGGATTCGTCAAAATCGTTGCCGGGCAGCGTCATCGAGAAGTGCTCGGCGTGCACATCATCGGCCCGTCGGCCAGCGACCTGATCACCGAGGGCGCGCTGGCCATCTCCCTGGAGGCGACCCTCGACGAACTCGCCGACACCATCCACGCCCACCCCACTCTCGGCGAGATCGGCATGGAGGCGGCCCTGGCCGGCCTCGGACTGCCCGTGCACATCGCGCCCAGGAAGCGTTGAGGAGCCCTGCCGTGACCACCAGCACCACCCCCCGCAAACCGAGTCGCAAGACGACTCGGTCGGCGACGCGTCCGTCCGCGTCGATCGCCGAGGATCGCGGCATCGACGATGCCTCCACGCAAACCCGCGTCACCGCCCCGGTCGACGCGCGCATCACCGCGGAGGATCCCGACACGCTGCGCGGACTGTATCGCGACATGCTGTTCGTGCGCCGGTTCGAGGAGCGCACCGCACAGAGCTACCAGCAGGCCCAGATCGGCGGCTACTGTCACCTCAACCTGGGCGAAGAGGCGACCGTGGTCGGGCTCGGCGCGGCCATGCGCCCGACCGACTACCTGTTCACCAACTATCGTGAGCACGGCTACGCGCTGGCCAAAGGCATCGAGCCCGGCCGGGTCATGGCCGAACTCTACGGCCGCTCCACCGGCACCTCCAAGGGCTGGGGCGGTTCCATGCACATGTACGACACCGCGACCCGCCTGCTGGGCGGTTACGCCATCGTGGGCGGTCAGGTGCCGTTGGCCGTCGGCGCGGCGCTGGCCATCGACTATCGCGGCGAAGACGACGTGGTGGTGTGCCAAATGGGCGAGGGCACCACCAATATCGGCGCCTTCCACGAGTCGTTGAACATCGCGGCGCTGTGGAATCTGCCGGTGGTGTTCCTCGTGATCAACAATCAGACCGGGATGGGCACCACGGTCGAACGCTCCTCCGCCGAACCGGATCTGTGGAAGCGCGCGGCCGCCTACCGCATGCGCGGAGAGCGCGTGGACGGCACCGATGTGCTGGCCGTGCGCGACATGGCCGGTGAGCTGATCGAAACCGCCCGGCGCGAACGCAAACCCGCGCTGCTGGAGGCGGTCAGCCACCGTCTCAAGGGCCATTCGGTGGTGGACCCGGCGAAATACCGCACCGAAGAGGCCGTGTCGATCGCCCGGAGCAACGATCCCGTCGTCCGGTGGCGCGACGCGCTGCTCGCCGCCGGTGTATTGAGCGATTCGTCCGTGGCCGCGCTGGAAGCCGAGGTGAACGCCGAGGTCGCCGCGGCGGTCGAATTCGCCGCGAGCAGTCCGCACCCGCAGCCGTCGAGCCTGTTCGACTACAACTACGCGACGCCCGTGGCGGGCGACTCGCGCCGCCTGCCCGCCGATCCGCTCTTCACCAGTTAAGGACATCACCGTGGCTGTCATGACCTATCGCGAGGCGCTGCGCGAAACCCTCCGCGAGGAGATGCGGCGCGACGGCGATGTCTTCCTCATCGGGGAGGAGATCGGCATCTTCGAAGGCTCCTACAAGATCACCGCGGGTTTGCTGGCCGAATTCGGCGAGAAACGGGTGCGCGACACCCCCATCGCCGAAGAGGGTTTCGTCGGCGCCGCCATCGGCGCCGCCATGCTGGGCCTGCGCCCGGTGGTGGAGATCATGACGATCAACTTCTCGCTGCTGGCGCTCGATCAGATCGTCAACCACGCCGCCAAGATCTACGGCATGTTCGGAGGACAGACCAGCGTGCCCATGGTCATCCGCACCCCGGGCGGCGGCGGACAGCAACTGGGCGCGACACATTCGCAGAACATCGAGCTGTACTACGCCTTCGTGCCGGGCCTGAAGGTGGTCGCGCCCAGCACTCCGGCCGATGCGCGAGCGCTGCTCAAAGCCGCCATCGAAGACGACGATCCGGTGCTGTTCCTGGAGAACTTGTCGCTCTACAACACCAAAGGCGCAGTGCCGGAGAAGCTTCCGGCCGCCCGGATCGGAAAGGCCGCTGTCACGAGGACCGGCTCCGATATCACGCTGATCGGCTACTCCCGCATGGCCACGGTCTGCACCGAGGTCGCCGAGCGACTCGCCGCCGACGGCTTCAGCGCCGAGGTCGTCGACCTGCGCAGCCTTCGTCCGCTCGACCGCGACACCCTCGTCGAGTCCGTTCGCAAGACCGGTTGCGCCGTGATCGGCGAGGACGACTGGCTCACCTACGGAATCGGCGCCGAGGTCGCCGCCTCCATCTCCGACGGCGCCTTCGACTATCTGGACGCTCCGGTTCGCCGGGTGGCCATGGCCGAGGTGCCGCTGCCCTACGCCAAGCCGCTCGAACGGCTCGCCCTGCCGTCGGCCGATTCGCTGTACACCGCCGCGGTGGAAACCCTCGCGGCAGTCGGCAAACGACGCTGAGACCCGAGGACGCATCCCATGCCCGAAATCACCATGCCCCGCCTCTCCGACACCATGGAGGAAGGCGTCATCGTCTCCTGGCTCAAACAGGTGGGCGATCCGGTCGAACGAGGTGAAATCCTCGCCGAGATCGAAACCGACAAAGCCCTCATGGAGCTCGAGGCCTACGACAACGGCGTGCTCGAGCAGATCCTCGCCGCCGAGGGCGCGCGGGTGCCGATCGGGACCCCGATCGGCCTCATCGGCGACGGCAGTGCGACAGCCGCGACCGGTGTGAGCGGCAACGCGCCGACCCCGGCCGCCGCCGCGCCCGTCGAGCAAGCGCCCGCACCGCGTCCCGGCAACGGCCCCGAGCAGGGCGGCCGCGCGGTTCCGGTCGCCACCGACGGCGCCCACGCAACGCCGGAACGCAAGAAGACCTCGCCGCTGGCTCGCAAGATCGCCGCCGAACTCGGTGTCGACATCTCCACCGTGGCGGGCACCGGCCCGGGCGGACGCGTGGTCCGGCAGGATGTCGAATCCGCCCATCGCGCAGCCGAACTCGATTCACCGACCGAAGTCGTCCCCGCTGCCTCGGCCGGGACCTCTTCTGCGGCTCCGGGTGACTACGAGGAGATCCCGCTGACGACCGTTCAACGGGTCTCGGCCACGCGGCTGACACAGAGCAAACAGCAGGCCCCGCACATCTATCTGACCTCCGCGATCGATGTCACCGAACTGTTCGGCTTCCGCGCGCAGATCAACGACACGCTGGCGCAGACCGGCGCGGGAAAGGTCAGTGTCAACGATCTGCTGGTCAAGGCCGTCGCCGTGACGCTGCGGACGAACCCCTCGGTCAACGTCTCCTTCGCGGGCGACAAGCTGTTGCGGCACCGCGGAGTGCACCTCGGCATCGCCGTCGCCACTCCCGCGGGCCTGCTCGTCCCGGTGTTGCGCGATGCCGATCGCAAGAGCGTGTCGGAGATCGCCGCCGAAAGCCGCGACAAGGCCGAACGCGCCCGCGAGCGCAAGCTGCGCACCGACGAGATGACCGGCGGCACCTTCACCATCTCCAACCTGGGGATGTTCGGAATCGAGCACTTCACCGCCGTGATCAACCCACCGGAGGCCGCCATCCTGGCCGTCGGCGCGGCCACCGACGAACTGCGACTGGACGACGACCGAGTGGTGACGAGGAAAATCTTGCGCGTCACCCTGTCCGCCGACCACCGCGCCATCGACGGAGCCGTGGCCGCCCAGTTCCTGCAACAGCTGAAAGGCCTGCTCGAACATCCCCTCCGGATAGTGACCTGACGCTACGGCCATCACCCTCCCCGAGCGGGCTGCGATTCACCTCCGACCGACCCGGCAGCAGGCGCGTCCGGCCTCGAGCTGCTGGTCGAGCCACGCCGCTACCCCCGTCGGCGGCGCCACGCGGGCGTGACGTTCGCCGGTTGCAGCAACGTCGTGAAGGCCGGTGTCACCGTGTCGAATTCCGGAAGTGACAGCTCGTAGCGGGTGAACAGCTGTTGTACGGCCAAGACCATCTCGAGTACGCCCAGTTGTGATCCCGGACAGATGCGGGTGCCGGAGCCGAACGGGAGATACGAATGGCGGGGGTGCGGGATGGTATCCGACCAGCGGCCGGGATCGAACCGCTCGGGCTCGGCCCACGCGCCGGGATCGCGGTGCAACAGGTAAGGGCACATGACGACCTCCCAACCCGCCTTGACCCGGTACCCGCCGATCTCGGTGTCCCGCACCGCGGTACGCGACAGAATCCACTGTGGTGGGCACAGGCGTAGCGTCTCACGGATCACTGCCATGGTGTAGGGGAAGTCGGTGGCGACCCATCCGGTGACCGTCGGATGGTCTCCGAGTTCGCCGAGTACTCGGGTCCGCAGGCCTGCATCGTCGGCCAGCCGCAGCAGCAGCCAGGACAATGCGACACCGGGCACTCCGTGCGATGCGAACAAAGCCATGCGCAGCGTTGCGAGGAGCCGATCGTCCGCTGCGCCGCCGCACCCCGCGAGAAGCACGTCGAGGCCGTCACGAGGGCGTGCCGAACGGCGCGCGGCGGCGCGCCGCCGGATGGCCTCGCCCAGGAGTTCGACGAGCCTCTGGTCGGCCGAACCCGCTCGGGCAGCGCGTGGTCTCGGCCACCAGGGCACGCGTGCTTCCGCTCGGTCCAGGGACTCCAGCGAACGGGCGAACAGCTGGTCGGCGGCGGCACGGATCTCGGTGACCAGAGCCGCGGTGCCGCTGTCGCCGCCCAAGTAGAAATCGACGATTCCACGGCCGCAGAGGTCACGGCAGACATCCACCAGCCCGGCGTCGCGGTCGACGAGTTCACTGCCCATCCACTCGCGATACCGGCGAATGTGCGCATCGACCAAATCCGTGTCGAATCCGTGCCACAGGTCCCGGCGAACCAGTTTCCACGTGTCCAGTCTGGACAGGCGTTCGCGGCGGCTGCGCGCACCGGCGAGGCGCCCGGAATCGACGACGTAGTTCACGTTCGTCTCGGTGAGCACGCGGTGCACGGCGTCCGGATCGAAGAGCACCACGATTCCGGGTGCGAGTTGCACGACATCGCCGTAGGCGACGTGTGCGCCGACCATCCACCGGATCGGATCGCGTTGATAGCTCACGAGATCGCCGACGAGCGGACGCCCGGGCGGGCCGGGAATTCTCCGCCTCGCCCGGCCGTCGGCACTCAGCTCGGGAACGGCGGCCACTGATCACAGCTCACGTAGAGATAGGAATGCGTGACCCGAGACCGTTTGACGCGCAGAACGAGCATGCCGACATACCGCCGCATACTTCCACCCCCCTGAATTCGCTGCCGGATGATTCTCCGACAGCACCGATCGTCGATCGCCTCCCTCGCGCGGGCAATGCCGCCGCACATGGGATTCGGCAACAGTGCAGGTCCGCAGCGGAAACATTCGTCCGGTCCGGACGCGCCTCGCAAGGAGCCGGTGGCCGGGTAGCTGCGCTGGGCAGGGGTGTCGGTGAGAACCGGGAACCTGCCACAGCCTGCGACGCCGTCCGCGCGTAGCGAGATCAGCATGACGGCGGCTTCCGTGCTCGGCCTGCCACTGGGGCGCAGTGGCAGGCCGGTTCTTCAGCCCACCGCCCTCTTCACCAGGTCACTGATCCGCGCCTCGTCGGCGGCGGTCAGCTCGGTGAGCGCGAAGGCGGTCGGCCACACGGCGCCGTCGTCGAGTGCGGCGATGTCGTTGAAACCGAATGTCGCGTACCGCGCTTTGAACTTCTCGGCGCTCTGGAAGAAGCACAGGACCTTGCCGTCCTTGGCGTAGGCGGGCATGCCATACCACAGTTTCGGCGACAGCTGCGGAGCGCAGGCTTTGACGATGGCGTGCAGTCGTTCGGCGATGACCCGATCGGATTCCTGCATCCCCGCGATCTTCGCGAGCACGTCATTCTCCCCGTCCGCCTTGGCCGCTCGCGAACCGCGGCGCGCGGCGGTCTTCAACTCTTGGGCGTGTTCTTTCATCGCGGCTCGTTCCTCGTCGGTGAATCCGACGGAAGCCTTGGTCTTCGCGGTGGTGCGGGTAGCGGACTGCTGCGTGGTCATGAGCTGGTTTCCTTCGCGGTGATCGTGGATGAGGGTGGTGTCGGGGATTCGGCGCTCAGCGGTCCTGGATCAACCCGAGCACGTTGCCGTCGGTGTCGGTGACGGTGGCCACCAGGCGGCCGCCGCCCACGTCGTGGGCGTGCTCCGACACGGTGGCGCCCGCGGCGGTCAACTCGGCCAGCTTCGCCTCGATGTCGAGCACGTGCCAGTAGGCCACCGGTGCGGTCATGCCCTGCGGGCCGCCGCCGGGCACCAGCCCGATGTGCTGGCCTTCGGCCTCGAAACCGACGTAGTAGGACGTGTCGGTCTGCGGCGCCACGCCGAGCAGGGCGGCATACACGGCCTTGGCCGCCGCCAGGTCGGCCACCGGATGCAGCACGGTCTTGATTCCCTGGGTGGAAGAGCTGGTCATGATCACTCCTGAACTCGCCGGTCTGGTTGTTCCCGGTACCCGCCCTGTCGCGGCGAACCGAACGTGCTCTCAGCATCTCTTTCGGCGCCACCTGCGCACATCCGTGGCGACCACGGAACCGACCACGGAACGCGGCACGGATCACCCACGGTGGGTGCCGGGGTGCCGCGCGGAACCGGTCCGTGGTGAGGGGCGCGGACAGGCCGGAATCAGCTCCCCACCACCGGAAACCGACCGCGGAGTATGAGTGCGGCGCGCGTACGGCAGAATCGGTGCCATGGCGGCGACGGTGGAGATCTCGACTCGGGAGGCCGAGGTGCTGGCGCTGGTGGGGGAACATTTCAGCAACGCCGAGATCGGGGCGCGGCTGTTCATCTCCGTGCGCACCGTGGAGAGCCATGTCTCCTCGCTTCTGCGCAAGCTGGAGGTGCCGGATCGGCGGGCACTCGCCCAGCGAGCGTCCGATCGGCCTCGCGCCGACCGGACGCACCCGGCGCCGGTTCTGCCGACACCGCTGACCTCGTTCGTCGGCCGGGCACGGGAGCGGGCCGAACTGACCGAGATGATCACGAAACATCGGCAGGTAACCGCCGTCGGCCCCGGCGGAGTGGGCAAAACCCGGCTGGCGCTGTCGGTGGCGGCGCAGATCGCAGGCGAGTTCTCCGACGGAGTGTGGTTCGTCGACCTGGTCCCGATCACCAGCGCGGATACCAGCGTGGTCGCCGGCACGGTCGCCCTCGCACTCGGTCTCGGCGAGCAACCCGGCCGTGCCATGGACGAGACCGTGCCTGCCGCGCTGGCCGACCGTCGTGCCTTGCTGGTGCTCGACAATTGCGAACACGTGCGGGACGGGGTGGCGCCGTTCATCGAACGGCTGCTCGCGACGTGCCCTGGCGTGACGGTGCTCGCGACCAGCCGGGCCCGGCTGATGGTTCCGTTCGAACGGGTGTACGCCGTCCCGCCGATGTCACTGACCGGCGAGGGCGCATCGGATGCGGTCGAGTTGTTCATGGACCGCGCGGCCGCGGGCGGCTGGCCGCCGAATCATGCGCTGCGCGACGATGTCGCCGCGTTCTGTGCGCGGCTGGACGGGGTGGCGCTGGCGATCGAACTGGCCGCCGCCCGCTGGACCACACTCGGGCTCGACGGCCTCGAAGCCGGACTGTCCGACCAGCTGCGGATGCTGGCGGGGGGTTCGCGCGCCGAGGACCGGCACCGCTCGGTGCGGGCAGCGCTGGACTGGAGTCACGCCCTGCTCGAGCCGGACGATCGAGTGCTGCTGCGCCGGGTGTCGGTATTCATGAAGTCGTTCACCGTCGCGGCCGCGGCACAGGTGGCCGCCTGCGAGAGGAGCGTTGTCGCCGACGGCCTGGCCCGGCTCGCCGAGCAGAGCCTGCTGGTGGTGACGGCATCCCCGAGCGGTACCGCATACCGTGCGCTGGAGACCATCCGCCAGTACGGGATGGAGCGGCTCACCGAAGCGGATGAGCTGGACGACATCCGGTCCCGTCACCTGAGCTGGTGCCTGGCCGCGGCTGCCGAGCTGGCGGTGGTGGGAACGGACTGGCGGCCACGATTCGACGCGGTGGCCGACGACTTCCGCGCCGCGATGGCGTGGGCGGGCGACCAGCCGCGGCAGCGCGCGGAGGCCGCCCGCTTCGCCCGGCAGCTGGCGCAACTGTGCTTCACCCGCAATCTGATCGGCGAGTCCCAGATGCGCTACGAGCAGGCGGCCGCGCTCGCGGACGACCCGGCCACCGCCGCCTCGATGCTGCGCCACGCCGCTTCCGCGGCCGGGTGCCAGATGCGGGGCGACGACATGCACCGCCTGCGCCGCGCGGCCGCCGACGCCGCCCTCCGATCCGGTGACCGCGCCTGCGCCGCCCGGGACCTGGCGACCGCAGCCGCCGACGCGTACCGGTTCGCGAGCAAGTTCGTCCGGCCCCTGCCGCCGCAGGAGGCGGCCGCACTCATCACCGAGGCGCGGCAGCTCGCGGGGGACGACCCGGCCGCCGAGGCCGCCGTGGCGCTGGCCGACACCGGGCGGGCGCTCACCGATGCCCTCACCGGAGGGCACTCCCCCGATGATGCTGCGGCGCACACCATCGAGCGTGCCGAACGGGCGGTCGAACTCGCGCACCGCACGGGCGACCCGCTGGCCGAGTCCGCCGCTCTCGACACTCTCGCCGGTGCCCACAGCTTGGCCGGTGACACTTTCGCCGCCGCGGACATCACGCGGCGGCGGATGGCGCTGCTGGAGTCCACCACGAACACCCCGGCCGGCACCCACGAGCTGATCGACGCGCTCGGGGAGGCGGCCGAGGCCGAGCTCGGCGCGGGGGACCTGCGCGGCGCGCGCCGATGGGCGCGGCAGCTCGCGGATCATCCTTTGCTCGCCGAGGTCGGCCATCGTGCGACGAGCTGGCTACTGGTGACCGACGCGCTGGCGGGCAACGTCGATGAGGTACTCACCCACAGCGTCCGGTTCCTGGACGCGTGGCAGCGGGCGGGCAACCCCGCCAAGTCGGTCCTGGGACCTGCGGTAGCCGGTGTGGCGATGATCCACAACCTGCGCGGCGACCACGACGCCTGGAGCGAATGGGACGCTGCACTGCACGGGTTCGGCACGCCACCAGCACAGACCCACGGATACGGCGCGGTCTTCGACGCACTCGTCATGCTCCACCGCGGGCAGATAACCGAGGCGCTGCAACGGCTGGCGGCCGAGCCCGGTGAAGTGTGGAGATGGGTTACGTGGATCTGGCTGCACTGGTATGTGGCGCTGCGGGCCGAGGCGGCCGTACTCGCCGGGGCCTCCGATGCCGGCGACCGCTTGGCCGAGGCCAAGACCATCGTCGCCGGAAACCCTGTCGCCGGCGCGATCGTGGAGCGAGCCGAAGCACTGCACGCCGGTGACCGGCAGCGGTTGCTCGCGACGGCAGCCGCGTTCGACGCCGCCGGTTGCCGCTACCAGTCGGCGCGGACCGAGGTGCTCGCCGGCGGCGATCATGCCGCCCGCGGCGCGGCCGCGCTCGCCGATCTCGGCTCGGCCCCAATGGCTCCCCTCGTTTCGTAGGCCGTTGCGGCGCGGGGCCGGTGGATGCCCTCGGCGAGCGGGGGCGCATCAGAGGTAGCCTGTCTCGGAGGGAGGGAGGGCCCCATGCTGATCGACTTCGTTCCCGACGGGAATCTGTACCCCTTCGAGTCGCGCTGGTTCGACTCGTCCGTCGGCAGGGTTCACTACATCGACGAGGGGGCCGGGCCGCCGCTGCTGTTCTGTCACGGCGCCCCGACGTGGAGTTTCCTCTACCGTCACATCGTGAAGGACCTGCGCGGCCGGTATCGGTGTATCGCCGTCGACTATCCCGGGTTCGGATTATCCGAACGTCCCGCGGATTTCGGCTACACGATCGGCGAGCACACCGCGGTCCTCGGCGAGCTGATCGATCACCTGCGGCTCGACGGGTTCGTTCTGATGGGACAGGATTGGGGCGGACCCATCGGGCTGGGCGCGGTCACCGCACGGGCGGATCGGGTGAGAGGGATCGTGCTGGGCAACACCTCGTTCTGGCCCACCGAAGCGATGGCCAATCGGGTTTTCAGCATGATCATGAGCAGCACTCCGATGCAGCGGCGGATACTCGAGCAGAATTTTCTCGTCGAGCGCGTCCTGCTCGCCGAACTGGGGCGCAAGCTCACCGCGGCCGAGGCCGACCACTATCGCCTGGTGCAGCCCACCGCGGAAGCCCGGGCCGCACTCGCCGTGACGCCCAGGGAAATTCGTGCCGCAGGCCCGCTGCTGGACAAACTGGCCCGAGACGTGCCCGTCCTGCTCGGCGACAAACCGACCCTGTTGGTCTGGGGGATGCGGGACATGGTGTTCCGCCCGAACGCCTGTATCCCGCGGATGCGCGCCGCCTTCCACGATCTCGACGTAGTCGAGCTGCCGCGCGCGCGGCACTTCATCCAGGAACACGCACCGGACGTGATCGCGGCCGCGATCGCGCAGCGGTTCCCGTGAATACGATCGATGAACGTCCCATCGATCCGGTGCAGCTCGACGCGTCTTGCCTAGTCGTCCTGCCCGGACCGGCGACGGAACCATCGTCGGATACGCCCGCCGATGCCGGTGACGCCCCGCGGTTCCCCAGCAGCGGCTCCGACGGTTTGCGGGACCGATGTCGCCTGGGCGAATCGCGCGTGCAGTTGTTCGCGAACCTGGTCGGGGGTATAGGCGCGGCGGCGGCGCTCGGCGCGCACCACCACGACACCGGTGGCGACCACACCGGCCGCACCCGCCAATCCCACTGCCTTCCACCACCTCATACCGCATAGGCTACGACCATGACGGGGACGGGCATCAGTCTCGACCGAGCGGTCGAGGTCACCAGAACGGGCGACATCTGGCTTTTCCGTGGGCATTCCACGGCCGACCGGGTGATCCGGATGACGACGAACAGCCCGGTGAACCATGTCGGGATGTCCGTCGTGATCGACGATCTGCCCGCGCTTATCTGGCACGCGGAACTGGGACGATCCCTGACCGACATGTGGTCGGGATCCGCCCACCGTGGCGCTCAGCTGCACAACTTGCGTGACGCCGTGCTCGTGTGGGCGCACCGTTACGGTCAGCGGGCCTGGTTGCGCCAGTTGGACCCTTCGGTCAGCCGGGAGATGGAAGACAGCGCGTTGCGCGCCATCGCCCGCCTCGACGGCACCCCGTTCCCGACCACCGCGGGCATGGCGGGGCGCTGGCTACGCGGCCGTGCCCGCCTCCCCCGCCGCGCGCCGAGTCGATCGGCTGCCCGGGAACTGGAGAACGCGTATTGCGCCGAGATCGTCGCCGCCACTTATCAAGCGATGGGACTGCTGCCCTCGCACCGTAGCCCCGACTGGTACGACCCGGGCCGATTCTGGAGCGGAGACGGACTACGCCTGTCCGGCGACTACGCATTGAGCGGCGAGATAGCCGTCCGGACACCGGCTCAGCCGAGTTCCGCAACCACGCGAACGTGAATCAGCCGCCGACCCGCTGGCCTGTTCCCGATCTGGTTGCGCCGTAGACCTCACCGAGGGCCCCGCTGCGGACGTGTCCGCAGCGGGGCGTGGGCGCGCCCCTTTCTTTTCGGCCACCGGCCACTGCCAACGCCGCAACCGTTCCTTCCTTGCACTTCTCAGCGGCTTCAGGAGCTCGGGGACCGGAAGACGTGGTTCATCGCCGAACTCCGCGAGTTGCATAACCTAATGTACCTAGTCTATAAACTAGGCATCGTAGGTTTTCGGAGGTGTGCATGATGGCTCGAGCAGGGTTGACCGCGGAGCGGATCACGCGCGCCGCGGCCGATCTCGCCGACGAAGTCGGATTGGACAATGTCACGATGTCGGCGGTGGCCAAGCGGTTCGGCGTCCAGGACGCGAGCCTGTATTCCCACGTCAAGAATCTCCGGGACCTCCGCGCGCGAGTAGCTGCCCTGGCGGCCACGGAGAAGACCGATCTGATCGCCGCGGCGGTGGCCGGACGCGCCGGACGCGACGCACTGGCCGCATACGCCCACGCCTGGCGGGACTACGCCTTGCGCTTCCCCGGGCGCTACGCCGCGACCCAGCTCCCATTCGATCCCGATGTGGCGCACACCACGACCGGCGCACTGCGCGCCGTCGAACTGACCTACGGCATGCTGCGCGCCTACGGTTTGGCCGAACCCGACAGCACCGACGCGGTCCGATTGCTGCGCAGCACCTTTCACGGATACAGCGTTCTGGAGGCGACCGGCGGCTTCGGGCACGCACGCTCCACCGCCGACTCCTGGGAACGCATCATCGACGCCCTGCACCTCACCCTCGAGCAGTGGCCGACCGACGACGAGGAGAAACCATGAGATCCGGCACTCTGCAGGTCCCGGGAGCGACGCTGTACTACGAGGTGAGCGGCGCCGGACCGGTGCTGCTGTTGCTGCCGGGCAGCGGAGGCGACGCGGCGGTCTTCGATCCCATTCTCGAGCCTCTCGCCCAGCATTTCACCGTGGTCACCATTGACCCGCGCGGTTACTCGCGCAGCGTGCTCGAGCCCGGCCCACCGGCCGAGATCGAGGTCGAGGTGCAGAGCGAGGACGCTCACTTGCTCCTCGAGCACCTCACACCCGCGGGCGAAGACGCCTACGTCTTCGGAGGCAGCGGCGGCGCGGTGGTCGCGCTGGACCTGCTCGCCCGCCATCCCCAGCGGTTGCGGCTGGTGATCGCGCACGAGCCGCCGTCTTTCGGCGTGCTGCCCGACGCCGCCGAGCACAAGGCGTTCGTCGACGAAGTGTACGAATTGTTCGAGACCGAGGGCCTCGCCGCCGCGGGCGCGCGTTTTCTCGAGGGGATCGGCGGAGGCGTGCGGATGCCCGATGCGGCCCAGCTCTCACCGCGGGCGGCGGCGATGATCGAACGTCTGCACGCCAACGCGCCGCGCAACATGAGACACGAATTGCGCACGATCACGTCCCACCTCCCGGACGTAGTGGCTTTGGAACCGGTCACCGACCGCCTCGTATTGGGGGCGGGCCGGGAAAGCAGGGGCAAACTCCCGTACCGTCCCGCCCAGACCCTCGCCGAGCAACTGAACATCCCGCTGACCGAGTTCTCCGGTGGACACAGCGGATTCACCGACGCGCCTGATGAGTTCGTGCAACTGATGCTCGAGTTGCTGCTGGCCGCCCGCGTGAACTGATCACCGCGTGACAACCGGGCGGCTCGCAAACCTCGATCGGGCCGAGCCGAGCATCCGTCGCGGCTGCGTTCGCATCACGACTCCGGCATCTCCGTACTCCGGCGCCGACGGGCAGGATCGGCTGCCCACTCCCTCGCCGACGCGATGGATCGCCGTCGCCCAGTGAATGGCGCACGGAGACATCCAGCGGGCGGCAGCGGATTCCGGTAGGCGGTCGGCCACCACTCGCCCCGGTCCAAGGCTGATTCCATTTCAGGCAACTATATTCTCAGTGACTTCCACACAGCGGAATCCGCGGTCATTGCGTGTGTGTACAGGTGTTTCCGGGCGCCATCTCGACGGCTCACCGTGGCAGGATCATCGATTTCAGGTCCGGCAGGTTGCCGATGCGCTGGGAGACGGGCCGTTCCGGCGCATCGGTTTGCGGAGAGCCGGTTTCCCGCAGCCGCGTACGCACCTCGGCGGGCGTCTTGCGTCCGGCCGCGGCCGCGCTCATGCCTTGGAAGCTCGTGACGGCGCCGACCACGATCGGGGACGCGCTCGAGGTTCCGCTGAACACGTCGGTGTACCAGAGGTCCTCGTCGGGACCGCCTTGCAGATCGCCGTACCCGGTGGTGGTGACTTCCAGACCCCACCCTTGCACGTCGATTCGTTCGCCGTAGTTGGAGAACGACAAGCGGGAGCGGGGCGGGCCGTAGTCACGGCCGTGGAAGCCGGGCGGGGGTGCACCGGCTCCGACGATGATCGCCCCGGAGTCGGCCTCGCCACCGCGGAACGGATTGCGCCATGTGCTCGGGAACTCCGCGGGGCGGTTGTCGTAGAGCGCGGCGTCGAGGTCTTCGCCGCCGTTCCCGCCCGCCTCCACCACGACCACGCCCTTGCCGATCGCGTACCTGATCGCGGCGAAGTCGTCGGGCCACCACTCGACCGCGATGTATCCGCGCTGGTCCGGCCGGTTGGCATAGGTGAAACGCGGTCCCGGCCGGTGCAGTTCGAGCAGCAGCACGTCGCCGGGGTTCAGCGTGTCCGCGGCCGAGCGGATCGCGGTCGCCGATCCGGTTCCGAAGATCGACACCGCGCGGATGTAGGCCTCGGGCACGATGCCGGTGATGCCGTAGGCATTCACGTCACCGCTGATCACACCGGCGACCGCGGTGCCGTGGTCGCGCCAGCCCTGCTCCGGTGAGGGGTTGCCTCCGATCACACCGCCCTGGTTCACCCGCAAATCCTCGTGGGTGAACCGCCAGGCGCCTTCGACATCCACCACTCGCACGCCGGTCCCCCGGCCCCCGGGAACCGTCCAGGCCCACCGCGCGTCGATGCCCTGCGGCGCGGCGTCCAGATATCCCTGCCGCACGACGAAATCCGGCGTCACCGGCGGCGCCTCGGCAGCGGAGCGGCCCGTGATCGCTCGAACGCCCTCCGGTGCGATCGGCGGTTCGGCGGGCGGCTTCACATAGGCTGCCGCCACCTCCTCGGCGGCACGCAACCGCGCGGCCAGCTCGTCGAGTTCGCCGGTGACACCGGTGAGGTAGAAGTAGTTCAGATATTCCGCACCGGTCTTCAGATGCGGGCTATCGGCGAGCCGGCGCTCCAAGCGGTTGGCCGGTCCGAAGATGCGCACCAGTTCGCCGCCGGGGGGCAGCAATTCCTCCAGACGTGCTTGCGCGCTGTGACTGTCGCGCAGAGCGGTCGGCGTGATCGCGGTGTCGGCGCCGCGGGTGACCACGATCAGCTCGGCGGGTGACCGGAGCTCGGAATGCTGGGATGCCATGGCGCCCAGTCAACCTGGATACCGCACGCCTCGCCACCGGATGGGTGCCGGGGTCAGCCGTCGAGGCGCATGGTCGCCACCATGCCCGGCATCGCGACCACGCCGCGCCGGGAACCCGCGGCGAACCACGCCTCCATTGTCCCGATCGCGAGCAGGCACGGTCCGGCCACCCAGCCCAGTGCGTCCGGCGAGTCGAACGGCACCGCGGCCACCAGCACGCCCAGCACCAGCGTGACCAGTCCGAACAGCTCTTGGCGTCCGCGTCCGGGCAGGTCGTCGACCCATACCGCCACGGTGGCGTGACAGATCCCGCGGATCGCCCACGCCAATCCGATCCAGAACGACAGCAGCAGAGTCGAATTCCCACCCGCGAAGCACAGCATCGCCAGCAGGGCCGACAGCCCACCGCTGACCAGCACCAGCACTCGCAGCGCGGTGACGAAGCGGGCGCCGATCGCGACCACCAGCTGTAGGACACCGTTGAGCAGCAGGTAGCCGCCGGACAGCAGTTCCGCTGTCGGCAGCGACTTGTGCGGCCACACCGCTAGGGCCACACCCATGATCATCGAGCAGGCACCGGCCACCAGTACCGTCTGCCGGGCTGCGCCGGCCAGTGGTTCCGCACGCCCTCCGATCTCGGTCTCGGGCATAGCTACATGATATGACCGAAGCGGCGGTTAGCGACTCGTTTGCCCCATCACGGCCGCATCGTCGCCCATGCCGGGGACACAGCCGAAGGTAGCCGTACCCGAATCACCTGATGAACGAGAGGAATACGCCGGTGGCATTGGTACCGAGGCGCCATGGCGCACTGCCCCGATCGGCGATCCCCGCCTCGGCAGGCGCGCCCCGGGCCGGCCAGGAGGCGATGGACCCGTACGAGACGGTCATCTACCGGGATGTCCGTGTGGGACGCCCCGTCGTGCGCCGAGCCGAATCCTTCTGCAAGAGAAGAAGGTGTGCCGACGGCGCGCACGCAGACGAGGGGATCCGTCCATCAGGCCTCGTGAGGTGGCGCAGGGTCGGTCGCGGGCGATTTGCGGCGCGTTTCGGCGAGGAGTTCGTCGAGTTGGGCTTCGGCGCGTTCGGCGCGGGCAAGGGTCTGCGCGCGGGCCTCGTCGAGCGCTTCCAGACGCTGGGCGGCTTCCGCGCGCACCTTGTCCAGAGCCGCGGCGGCTTCGGTTCGGGCGGTGGCGAGTTCGGCCGCCGCGGTGCGTCGGGTTTCGGCGAGCTCGGCGCGGGTGGCGTCGAGTTCGGTACGCACTCTGCGCCATTCGGCTCGCGCCTCCTCAGCGGCTTCGGCGCGCTCGGCGGCGGATCGCTCGGCTCGTTCGGCCGTTCGTTCGGCGTCCGCCGCGCGCTGCACGGCGAGATCGCGTTCGGAGTGCGCGGCCGCGACCAGCGCCGACGCTTCGCGCCGGGCGTTCTCGATATCGGTCTCCGCACGACGTTCGGCGCGCTGAACTTGTTCTGCGGCTTCTTGTTCGACGCGTTCGGCGTGCTCGGTGGATTCGCGGCGCACGCCGCGGATCTCGGCTTCCGCGGCGCTGCGGGCAGCGAACACGTCGTCGGCCGCCTGCTTGCTGACGCGTTCGACTTCGCGCAGCGCGTCCTCACGCGCCGCATTCGCTTCGGCGATCAGCGCTTCGGCTTGCTCGGCGGCGCTCGCGGCGTCGTCGGCGGCGGATTCGGCGAGTTCCCGAGCCTCCTGTGCCTCCCGCCGCGCCTGCTCGGCCGCCACGGCCGCGCCCTCCGCCTCGGCGATCCGCCGTGCCGCGTCCACCTGCACCGCCTGTACCTGCGCCTCGGCGATCGCCGGATCGGCCAGCGTGGACAATTCCGCGACGGCGGCATTCAGCGTGGTGTTCAACTGTTCGGCCAGTCCCCGGAACTGGGTGAGCAGCTCATCGGCTCGCAACCGCGCGACGGTCACCGGCCCCGGTTTCGTCACGGTGACGGTAGCGGCCGCGGCTTCGGATTCCTGTTGCTGGCGTTGCCGTTCCCGCCACGCGCGCCAGCGCGTGTGATCGGCCCGGTCGCAGTACTCCGAGGGACGACCAGGCCCTGCCGCGCTCGTGATGGGACGAGAACAACCCGGGTAGTTGCACACCTTCGACACCGCAGAATCGTAGCCCCGGTGGCGTCGCGACCCGACCCGCTGCCTGACGCCCCGCCGCTTCCCTCTTTCCTCCCGATCCTAGGGCCGGAGTTGTCCTAGGTAGGTCATAGTGTGATTCTCATGAGCACAGAGATCACCCCCTTCCGGATCGACGTCCCCCAAGAGCAGCTCGACGACTTGAATCGGCGGCTGGACGCCACCCGCTGGACCGACGCGGATCCCGAGGCTGGGTGGGCGCAGGGCATCCCGCTCGACTACACCAGGGAACTGGCCGGCTATTGGCGCAACACCTACGATTGGCGCGCCCAGGAGGCCCGGCTCAACTCTTTCCCGCAGTTCCGTACCGAGATCGACGGCCACGACGTGCACTTCCTGCACGTCCGCTCGTCCGAACCCGACGCCCTGCCGCTGGTGCTCACACACGGATGGCCCGGATCGATCGTGGAATTCCTCGAGGTGATCGGACCGCTGACCGACCCGGTGGCGCACGGCGGCAACGCGCAGGACGCGTTCCACGTCGTCGTGCCGACCATCCCCGGGTACGGGTTCTCCGGCCCCGCCGTCGGCTGGTCGACCGCGCGCGCCGCGCGGGCATGGGCGGAACTGATGCGCCGCCTCGGCTACGACCGCTACGCCGCGCACGGTGAAGACACCGGTGCGGCGATCTCCCGGCAGTTGGCGGTGATCGACGCCGAGCACTTGGTCGCGGTGCATCTGACGATGATCGCCTCCGCCACTGTCACCGCCGAGACCGCCGACCCCGACAACCCCGCCGAACAGCGTGCCGTCGAACTGGCGCGCCGCGCCCAGTACGAACTCGGTGCCTACGCGATGCTGCAAGCCAGTCGCCCTCAAACGCTGTCCTACGCGCTCGCCGATTCACCGGTGGGGCAATTGGCCTGGATCGTCGAACGATTCAAGGACTGGACCGACTCCACCGACGCACCCGAAGACGCCGTCGACCGTGACGCGATGCTGACCAACGTCATGATCTACTGGCTCAACGCCACCGCGGGCTCGTCGGCGCGCTACTACTACGAAGGCGCCGCCACCTGGGGAATGCCCGAACCCCGGACCGATGTGCCGGTCGCCGTGGCAGTCATGCCGCACGACCTGGGCATCCCGGTCCGCCGCATCGCCGAACGAAACCACAACATCGTGCGCTGGACCGAATTCGAGCGCGGCGGGCACTTCGCCGCCATGGAAGAACCCGACCTCATCGTCGACGACTTGCGCGCGACGTTCCGCGCATACCGCAGATAGGACGCCGACTCTCCGCGATCCGCGGCAGCACCTGTCTCGGTCGTGCGCGAAATCCTCGCCAGATGCTGTCCGGTCGGTCCGATCACCGTTTGGTAGCGCTCGAATGCTGACCTCCGATAAGTGAACCTTATCGGAGGTCAGATCGCGGGTGTCCCTTCTATGATCGCGGACTAAATACGTTTCGTAGCGTTGGTCGTGACCAAACGAAATATCAACGGAACGTACCAAAAACTGGGTACCCCCGGGTGGGTGCGGATGTCGTCGGATGAGGATCGACCCGACCGACGAGAGGCTCGGCAAACGGATAAGGCTCGGCATAGGGCCGGGTCGACCCGTCGGCCGGGAACGAAAGCGACGCGGTCCCCCGCCGCCCGGCATCGGAGGTGTAGTCGCGGCGAATCTGCGCAAGGACGGCGGTGCGGGGTTGAGGGACAGGCACCCGAGATCCGGCGCTCAGGAAAGTGCCGGCGCTCCGTCGAACCGAACAGAACCCGGGCGAGAACATTCGTCCGGAATCCGGCGCTGATGAGTTATCGCGGTTCGCAGCCTCACGAAGTACGCGCGGGTGTCCGATGAAGTTCTCCTGCACTTCCCGGCCGACACAGCTCCCGCCGCGCGTCGTCATGGCCGATGGTCGGGCGAATAGTCTGTGGACGGGAGAGGAACGTGTATGAGTATTGAGACATCTATCCCGTTGCACGGCACGGCATTCTTATGCCCTGCGCTCCTGGAGTTGGCCCGCTGCCGACGCTGTGACCTGGGGTGGGACGTCCTCGATGGCAGAACGAGCGTGTGACTTCACCGATGCGGGTGGTCCGTTCGACTTCGCCGTTGTGCGAAGCGGCATTTTATGTCCTCTCCGGCAGGCCAATAGCGTCGGATTTCATGGATTGGAATTTTCAGTCGGCGGAAGAACTCGCGTCTGCGTTGCATGCTGGTGAAGTGACATCGGTGGAATTGACCGAGGAGGCGATCGCGCGTATCGAGCGGGACGACAAGGCGATCAACGCGATCTGCGTGCCGGATTTCGACCGTGCGCGGGCCGCCGCGCGCCGAGCCGATGAGGCGCGCGCCCGCGGCGAGGATCGGCCGTTGCTCGGTATTCCGGTGACGGTCAAGGATTGCTACAACATGTCCGGGCTGCCCACGACCTGGGGCATACCGCAATACGCGAACTATGTGCCGGCCGAAGACGCGCTACAGGTGGCGCGGTTGAAGGCGGCCGGCGCGGTGCTGCTCGGTAAGACCAATGTGCCGTTGATGCTGCGAGATCTCCAGAGCTTCAACGAGATCTACGGCACCACCAACAATCCGTGGGATCACGGCCGCACGTCGGGTGGGTCGTCCGGCGGTTCGGCGGCGGCCCTGGCGGCCGGGTTCGGCGCGCTGTCCATCGGCTCCGACCTCGCCGGTTCGCTGCGCACCCCCGCGCATTTCTGCGGTGTCTACGGACACAAGCCGACACTCGGGCTGGCGCCGACCCGCGGCATGGTCGCGCCGTCCGCGCCGGCCGTGCCGATCGATCTCGACCTCGCCGTCGTCGGCCCGATGGCGCGCACCGCCCGCGACCTCGCGCTGCTGCTCGACGTGATGGCCGGACCGGACCCGCTGACCCACGGCGTCGCCTACGACGTCGCACTGCCGCCCGCGCGCCACGAGCGACTGTCGGACTTCCGTGTCCTGATCATCGAGGACCATCCGCTCATTCCGACCGGATCGGCGGTGCGGGCGGGCGTGAACCGGGTCGCCGAGGCGCTCGTCGACGAGGGCGCCCGTGTCGAACGGCGCAGTCCGCTGCTGCCCGATCCGACCGAAGCGGCGACGCTCTACATGCTGTTGATGATGTCGAACGCCGCCACGAGCCTTTCGGTCGACGTGTACGAACAGCTGCAGACCCGCGCCGCCGCCCTGAGCGCGCACGACCGGAGTCTCGATGCGGCGCGGCTGCGCGGCATGGTGCTCAGCCACCGCGACTGGGTCGAGGCGAACAACCGTCGCGAACTCCACCGCCACGGCTGGCGGCAGCTCTTCGCCGAGTTCGATGCCGTGGTGTGCCCCATCACGCCCACTCCCGCCTTCCCGCACGACCACAACGGAGATCTGGAGGACCGGCACCTCGACATCGATGGCGTGGAGTACCCGTACTTCGACCAGCTCGTCTGGGCCGGTGTGGCCACCATGCCCGGCCTGCCCGCCACCGCCGTACCCGCGGGCCGGTCCCCGGAGGGGCTGCCGGTGGGAGTGCAGCTCATCGGTCCGATGTTCGAGGACCGCACCCCGCTGCGGCTGGCCGAACTGCTCGAACAGAAGATCGGCGGCTTCCAGGCACCCCGATAGGGCGCACTGCCGGGTGCCCGTCGAGGACGAGGCGCGGATGACGAATGACCAGCCGCTCGCGCAGAGCACGATCGACGATGTCGACCGATAAACCAGCACGACCGACGGCGGCCAGACCGTGACGATCCTGTCGCTGTCGGGACGGTTCCACCGCGCCACCCTGAGAGAAGCGGTTGCCTCCGAGACGCGTTGGCGCCTTTCTGATCGCGGACGTGCCCCCGTGGTGTCGTAGGCTGATTTCTCGCGTCGGACGTCCCGGCGCGGACAGCCGAACACCGAGATGAACGCGGGAGCCGAGCCATGGACGATCGTTCCAGCGTGGTCGCGGTTCCCGAGTCCGTGCGCACCGAGTTGCGCCGTGGGGTGCGCAGCGTATTGGTGGATGCCGCGGCGTTGCGGTTGGTGCGTGATCGCTTCGACGACGGCCAAGCCGGTTCGCTGCGCCGCTATCTGGAAGCGTCCCAATCGGCGAATACGCTGCGCGCCTACCGGTCCGACTGGGTGGCGTGGTCGGCATGGTGCGCCACCGAGGGCCGCCAGGCATTGCCCGCCGACGCGCTGGATGTCGCCGTCTATCTGGCCGCGGCCGCCGACGCACGCCGCGACACCGGCGAATGGGCGTTCGGTCCGGCGACGCTGGAACGCAAGTCGGCCGCCATCGCGGCGGTGCACGCGGCCAATGGCCTGCCGTCGCCGACGCGATCGGATGTGGTGCGCCTGACGCTGCGCGGTATCCGCCGTACCCGCCGCACGCAACCCAAACGCAAACGCCCCGTCCTGCTGCACACCCTCGACCAACTACTCGGTGGGCTCCCCGAACCGGGCTGGCCCACCGAACCCGCCCGCCGCAGGGACGCGCTCGCACTGCTCGTCGGTTTCGCCGGCGCGTTGCGCCGCAGCGAACTGGCCGGTTTGCGTATCGGGGACGTCGAGGTGGGCCTGGACCACACGACCGGCGAACCGATCCTGCTGATCCGGCTGCCCGCGACGAAGACCGACCCGACCGGCGCCGCGGAACAGCGCGTGGCCCTTCCGCGTGGCCGCCGCCCCGCCACCTGCCCGGTCTGCGCCTTCGCCGATTGGTTGCGGTTGCGCGAAGTGCATGCCGCCGCAAGCACTTCGGGCGTTCGCGCCTGGCTCGCCGATCTTCCGGCGAGGTCCGCCGACATCCACCGGTGCCACGGCTTCACCGGCACGACGCTCACCGATGCGGACCTTCCGCTCTTTCCCACCATCACCCGCCACGGCGCGATCGGTGCCCACGCGATGTCCGGGCGCGCGGTCGCCGAACTGGTGAAGCGCTATGCGGCTCGGGCAGGGCTCGACCCCGCCTTGTTCTCCGGCCATTCGCTGCGTGCCGGATTCGCCACCCAGGCGGCGCTCGGCGGCGCCAGCGACCGCGAGATCATGCGCCAAGGCCGCTGGTCCAACCCGCGCACCGTCCACGGCTACATCCGCACCGCCAACCCACTGGAAGACAACGCGGTCACCAAGCTCGGATTGTGACCCGGGAGCGCCGGGCGAACCGCGCCCGGTCGCAAGCCGGCCGCAGCGAACGGATTCCGGCACGGATATGAACGCGCCCTGACAGTGCAGCGCCTCACATCGGCATCATCGGCTTGCGAACGCGCCCCGCCCACACCGGGCGAATTCTCATGCAGAAAGTTTGCCAACTGAGAGATCGAGCAGACAATTCTCACCGATATCCCGCCGTAAGTGCAGTTGGATCGCGTGCCGTCGGGCAAATTGCGGCGTATCTGAAGATATGCTGGTTGTGTGCTGTCAGTGCCGGCGCCGATGCTGGCCGTCTCCGGACGGCCACCGCGGGAACACGGCCGATGGGCATTCGAGATGAAATGGGACGGCATTCGCGCCATCGCGCGCTGCCGGGGCGGGGACTGCCGTTTCTACAGTCGCAACAATCGCGATCTGAGCGGGTCGTTTCCCGAGCTCACGGCGGCGCTGGCGGATCTGGGCGAGCGCGGCGAGCTGATCCTGGACGGGGAGATCGTCGCGCCCGATCCGAAGACAGGGGCGCCGTCGTTCGGTCGCTTGCAGCGGCGGATGCATGTGGTCTCGCCCAGCGCGGAGTTGCTGCGCGGGTTCCCGGCGCAATATCTCGCCTTCGATGTGCTGGCCGCCGACGACGAGGTCCTCCTGAATCTGCCCTATACCGAGCGCCGCGAGCGCTTGGCCGGGCTCGCGCTCGACCGGCCGCTGGCCCGCACCCCGCCGCACTACACCGATGTCGATCCCGACCTGCTGCTGGAGGTGGCCCGCGAGCACGGTCTGGAGGGAATCGTCGCCAAGCGTCTGGATTCCGCCTACTACCCCGGCCGCCGCTCCCCGTGGTGGATCAAGACGCCGCTGCGTAGGACGACGGAGGTCGTCGTCGCGGGTTGGCTGCCCGGCACGGGACGCTTCTCCACGACGTTCGGTTCGCTCGCGCTCGGCGCCTATGACGACCACGACCAGTTGGTGCATATCGGCAACGTCGGCACCGGGTGGACCATGCACGATCGTCGCGCCCTGCAAGCGCGCCTGGACGAATTGTCCCGCCCGGATACTCCTTTCGACGTTCCCCCGCCGCGCGTGGTCGCCGCATCCGCGCACTGGGTGGAACCCGTCCTCGTCGCCGACATCGAATATCGCGAAGCCACCCCCGAGGGCCTGCGCCACCCCAGCTGGCGCGGATTGCGCCCGGACAAGACCCCACATGAGGCGAAAATGCCTTCATAGGATGAAGACAGATGACCAGCGCCTCCATACTGGATGCATCAATGTTGCCTCTGATACAACATTCCGGTGGACGAGGCTGCGGGGTCGGCACGGCTGGTTCTGGCGGGCAACGTCGTGCACTTGAACGCCGAAGAAGCGGTATTCGAGGCGATGCCGGAGGGCTGGGCGCGGCAACAGCGGGCTCGGTTCCTGAACGAGAAAGGCACGATTCGTCCGCGGCCGCGGCTCGTACGCGGCCTGGCCACGTTTTCGAAACTTTATCCGTGGCAACGGAATCCGGGCGAGGCAGAGACGTGGGCAAGTCATCTCAGATCTGGCCAGACATCGATGAGTTGTAGGGCTGCGCGTGGCGGTCCAGGCGCCGGGGCCATAGCCGCTTCGGTGCCGACATCAGCGCGTCTCGGGCCGCGCCGCCGGAGCCACAGACCGCCAGCAGCGGCGCACGCTCCGGGATGGGAAGCGATCGAAACGAGGGGTCGTCTATGCGTCCGACGATCACGTCCAGGCAAGCCTGGGCGATTCTACCGTTGATAGTCGCGGTCGGCTCGTCGGCATCTGAGCCGGAGACCCGCTCCCGCATCACCGCACCGGCCCACTCGGTGGCGGGGCCCGAAGAGCAACAGGGTGCGCGGACTGATCGGCATGGCTATCTCCGTGGCTGCCTCGACATTGTGGGGCTCGGTCGTATACCGGTGCGCCAACCGGCACACCTCACGCTGCCAGCGTCCTTTCTTGCGGGCGCGCTCGAGTTCTCGCTGGAACTCTTCGTCACTGATCGCGCACACCGGCCGATGGTGGACATGATCGCCTGCGGTGTTGAAGACGACCGTCTCGTCACCGATCAAGAACAGCGGGCGATCGACGGTCAGCAGGCAGACAGGGCGATACATCAGCTTCTCGGTGACCGTGTCGGCCAGTTGCCCAGAGAGTTCGAGGTGCTGGCTCTGATGGGGAGTGAACTCGAGGGTACGCAACTGGTCTTCGGACAGCCTGTTCGGCTCTGTCAGGGCTGCCACTGTTTTCGCATCCCAGTCGACCAACAGCTCATGTTCCCGGCGCCGTCGAGGGCCACGGACGATCTGGAATGCGACGAACTCCGCCGGCCGGATGAACTCCTCGGGTGTCAGCGCGGTGTCGTCTCCGGCCGCGAACGAGTGCGGCTGCGAATCTCGGCTTAAGGTTCCCAAATGGGAAGTCCCGCGCGATTGACTCTGTGTGAGTGGGCAGCCTGTGATCGCGAGACTCAGACCCGGGTGTTCGGCTGGGCTAGTCACGAACTGATGCCCGCCCACGCGTCGCAGGCGATGATGGCGTTGTCGGTGGCGCGGACGCTGCGGCCCGAGATCCGGCTCCAGGACTGTCTGGCGGTGCACCGCTGGGTGGCCTACGACGGTGAGCGGCCGGTGGCGTTTATCTCCGCTGAGCTGTCGAGATGGCGCCGGCCGGAGGTGTTCTCACCGAGCGAGTCGTTCAGCGAGCCGACAGGGCCGTGGATGTCCTTCTCGACGCTTTCCACGGCTGCATCCGTGACGATAACGCGCGCAGCCTGTCGGCGATCGTCAAGCTCACCGGCATCGAGGACCTCGGCCCCTCCGTCGACGACGGTCACCAGTGGCGGCATTTTCGATGGCGATAAAGGCTGACGTCAGTCAAGACTGAGTGAGCAATAATGCCGCTGGGCGCTCGGTCGGCGGATGAGATCCTCTGCGGCTGAGGTCATCCGCACATCCGATGAGCGGTCGAATCGGCCCTTTGATCCCTGGGTTCACCCAGCAGGACTGGCACTGGCAGGGGTGCGGGTCGGTGTGTCCGAGAATAGGCTTCGGGCAAGATGAGCAGGACCATTGCACCCGAGCGTTAATGCGTCAGGGTATGTGGTTGACCAGGGAGTTGGCGATGCGCTGGGCATCGTCGCAGGAGTTGAATCCGTCGGTGCCGCCCTGAGGGTTCCAGATTCGTGACGCCAAGAGCAAAATGTCACCACCGAAAGACGCTGGTACCGCGATATAGCACCCGAGCTTGTGAGTGTCTTGCGCCGCACGGAATTGCTGAGATTTACGGCCGGCCACCGTGACCGAACTGAAGTCGACGTATTTACCGGTCTGGCGCAGCTCACCTACCGGCATGCCATAGGCCGTGACGTAGAACTCGAGTGCGTTGTCGGCGGTCTTCCATTTGCAGGACTTCTCGCTGGGTAAACCGGGATTCGAGATCGGTTGCTCGCTGGCGACGTTCAAGCCCGCACTCGCGAGCGCGGAATCGGCAGTGTCACAAGGGTTCCAGCTGCCAGCAGGCCGATCCGTGTCGGTGCCCGGCGCCTCCGTCGTGGACTCGGACGCGACGGTCGTCGCCGGGGCGGGAACCGATGTCGGCGCCGCTGTGGTCGCGGTGACCGCATTGGCCGAGGTGACCGCAATGGCCGAGGTGCTCGGCGCGGACGTGCTGTCGGTCGAGGCGGGACCACATCCGGCAAGCAGCAGTGCGGCACCGAGTGCCATCGTTGCGACGCTGATCGATCGCGTTGTCGTACGACTCATGAATACATATTCGTGCATCGGAACAGGTTGTTACACAGGCTCTTTGCAGAGTTGAAGACATCAGAAGGTCAGCGGTCCACGTGTTTCGCCGCCAAAAGGTGCTGATCATCGCCCATTAGCCGGCTATCTGCGCGCCGCCTACGGGTCGAGCCGAGCAGATCGGACCGCGGCCGGCCGAACACACGCAAATGCCGTTGAGCGCTTGTCCGGTTGTAGTGGCGTCGGTGCGTAACCGATCTGTCTTTGGATCGCCGGTCAGTGCGCTTGTCATATATGCACCCGCACATGCTGCGCCACACCTGCGTCACGACGATGCTCGACGCTGGCGTCGACCTACGTGAGGTTCAGATCGCCGCTCGCCATGCCGACCCGCGGACAACCATGCGTTACGACCGGGCTCGAACCAACCTCGACCGGCACGCCAACTACATCCTGGCTGCCTACATGGCCTCGGGTACGTGACAACTCGACGCACGCCATTGCCGATTTCCGTGCGCTTATCGGCACGCATCACCTGCGCGACGGTGCGTCTGGTTCAGACTGGGAAGTTTCTGTGCGATTACTACCGGACCCCGACCTGTGGTCCGCGTCGCCGTTGTCAGTCATGCGTGAGCGAGTTGCGAGAAGGAGCCATCCCGCGGTCGCAGCAATTGCCGCGACACCACCAGCGACAATGGAGGCCATGTGGAAGCCATCCAGAAAAGCCGCCTTCACAAGATCGATGAGCTGGATACCGCTTGGGCCGGGAATCGACCGCGCCGCATGAACACCGGACAACATCGAATTCGCCGCCGCGCCGCGTGCCTCCTCAGGTAGCTGGATGGCGCCCAGGCCATCGGCCATCTTTCCCGAATACACGGAGGCCAGGACCGAACCTAGTACCGCAACACCCAGCGTTCCACCGAGTTCGCGACTCGTATCGTTGACGGCTGACCCTGCACCGACCTGACCGGGCGACAACTCGTTGAGCACGGCAAAGGTAGCGGGGCCGGAGACGAGCGCCACTCCGAGCGCCAGGGTCACCATTACCGGAACGATGACGCCCCAATAAGACGTGTACATGTCGTAGCGGATCGTCAGCCAGAAGGCCACGGCCATCACCAGCGACCCGATCGCGGCCACACGGCCCGCTCCGATCTTCGAACCCAACCACATGCTGGGCCCGGTAAATACCGCCATCGCAATCGCGAATGGCAAGGTGCGGATACCCGTTTCGGCCCAGCAAGCGACCGCGATTGCGCGTTCCCGCAGATCGTCGAACATGATCACAACGATCGCCAAGGTGGCCGGAAACACCAGAGCAGCAAAGAGTCCGAGGCCGGCCCGTGCGGCGATCAATTGCCCGAGGTTGTTCGATGTCGCCGCGAGTGCCGACAACGCTGCGAAACCCACGATTCCTATGATGAGTATCGTCTTGCGTCCGAAGCGGTCTCCCACATAGCCGCCGGTGAGGAGCAACCCGGCAAAAACCAGCGTGTACACGTCCACAACCATCTGCAATCCGGACGTGCCCGCACCCAAATCGGTTGCAATCTTCGGCAATGCGACATTCACAATCGTGTTGTCCACGAAAACCAGCAGTTCGGCGAAGCACAATGCCGCCAAACCGAGCCATCGAATCACCGGGGAATCCACCTATTGCGCCCTTCTCGTCTGTGCCGGAGGGTGCCGAGCCGCCACTGGCAACCCTGCCGGCCACCTGCGCACCCGCGCCGACTTCCGACCCGCGTCACGCCACTGTATGAACCGTTGGGTGCGACCGAAATGCTCACTTGGGACAAACCTTTGATAGTTTCGGGGCGGTGGAGCGACCATCGTGGGACTTCAGACGCAGCATCATCGGAGTCCGTCACATGGTGGGGGTCGGCACCGATCACGGCGTCACGGAGCGTCGGCTGCTCGCCACGACCGGCCTGCGACCGGCTGACCTCGAGGCCGACGATCTGGAAGTCGAAGCGATCCAAGAACTGTTGGTCGCACGCAACCTGGTGCAGACCATCGGCGACAGATCAGGACTCGGCACCGAGGTGGCGAAGCGTTTCTCATTGGCCAACTTCGGGCTGTTGGGCTTCGCCATGCTCAGCAGCCCCACTGCCGGTGAAGCCCTGCGGGTCGCACTGGAGACACTGCGGATCGGCAACCGGTTCGTCGATATAACTGTCAGTCTCAGCCAGACGGCAGGACGGATCGAATTTCGGGACGACACCATTCCCGCCGACGTCCGCGCTTTTCTGCTCGAGCGTGACATTGTGATCATCTTCGGTGTGATCGTGCTGCGTTGCCTCAGCCCGCGACTTGCAGACCGTCTCGGTGATACACGCCTCGAGCTGGCATTGCCCAGCCGCAGCGCGGCCACCATGATCGACGGCATGGCTCAGCTGCTCTCCGATGTTTCGCACAACCCGGTCGACAGGTTCCCGATTTTCGCCGACCGGCTGAGCACCGGCCTGACGTTTCCCATCGATCTTCTCGCCGAACCGATGTCCATGCCCGATCCCGCTACGGCCGCGCTATGTGAGAAGCACTGCCTGGACCTTTTGCAGCAGCGAAGACAACGTGGTCAACTCGCCACCAGAATTCGCGCGGCGCTTCTCCAGCAGATCGGCACCACGCCCACGGCTGAGCAAATCGCGAGTAGACTGCACATGGACCGTCGTACTCTGCACCGAAGGCTCGCCGACGAGGGGACCAGCTTCCGAGTCCTCAACGAGGAAGTCCGCTGTGCACTGGCGATCGACATGCTCAGTGTCCTCGGACTCACAGTGCAGGAGACCGCAATCCGCCTCGGATACTCCGGTTCCGCGGCGTTCAGCAGGTCGTTTACCCGGTGGACGGGAAACTCTCCGAGTACCTACCGCCGGTGAACGCTTCCATCGAATGCCCAGATTCTCGGGTCGGCTAGGTGGCGTGCAAGGAAACGAGGCCGGACTGGTGGGGTCACGATGATGGCGTCGGCCGATCACGCCGGTCTGGTACCGGTCAGGCAGAGCTTTGCTCACAATGCAGTCCCGCGGCTGCCCGCGTTGGGATGACTGCGAGCCCCATCTGAATATCCGCTGATGCCGCTGCGCGGCCGTTCCGGCATCCTTGCGGCGCAACCGATTTGGCCTTGGGGCAACCTCCGGGCGTGCGACGATTTGTAGCGGTCGGCAACCGGGTCGGCCAGGAGGAGGCAACGCCATGTCTGACGAGCAAGCCACACCCGAAACCACAGGCGATTCAGGTCAGGTGCCTGCATCGGAGACCAGATCCGGCACCTTCATGAATGTGCGTGCCTGATCGATGGGGATGTTCGGTGGCGTCGCAGCGCCACTAAAAGAGGAAAATCACGAACCCGAAGCAGGCCACTCCTACGCACAGGAGAGCCAGCAACAGAGTACCGATGAACACCGAGCAGCAGAAGAGCACCCGGATGAGCCGAGCCTTGCGATGCGATGCTGGTCGAGCCCCTTCCTTTCTGCCGGGGGCAACCTCTATTTCGACGACACCCACCTTGCCGGCCGCAATCCTCTCGAGGATCGCTTCGGTTCCGCCTCCGTGCCCGACCTGTTCACTCTCACCCACACCGCCAGATTGCCACAGAACAGGAAACTTATCGGCTGATGGCAAGGCTGGGGGCAGCCAGGTAGAACGCGCGGAACTCCGGCATGACGCGGGAAGAACCTGCGCACTGCGGGCAACGTCGACGACTATCGCGGGGAAGGCAAACGATCCTGTCGCACAGCATCGTCCTAGAGGAGAGCGACGCGAAGCTGGGTGATCATCGTGGTCCTGGAGTGTCTGCGGCGAGGAAGGCGGTGACGTCCGAGGCGAAGCGGGGGTGTTTTATCGCGCCCATGTGGGTGGTGCGTGGGTAGATGATCAGGTGGGAGTCGGGGATGCCGTCGGCGGTGCGCCGGAAGGTCTCGGTGCTGTAGGCGGCGTCGCGCTCACCGCCGACGATCAGGGTGGGGGCGGTGATGTCGGCGAGTCTGCCGGTTAGATCGAAAGCATCTTCGGCGTGCACGAAGGCGTGGGTGTCGGCCGGATTCTTCGGCCGGGCCAGCGGGTCGGCCAGCCACATAGCTGCTGCGGCGACGCGCCGCCCGACCGGGTCGGCGAAGGCAGCGGCGGCCATGTGGTGCAACGCCCGGTGACCGGCGATGACCGCCTCCGCATAGCGCATCTGAGATTCCCTGGTGGCGGGCTCCAGCGTGTAACCAGAGGAGGCGATAACCAGTCTGCGCACCGCTTGCGGGTGATCCGCCGCCAGTTGCAGCCCCACCGAACCTCCTGAGGAGACCCCGAGAACATCCACCGGACCGCCGAACTCCGCATACAACGCCTCCGCGTGCTGGGTGGCGATATCGGCCATCGTGGTCCCCGCTGCCATCCCCGGCGCCCGGTTCACCGCGTACACCCGGAAATGCCGAGCGAGCGGGGCCAACTTCTTGATCTCCGAATCCCGCATCCACCCCCGCGGATTAGCGTGATCAGGCGTGAACCACCGCAGAAACACCAACGGCCGCCCCGCCCCGAACGCCGAATAAGGTAGACCGTGCGCGAGCCGCCCGTTGGTGACCTCTAGTTCCGCGGCGAGACTGGATTTGCCCATGCTTCCTCCTCCTGTCTGGGTGGTTCGCATCTTGAACCGCGCAGCACCGCGAATGCTGACAGGAATTGAATGTGATGTGAGTCACCAAGATTCGATAAGCGGGGCGCCGGGTTCGATGTCGGCCCACCACCGATTGGCCCGCACGAGTTTGTCGGGATTGACCTGACCGTGCACAGCCGCGATACCGGCGGTGGTCACCTCCAAGCACAGCAGCCCGACGACCTGGTCACCGACGGTGATCACCACCGCCGGCGCGCCGTTGACCACCGCGGCGAACATGGTGGGTGCACCGCCCAGCTTCCCGCGTTTGTTCTCGGTCGGCTTGACGAGCAGCCGCAAGAACCGGGCGACGCTTTCGGCGCCGACCAGCGGCCGCGACAGTGTCGGCATATAGGTGCCGCCGTCGCCGACGCTGACCACGTCCTGGGTCAACAAGCCGATCAAGGTCGCGGTATTGCCGTTGACGGCCGCGTCGAGGAATTCCTCGACGATTCTGGTGGCGGCGACTCGGTCGACGTCGATGCGCGCGTGCCCGGTTGCCATATGCTGCTTGGCCCGGCGAAAGATCTGCTGACAGTTGGCCTCGGTGACTTCGAGTATCTCGGCGATCTCGCTGTGCGGGTAGCCGAACGCCTCCCGCAACACATACACCACACGTTCATTCGGTGAGAGGCGCTCCATTACCGTGAGCATCGCCATCGATACCGATTCACGCTGCTCGACGGTATCGGCCGGGCCCAGCATCGGGTCTCCGGCGAACAGGGGTTCGGGCAGCCACTGGCCCACATAGGTCTCGCGCCGGGCGCGCGCCGAAGTCAGCTGGTTGAGACAGATGTTGGTAAGTACTTTGGTCAGCCACGCTTCGGGCGACTCGACATAGTCGCGCTCCGCGCTCTGCCACCGCAGATAGGTGTCCTGCACGGCGTCCTGGGCATCGGCGGCCGACCCGAGCAGGCGGTAGGCGATCGCCTCCAACCGCCCCCTGGAGCTCTCGAACAGATCGGCCTCACATGTACCCGCAAACATCGGGCCATTATCGAGCATCGGGCAAATGTCTGCGACAGTTGACGCGCGTCGGCCGTGCACCACTCCCGCCGATAACGGCACCCGCTGGCACGGTGCGGACACCGGTGCCCGCACCCGGCCGCCCCCAGATACCGGTCGTTGATCCAGGCGGCTCACCTCCTCGGCGCAGGACCCGGACGTCGGAGTGCAGCGCGAAACCGTGGACAGTTTCCAGGTTCGCGATCTGTTCGGCGGTAGCGCCGGGTTGCAGGGTCGCGGCGGAGGCGAGTACATGCGGAGGTCATGGAGGAAACGAGCCCATACCTGGTCGAAGGTATGGGGGCGGGTCAGGCATGCGGTGACCATAGCGACCGGTACTGACACCGCCCCAACGAGCAATGTTCGCAAGGCTCCGTATCGGCATCAGATGCCCAGAAGTGCGTTCGCCAGGCTGGCTTCGGTCAGGGAGAGGGAACGATAAGCCGCATACTGGTTGGCGCGGAAGAGCGGGGATGCTCGCGCGGCCTGATTCAGCCGTTGCCGAGAATGTCCATTCCCCAGCGCTACGAAGCCGATTCGGCGCCGCCTTCGGGCTCGAAAGCGGTCGTTGCTGGCGGGCGTAGCCGTGCGTGTAGACCACGATGTCGGGGTATCTGCTTCTGAGCTACCCCGTCGGGACGCTGCCCCAGCACATCGGCTTGGAACCGGTCAGCAGGCACAGAGCGTTGAGCGTCGCCTCCAGCAGATAACCAGAGCCGGAGGAGGATCCCGAATCACTAACTGCTGCTGCGGGATTCGAGAGTACCGAGCGGTTCGGCACGGCCGCGGCGACCGGGGCACTGCCGATGGCCAGCGCCAAACCGACCGCCACGGTCGTGATGGACCTGCGGAAGCAGGTGGAATTGGTCTTCGTTCGCATGGTCGGTGACTATGCACGGCCGAGACGGGGTGTCCAAGCCCGGAGTTCCTTGGTGTGGTTCGGGACGGCCCAGGTCAGTACTCTCTGATCGGCGATGCCCAGGCCCCTCCTTGGCCTTGCGGCTCAGGATGTCCGCACATGCCGATGAGCGAGTGATCCGAGAACGCGAACGCGTCGGAGTCGGCGTTGCCGGGGTTGGCCGGGCGGGTGCTCACCCAGCTCGCCTGGAGGTCCCGTCACCTCCGCGCCGCCGAGCCTTATCAGGGTTGATGCAGAGCCGAACACCCTTATACGCCACTGTGTTCGGCGCATCGTCGTCTTATCCGGGTCGCCGGAGTCCGCAGGATCCGGCAGTTCCGCGATCTCCTCGATGACGATCTGTGCTCGCGCCGCGCTGGGATCAAACATCTCCTGAAACGGCAAGGCGAACGACCCCCCGAGGCCGTGGCGCTTCGCCCGAATAGCCGCCCACCCGAACAGTGCCAACGGGCCGATCGTGGCGATCAGCAGTAACAAGCCCCCGCCCACGCCCACGAGCGTACCGATGAGATCCTTCGCTCCGCTCAGGAGAGAAGGGGCCAGCTTCCCGTTGGTCACCGGACCACACGGCGTCCGTGATGATAGATACCGGTTTCCGAATCATCGCTACGACAGGGCATGAACCGTTGAAGGTGCCGCTATCTTGCCGCATGCCGCGCTGATCGAACCGGCCAGCGCGTGCTGTTCGGTGGTCCGCTGGATGTCGTCGATATCGGCGGTGGTTGTGGGCGCGACACCATAGGAGAGGCTGAATTCATAGCGCAGAGAAATCGAATACATGCCCTCCACCAGTGGCGCGCGATGGACCAACTCCGGCGATAGCCGACGAAATCGTCGTCCTCCCGCGAACCCTTTCCGGCGTATTCGGTTCCTGAGGTAGAGGCGCGGATACCTCGGTAGCGACTGCCGCACAGGCAGTTGTGCCGGTCGGGCTTGGATCCGGATCCGCCGCTGCCCGGCCGGCCCGCAGCGGCGAGGCCCGCGGAGCCGGCGGAGTAGCGAAAAATGTGTCGACTGCGGGGGTTTACGGCCCCGTCGGAGCCGGGTCGGTGACTGGGTAGTGGTAGAGCTCACGGCGCAGGCGTCCCCAGTCCGGCGCTGCAGAAGCCGAGTTCTGCGTGTACCGATCGGCGTGATGCGCCGTGAACGCTACGTTCCTCACATTCTCGTAGAGCGCCAGGTACTCCTTCCTGCGGCCGGAGAGGCCGGGAAGCATGCGGAGGAGAGCGGGCAGGTAGCGGGTCACCGCATCGATCTGCGCGCGTTTCTCGGTCACCTGGTGCTGCACCTGCTCGACGGCTTCACCGCGGGTGCACCCGGTTTCATGACGGATGGCCCTGACCAGGTTGTAGGGGATATGGTCGGCCTCGTCCCGATCCAGTGACACCAGATCGTTCTCCACACAGGCCACCCAGAAGAGAAGTTCCTCGAGGCGGCGGATCACAGGATGCCTCCGCAGCGTCGAGGGCAGTTCCCAGTCCTGGTGCACCTCCGTCAAGGCGACAGCGAGCTCGAACCCACCGGTCGACGTCCGCAGCGGTAGGTAGTCGGCCGTGGCGGGAATGTAGCGGTTGATGCGATGGTGTGCTTCGCGTTCGTAGGCTTCGAGCAACTCCTCGAGGCTGTCGAGGAACCGCTCCTGCCAACCGCTGGTGCGGCCTTCGCGCAGGCGTGGCCATATACTCGCCCACGCCGTCGCGATCGCACCGGACTGCCGTGGTGCCTGCGGATCCTGGCGCAGCACAGGGATCAGACCGTGTCGTAGCGCGGTGACCGCTTCCGGGTCCCTCAGCTGCGGGTCATCGAACAGGTCATCGAACATGACGAGCAGCGCGCTCATGCCGACGAAGGTCTGTTCACGGGCCGCGTCCGCCGGGGGCAAGAACTGTGCCGGGGACCGGACCAGCAATACTCGTGCGAACTGGTGGTCGGCCTCGGCGGTGGAGGCGATAAGGCCGGTGTCGGCCATCCAGCTCCTCAGCCATGACATGGCCTGCGGCGAGACCACCTCCACGCCGGGCTCCGGTGGCGGCGTCGAGGGCCCGGACACGCCAGGGTGGGGAGTTCGCCGATCGAGGACGGACCGGGCATAAGCGGTCATCGCGTGACGGGCGCTCAGGTCGACGGGCAGGGCGGCAAGCTGATCCTGAGCCTGGTCCATGAAGTCGTCGGCCACCGCTTGTGCTTCCTGCACGGCGCCGGAGACGAGCACGAACTCACGGGCGTGTGCGGCTTCCTCCCGCGTCATTCGTCGGCTCAACAGGCGGGCCAGGCTTCGGTCGCGGGCAGCGGCGCGGATCACGGGCAAGGTGTAGATGCCCTCGAACAGATCCGTGTTGACCGGCTTGCCCATCTCTTCGGCGGTCGAGGTCACATCGAGGATGTCGTCCCACAACTGGTAGGCCAGCCCGAAGTCTCGACCGAAAGCGGCCAGCGCCTCTACTTGCTCATCGGAACAGTCGGCCTGCATCGCGCCCACCCGGCAGGCAAACGACAGCAACGCCGCAGTTTTGCCGTCGATCGCGTCTAGGTAGGCCTGCTCACTGCGGGAGGCTACATACTGGTCGGCGGCCTCGATCACCATGCCCGTGCACATCTGCTCGCTCGCGATCGCTGCCGCGGAAGCTTCGCGCCGGCCGAGGTCGGCCAGCATGCGCGTGCCCGAGGACGTCACGCAGTCCCCAGCCAGTACGGCCATGTGCGAACCCCACACCGCGTTGGTGCTGGGGCGGCCGCGGCGCTGGTCCGCGTGGTCGATGACGTCGTCGTGATACAGCGACCCCAGATGCAGCAACTCCACACCGGCAGCGGCGTGCACCGCCCGGTCATCGGCCGGTGTCGCGGGATCGGTGAGCAGGTAGTACGACAGCAACGTCAACGTCGGACGCACCAGCCGACGAGACGTGCCGTGCCCCTCGTCGGTGAGTGCGGTCAGCTCGGGCCTGCCCCGAAACTGCACGGGCCCGAGAACCTCACGGACACGGTCCAGATCCTCATCCAGATGAGGGAAGACAGCGAAATCGATCTCACGTCGCACGCACGCACTCCTGACTAGTGGCATCAGCCATCTACACCGTTGATACGGTGAGATTCGACACCACAGCGCCCGGAAGATACTGGCAATCAGCTGATTTTGACGGCACCGTCACAACCTTCTGCGGCGGGCTGCACCCTCAGCAGCCCGCCGTGCCTACCCAAGAGCAGACAGCGCAAGTAGAGAGTTCCGGACTGGCAGGGACCGGTATTCAAGTAGCCGGTATTCGGGACGGACGCTCAGGCAGTCCTCGACACGGTTCTTGAACACAGCGAACGTGTTGAGGCCCTGCGCCCTCCGTTCCAGCACCGAGTGTCCAGGCATCGATGCCGCGCGTCCTGGTGGGCAGGCACTGGACAGTCGAGTGCGGCGCGCCGACTCCGGAGATCGCTGCGCCAGCCGAAGACTGGTGGTTCGCTGCAACAATTCACTGGAAGAAGTTCGTATGCGCCGAACACCTCTGCGCGACTGCCACTCCACCGAGCGTTGTCGACGAAGACGAGGCCGGGCACGTCGCCGAGTGCTATCACCCTCGCCACGAGGCGAGACGTGCTGTGGTCTCGGCCAATTGAGAGCACCCCGCGGTGTCCAGGGCGTTCATCGGTTGGTGCGGGCGAAGCGGCCGGGAGTGACTCCTGCCCAGCGCGTGAAGGCGTGGGTGAAGCTGGACGCGTCGGCGTACCCGAGGCGGTGCGCGACGTCGTCCACCGTGGCGCCTATGGTGAGCAGCTCCTCTGCGAGCAAGTGGCGGGTTTCGGCGACGATTCCACGGTATCCGGAACTGTGCGCCCGGGTCGAGGGAAGCGTGGTGCAGCGCACGCAGATTGGATCCGTTGTGGGAGGCGATCACCGCGACCCGAAGCTCCGGCATGGTCACTCAGTCTTTCACAGCGACCACCGTGCGCAGGCATCGACGAGAGTCCGCGCGTCGCTGCCTGCATCACGGGACGAGCCGGGGTCTTGCCATGGCCGCCGAGGTCGCTGGGCACCAGCATCGGAGAGGTCAACGGTCGGCATGCGGCCGGTGGGCGTGGTCTTCGAGGGGAGCGGGCCACTGGTCGATGTGGGTGAGGGGGGTGCGGCGGCGGGCCGGGAGCAGGTCGAGGAAGCCGCGATCGGCGCGGATTCTCGAACGGGCTCGGCCGACATAGTATCCGACGTGCTGGGCGTCGGGATGCCTGCGGCGGGCTTCGGCGAGCCATCCGGTGGCCTGGCGCACGGCGTCGGTGCGGGTGAGGGGTGGGTCGGTCGGCAGCAGCAGGGTGGCGTGATCGGGGTCGGCGACGATCGCGGAGCCGAGGTGTTGCAGGCAGCGGCCGATGCCGGGGTCGTCGTCGAGCGCGCGGTAGCCGGTCAGGGCGAGTTGCCAGCAGCGCAGAGCTCGGCGCGGTTCGCCGCGGGCCCACCACAGCGCGCCCATGGTCTCGTGGGTCTGCGCGCGTCCGTCGGGATCGAGACCCGCGCGGGTGAGGGATTCGGCGAGTTCGAGACGATCCTGCGCGGCGTCGAGGCGTCCTTGCCGGATGTGCACGACGGCGAGGTTGATCAGGGCGCACACCTCACCGGCGACGTCGTCGCGCGGCAGCAACCACCACGCGGTCTCCAACTGGTCGGCCACCTTGTCGAGATCCGGCGCCGCGGTGGCCAGCGTGCCCAGCGCCGTCTGGTGTTCCCAGCGGGCGGCCAGGCTCGTGGACAACCGCCGCGGCCGATAGCCCCGCGGTCGCGCGTTCAGCAGGCCTGCCCACAGCATCACCAGGTCGCGGTTCAGCTCGTCGATGCCGGGAAGTGAGCGCAGGTCGTCGGCCAACCCGTTTTCGTTCTCCCCCAGGCCCTTTCGGGCGTACCACACGTCCAAGGCGTGGCCGAGGCGGATGAGATGCCCGACCGCTGGCCGGGGGAATTCCACGCCCGGCTCGGTTTCGGTGTCCGCTGCCGCCGCGCACGCGGCCACCAGGGCGCGCAGGTAGGGTTCCTCGGTCTCGAACCAGCGGCGAGCGCCTACGGCGAAGCGCCGTGACTCCAGCGCGATCGCCCAGCGGCCTGCTCGATCGGCGTAGTGGTGCAGGAGCGCGGTGAGCGCCGCGGCCCACTGCGGTCCAGCGGTCACGGTCGCGCGATCCGGTAACGCCGGCACCAGACGCACGCAGTACCGTTGCGCGCCATCGGGGGCGAGGACCCCGCGGCGGCGCAGCCCCTCCAGCAGTTTCGCCGCGGTGCGCGCCGAGGGTTCCCGGGCCAGCGGCAACCGTCCCGGCGTGTCCCGAATGGCGTTGAGCACTGCCAGCAACGCGACGGTTTCGTAGTCGTGCACCGGCAGGTCCCGCAGCACCGCGGCGATGAGATGCCCGTCCAGCGTCGCGACCGCACGTGGGGACGGCGCGGCCACCCGCGGTCCGGCGTCGGCCAGTGCGGGGCCCGGTTCGACGAGACCGGCGATCAGGTCCATTTCACGGGCGGTGCGCACCTTGGTGCGATAGCCGCGGGCGAACCGGGACAGCGCATAGGTCGCGGCCGCGGCGATGAACAGCACCGACAACCAGCGCAGCGGCCCGTTGAAGAACTGCACGAGGGCGTTCTCACCGAACGAGTTCACCACCAGGGTGCGCACCAGCTCGAACAGCACGGTGTAGGCCACCAGCGACGCGGTGCCCAGAAAACCGATCCAGATGGACGATCGCGGCGTCGCGGTCTGCCCGACCGGTTCGGTGGGTTCGGTCGATGTACTCACCCGGTTCCTCCCTTGCCCCACCGGTGCCGACCGGTGGGATCGGCTTCATCGCAGCACTCCACCGGTCAGCCCGGGCACGACCCAGCGCCGCCAGGTCACCAGCAGCAGCGCCACCGGCAGCACTGCCGATACCAGCGCTCCCGCGGCCAATTGCGCGATGTTCTCACCGAATTGCCGTGCTTCGCCCCACAGCAGCAGCGACCACGGGCTCGCTCCCGCTCCGCTGACCACGAGGCCGATGAAGAAGTCGTTCCACACCTGGACGAATTCGAGCACCGCCACCGCCCCCAGCGCGGGCCCGGAGGAGGCCAGCACGCGCTGGGCGATGGTGCCCGGACTGGCCAGGCCGTGCAGGGCGTCGGAGGCCGTGCTGCCCGGTGGGGCGAGCATCGCGCCGCGCAGCACGAGGATGGCGACCGGCAGTCCGGCGGCGGCGTGCACGAGGATCAGCGGGATCCGCGTTCCGGACAACTCGTAGGCGTCGACGAGACCGTCGAGCGGCCCGAGGTAGGTCTGCGCCGGGATCACCGCGAGCACCACCAGTGCCACGACGGCCAGCCGGGCGGCGGTGCCGTTGGGTCGCAGCGCGGCCAGCCGGTAGGCCACCGGAACGGCCGCGGTCACCACGACCACCGTCGCGATCCCCGCGACCCAGGCGGTGGTCTGCAATGAGCGCCACAGTCCGTCGTCGCCCGATACCAGAGCGACGGCGGAGAATCCGAAGCCCTCGTGTCCGCGCACAGCGGTGTAGGCGAGTACGCCGATCGGGTACAGCACCAGCAGCGAGACCAGCACGATGCCCGCCGCGCGCCCGGGGCCGATGCGCCGCCGTCCCGCCACCGAGATCGCGCGCACCGCCGACCAGCTCGCGCGGTGCCTGCGCACGTCCACTTGCAGCAGCCAGGCGACCGCGCCCACCAGCACCGCCAGCGGCAGCGTGTAGGCCGCTGCGACGCCGGGGTCGGCGTCGGCGGCCAACCGCCACCAGTGCACGGTCGCGCTGTCGACCTGGTACTCGAGCGCCCCGGGCACCCCGATCAGCACCACGTCGAACACGCGCGCGGCCGCGACCCCCACGGCCAGCCCGGCGATCAGCAGCACCGGGCGCAGCAGCTCGTACAGGCGGATCGCCAGCTGCCTGCCGTCGTCGCGGTAGAGGTACCCGGCGCGCGCCGGATCGGCTTCTATCGCATGGATTCCCGCGCGGAACAGCGCGGTGAGGAAGCCCAGCCAGGTCCACAGGAACGCCGACCCGAGCATCGCCGCCAGCCACCACCGGTAGAGCCCGACGTCCTGGATGTCCAGCCATCGGGCGCCGTTGCCGAAGATCACCCGGAACGCCACCCCCGATACGAACGCCGACACGCCGAACGGCACGATCAGCGGCAGCCACAGCCATCGCGCCGCCCGCCCCCACCAGGCGATCGCCAGCGCCAGGATCAGCAGCCCGATCCCGAAGGCCACCCACAGCAGCGTGCGCAGGTAGGCGCCCCGGCCGTCGGCGGTCATCGTGCCGCCCAGCAGCCACAGCCCGCCGACGGTGCCGCCGATCGCGAAGACCCACGCCAGGATTCGTCTCCGCGGCGCCTTCAGCTGTCTGCGCAGCGCCGCGGGCAGCAGCGCACTCGCGGCGACGATCGCGCACGCGAGGACCTCCACCGGGCGTGCCTGTGCGGCGATGAGGACGGTCCATCCGGCGGGCAGCGCCAACAGCGCGACCGTCAGTACCGTCGCGGGCAGTCCCGCCAGCCAACCCAGCCATCGCCGTGGCCTGCCGCCGGGAACCAGCGGTCCGCGCATGCGGCGGGTGGCCAGCTCGATGCGCAGACCGTTGATGTCGAAATGCGGGGGCGAGGTCATCGGCGCTGCTCGACGTCGTCCAGCGCGGCGATCGCGCGTTCGGTGGCGTCGGTGACCCGCGTCCGCGCACCGTCACCGATCGCGATGAGGAACTCCGTCAGCACCCGCCACAGCCCTTCCCTACCGCCGACCGGTCCGATCCGGTCGGACAGATCGAAGGTGCTGCGGGCGGCGAGCTCTCGCGCCGAGGGTGCCAACAGCGGCGAGTAGTCCGCCTCGGTGCGCAGGTTCGGCGCGAGGAAACCGCCGTAGCGCTGGATCCACGGCAGCGGGGCGCGGTCCCCGGCCAGTTTCTCGACCAGTTCGCCGGCGCGCGGGTTCGCCTGCTGCGTCACCACGATCACGTCGCCGCCGACGATCTTCGGCCGCACCGACGCGGCGGTCACCGCCGGGAACGGCACGACCCCTACGGCGTCTTCGACCTTGCGTCCGGAGGCTCGGACCGCGCTGCGCACGATGGGTTCGGCGAAGTCGGGGGCGACGACCGCCGCGGCGCGGCGGTGCTGGAACACGTCCCGGACGGCGTCGGAGAATTGCCTGGTCAGTGCGACGCCGACGCCACCGGGGAAGGCGTGGCGTTGCCCCCACAACACTCCCAGATGCCCGAACGCGGCCCGCACCGCCGGGTTGTCCCACTCGCGGCTGTGCTTGGAGGCCAATTCGTCGTAGATGCGCGGGGATTCGGCGAGCAGCACGTTCTCGAAGAAGTCGGTCAGCACCCATCCGTCGGCGGCGGCCAGCGCGAGCAGGCGGATCGGCGTCTGGGCGAGCACCTCCATCCGGTCGACCCAGTCCCCGAGCATCCAGGCGGCCGGTTCACCCAGGCCGTGGGTGGCGAACTGCTGCCGGTCGAACCACACCAGCGACTTGTCCGCGGCCTTGAACGGCACACCGTAGAGCCGATCCTCGTAGCGCAGCAACTGCTGCCAGGGCTGGGCGTAGCGGGGGCCGAGTTCGTCGGCCCACACCGTCTCGGCGACAGGCCGCAGTTCGTGGCGTTCGGCGAGTTCACGCACCCGTCCAGCCTGCGGAAGCAACACCACGTCCGGCGCGGACCGGCCGCCCGCGGTGAACGCGGTGTCGGTGTTGTCACCGAGGGGGATCACTTCGACCGCGAAGCCGAGGTCCAGTCCGGCCAGCACGCTGTGGAAGGCCGCCAGTTCCTGTCCGCTCCAGGACACTCCTACGCGCACCGCGTCGGAGCTGCCCAACAGCAGGTCCGGCGCGCACGCAGCGGCCAGCGGGACAACCATTCCCGCTTGCAGCACCGCTCTGCGCGTGCTCATCGACCCCCGATGTCATTGCGTGCCAATCGAACCCGATTATGCGGCAAAGCCGTCACGCCGGTGGGCACTTCGCGATCTTCGTCCGCCGACCTCGGGCCACGCATCCGCGATCACCGCCTCGTGCCGTATCTGGCGATCATCGGCGCCGAGGAGGCCGCCGCGGGGGCGGTGGCGCTGCGCCTGCGCGACGGGCGCCGACTCGCCCGGATGTCCGCCGCCGAGGCGCTCGACCGCATCGGAGCCCTGCTCGCGGTGCACAGCGCCGAACTGTGGGACGTGATGTGACCGGGCCGCTCGCTCCGATCGCTTGGGTGTAAGCCTTGTCACAGCCTGGTACACGAGCGTACCGTACGACTGGTACATCGGAGTACCACGCGAGGAGGTGGGCATATGCCCGCTGTGCGACTGCCAGAAGGACCGACTACCCCACCGATCGTGCAGAGCCTGCACATCCTGACCGGACGCACCCGCACCTGGCGGCGCATGCACGAGCGCTACGGGTCTGCCTTCACCATCCAGATGCCCAGGTTCGGGCGATCGGTGGTGCTCGCCGACCCCGCCGAGATCAAAGCGCTGTTCACCGCGAGCACCGACGTCGTCGACAACGTCGACGTCAACCTCGGCGAGTTCCTCGGGCCCGGATCGTTGTTCGCGCTGACCGGCACGGAACACCGCAAACAGCGCAAACTGCTCACCCCGCCCTTCCACGGCCGCCGACTCGCCGTGTACGACTCGCTGATCGAAGCCGAAGCCGTCCGCGAGATGCGGTCGTGGCCCACCGGCCGCGAGTTCGCGACGATGGACTCGATGATGCGGATCACGCTGAACGTGATCCTGCGGGCGGTCTTCGGTGCCGAGGGAGCCGAGTTCGAGCAACTACGCCAGTTGCTGCCCAAACTCGTTTTCATCGGATCCGCCCTTGCCGCGTTCCCGGTGCCCAAGGCGGCGCTGGGCAGATTCGGCCCCTGGTCCCGGTTCGCGGCCTACCGCCGCCGCTACGACGAAATCGTGGGCTTGCTCATCGACCGCGCGGTCCGCGACGGAATCGACGAGCGCGACGACGTGCTGGCGATGATGCTGCAAGCGCGCTACGACGACGGCTCCGCCATGTCGCGCAGCGAGATCGCCGACGAACTGCTGACCCTGCTCACCGCTGGGCACGAGACGACGGCGACGACATTGTCGTGGACGATCGAGCGGCTGCGCAGGCACCCGGAAATCCTGCGCCGCTTGGTCGCCGAAGCCGATGCCGGCGGCTCGCAACTGCGCGAGGCGACACTGCTGGAGGTACAGCGCGTGCGCCCGGTCATCGACGCCACCATCCGCCAGGTCCGGGCCGATACGTTGCCGCTGGGCCGGTGGACGTTGCCGAAGGGGCAGAAGGTCCTGGTCAGCATCCGGCTGATGCACGACAACGAGCAGCTGTTCCCGAACGCCCGCGCCTTCGACCCCGATCGTTTCCTCGGCGTGCGGCCCGGCACATTCAGCTGGATCCCGTTCGGCGGCGGCAGCCGCCGGTGCATCGGCGCCGCGTTCGCCATGATGGAGATGAACGTCGTGTTGCGCACCCTGCTGCGGGATTTCACGCTGGAGCCGACCGACGCCCGCGACGAACGTCCGCACTTCCGCGGTGTCGCTCTCGCCCCGGCCAAGAAGGGCCGCGCCGTGGTGCACCGCCGCACCCCGCGACCCGGTGTCCCAGCGCTCGACCACGCCGCCGGGGCGAGGGCATGAGCGAGCGACTGGCCGACGTCGGCGGCGGCGTCACCCTGGCCTACGAGCAGTACGGCACGCGCGGAATCCCGCTTCTGCTGGTCGCCGGGCTGGGCCAGCAACTCCACGACTGGCCCGACGAGTTGTGCGAGCTGCTGGTGGCGCACGGCTACCACGTCATCCGTTTCGACAATCGCGACGCGGGCCGCTCGACGCACAGCGAGTTCCCGCCACCGAGCCCGGTCGATCTGCTGGCCCGGCGCTGGCACCGCGACCAATACACGCTGGCCGATCTGGCCGCCGACACCGTGGGCCTGCTCGACGCGCTCGAGCTGCCCCGAGCGCATCTGGTCGGCATGTCGATGGGCGGCATGATCGCCCAAACCGTCGCCGCCCACCATCCCGCCCGGGTCGGTTCCTTGACCTCGATCATGTCCACCACCGGCGCCGCGCGCGTCGGGCGCCCGGCGTGGTCGACCTGGCGATTGATGCTCGGCAGACCCGCCCGCACCCGCGACGAGCACATCGACCGGGCTGTGCGCATGTACCGGCACATCCGGTCGGCCGCCCACCCGTTCGACGAGTCCGCGGTGCGCGCGACGGCGGCCAGGACCTGGGACCGGGATCCCTCCCCCGCCGCGGGCGTCGGCCGTCAACTGGCAGGCATCCTGAAATCCGGCGACCGGACCGGTGAACTGCGCACGGTGACCGCCCCGACACTGGTTGTGCACGGTGACCGCGACCTGATGGTCGCACCGACCGGCGCCACCGCGACCGCTCGCGCGATCTCCGGCGCTCGCCTGCGCACCCTGGCGGGCATGGGCCACGACCTGCCCGCCGCGGTGTGGCCGAGTCTCGCCGACCTCATCCACGAACACATCCGCACTTCCGAAACCAGGAGCATCGATGCCCCGCACCCGTAGGCCACTGTCGGGCCGCCCGGTGATGATCACCGGCGCGGCCTCCGGCATCGGCCGCAGCCTCGCCCGATCGCTGTCGGCCACAGGCTCTCCCGTAGCGATCGCCGATATCGACCGAGCCGGGCTGAAGGAAACCGCCGCCGCGCTCACCGGCCCGGTACTGACCCGGGTCCTGGACGTGCGCGACGCCGCCGACCAGCTCGCCTTCGCCGACGAAGTCCGCGACTGGCTGACCGCGCCGCTCGCCGCGGTGTTCAACAACGCCGGTGTCGCGGTGTCCTCCTCGGTGCTCGACGCCGTCCCCGAGGACGACGAATGGCTGCGGCGGATCAACTTCGACGGAGTCGTCAACGGCACGCGCGCCTTCCTGCCCATCCTCGTCGAGCAGGATCACGGCGTCATCGTCAACACCTCGAGCGTGTTCGGGCTGCTCGGCATGCCCAACCAAAGCGCCTACTGCGCGGCGAAATTCGCGGTACGCGGGTTCACCGACGCCCTGCGCCAGGAACTGCGCGGCACCGGCGTGTCCGCGGTGAACGTCCACCCCGGCGGCATCAGCACCAACATCGCGCGCAACGCCCGGGTCCGCAAGGACCCAGAGGGCCGGGGCCGCACGCACGAGCAGATGGCGGCGGAATTCGAGGCGCTGACCCTCACCACGCCGGAGAAGGCGGCCGAAATCATCCGCCGCGGCGTCGAACACGGCAAATCGCGCATCCTCGTCGGACCCGACGCCTATCTGTTCGACCTCTTGGCGCGGGTGACACCCACCCACTACTACGGTGTGGTCGCGCTGCTCGAGCGCCGCCTGCGCACCCGCGACACCACGGGAGCACCGGCATGAGCGAACACCTCGACGTCCTGATCGTCGGCGCGGGCCTGTCCGGCATCGGCGCGGCCCACCACCTGCAGGCGGCGTTCCCCGCCCGCAGCTACGCGATCCTCGAGGCACGCGACGACCTCGGCGGCACCTGGGATCTGTTCCGCTACCCCGGCGTGCGCTCGGACTCCGACATGCACACCCTCGGATACCGGTTCCGCCCGTGGACGCAAGCCGAGGCCATCGCCGACGGCCCCGCCATCCTGCGCTACATCCGCGACACCGCCGCCGACGCCGGCATCGACCGATTCATCCGCTACGGGCATCGGGTGACCGAAGCGTCCTGGTCCAGCGCCGAGGCCCGCTGGACCGTGCTGGCCGAACACGACGGCGCCACAAGCGTGATCACCTGCGATTTCCTGCTCGTGTGCAGCGGCTACTACCGTTACGACGAGGGCTACACACCGCGATTCGCCGGCGCCGAGGAATTCGGCGGCCGACTGGTGCATCCACAGCACTGGCCCCAGGACCTGGACTGTGCGGGCAAGCGGGTGGTCGTCATCGGCAGCGGCGCCACCGCCGTGACCCTGGTCCCCGCCCTGGCCCGAACCGCCGCACAGGTGACGATGCTGCAACGGTCACCGACCTACATCCTGCCCGTCCCCGCCCGCGACACCGTGGCCGACCGGCTGCGGCGACTGCTGGGCCCGCGACGCGCATACACGGTCGTCCGCTGGAAGAACGTGCTGATCAGCACACTGATCTACCAGTTCAGCAGGCGGCGGCCCCGGCAGATGCGCAAGTTCATCCGCGATCTGACCATCAAGCAACTGCCCGACGGTTACGACGTCGACACCCACTTCAAACCGTCCTACCAGCCGTGGGATCAGCGGCTGTGCCTGGTACCCGACGGGGATCTGTTCCGCGCGATCCGCGACGGACGCGCCACGGTGGTCACCGATCGCATCGACACGTTCACCGCGACCGGACTGCGCCTGGCCTCCGGACGCGAACTCGACGCCGACGTGGTGGTGACCGCGACCGGCCTGCGACTGCTCGCACTCGGCGGCATCCGGCTCGCGGTGGACGGACACGAGGTCGCGCTGCCACAGACCATGGCCTACAAGGGGATGATGCTCAGCGGAGTGCCGAACTTCGCCTTCACCATCGGCTACACCAACGCGTCCTGGACACTGAAAGCCGATCTGGTCAGCGAGTTCGTCTGCCGGTTGCTGCGCCACATGGACGAGGGCGGCTACCGGCAGACCACCCCGTGGCCGAACCCCGCCGTGGCACCCGAGCCACTGCTGGACTTCCCGGCCGGCTACGTGCTGCGCGACATCGACCGCTTCCCCAAGGCGGGCTCCCGGGCCCCGTGGCGGCTGGGTATGAGCTACGGCCACGATGTGCTCACCCTGCGCTACGGCCGCATCGACGACGGCACCATCCGCTTCACCGGTGCGGACGCACCGGCCCACGATGCCCATGCCGTGGCGCAAGGACGCGATTCCGGGCAGGTGACGGCCTGACCGCGCGCCGGTGCGCGGCACCCGCCCGCCGAGCGGCTCGGGCCGGGCGCGGTGACCCGAGCGGAGAAACTAACCTGATTCTCGTGACCCGCGCCGAGCCCGTACCCCGCACCTCCGCCGACAACGGCTCGGATTCCGGGTTTCGCCGCCGCCTGCTCGACGCCATGGCCGTCGCCGTGCGCGAACGCGGATACCAGGACTCCACCGTCGCCGACGTGGTCCGCCACGCCCGCACCTCGCGCCGCACCTTCTACGAGCACTTCACCAGCAAACAGGACTGTTTCATCACCCTGCTGACCGAGCGCAACAAGGAGACGATCCAGCAGATCGAGGCCGCCGTCGACCCGCACATGCCGTGGCGCACGCAGGTGCGCCACGCCATCGAGGCGTGGATACGCACCGCACAGGACGATCCCTCCATCACCCTCAGCTGGATCCGCGTCGTCCCCGCCCTCGGCGAGGACGCCCGTCACCTGCAACGCGAGGTCGGCGAAGCGTTCATCGCCCTGATCCAGAAACTCACCGACACACCGGAATTCGCGGCCGCCGGACTGCGCCCGCCGTCCCGGCAGGTGGCGACCATCCTGTTCGGCGGCTTCCGGGAACTCATCGCCACCACCGTGGAAGACGGCGGCGACATCGGCGGCATGGTCGAGGTGGCGGTCGAATCCGCGATCGCGCTGATCGGACCGCACCCCTAGCGCTCGGCCGCGGTGACCGCTTCACCGGGCGGCGTCGACGAACGCTCCGCCGGTCGACACCGGCACCACCGCGCTGGAGTCGAGTTCGGTGGCCACCGCGACATCTTGCGCGAACCCACCCTCGGTCAGTTCCCGGCCGGAGGCGCAGTCGCGAATCAGCGCCGCGACGTCGGCGATCGCATCGTAGGCCACCGCGGCGGCATGCGCCTCCGCGGACAGCGGCCCCGCTCCGTTGCGCGCCAGCGCCGCGGCGATCGCCCCCGCACCCAGCCAATCCTCGACCGCGGGCCGCAGCTCCCCACCACCGGGCCACTGCTCGCCCGCGGCGATCACCGCGACCGGCTCCCGCCCGGTGCCCCACCCCTGCCCCGCGATCCAGCGGGCGACCGCCCCCGCGTTGCGCAGGCACGCCGCCACCACCGGCACACCGCTGACAGCCGCGGCGATGGCCGAACCGTTCGGCGAGGGCAGCACGAGCCGCTCGGCCGCAGGCGCACGCCGCAACGCCGCCGGAGACAGCGACCACGGCTGCTGCTCGGACACCGCCCGCCGGCCCACCGCCAGCGCCGCGCCCTGCCGTGCGGCGAACTCCGCGGCTGCATCGTCGCGCCACGGGTAGGGCAGCACGTGTGTCCCTGCTTCGACAGCGACCGACACCGATGTCGTGAACGACAGAACGTCGACCACCACTACGCACGCGCTGCCGGGCCCGAGCGCCATCGCACCGGCCGAACCCCACTCCAGCCGAACACCCCACGGCCGTTGCCGCGCCCACTCGGCGATCTGCGGCATGCTCTCCCCTCCCGATCCATGTCGCGCGCGGCGCCGACTCACCCGCATCGAACGGATCCACCGTCGCCCGGCCGGGCATTTGCGGTGTCCCCGACCGGGCGCTCTATCCGGCTCAGCCCTGCTTGGGCCGGTCCGGCCGGTAGAACCATTCCTCCAAACCGAACTCTTCCCGGATCTTCTTCTGCTCCACCAGGAACTGCTTGGTCCCCGTCAGCAACTGGATCCCGCGCGGCGCGAAGATCTCGTCCGGAATGTAGTTCGGACGAGCGGTCGCCCGCACGACCGCTTCCGGCGACTTCGACTGCGCGACCTCGTAGTTCACATAGTCGTCCCAATGCTGTTTCGCATACCGGTTGGCCTCCACCAGGACCGACTGCCACGCGCCGCCGAACTCGGGATGGCTGTCCAGGAAATCCTGGCTGCTGACCGAGGAGCTGGTGCCCGCGAGATCGGGATGGTTGTCGTGAATCGAGTCGACCTGGTGGAAACCTTTGGCCAGGAACGATCGGAAGAACGACGACGGGTTCACATCCGGCAGCGCGACCGCCGCGATATCGCCCCCGTTGAGCGGGGCCTCCGCGTCGGTGGCCAGCAAATGCACCAGCTGCGCCTGAATGCCCTCGGCCTTCAGCGCGCCCTGCAAGTAGCGATCGATGTACGAACCGGACTGCACACCGATCTTCTTGCCCGCCAGATCCTTCAACGTCCGGATCGCCGGATCCTTCGCCACCACACCCGCGTTGTAGTCCACCGCGGCGATGGCCAGCAACCGCGTCTTCAGGCCGCTGCCGCGCGCGACCAGGGCGGGCGTGTCGCCGTAGGTGGCGACGTCGAGGCGGCCACCGACCAGCGCCTGGTTCAGGTCCGGGCCGTTGGGGAAGCTGTACACCTCGATGGCGTCCACCCCCAGCGGTTTCAGCGCCGGCAGCAGCGCCCCGCGCTGATGAGCGAAGCCGACCGGTCCGGTCAGCACGTTACCGGTGCCGATGGTGCCGATGCGGAGGGTCTTGATCTCGGCGCGGGTCGCCGAGCCCGCGTCGTCCGTCCCACAGCCGGTGAGCGCCAGCAGCAGGGCGGACACGACAGCAGGCACGATCAGCCTGAGAATGCGCATGATTCGCTTTCGTTGTTCAGAGTTCGGACAGCCGCGGCGGCGGAGCCCCGTGCGGCAGACGCGGCCCCACCGCGACGAGACTGCCGGGTTTGCGGCCACGGCCCCAGCCGAGTTCTCTGCGGTAGCGGCCGATATGGTCGTCGCACACCGTGTCGTGATCGGCCAGCGGAGTCGCTTCGGGATCGACGTACAGCGCGTCCGTGGGGCAGTACGCCTCGCACATGAAGCAGGTCTGGCAATCGGATTGCCGTGCGATGACCGGGATTCCGCTGTCGGTGCGGTCGAAGACGTTCGTAGGGCACACGTCCACGCATTTGTCGCAGGCAATGCAGTCACCCGCACGCAGGATCTCGATCATCCCGCCACCGCCAGGGTGCTCGCCGCCGCGGCCGTCGCCGTCCACACCTCGTCGAGCCCACCGGACAGGACGTGATGATGCTGCTGGGGGTCCAGATCCGGATGGTCGGCGCGTTTACTCATCCCGCGCGTCTCCGTGCGCGCCAGCGTCGACCGGTACATCAACCGTCCCACGGCGGTGATCGCGGCGGCCTGCCGCGCCCGCACCCGCTGCTCTCCGCTGCCGCCGCCCAGACCGCGGGTGGCGTGTTCCCAGACGCTGTCGAGCTGGGCGAGCGCGGGCCGGATCCGGTCGCCGTGGCGCAGATAATTCTTCTCGAACGGGATCAACTCCTGCTGCGCGGCGACGACCACCTCCGCGGCCTGAACCGACTCGCCGTTCTCCGGCCGCAACCCGATGCGCCCGGCCCCACGCAGATCCAGACCGCGGGCGGGAGCCGATCGCAACGCGAACGCCGCCGCGCCGCGCCCGGCCCAACTACCCGACGACATCGCCCACGCCGAGTTGTGGCTGCCACCGCCGGTGAATCCGCCGCAGATCCGTTCCCTGGTCGCCGCGTCACCCGCGGCGTACAAGCCCGGCACCGTGGTGGCGCAGTCGTCGTCGACGACGTCGATGCCGCCGGTGCCGCGGACGGTCCCCTCGGCGAGCAGGTCCACCTCGAACCGGTCGGCGAACGGGTCGATGCCGCGCCGGTCGAACTGGAGGAAGAAATTCGGCTGACCCAGCCGCATCTGTGCCTGCACCGTCGCATCGGCACGATCGAGCTGAGCGAACACCTTCTCCCGCAACAAAGTTCGCGCGATCACCGAACGGCCCTTGGTCGAGCCCGCGCCCTCGAGCACCCGCCCGTCCTCATGGAAGAACGTCGCGTAGCCGTAGTAGGCGGTCTTGGTGATCGTCGAGCCCTTCGGCACGATCGCATACGCGTTGGAAAATTCCATGCCCGAGAAACGCGCACCCACCTCGGCCGCCATCAGCGCGCCGTCACCGGTGTCGACGTTGGTGCCCAGCGCCCGCGACAGGAACGCGCAACCGCCGGTCGCGAGCACCACCGCACCGGCGACGACGCGGTAGTCCCGCTCGGCCTGACGCTGATAGCCCGCCGCGCCGCGCACCACGCCGTCGTCGTCGACCAGCAACTCCAGCGCCGGCGAATGGTCGAGAATGCGCACCCCGAGCCGTTTCACCCACGCCCGCATCCTGCGCATGTACTCCGGGCCCTGCACGCCGGTGCGGATCTGCTCTCCGGTGCCGGGGTCGACGGGGAACGGATACCGGCCCTCCACGGCGAGCCGATTCATGTTCGCGTAGGTCTGATCGAGCACCCGGTCCATCCAGTAGTGATCGGCCAGATGCCCGCCCAGCGCTTCCCGGCTGGCCTTCGCGTTCGCCCGCGCGGTCGCCTCCGGCGCCACGTACCACACGCCGGTCCCGGAGGGGGCGGTAGCGCCGCTGGTCCCGCAGTAACCCTTGTCCACCACCGTCACCTCGGCGCCGGCTTCGCGGGCGTGGATCGCGGCCCAGCAGGCCGCGGGCCCGCCGCCGATCACCAAGACGTCCGTGCTGATCTGCAACGGTTCACTCATGCGTCTGCTCCTGTCGGTGCCTCGGGATTCACGCCGAGTGCGAGCAGCAACCGGCGCCGGAGTGCGGAGAAATCTGGGTCGACCACCGAACGCGGGCGGGCGACGGTGATGTCGAAGGATTCGGCGACGCGGCCGTCGCGCAGCACGAGCGCGCGGTCGGCCAGCAGCAGCGCCTCTTCCACGTCGTGGGTCACCAGCAGCACCGACTGACGGTGCAGCGTCCACAGGCGAGCCACCAGCGCTTGCGCTTTCAGCCGGGTCAGCGCGTCGAGGGCGCCGAACGGCTCGTCGAGCAGCAGCAGTTCCGGATTGCGCACCAGCGCCCTGGCCAGTGCCACACGCTGCGCTTCACCACCGGACAGCGTCGCGGGCCACGCATCCGCCTTCGCGGTGAGCCCCACCTCTTCCAGCGCCGTCGACGCCCGCGCCTTCGTCGCACCGTCGACGCCGAGAACGACGTTGCGCCACACGCTGATCCAGGGAATCAGCCGGTGCTCCTGGAAGACGATCGCCTTCGATCGGGGCACCTCGAACGATCCACTGAAGCCGCGGTCCAGCCCGCCGATCCCGCGCAGCAGCGTGCTCTTGCCGCAACCACTGGCGCCCAGCAGAGCGACGAACTCGCCCGGCGCGATATCCAGGTCGACCTCGCGCAGCACCGCGCGGCCGCCGAAAGCGCGTGCCGCCCCGCGAATGCGGACGCCGGTCCCGATGGTGGTGGTCATCTACTTCCCCTCGTATCCGGTGCGCCAAGCCAGGAACCGGTGTTCCAGTACCCGCACGAACAGATCGGTGAGCAGCCCGAGGACCGCGTAGATCACCAAGACCAGGAAGATCTGATCGGTCCGCAGGAACTCCTTGGCATCGTTCATCAGGAAGCCCAGCCCCACCGGCGTGGTCTGCATCTCCGCCACCACCAGGGTCAGCCAGCCGACGCCGAGCGCCTGCCGCAGCCCGACGAAGATCTGCGGCAACGCGCCGGGCAGAATGATCTTCGTGGTCAGCTCGAACCGGTTGAGGCCGAGCGATTCCGCCGCCTCGACCAGCCGCCGGTCCACGCCACGGATCCCGGCCAGCACGTTCAGGTAGATCGGGAAGATCGGCGCGACGATGATCAACGCGATCTTGAACGAATCACCGATGCCGAACCAGATGATGAACACCGGCACCAGCGCCAGCGTCGGCAACATCCGCAACGCCTGCAGCGGACCGTTCACCAGATCCTCGGCGATCCGGAACAATCCGGCCGCCACACCGCACACCAGCCCGATGCCGATGCCGATCGCCAGCCCGACCGCCACCCGGCGCCCGGAGGCGACCAGATGCTGCCACAACTCACCCGACCGGACCAGCTCCCACCCGGCTTCGAGCACCTCGGTCGGCGCCGGAGTGGTCGTGCCGAGCCAGGATCGGGCGCCGAGCTGCCAAATGACCACCGCCAGAATCAGTCCCGAGGACGCCCTGGCCAGGCCGAGCAACCTACGGGTGAACGGTGCCGGGCTGTCGGTGGCCGCCTCGGCCGGGGTGGAAGGTGGCGCCGATGTGGTCGGATCCAACTGCAATGTCATCGGACACGGTCCTCACACGAGAAGTACTGTCCGGAACAGTAAGGCGCGCGACCGGTTCACAGAATGGTTGCGATCAGCCCGATCCTGAACCCGCGCGCGGCGCGCACACTGTGCTGAGCAGCAAGGACGCGTGCCCGCCTGAGATGACCCGGTTGATCGCTGTCAGCCTCGGCCGCTGATCGAACATCGCTCGGGAAGGCGCCGCAGGACTCGATCGCGCCAGAACCTCCAGCCCCCGGCATCGGGTCGGCGACCTCGACATCGAGGACACCGCCGCGTTCTCGATGCCCGCGCCACCAGGGGGCGGTATGCAGCCAGCCCATGGCGGCTCGGGCAACAGCGCCTCTACGCGGTCGAGGTGGCGTCGCGGAAAGGTTTCGGCACTACCGCGCCACCGGCTTCACCGAGGCGCTCCGCAAGAGCCGGCAGCACAGTCGAGGACCCGGCATCCAGCGTGAGTGCGGCCAGTTCGTCACCGCGCGTCCGGCCACGATTGACGATCACGACGAGACGCCCGCGCCTGGCGGCATCACGCACGAAACGCAACCCGGACATCACCGTCAGCGACGACCCGGCGACCAGCAGCGCGTCCGCGGCGTCGACGAGTTCATACGCCGCCGCGACCCGCTCCTTCGGCACGTTCTCCCCGAAATAGACGATATCGGGCTTCAGCATGCCGCCACAGCGCGCGCAGTCGACCATCCGGAAGCTTCCGGTGTCGCCGACCACCGCGTCCGCGTCGGGCGCGACCTCGAGGCCATCGGTCGTCGCGGCCTCCGCGAAGCCCGGATTGGCCGCCTCCAGCCGGTCGGCCAGCGACATCCGCGAGACCAGGGACGCGCAGCTGAGGCAACGCACCCGCGCGTAGGTGCCGTGCAGATCGATCACCCGCCGATGCCCCGCCTTGGTGTGCAGCAGATCCACGTTCTGGGTGATCAGCCCGGTGACCACGCCCATGCGTTCCAGCCGTGCCAGCGCGCGATGGCCGGGATTGGGGCGCGACCCGTCCATGCGCCGCCAGCCGACGTGATTGCGCGCCCAGTACCGCTGCCGGAACACCGGATCACCGACGAACTGCTGGTAGGTCATCGGGTTGCGCGGCGGCGAGGACGGACCACGATAGTCCGGGATCCCGCTGTCGGTAGAGATCCCCGCGCCGGTCAACGCGACGACCCGGCGCCCATCGAGCAACCGCGCCAGCTGCTCGAACCCGGCGCCGAGAGGCGTCCGCGCAAACTCCGACATGCCGTTCAGGGTACGGCGACGGCCGAACGGCCGCCCCGCGCGGGGAAGAGTCGGCCGAGGTCAGACGCGCCGCATCACCGACACGACCTTGCCGAGCACGACCGCTTCGTCGCCGTCGATCACCTCGTAGGCCGGGTTGCGCGGCTCCAAGTACACATGACCGTTGCGCCGCCGGTACACCTTCACCGTCGCCTCCCCATCGATCATCGCCGCCACGATCTCGCCGGAATGCGCCTCGTGCTGCTTGCGCACCACCACGAGGTCGCCATCGCAGATGGCCGCATCGATCATCGAATCGCCGCGTACCCGCAACCCGAACACCGTGCCGCGCCCGACCAGCTCGCGCGGCAACGTCATCGTGTCCTCGCCGTGCTCCTCGGCCAGGATCGGAGCGCCCGCCGCGATGTCACCGACCACCGGCACCGCCACCGAATCCTGCGCGATCTCCCGCCCCGCGGGCGCGTGCAGAAACATCCGCACGTCGATCGGCCGCGACACCGTCCGGCCGCGGCGCAGGAAACCACGCTCCTCCAGGCTCTTCAGATGCTTCGACACCGACGACGCCGACCGCAGACCCACCGCGTCACCGATCTCACGCGTGTTCGGCGGATACCCGTGCCGGACAACCCAGTCCCGAATCGTGGCGAGAATCCGCTGCTGGCGCTGCGGCAACGTCGAGGTGTCGAGATGCTCGAACGCGTCGAGCGGGTCGTATCCGGTCACCCGGGGAATGGTAGAGGCACGAGCCGACACTACCGCCGGGCCACCGCACCGGGCACGCCGAACAGCGCCCGATCGGAATCCGGAACCCAGCAGGCGGCGGCGGTATCCCGGTTGTAGTTGTCCGCGACGTGCTCGACCAAATGCCGCAGTCCCGGATGCCGGTTGCCCGCCGACCACAACAACGCCAGGGGATAGGCGGGGGTCGGATCGACGATCATCAGGCGCCGCACGTTCGGATGCCACGGCGTCTGCCCCCCGTCGCCGCTGAACGTCGTCAACGACGACGAGTCCGCGATACGTTCGACGATCTCGGCCATACCCACGAGCGGACCCCTGGTATCGACCGGAATCCCGCTGAACGCGCTGAGCTCTCGATAGAAGTCGGCCCACTCCGACGGCACGGCCGCACCGGGCACCCACACCGGCTGCCCGGAGATCTCGCGCAACGCGATCGTCGACCGGCCCGCGAACGGATGATCCTTACCCACCAGCAGATACAACGGCTCCAAATACGCGGGAGCGGCGACGATATCGTCGGGCAGAGCCACCGGGCCGCCGTACGCGCGCGCGAGAGCCGCGTCGACGATGCCACCGCGCAACGCTTCCCGCGAGGTCGTGATCATATTCGAGATGACGATCTCGGTGTCGCGGTGCGGATGACGCGCGAGATAGAACTCCATCAAATCGGTCGCGGCCACCCGTTTCCCCAGCACCGCGACCCGCAACGGCCGCACTACCTCGCGCACCGCCCGCACCGCGGCCTCGGAGCCGGCGAGCAAGGAACGCGCGTACGGCAGCAACCGAGTACCGGCCGCCGTCGGCACACTGCCGCCGCGCCCGCGGTCGAACAGCTCCGTTCCCAGCTGCGACTCGAGCTTCGCGATGCGCTTGGACACCGCCTGCTGGCTGATCCCCAGCACCGAGGCCGCGTGACCGAACTGCTGCTCCTCCACCACCACGACGAACGCGCGCACCGCCGCGAGATCCAGCTCCACCCGCCACCTCCAGCGACAACCTTACGTTGTCCACCATGCCGCATCCATAATCCGACATCGACCATCATCACCGCTCACATGGACGCGCAACCACGATCAACCGACAGAGCCTACAACCATTCGATGTTCATCCGATCGTTCCCGCATCGCCGAGGAACCGGATGAGCACAGCCTCCCTCCTCCACCGGCCCGACCACCCGAATTCCGAACGCTCGACAGCACGACGGAATCGGCCCCAGCTGCCCCGAAGCCGAGCGACTCGGCATGTCCGCCATCGGCGGCCTCAAAGCGCTCCCGGAACCACCGTGGGCGGCGGCCGCATCACCTCCACCTCCGTGATCGGGCCCGCATAGCGCTCCACCTCCACCAGCGTCAGCTGCCCGGCGCACCCCTGGCTGAGCGTCGAAGAGGGACGGTCGGCGATGAGCACGTTCGGATTACCGTGGCGGCAGAATGTCGGGTCCGCCGGGTCGGGGTCATACCACGCTCCGGTGGACAACTGCGCGACACCGGCCCGCACCCCGTCGTCGACCACCAGACCGGCCAGGCAACTGCCCCGCTCGTTGAACACCCGCACAATCTCACCGGCACGCAGACCACGCGCGTCGGCGTCCGAAGGATGCATCCGGATCGGTTCACGCCCGGAGATCTTCACCGACCGGCTGTAGGCGCCCACGTCGAGCTGGCTGTGCAGCTTGGCCCGCGGCTGATTCGCCACCAACTGCAAGGGGAACCGGGCCGCCGCCGCACCACCGAGCCACTCCTCCGGCTCCAACCACACCGGATGCCCCGGGCAATCGGCGTACCCGAAGCGATCGATGGTCGCGGAAAAGACCTCGATCTTCCCGCTGGGCGTGCTCAGCGGGTGCCGATCCGGGTCGGCGCGAAAGTCCGCGGCCAACACCTGATTCGGGTCCGGAACCGGAAGCTCGAGGACATCACCGGCCCAGAACGCGTCGAAATCCGGCAGCTCGTGCCCCGCGCGCGACTGCTCGACACGCCATTGCTCATACAGATGCCGCAGCCACTCGACTGCCGAACGCCCCTCGGTGAATTCCTTGCCGACACCGAGCCGATCGGCCGTTTCGGCGAAGATCGAATAGTCGTCACGCGCCTGCCCATACGGGCGAGTCAGCGCCTTCATCGGGAAGAACGAACGGTCGCCTTCCCCCACGCCATAGTCGTCGCGCTCGATCGACATCGTCGCCGGGAGCACGATATCGGCGTGCCGCGCGGTGGCCGTCCAGAACGCATCGTGCACCACCACCGTGTCCGGACGACCGAACGCCGTACGCAGCCGAGCCAGGTCCTGATGGTGATGAAACGGATTGCCGCCACACCAGTACACCAACCGCACTTCCGGATACACCAGCTCCCGGCCGTTGTAGCGGAAGGGCGCGCCCGGCTCGAGCAGCATGTCCGCGATCCGCGCGACCGGAATGAAGGCGTCCACGCCATTGCGCCCCCGCGGAAGTCGCGGCGCAGGCACCCGCGCGGGCTCTCCGACACCGGCGGCCGAGCCGTACCCGTGTCCGAAGCCGCCTCCGGGAAGCCCGATCTGCCCCAGCATCGCCGCGAGCGCCACACCCGCCCACAGCGGCTGCTCACCATGGCGCGCCCGCTGCAGCGACCAACTCACCGTCACCAGCGTTCGCGCGGCAGCCATCTCGCGGGCCAGCGTCCGGATACGGTCGGCCGGCACACCGGTGATGGCCGCGGCCCACTCCGGATCCTTGACCACTCCGTCCCCCGCACCGCGCAGGTACTCCGCGAAGCGGTCGCAGCCCACCGTGTACTCGCGCAGGAACTGCTCGTCCGCCAAACCCTCCGCGTCCAGCACCTGGGCGAGCGCCAGCATCATCGCCACGTCGGTACCCGGCCGCGGCGCGATCCACTCCGCTTCGCTCTCCCGCGGGGTGTCGTCGCGCAGCGGACTGATCGACACGAAACGACAACCCCGCGCCCGCGCCGCCGCGATCCAGCCGCGCATGTTGTGGCGCGAGACCCCGCCCGGCGACACGGCCGCGTTCTTCGGCGACAAACCACCGAAAGCCACCACGAGTTCGGAATGTTCGGCCAAGACCGTCTTCGCCGTCGCCTGCTGCGTCACCCAGCCGATATCACCGATGACATACGGCAGGAACACCGTCGAGGTACCCAGGCTGTAGCTGTTCACGTGCCGGACGTAGCCGCCGAGACAGTTCAAGAAGCGGTGCAATTGACTCTGCGCGTGATGGAATCGCCCGGCGCTGGCCCAGCCGTACGAGCCGCCGTACACCGCCTGCGCTCCATGCTCCTGGTACACCCGGCCGAGCTCGCCCGCCAGCAGGTCCAACGCGCGCTCCCACGACACCGGGACGAAAGACTCCGAGCCCCGCGCACCTGGGCCCGGCCCGTTCTCCAGCCAGCCCCGACGAACATACGGCCGATCGATACGCGTCGAATGATGCTGCGCCGAAGCGACATTGTCGATCAGCGGCACCGGCTCCGGGTCACCTTGCCACGGCCGGACCGCTGTGAGCCGTTCGCCATCGCTGTCCGCCTCGAACGCGCCCCAGTGGGTCAGATGCGTGGTCACCGTCCCACCGTAACCGGCCACACGAACACCTGGCCGCCACTCGTTTCCGATGCCACCGTCAGTCGGATACGCGGCGCAGCTCGAAGATCCGGAACACCCGGCCGCCGGACAGTTCGTACTCCATGGCGTAACCGGGCCAGAACTCGACCGCCAGATCCCAGACGCGCTTACGCTCCACGCCGGTGATCTCGCGCACCGTGGCCGGGAACTGCTCGCCCTTGTGCCGGACCGAGGCGGTTTGCGCCGCACGCAGATTCGCCGACCAGGCCGGATGCTTCGGACCGCCCCAATTCGAACCGAGGACGATGAAGTCCGCACCGTGCGGCACATAGAGCAACGATGTGGTGCGCGGGATTCCCGTCTTCCGCCCCGGCACGGTGACCTCGACGGACGGCAGCCCCGCCAGATCCAGCACGCCTTTTCGGCCGCCGCTGGCCCGCCGGATCAAGCGGTCGACCCGTAGCACGACCGGCGCCGACCGCATGACCCAGCGCCGCTGGGCCAGCCGTCGAGCCAAGGCCGGCACCGGATTCGAGACCATATCGGGACACCTTTCCGTAGCGAGCTCGCGACTTGGCAGGCGCTCTAGATCTAACACCTCGTACCGAGGTCTGCGCACGGTCGGGCTTCAGTCATAAATTACGAAACTCATATTGACCGACGCGGCATCGCATGTAATATCTAACTCATACGATATGAGTTAGATAGGAGTTGACATGTATCTGATCACCGGCGCCACCGGCACCGTCGGCCGCCCCCTCGTCAGCGCTTTGCTATCCGCCGGAACGAGAATCCGAGCCGTCTCTCGACAACCCGTCACCGGCTTTCCCGAAGATGTGGAAGTCGTGGCGTTCGAAGAGATGAACGATGCCCTACAGGGGGTCGATGCCCTGTTCGTCCACCCGCGGGCCTGCAAGGATCATGTCGGCGAACTGGTCCGGCTCGCCGCGACATGCGGTGTCGGCCGGATCGTCGTCATGTCGGCCTGCAACGCCGACGACGAACCCGCTCATCAGCCCTCCCGATACAACGGTGACCGCAACACCGAGGTCGAGCGGGCGGTCGTCGCGAGCGGACTGCCGTGGGTGAGCGTACGACCGAGTTCGTTCGCCATGAACACATTGGCGATGTGGCGAAAGCAAGTGGCCGCTGGTGACACCGTCTTCGGCCCGTATGCGTCTTTCGCCGAGGCGGTCATCCACGAACAGGATGTCGCGGACGTCATCGCACGGGCCATGTGGGACGACAGCCTCCTCGGCCGTCGCATAACCATCACCGGTCCCGCGGCCGTGAGCCTCGAGCGGATGGTCGCCGTCATCGGCGACGCGATCGGCAAACCCCTTCGATTTCAGCAGGTTCCGGTTGAAGCGGCCACGCGCGCGATGATCGGGCAAGGTCTCGACGAGCGCTTCGTACTCGCGCTCATGGACCGCTACGCTCGTGAACTCGACCGAACGCCCACCGTCACCCACGAGGTGGACGCGATTCTCGGGCGTCCGGCACGCTCCTTCGCGACATGGGCCGCCGATCACCGGGCGGAGTGGTCGTGACGCCGTCCCCGCTCCGGTCCGGTGACGACGTGGACCGCGCGGTCTGGCACCTCGGCGCGCTGATCCAATTCGACGCCACCGCCAGCCAGACCGACGGCCGGCTCGCCATCACCAGGCACACCTGCCGACGCGGGACCGCGGCTCCGCCGCATCGGCACGAGCACGAGGACGAGATCTTCATCGTCTTGGCGGGTGAGCTCACCGTGCATATCGCAGACCAGCGATTTCGGGTGTCCACCGGCGCCACTGTCTTCGCGCCACGCGGATTGCCGCACGCCTACCGCGTCGATTCGGACATCTGCCGGTTCCTGACCCTGATCACACCGGGCGGATTCGAGCAATGGTTCGCCGAAACCGGCCGTCCGGCCGAATCCCTGTCTCTCCCTCCGGCGCCCACCAGTCCGCCCGACACCACCCTCCTCGCCGCCGCAGCCGCCCGCCACGGCGTCGAAATCCTGCGACCCTCCCCCGGGGCGGGCTTCTGACGCCAGTGCCGAACGGGTCGCTCTGCCCATCAACGAAGCACCCCTGCCCCACTTCCGGTGCCGCTTTCCGCGGCCCGCACCAACTCAGAAGGAACATCCATGCGTCTCATCGTCTTCGGGGCGAACGGTCCCACCGGCCGCTTGCTGACCACTCAGGCTCTCGCGGCCGGCCATGACGTCGTCGCCGTCACTCGCAAGCCACGCGATTTCCCGCTCGAACACGACCGGCTCACGACGTTCGAGGGCGACGTCCATGCGGCAGAGTCCGTCGAGAGCGCGATCGCGGGCGGCGACGCCGTGCTGTCGACACTCGGTGTGCCCTACAGCAAGCAACCGATCACGACGTATTCGGCCGGAGTCGCCAATATCGTCGCCGCCATGCGCAAGCACGCGGTACGCCGTATCGCGGTCGTCTCGTCCACTGCCGTGGACCCCAGACCATATGCGGACGCGGGATTTTTGTTCAATCGCGTCTTGCAGCCCTACCTCACGCAGGTCATGGGCAAAACGCTCTACGACGATATGCGTGCGATGGAATCCCTGCTCACAGAAACCGAACTCGACTGGACGGTCGTGCGTCCGAGTGGCCTGTACACCTCCGCGCTCGTCACCGACTACACCGTTGCGGAAGGGCACGCCGAGGGGCGGTTCACCTCCCGAGCGGACCTGGCCGCCTGCCTGCTCGGGCTCGTCGACGACGACCGATATGTCCAGAAGATCGTCAGCGTCGTCACCACCTCGAATAATCCCAGCCTGCTGCGACTGATTCGCACCGAGGCGCTCGGCAAGCACTGAGCGCACGGCGGCGCCTATTCCAGTTGGTGGTGCGTATAATACGGAATCCATACAAAGAATCGTGAAGGTGACTTGGATGAGTTCCGTAGTCGATCCGGCCGCGACCCGGCGACACCGGCGGTTGGTCACATCCGTCAAAGAGGCGCTACGCGATCTGAACACCCAGCTGTCCGTGCTCAACCGCCGCTTCGGCAACAAGGTGGAACTGAAGGACGTCGACTGGACCTGCCTGGATTTGATCAACCGACACGGGCCGCTGACGCCCACTGCGTTGGCGGCACGTGCCGGTCTGCACCCGGCGACATTGACCGGCATTCTGGACCGCCTCCAGCGTGGCGGGTGGGTCATCCGCGAGCGCGATCCCGAGGGCGCCGACCGACGCGCGGTCACCGTGCGTGCACTGCACGACCGAAACCCAGAGCTCTACCGCATATTCAGTGGAATGAACGGCCGGATGGACGACATCTGCGAGGGCTACACCGATGCCGAACTCGAGCTGATCGCGGAATTCCTCCGACGTAGCGCAGCCGCCGGCCACGAGTCGGCCGACGAACTCGCCTGACCGGAATCCCCGGATCCCCGGCCCGAGCACGGGCCCCTCCTCTCCTTGCTGGTTTTCTTTTGGTGCGGATGTGATGTTGACGTTTCGGTGAAGAGACATTGTTAGATGCGCATATCTACATATCCATATTTTTAAATTCCGCCAGAGGCTGCCCTTCCACCCCTCCGTAGCCATCCGAGCAAGTCAGAGAAGTTCGTTTCGCCTGGACAGCCCTCCCCGTCTTCCTGAAAACGGACAAGCGACCAGTTACCCTGTCCCCCGTGGCCTCCACCCCATCCGTGCGCCAGAGGTCCACGAGCGCCCGTCGCCCCTTCCGGAACAGGAGTTCGATGCGTTCCCACCCCCGCCGCGTCTCGGCCGCCCTCGCGGCTGTCGCCGCCGCCTTACTCGGAGTCGCCGCTCCGGCGGCGGCTCGGCCCGCGCCACCCGCCGTGGTCACGCCGATGGGCCCGGACTTCCTCTGGGGCGTCGCCGCGTCGGGGTACCAGTCGGAAGGCCATGCCCCGGACAGCAACTGGTCTCGTTACGTCGCGTCCGGTAAGACATCGGACCCGTATCAGGATTCGATCGACTTCTATTCGCGCTACCGCTCGGACATCGCCCTCGCGGCGGGCCTGGGCGTGAAGGTGTACCGCATCGGCATCGAGTGGGCGCGGCTCCAGCCGGAGCCGGGCAAGTGGGACCCCGAGGGATTGCGGTTCTACGACGACGTCCTCGCCGCGATCACGGCCGCGGGTATGCGCCCCATGATCACCATCGACCACTGGGTCTATCCGGGTTGGGCGGTCGACCGCGGGGGCTGGAACAACGCGGGAATCGTCGAGGACTGGCTTGCCAACGCACGCACGGTCGTCGATCGCTACGCCACGTACAAGCCGTTGTGGGTCACGTTCAACGAGCCGACCTTCTACGTGGTGAACGAACTGCGCAACGGCGGATTGCCGCCCGCCGCCGCGCCCGCGATGCAGGACCGGATCGCCGAGGCGCACAACAGCATCTACGACTTCATTCACCGAGTTCAGCCGGACGCGATGGTGACCAGCAATGTCGCCTACATCCCGGCCGCCGAGGACGTGGTGAACAAACCACTGGTGGACAGGATCGGCGCAAAGCTCGACTACATCGGCATCGACTACTACTACGGCCTCTCCCCCGACAGCCTCACTACCACGGGGAACCTCACCGAATTGTGGAAGAATCCGTTGCAGCCGGAAGGCATCTACTACGCGCTGCAGCACTACGCGCGCCAGTTCCCCGGCAAGCCGCTCTACATCGTGGAGAACGGAATGCCCACCGAGAACGGCCTGCCACGGGCGGACGGCTACGGCCGCGCCGATTCCCTCCGCGACACCGTCTACTGGCTGCAGCGCGCCAAGGCCGACGGCATCGACCTGATCGGCTACAACTACTGGAGCCTCACCGACAACTACGAGTGGGGTTCCTACACACCACGTTTCGGCCTGTATACGGTCGACGTCCGCACCGATCCGGCGCTGACGCGCAAGCCCACGGATGCGGTGGCCGCCTACACGGACATCACCCGAGCCGGCGGCGTCGCACCCGGGTACCGCCCGACCCGCGCGCCGAAGGATTGCTCTTTCGTGGACGGTCCGGCAAGCTGCTCCGACCCAGTCACCGTGCCGCGGTGAGATCGAAGCCGCATGTCGGCGAGTGGAGGTAGGCGATGACCGACGACCCCGTCGCGGTACTCCGGCGCTGGGCCGACGCGGGCGGTATCTGGCGGGTCGCCGGGCGCCGATCCGGTTCCGTCACCGTCGCGCTCTACCAATGCACCGGCGATGCGGAAGTCGATCGGCTGACCTCCTCCGATCCCGAGCTGCTCCGCTATATCGGTGAGCGGACCAGCAGCGAGGACTGAAACGCTCAGCCCGCGACCGATCCCGTCGCACCCGACCACAGCCGCTCCAGCACTCGAGCGGCCGGTTCCACGGAGGTGACCAGATCGACGCCCGAGCCCGCGTCGATCGGCGCGACGGCCGGATCGTTCGCGGCGAGCGCGGCGGTGAGCGCGTGCTTGGCCACCGGATCCGTGGCGAGTTCCTCCTCCCGTCCGGTCCATCGGTCGGTGAACCCGGTGCGTAGCACTCGCGCGGGAAACCTCACCGGCCACGGCAATTCCATCCCCACGTCGTAGGCGCGGGTGAGCACGGTGTCGGTGCGGCGCGCGTCGAGCAGGGCTCGGCGGCCCGCATCCGACAGCAGCGATTCCGAGCACGCCGCCAGACAAGTACCGAGCCATGCGCCACTGGCCCCCGCTCGGAGTACGGCGGCGAGATCCCGCGGTGCCCCGATGCCGCCCGCCGCGAGCACGGGGACCGTCGCCACGTCCAGCACCTCGTCCAGCAGTGGCAGGAGCGGCGCGTTCACGGCGCCGTGTCCGCCACCCTCCACGCCGCGGGCCACGAGGACACCGATGCCCGCGTCTTGCGCACGCCGCGCGTCCTGCCCGCTGTAGACCTGGGTGGCAGGGACGATTCCCGCGTCCGCGACGCGAGCCGTCCAATCCAGGTCCGCGCCGAAGCTCACCGAGATCAGGGTGGGACGAGCCTCGATCGCGACCTCCAGCAGCCGCGGCTCCCGCGCGACGACCCAATCGACAAGACCGATGCCGAACGGCCCGTCCAAGCCCCGGATGTGCGGCAGTTCCCCCTCCAGCGCCGCGACCGATCCGGCGCTGCCCATCCCGATCATGCCCAGTCCACCGGCCGCGGTCACCGCCGCGGCGAGCCGTCCGCCCGCTACGCCACCCATCGGCGCGTTGACCAGTGGCATCCGTGCACCGATCCGGCGCGCCCATGCCGTCGCCGCACTGATATCGGGTGCCGGGGGCTGTTCGGAGGAAGTCACGCCTCCATCGCAACACACGCCGCCACGACCGATCACGGACTCCCCCGTCGCGGGTGCGGATCACGGCCGGCGACCGAGCATGTCCAACAGCCCGTCGAGTTGCAGTTCGAACAATTCCCCCCGGTCGGCGAAGGTGTCGGCGCCGTACATGTCGAAGACGTCCGCGCTCACCGCCCCGAACAGACCGACCCAGAACGTCACGCCGCGGACGATCAGCCAATCGGGCACCTCCAGCCGGAACTGGTCGCGAATCCGCGTGAAACTGCCCGCGAGAGCGGTGGATATCCGCAGCTCCCCCGCCGGGGCCACGAGTTCGCCTGCTCCGTACGCCCGAGCGAAGAGGGTCAGCATCGTGGCGATCACGCGGGTGCCCGGCGCGATGGTCTCGGCAGCCGGTGCGTCGTAACCGGGGACCGGCGTGCCGAACAGCAGCCCGTAGCGGGCGGGTTCGGCCAGCGCCCAGCGCCGTACCGTTCGCCCGAGCACCCGCAACCCGTCGATCGGATCGGCCTCGGCCGCCAGCGCGCCGTCGACCGCGTCGCCGAGCGCGTTGTAACCGTCCACGACGAGCAGGGTCAGCAACTCGTCGCGACTACGGACATATCGGTACACCGCCGAGGAGACCACGCCGAGGTCACGCGCCACCGCACGCAGCGACAGGGCGGCGGCGCCGTCGGTCGCCAGGTGTTCGCGCCCGATCCGGACGATGTCGTTCATGGTCCGGGCCCTGGCTCGGGCACGCGGTGTCGTCGGCATGACAAAACCATGCGCCATTCAGAGAGCGTTGTCAACTAATGAGAGCAGCGCTCTGAAAACGGGACGGGCAACAGCCGGCAAACCGCGTTACCGCAGTGATCCGCCGTTTCCAGCCGAGTTGCGGACCGTTACTTACCGGAGAGTAGTGTTAGCCGAGTCACTGGCGACACGATCGAGGAGTTCCACATGGACCAGCGGACGACGGATTTCGACGTGCTGATCGTCGGTTCGGGGTTCGGCGGCAGCGTCACCGCGCTCCGGCTGGTGGAGAAGGGTTACAAGGTCGGCGTGCTGGAGGCGGGCAGGCGCTTCGCCGACGACGAGTTGCCCGAGACCAGCTGGGAGCTGAAGAAGTTCCTGTGGGCGCCCGCGCTCGGCTGCTATGGAATCCAGCGCATCCATCCGCTGCGCAATGTCCTCATCCTCGGCGGCGCGGGCGTCGGGGGCGGTTCGTTGAATTACGCGAACACCCTGTACGTACCGCCGGAGCCGTTCTTCCGCGACGCGCAGTGGCGTGACATCACCGATTGGCGCGACGAGCTGACCCCCTACTACGAGCGTGCGCAGCAGATGCTCGGCGTGGTGCGCAATCCGCATCTGACGCCCGCCGACGAGGTCTTCAAGGCCGTCGCCGACGACATGGGCGTCGGCGACACGTTCGTGCAGACTCCCGTCGGCGTGTTCTTCGGCGAGCCGGGCAAGACGGTGCCGGATCCGTACTTCGGCGGCGTCGGCCCCGAGCGCACTGGTTGCGTCGAATGCGGCGACTGCATGGTGGGCTGCAAGTACGGCGCCAAGAACACCTTGGTGAAGAACTACCTCTACCTGGCGGAAAAGGCAGGCGCCGAGATCATTCCGATGACGACGGTCACCGAGCTGCGTCCGCATCCCGACGGCACCTGGGACGTGTCCACCGCCCGCACCGGCGCGTGGCTTCGCAAGCAGCCCCGCACGCTCACCGCTTCGCACGTCGTGCTCGCCGCGGGCACGCGCGGCACGCAGAAGCTGCTGTTCGCCATGCGCGACAAAAAGGTATTGCCGGACCTGTCCGATCGGCTCGGCATGCTCACGCGCACCAACTCGGAATCGATCGTCGGCGCGGCCACCAAGAAGGTGCGCCCCGGCGTCGACTTCACCAAGGGCGTCGCGATCACCTCCTCCATCCATCCCACTCCGGACACGCACATCGAGCCGGTCCGCTACGGCAAGGGCTCCAACGCCATGGGCCTGCTCCAGACGCTCATGGTGGACGGCGGTGGGCGCATCCCGCGCTGGCTGCGCTTCCTGGGCTTGGTGCTGCGGCATCCGATGAACCTGCTCAGCTTCCTGAGCACCAGGAACTGGAGCGAACGGACCATCATCTCGCTGGTCATGCAGCACCTGGACAATTCGATCACCACCTACACCAAGCGCGGCTTGTTCGGCCGCAAGCTCACCAGCAGACAGGGCCACGGCGAACCCAATCCGACCTGGATCCCGGTGGGCAACGACGTCACCAGGCGGGTCGCGGAGAAGATCGGCGGCATCGCGGGCGGCAGCTGGGGCGAGATCTTCAACATCCCGCTGACGGCCCATTTCCTGGGCGGAGCCGTGATCGGAGCCGACGCCGAGCACGGCGTGATCGACGCCTATCACCGCGTGTACGGCTACCCCACGCTCAGCGTGGTCGACGGCGCGGCGGTCTCGGCCAACCTGGGTGTCAACCCGTCGCTGACGATCACCGCGCAGGCCGAACGCGCGGCGGCGTACTGGCCCAACAAGGGCGAGGTGGACACCCGCCCCCTGGTGGGCACGGGATACCGTCGTATCGCTCCCGTCGCACCGGTGAACCCGGTCGTTCCGGCGAGTTCGCCCGCGGCTCTGGTGCTTCCGATCGTGCAGATCCGGGAAACGCCCGCCGCCGGGTAGGTCAGCGGACCCATGGGGGCGGACTCAGAAGAAACCCGGCCGCCGCTGACGCCAGAACATGCCACGCAGCTACCTCTGCTCAACTAGCCTTTATCTGGTCTTTTGTCGCTACGACAGCCAGGAGGCGACCGGTGAGCACACGGCGGCGTGGATGGCTCGCTCCCACGGCGATGGCGACGGCCGTCCTTCTCGCCCTCACCGGGTGCGGCGGCGACGAAGCGGACTCCGCCGAGGTGGGAGCACCGTCCGGTTCCACGGTGCTACCCGACCGGTTCGCCGGTGTGCCGATACCGGACGGACGGATCGATGATGCCGTGGGCGAACTGGACGACCTCGCCGAGAGCCTGCTCACCTCTTCGGGTGTTCCCGGCATGGCGGTCGCCGTGGTGCACGGTGGAAAAATGGTGTACAGCAGGGGCTTCGGCGTCCGCGACGTCGTGACCGAGGAGAAGGTGGACCCGGATACGGTCTTCCAGCTCGCGTCGCTGTCCAAGCCGGTCGGAGCGACGGTCGTGGCTCGCCGGATCGCCGCGGGGGGTGTCGAATGGGACACTCCGGTACACCGGCTGCTGCCGTCCTTCGCGCTCGCCGATCCCTACGTCACCGAGCACGTCACGGTCGGCGACCTGTACGCGCATCGCTCCGGGCTGCCCGATCACGCGGGTGACCTGCTGGAGGACCTCGGCTACGACCGCGGGCAGATCATCGACCGGCTCCGGCTGTTGCCGCTGGGCGCCTTCCGGGACTCCTACGAATACACCAATTTCGGGCTGACCGCGGCCGCTGTCGCCGTGGCCACGGCGGCGGGAACCGACTGGGAGACGTTGTCCGAACAGACGATCTACCGCCCGCTCGGCATGACATCGACCAGTTCTCGCTTCGCCGACTTCGCGGCTCGCGCGAACCGGGCCGAGGGGCACGTTCTGGTCGACGGGAAGTACGAGCCGGCCAATCCCCAGCGTCAACCGGACGCCCAGTCTCCGGCGGGAGGGGTCAGTTCCTCGGTCGCCGACCTGGCCAAGTGGATGACGATGGTGCTCGCGAACGGCTCCGCGGGTGGCTCCGTCCTGGTGCCACCGGAGGATCTTCTGCCCGCCATCTCCCCGCAGGCGGTGTCGGCGCCGCCGAAGACGCCCGACGCGCGCGCCGGGTTCTATGGATTCGGTTTCAACGTCGGCGATTCCGCCTCGGGCCGGGTAGTACTCGGTCACTCGGGGGCATTCGGCCTCGGTGCGGGCACGGCGTTCACCTTGATTCCCTCCGCCGACGTCGGCATCGTGACACTCACCAACGCGGCTCCGATCGGCGTGCCGGAAACGCTGAACGCGGAGTTCGCCGACCTGGTCCAGTTCGGGAAGGTCCAGCAGGACTGGCGCTCGCTCTATCGAACAGCATTCCAGCCGCTGGGCGCCCCGTCAGGGGCGCTGGCAGGCAAGCGGCCGCCCGCCGACCCCGCTCCCGCTCGACCGTCCGCCTCGTATACGGGCACCTACGACAATCCCTACTACGGCCCGGCGACCATCGCCGCCACCGGCGATTCCCTGACCCTCAGCCTGGGCCCGAACAAAATGACCTTCCCACTGAAGCACTGGGACGGCGACGCTTTCGTCTTCACACCGGCCGGCGAGAACGCCAACCACGGCTCGGTCTCCCGGGCGACCTTCGAGGACGGCAAGCTCACCCTCGAGTACTACGACATCGAACACCTCGGCGTGTTCACCCGTAGGTGACTTCGCCGGCCCTGAGCCCGCGGCCGGGGTGCGTGTCCCTCGCCGGGCGCTGTTGGACCCCTCTCCGAAGGTTTGCTGCCGACAGTTCCGGGAAGTCGCTGAATGCAGGAGAGGAGGCAGTGATGACCGAACCGAACGAGACCTATGACCCGCCGCAGGACACGGGGGCACCCGACTCGGTCGAATCCGATCCGGCGGCGCTCAACAGCGCCGAGGATCTCGACGAGGACCGACTGCGTTCCGACCCGCTGGAGGCCGGAATGGACCCGCCGGAACACTGGAGCGGCGTCACGAAGTACGGCGTGACACCGTGGGAGCAAGCTCATCCACGACCGATCGGGGACCGGCTCGCCGAGGAGGAGCCGGACGTCGACCCGAACCGCGCCGCCGAGACGGAGGAAAGCGGAAGACTCGAGGACGACGACCACAGGCTGAAAGACATCACCTCCGACAGCGACCGCGTGCCGGTCGACCTGCCCTACGAGGAGCAGATCGGTGTCGCCGCCGACGTCGCGGGCGGATCGGTGGCCGACGACATCCGTCGACCGGCACCGCCCGAATGAGAGGCGGCGTTCGAGGTTGATCGGCAGGCACTCGCCACTACCCGGTCGATCCCCACGCAGGGCATTCGTCGCATATCGCGTGATCGCCGCAAAAGTGACAGGCCGGGCAGGGCGCCCGGCCTGTCCGGCTCCTTAGTCGTCCGGGAGCCATACCAGACAGAACGTGTGCCCCACCGGGTCGGCGTAAACACGGAACGCTCCATCGGTTTCGGCTTGCACGAGTGTCGCCCCCAACGCGAGCACCGCCGGTTCGGCTTGCTCGATGTCGTCCACCAACACGTCGAAATGCACCTGCTGCGACGCCGCGGGGTCCGGGAAACGCGGCGGTTTGTACTGCGGCGCCGTCTGAAACGCGATGCGCCTGCCCGAGGTCTCCACCAGCACCACCCAGGCGTCGTCATCGTCCTCGAGCAGGTCTCCCCCGAGCAGGTCCCGGTAGAACCCGGCGAGTTTTCGCGGTTCGGGGCAGTCCAGCACGACGCTGCGCAACTGTCCGACGGCACTGTTCGATGTCATACTCCGACCTCCTGACCTACGCCATTCGTCGTTGCCTACCCGCCCCGACCGGCGACAAACTCGGCCGCACAAGCAAGCTCACCGCGTGCCTCCGGGATTCGACCGCACGATCCCGGCGCGGACCGACCGAACGCAACGGCCCGCCCGGCGTCACGCTTCCGCCGGACGGGCCGCTTCCCCGTTCGCTATGCGACGCCGCCACGTCACACAGCGTGATCATGGTAAGCACTGTCCCCGGTCAAATCCGGCAGCCACGCCGGACCATCGGACGTCCGATGAAAGACGGCTGCCGGTCGCGGGCGTTATTCGCCGTGCGAAGCTCGCCAGAGAGTATGTTCGCGGCTGATCGCTTCCTCGGCGTCGGATACGGCGTCCGCCCAGGCTGCTTCGGTGCTGTTCTGTTCCAGCACTTCGGCGACGATGCTCAGTTCGTTCGAGGCGACGGCATAGGCAGCGGCGCCGGTGCTGTGCTGGCGGGCCGACGACCACGCGGCCAGTCCCGCGACGGCGGCCGCGAAAATGCCTGCGAGGTCGAAAGTGACCGCGTTGAACGCCTTCGCCAGCGCCCCGGCCACACCCGCCACCTCGAAAACGAGTGCCAGCGTGCCGTATACCTGCGATCTGCGCTGGTGGTAGCCGGATTTGGCGGCGTACCACCGTTGTTGTTCCCTGATGCGATCGTCCAGATAGACGCGGCGCCGTTCGTCGAACGGAGCCGAACGCAGCTGCCGCATGCGGTCGGTAATGGTCGGCGCGGTGGTCGGCCGCAGGGCGAGCGCCGAGATGTCCTGGCGCAGCAGCATGATGCGCTCGATCAGCATCCGATCGGCCTCGGCCGGGGACAGCGTCCCGACGAACGGCGCACCCCGCACCGCGTACTTCCAGGTCAAGGTCTTCACCGACTCGGCGAGCGCGCGACCTTCGTACCAGGACTTACCCGGACGGCCGCGCAGGACACCCACGTCCACGGCGAGGATTCCGACGAAGGCCATGGCGGTCAGGATGGCCGCTACATCCGTGTGCGCGGAGCCGACGCGCACGGTGAACGCCGCGCACGCCGCCGCCAGCACCGCCAGCCAGAGCCGAGCTCCGTAGGCGCGGAGATAGAACTTCTGGCCGTACAGCGACGCCGTATCCGCGGACTGGAACAGCCCGGGGTAGTCGTCAGCGTGCCGCACGGGCAGCCAGGCGCGTTCGAACCGACATGGCCGAAGCGTAACAGGCAACCGGTGCCGCTCGAATCCATTTGCGCTGCTCGGGAATTGCGAAATCTTCCAGCTGCGAATCCGTGTTCCGCGACGGATGCCGCGTCACCCACGGCGAACTTGCAGATTTGCCATCAGATACCGGGTAGTGGCCCGATTACCGTCGGTCACAGCGATACGAGCGGTTCGCGGGGTGGCGCCGGAATTCGGTGATCCGCTGTCCATCCGCGACCAGTGATACCGCACCTGCGCCTCGAGGAATGCCCGATCGCTCTGATCGTCGCAGATGAAGATGACCTTGGCGATGGGAAAGCGGTCGATAACGCGTTGCAATTCGAAGCGTGTTCCCGCGTTGGCGGGCACGTACCCGGCCAGATCCAGCACGACGTAGTCGACCCGGGACAACAGCATGTCTACGGCCGCCTGCCAGAAGCTGACGTGACAGAGGATCGAACGCACAGGGTAGCTGCCCGCGGGATCGCGGACCCGGACCGCCAGATCGGTCACCCCAAGCAAGCGCGTGCGCCCTGGCGGCAACGGTTCGGCCGAGTATTTCGCCAGTTCCTCGCGCAACATGCGCGGTGATGCTACGAACATGGTACGGAAGGCATTGTTCCTGCGTACTTTCCGAACCTCTTCCGGGCTCACCGACGCGGCGCTGCGCAGGAGATGCACATATCCGAACTCGCGCCACGCGCCACGCAGGAATTCGCGTGCGCGCGCTCGATTGTCGAACAGGCGAAGATAGGCGATCCGGACCGGCTTCGCGCCGATCACGTTGGACTGCGGCGAGACCTGCTGAAGGCTCCCCTGACGCCTCGGCGGGGCGATGAACTTCACGGTGAGTGCCGGGATAATTGCGGCCGGGGACGACGTGGGGTCCGGGCCGACCCGGCTGATCCTAGCGCTGTAGGCGGGGTCCTGGGACCACTTCTCTACCGCACGGCTCGCACTCCACCGCCGCCACCGCAGCACCACCGACACCAGCAGCACCGCCGCCGACAGGAACACGAGGCCGAGGACGGCGGGCTCCAGTTCCGGTGCGGGACGCCGCGTCCCGTCGGATTCCTGCACCGTCAGCCCGGCCGCCAGTACCCACACGCCCAGCGCGACCGATACCGCGATCCAGAGCAGTCGCCGCACCGTTGCACGGCCGTGGCCGCGGATCCGCTGCACCGTGGCCCGGTGCGTCTCCAGCGGCGGCACCAGCATCGCGATCTGATCGGGATCGCGGTCCACGCGCCGCCGGATGGACCTGGCCCGCAACCCTTGCGATGCGTCGGTGACGGTCTCCGCACCGGCGGCGAACGCCCCAACCCCCAGCACCGCCAGCGGAAACAACACCAGCTGCCGCCACGTCGACAACTCCACTACGGGGACCCAGAGCGCCAGCAACTGCGGCCCACGCGCCCAGACCACGACCACGGCCGCTATCGACGCCACGAATCGAACGGCGTTACCGCCCGCCGAGCGGAACGACGCGGTTTCCTCGCCCCGCACGCGAGCGTACAACTCGCTGCCGCCCATTCCGCTGACCACCGCTGGCGCACCGTCCCGCCCCTGTGCCGACGAACATCCACACCGACGTCCGCATCCCCTGTATCGTCGACGGCTTCCGTCGCCGCACCAGTATGGACCAGGAACAGCCCGGGCACATCGTTGTCATCTCATGCGGGGTCGGCCGTTCGGTGGCCGGCCGCGACCCGTCCTACCCGATGCGCACCGGCGCGGACTTCGGGAAGACGACCGGCAATGCCGCCAGAGCTCGGTGGAACGGGCCCGGACGCCATTGCAGTTCGTTCTTGGGCCTGGCCAATTGGATTTCGGGCAGGGCGTCGAACAGCTGATCGATGGCGTTCTGCACCGTCATGTACGCGACGGATTTTGCCGGGCACGCGTGCGGGCCCGCGCTCCATGCCAGATGGGATCGGTTGCCGATCCGGCTGCCGCCGGGTTCGTCGGTCCCCCGGATCTCCGGGTCGTTGTTGCAACCTGCGAGGCTGATGACGACCGGCTGGTCCGCGGGCAACCAGACACCGTCGACCATGATCGGCTGCCGCGGATACGTCGTGCAGAAGTTCGCCATCGGCGGGTCGTTGAACAAGACCTCGTCGAGAGCGTCGGTGGTGGACAGGTTGCGTCCGAGGACGTCGCCGAAGCGGAACCGGTCGTCGGTGATCATCAGCAGCACGGCGTTGGTGATCAGATTGCGCTGCGCTTCGAAACCGGCACCGTAGAAGCTCATGAGCTGGGCGAAGATCTCGATGTCGTCGAGGTCGGTGGTGTGATGCGCCAGCCGTGAGGTGACGTCGTCGCCGGGTTCCCGGCGCTTGAGCCGGATGAGCTGCATCAACGCTTCCTTGAGCATTTTCATGCCCTCGGGGCCCCGGACGGTGTCGAAGCGGGCGGCCATGCCGGTCGCGACCCGCTCGCCGATCTCGCCCGGGCAACCGACCATCTCGTTGAGGACGTCGAGAACGAGCGGAAACGCGTACTGGGTCACCAGGTCGGCGGACCCGGCTTCGCAGAAGGAATTGATCAGCGGGACAGCGAGCTTCTCGACCGTGGTCGGCACGTCGAACAAATCGATCCCGTCGATGGCGTCGACGGACGCATGCCGATAGCGGTCATGCGCGAGGCCGGTGTTGTACCGCGCGGCCGGATACCACTCCATCATCGGCCGCACGGGCGAGTCCGAGGGGATGGTCTTCTGCCACGTGCGGGGATCGGCGGGGAAATGGTCGGGATCGCTGAGGATGCGCACCGCCGTCTGGTAGCCGATCACCAGGGTGGCAGGCACACCGGGCGCCAACTCGATCGGGACCAGCGAGCCGTGCTTACGGCGCATCTCCCGGTACGCGAGATGCGGGTCCGCGACGAACTCCTTGGTGTACAGCTCGACGCGCGGCGCGTCCGTCTCCATCGGGGATCCGTGCTGGACGGGGCACGCTCCGGTTCCAGTGGTGTGCGGCGCGGCCATCGGGGACTGTGGTGTGGTCAAGAACGTGACTCCAGGTTATGGAACAGCAATTCGACGATCGTGGTCAGTGAGCGGGTACACGTGCCTGCCGAGACCTGTAATCCAGAGCTCGGCGACCCGCCTACGCTAGCAACATAGCAACGCTCCGGTCGTGGCGCCGACGAAGGCGGCACCGGCGAACACGCGAGAGCGGGTTCGCGACAACGCAATTCGACGCATCCGACGGCGAGAGTTCGGCGGAGGCGCTGGTCGGCATCCGAGCGCACGGTGGTCGCGGGCCTGCCCGAGTTCGTCCTCGACGCGCGGAGGACGTGGCACGCCGCCTGCGGTCACCGGCCGCAGGCCACCGCCGGGCGGATTACGGTTGGCGTTCGTCACCGACGCCGGTCAACGAGACCGTGGTAGCGACCGCCTGCTTCGCGTCGTCGACGGTGCATCGGCCGAGGCCGCAGGCGGTGGCGACACCATAGGCCGTGCGTCCGGCCGCCTCTTCGAAGAGAGCGAGCGCGCGGGCGCTGTCTTCGCGGGAGTCCGGGGAGACGACACCGGCGATCACTCTCCACTCGTCGTCGAGCTTGCGCAGCGGTGCGTAGAACCGCGGATCCAGCGGTGCCGGTTCGGCGCCGTGGGCGCACGGGATGTGCACCGGGGGTAGTCGCGTTCCCTGTTTGTTCAGCAACCGTCCGGTACGACGCAGCAACTTCACCGCTGGGGTGAGACTGCGTGGAGTCAGCAGGCTCTTGTGCTGATAGTCGCCGTAGCACAGGTGCACGATCGCTTCCGCCCCGACCTCGTGCATCCGCCCGAGAAAACCGGCGAGCTGCCGCGCGACGAGCGGCGCCAGCGCCCATTGCGAACGTAGTTGCTCGGCTCTGACCACGCTCAGCAGCGCGATGGGTGACTCCACCTGAAAGACGACGCGATCGCCGTACCGCTCGACGACCTGGGTCATCTCCTGCAATACGGCTTCGGTGAACACCGGTAGGTGCCGCAGCGCATCGACCACGAACCGGGAACCTCGCACCGCCGGCCCGACCGGGAGCCCAGCGGAGACCGCGGCGCCCGCGAAGACGAACATCGCGAGGTCCAGCGGGTTCGGCTGACTTATCTGCACTTTCGTCCCGGCCAGCTCGGGCCGGTCGCCGCGCAGCGCCTCGAACGCGTCCACGACCTGGCCGATGCGCTCGACGCGGTCCATCGAGACGTGCCGCGGCTCCAGCGTGCACCCGGGCCGCACACCGTAGCTGGGGAAATCGCTGTAGTCGGTGTACTCGCCCGCCCGCACGATCTCGAAGACGTCGGCGTGCTGCTTGCGCGTACGAAGGTAGTCGAAGATCCAGTCCGGATCGAGGTCACAAGGCACCGCCGTGACCGGCCGTCCCTCGCTGTTGTCGGCAAACCATTGCATGACGGCACGATCACCCGTCATCAGTTCGGCAGGCAGGGTGCCGACATAATGCGCGAATCTGGTCATCTGTGGCTCTTCTGTTGTCCGGACGCGGGTTTCGCGACCCGGGGCAGTCCTGTTACGCCGATCGGTAGCTGCGCAAAGCCTACACGGCCCCGCTCCGATCGCGCATCCCTCATGTTCCCACGCTATGGAGAAGCCAGGGACGTCTCCGGCCATCCGCACTGCCATGACCTATCTCCGAAATTTCGCCACGCGCAGCTGGATTCGCGGTCTACCATCAATGTCGTCCAGAATGATCTGCTGGGTAGAAGATTTCCACGGCGCCCGGTTCGCACGGGCACCGTGTCGCGTATCGATTTGCTGTGCATCACTGATCTGATCCGAACGAACGCAGACCCTCGACAGCTCCATCGTCGACGGTCTCGGAATCCATCTCGGGGGTGAGGGCCACGCATGACCATCGAAGTGCTCGGATCGAGACAGGTCCGGCTCGTGTCCTGACCGATACCTGATGTGCGTCTCGACGAGTTCGCGGGATCCCGCCATGTCCGATCCGCAGGACTAGGACCCGATCAGCTCCGAGACGATCCCGCTCGGGTGAGATGCGGACCGACGCAGAACAACTGGGGACCGGCGCACCCTCCGACCCCGGATACGGCTTGCCCGGCGGTGCTCGATACACACCCGTGCACCAACCCCCGTAGTGCGACAGGCCTGCGGAACGTCGCCGACGCGGCGGTCGCGAGAACCTTTCAGACAGAACGGAGTCCCCGCATGGCCTTCGAATTTCTCGTGCCTGCTCTCACCGCGCTCGTCGCGGTGGTCGTCTTCGTGGCCGGAGATCGCCTACATCCGAAGACCTGGCGGCAGACCGACGACGACACGGTCGGCGCGTTGGTGCTCAACCTGATCAACACGATCTTCATGGCGGTGGTGGCGTTCATCGTGGTGATCGCCTGGCAGCAGTACGACAACGCGCGCAACCACACCATCGCCGAAGCCAAGGCGCTCATCGATACGTACTGGGCCGCGCACGGAATGCCCGAGCCCGCCCACACGCGAATCCAGGGCCTGGTGCGCGATTACACCGAGCAAGTCCTCACCGAGGAATGGACCGTCATGGCCGACGACGGTCATCTCAGTCAATCCACCCAGAACACCCTCGACGCCCTGCGCGACGCGGTGGCCGCGGTGGACACTGCGGACACCGAGGTCGACACGCTTCGTACCAGCGCCCTGACCAGCCTCGACGCGGTGGCCCAAGCGCGCGCCGACCGTGCGCTGGACGCAGGCTACCGGGTTCCCGGCTTCCTCTATCTGGCCATGTGGATCTGCACGGTCCTCCTGCTGTTCAGCGTGGTCCTCTCCGGTGTGCAGATCACCAAGCGCAGTGTCGTGACCACCGCGCTGCTCGGCGCCATCGTCGGTGTGGTGATCCGGGCGATCTACAACCTCGACGAGCCGTTCTCCGGTGGGAACGTGGTCCCGAAGGAAGCCTTCGAACTCGCTCTGTCCCGGTATCAGCACACCACGTGACCTTCCGGCCCGGTTTCGACTACGACGAGGCGACTGCACATGCGACGCAACCGTGACGCAACTCGAACACATCGGATGGCACGAGGATTGGCCACCGCGATGCTGCCGCTGACCCTTGCGGCACTCGCGGCTCGACCCCTGGAAGCATCAGCGGACCCGCTGCCCTGGCTGCCCCTCGGCGACCTGGCGACGGGGAGTTCGGGCGCAGCCCCCGGCTCCGACCCCGTGGGCACCTTCCCGGGCAATGGTTCCAGCCTCGACGCAGGCACCCCGTCGTCCGGCAGTGCCTCAGGCCTCGACGCCGAGGGCGCGACCAGCGGTGGGTCTTTGGCTCTCGGTCCGGTTCGGTTCCCTTCCGGCAGCGCCGGTCGTCCGGCAACCGGCAGCGCCGAGACCGGTGGCGCTCGTGGCGGGCTTCTCGCCACCGGGCGTGCGCAACTCGACGACGGCACATCCCGCGCGGCGGACACGACGGCCCACCCGGACATCACGGCGAGTAGTCCGGCCGAGTCGCTGCGACTCGACACGGGCAGCGTCCAGGCGGCATGCACCGGCAGCGCCGCGACGGGCAGCGCGTTGCTCGTGCTCGGGCTCGCGACCGGCAGCGGCTTCGGCTCCCTCGGATCCAGCCTCATCGGCCCGGGATCGAGCCTCGTCGGTACGGGGTCGAGCGGATCGGCCCTCGGCAGCGCGGGCGTCGGCAGCGCCTTCTCCGGCAGCGCATTGCTGACCTGCTTGTTGCTGCTTCCCACCCCGCCGCCGGTGCCTATGAGCCCACTCGAACTCGGCCCGCCCGCCCCCGAATTCCGTATCGTTCCGTCACCGGCCGCGGTCGCGACGCAGCTACCGCTCCAGGCCGAACGCCCCCTCGCCGCGCTGCCCTCGTCCCCACCCAGCCGTCAGCGGGGAAAGGACGTGCAAGCCGCCGAACCGCCCCGAGACCCTGCCGTTTGGAACCTCATGAGGCTCATGACGGTCTTGGTGGTCACGGTCATCACCGTCGTCGGTATCCGTATATCACCCGGCCCCAAACGAACCCGCTGACCGGGCGAGAGGTACGGCCGCACTCGCCCGGTTCACGCCCTTTCGCAGCACCTACCTCAGCGGGGCGCCATCCGGATGGCACCGTCGAGGCGGATGGTCTCGCCGTTGAGCATCGGGTTCTCCACGATGTGCCGCGCGAGCGCGGCGTATTCGGCAGGGTCGCCCAGTCGCGAGGGGTGCGGGACCTGCGCGCCCAGGGAGGCGATGGCCTCATCGGGCAGCGTGGCGAACAGCGGAGTGTGGAACAGTCCCGGCGCGATGGTCACCACGCGGATCTTGATCGCCGCGAGGTCACGCGCCACCGGCAGGGTCAGGCCTACGATCCCGCCCTTTGAGGCCGAGTACGCCGCCTGCCCGATCTGGCCGTCGAACGCCGCCACCGACGCGGTGTTGATGATGACGCCCCGCTCCTCGCCCACCGGATCGGTCTTGGCGATCCGTTCGGCGGCAAGCCGGATCACGTTGAAGGTGCCCACCAGGTTGACGTTGATCACCTTGGTGAAGTCCGCCAACGGGAATGCCCCGTTCTTGCCCACGGTCTTGATGGCATTGCCGATGCCCGCGCAGTTCACCGCGATGCGCAGGTCGCCCAGCTCTTGCGCGGCATCGAGGGCGGCGGTGACCTGCTCTTCGTTCGTGACGTCGGCCGCGGCGAAGACCACGCCGTCGCCGAGTTCCTTGGCGACGGCCTCGCCCGAGGACGACGGCAGGTCGACGATCACGACCTTGGCGCCCTTGCCGTGCAGCTCCCGCACGGTCGCCAAGCCGAGTCCCGAAGCACCACCGGTCACCGCCGCGACCGCGTTGCTGATCTCCATCCCACTCCTCTTCTCCGGGTTGCCGAACAACGGCGCGAAACGTCGGCCGACTGGTTTCCGCTGCCGCCCCTGGACGGGGAGCCAGGTGTCGTGACCAATCGGCACACGGCGACAGGCTAACCGTCCACGGCGCACTAAGTAAACAGCCATTCTCATTCGAGTCGGCACTATCGCCGTCCCGGGCGGTGCGAACCCCCGGCAGGAGCAGGGATGTCGGCGAGATGGCAAGCTGTCCGGTATGGCCGATATTCGCCTGGACGTCTCCGACGCCATCGCCACCATCACCCTCGACCGCCCGCGGCAGCTCAACGCCTTCACCACCGCCATGGGGACCGAGTTGATCGAGGCCTTCGACACCTGCGACCGCGACGATCGAATTCGAGCGGTGATCATCACGGGCGCCGGCCGCGCCTTCTGCGCGGGCGCGGATCTGTCGGCGGGTGCGGAGACCTTCGTCGCGGGCGATGCGGACGCCGCGGAATCCTTCCGGGACACCGGCGGAGAAGTCGTCCTGCGTATGTTCGAATCCCGCAAACCCGTCATCGCCGCCGTCAACGGACCCGCCGTCGGCGTCGGCATCACCATGACGCTCGCGGCGGACTTCCGGCTGGCCGTCGACAACGCCCGCATCGGGTTCGTCTTCAACCGCCGCGGCATCGTTCCCGAGTCCTGTTCCAGTTGGTTCCTGCCCCGCCTGGTGCCGATGCAGACCGCGCTGGACTGGGTGTACTCGGGCCGTCTCGTCGAGGCGGGCGAAGCGCTCGACGCGGGGTTGTTCTCCGCGCTGCATCCCGCGGACACGCTGCTCGACGAGGCTCGCGCGCTCGCCCACCGAGTTACCGAACATTCCGCGCCCGTGTCGGTGGCGCTGTCGCGGCAGATGCTGTGGCGTAACCTCGGAGCCGAGCACCCGATGATCGCCCACCGCATCGAATCTCGCGGCATCTACCACCGAGGCGCCGCCGCCGACGCCAGGGAAGGCGTGGCGGCCTTCCTGGAGAAGCGGCCCGCCCGATTCCCCGACAGCGTCGAGCGCGACCTCCCGGACATCTTCGGCCACGATCTGGCGGTCCCGCCGTTCCGGCCTCGAGATCCTCGGCGGTAGAAGGCGTTCGAGGTGCGCACTCCGCCCATCGGCACAGCATCCCCGCGGCCGACTACAGATCGTCGGCCAGGACCTCGTTGATCACCCGAAAACTGGCGATCTCCCGGTCGGGATCGTGGTCTGCGGCCTCGATCAAGGTGAGCAGGGCCTTCCACAGCGCCCAGCCCCGCGCCCGTGTCCATGTGGCATCATCGTGAGCAAGTACTCGGCGAAACGTCGCGCGGCTGCCTGCGGACAGCATCGTCCAGGCAAGGACCAGATCGCAGGCAGGGTCCCCGACACCGCAAGTCCCGAAGTCGATGACAGCCGTCAATCTCCCCTCGGCTACCAAGAGATTGCCGGCAGCGATGTCACCATGGAACCACACCGGAGTCCCGTTCCATTCTGCCGCCAGAGCGGACTCCCAAACCTCGGTAGCCCGTCGAACGTCGATACGTCCGGACAACACCTGTAGGCAGCGCCGGGTCTGCTCGTGGTAATGCGCTGGGTGGCTACCGCGGTAGAAGCTCTGCGCGCCGGCGAGAGGGGCGGCGCTGACATCGCATCGCTGCAGCGCGCGAATGAAGTCCGCGACGTCGGCAGCGAACTCGGTCATGTCGCCGATAGCAGCCCTGTCGGCCGTATCGCCGGGCAGCCAATCACGTACCGACCACGAGAACGCATATCCATGGCCCGGAACTCCGACCGCGAGCACCGTGGGGATCGCGACCGGCAGCATCGGTGCCAGCCGAGGCAACCAGACGCTTTCCTTCGCCACCGCCGGCGCATAGGTAGCCGTTGTCGGCAGCCGCACCGCCATGTCCGCGCCTAATCGGTAGGTGCGGTTGTCCCAGCCTTCGACCGGCACCGGCGCAACCAGCAGATCGCCCCACTGCGGAAAACTGGGTCCTGATCAGGCGCTCAACCAATGCCGCGTGGATCCCGGCACGACCATCGACGGGAGCATCACCCACCACGTCATCCTGGACCCGGACCATCAGTCCCGACAACCCGATTTCCCTCGCAGACCGAGAGCTCGCCGCCACGACTCAACCGCTATACCGCGATCAACACGTCGGCAAGGATCTTGGGCGACACCGTCGACGAATAGCGCAGCGATCGAATACGCGCACTCCACCGGTGGTCAACGGCCACGTCACTCACTGTCCGACAATGGGTGCCCTTGGACTCCGTCAAGCCGGCGAAAGCACCACTGCGGATCGCTCCGGCCGATGCGGCGGTTACCGACTCCTGCCCGGCCCCTCGACGCTGGGCGACGTGGTGGCCGACATCATACCTTTGTTCGCCGAATCCGTCGCCAACTCACGCGGCGGGCACGGATCCGCGGAGAACCTTCTGGCACTAGTGCACCGCGATTCCCTGGCCGGCCCGCAACGCGATCCCCCGAACACCGAGCTCGGTGCCGGTGAGATCGGTATCGATGGTGAATTCGCGGATCGCACCGGGACGGAAGACCAGGCACACGCTGCTTCCACCGTAGCTGAAATACCCGAGTTCTGCGCCCTTGCGCACTGTGCTGCCCACCTCGACGGACATCGAGATGGACGATATTTCGGAGATACCAATGGCCACCAGGCAGAATGTCCCGATGCCCGGATGCTCGGCATTGATGGTGAAGATGGTTCTGGTGTTCACACACGACATGTAGGCCTGGGAGTACGTGCCTGCGGTCGTGTCACCCCGGAGAGCATCGACACTACTGAACATCAGACCGGCGACGGTCTCGATCCTGGTCACGGTTCCCGCGACCGGCGACCAGAAGCGATGGTAGTTCCGGCCGTCGAGAAAGCTCTGCAATACGGTCCCTCCCTCGAACTTTCGTGAAATGCGGTCACCGTTGAGCATGTGATAGATCGAGTAGGGCTGGCACTTGATCCAGAACCGATCGAAGCCCCTGACGTCCTGGGCCACCTTGTAGAGCGTGCCGTCGTTGGGGGACACGATCACTCGCGAGTCGTGCGGCGCGGCGACGGGGCGCCTGTCAGTCCGGATCTGCCTGTGGAAGAAGTCGTTGAACGACGCGAAGCCCCAGTGTGGATCCGCAGGGTCGGGAATGATGTAGTCGTGCAGGTTGTTCCGCTCGTACGAGGATGCGCACAACCACCCGTTGTCGCCGGTATGCAGCACATCGCGTGATTCCGGGGAGTCGAGGTGCGCGCACCAGCTCGCGAGGATTCGCCGCAATCCGTCGTTGAACGCGGTGTTGCGGTAGAGCACCCGGCCTGCCGGCGTCTCCATCATGTGCACGAACAGCGTCGAGACCGGGAAGAAGTTCGACCGCCCGGGGTCCGGATTGTATTCCGGAGCGCGCGTCGACAGCAGGTCCAGTGCTCGGACCAGCTCGGGGATGTCGGAGACCGTGCGGTGCGGCTCCGGCACCTCGTCGAGCATGGCCAGCGTGTACATGTGCACGACCGGGTCGCGCCACAGCAAGTCGGCGAACGCTCGCACCGGAGGGGACCACCGGCCGGGTCCGGTGCCCGATCCGCGGAGTTCCCGCACGGTGTCTGCGAGGAACGCACTGATCTCGGGACCCATATGCGGCGAGTAGCCACGAAGTGGCGAAATCGATTCGGTCCGGTCCAGGTCCACGACTGTCCTCCTCGATCAGTGTGCCGGGCGCTGGAGCCGCGCGAAATCCACCTTTCCTCCGCTGTTGCGCGGCAGTGCCGGTAGTACGACAAATTTCGACGGCATGAGATCCGAGTCGAGTCGACGGCGCAGGTGTTCGCGAATATCCCCGGCCGACAGCGAATTCTCCCCTACGGCGACATAGGCGGCCAGGAAATCCACCAGCCCATCGGCGCCCGCAATTCCGACCACGACGCAGTCGATGACGGCCGGGTGCTCGATCGCCGCGGATTCGATCTCCGCCGGCTCCACGCGCGTCCCGCGGAGTTTGATCTGGCGATCCGCGCGACCACACCATTCGAGAAGGCCGTCGGTGCGCCACCGGCCCAGATCGCCGGTCCGGTAGCACCGCAGGGACTCCGCCGCGCCGGGCAGGGTCAAGGGGCCAAACCTCGCCGCGCCGTCCGCATCGGCGCCTGCGGTGTAACCATCGGGGAGAGACGGCGCGCAGATCACGATCTCGCCGACGGAGCCGTCGTCGCAGAGCCGGTCGTCGCCGTTGACGACGAAGACGCGATACCCGGGAATCGCGCGGCCGACCGGCACGGTCTCCGACCATCGCGCCTCCGGCACCTCCATCCACGTCGCCAGGATGGTCTCGGTAGGCCCGTACAGATTGATCAGCCGAGTGGCCGGCAGGTGCACCCGCAGCGCGGCCGCTAGGTCTCCCGGCAGCGGTTCACCTGTCAGGAGCAGACACGACAGTGGCGGCAGTCCACTCGACGCGCTGTCGTTGTCGAGGGCATGGACGATTTCGCGCGCGAAACTCGGAACGGTTTGCAGAACGTGCACATCCTCCTCGGCCAGAAAATTCACGAGCAGGCGTGCGTCGTATTTGACCTCGTCCGGCAGGGGAACGACAGTGCCGCCGGCGACGAGCGTTGCAGCGATCTCGCAGAGGCTCGCGTCGTAGTGGGTCGAGGCCCACTGGGCCCATTTCACCGCAGGCGCCAACCGGAATTCCCGGACCATCCAGCAGACCAGATCGGTGAAGGCCCGATGGGACTGTGTGACGGCCTTCGGTCGCCCGGTCGAGCCCGAGGTGAAGACCGTATAGCAGGGAGCGTCCAGATCGAACTCGGGTGGCCGAACATGGTTGTCCCGCGAAGCATTCTGGGCGAGGCGCGAGGGGTCGAACGGCGGGAGCGGGCGCCGATCCTCGGATGCGGCCCACCCGGTGGACCAGGGCGGGCAGTCGGCGGAGACGACGACAATTCCCGGGGGCGAGTCGGTCATGACCTCCCGGTCCCATCCGGTCGACGTCACTGCCAGCGGCACCGTGACAGCACCGGCCCGCATCAGCGCGAGGAATACCACGACGAACTCGGGGCCGACCCCCAGCCGGGTGGCCACTCGCTCCCCGGGCCGGATGCCCCAATCGAGCAAGGTGCCGACGACCTGATCCGTCCAGGCGTCCAGGCGGCCGTAGGTAAGCTCGCCGACAGCCGGAGCATCGGGATGGGTCGCCGCGTGTGCGCGCACGTACTCCGGAATGAACACCGAGCGCATCCGTGCCATCTCTGACCTCGTCACTGCACCGGCGCGAAGGCGGGGAGACGACGGGAACCTGCACGACTCGGCAACGACGGAAGCAGATCGTCCACGCCCGGGTCGAGAACCGTCCGGCGAACCGTGGCCAGGAACTCCGAGGCGATACCCTCGTCGTCGCGGAAGGCCGGGGTCGCCTGTTCGAGGTGCTCGAGCAGACCCCGGGTACCGGGACTGAACTTCTCGATACCCACCATCGTCGCGGCCTGATAACAGGCCGCGACGAGCACCGAGACGATCGTGTACACGTTGTCGACGAGCGTGCAAGACTTCCGGGCGGCGATCAGGCCCATGCTCACCACGTCCTGGTTCTGCCCGTTCGACGGGATCGACTTGACCGACGCCGGAGCCGCGAGGTCCAGGTTCTCCGAGGCGATGCTGGTGGCCAGATACTGTGAGCCCTGCAGACCGGAGTTCAGCCCCTCGTCGCCGAAGGCCAGGAACGCCGGATAGGAACGGTTGAGGTGGGGATCGAGGATCCGGTTCACCTGCCGCTCGGCCAGCACCCCGATTTCACACACGGCAACATTGAGGAAATCGCATGCCATGGCGACATACTGGCCGTGGAAATTGCCGCCGTGGAAAATGGTCTCGGGCGAATCGAAGATGAGCGGGTTGTCGTTGCACGAATTCAGTTCTTCCTCCACCAGGCGCCGGCAATATTCGAGAGTGTCGACGATGGGACCGACGATCTGGGGAATGCACCGCAAGGTGTACGCGTCCTGGAGATAGTCGTGAACCTTGGTCACCCGCCCGGAGTTCGCCGCCTCCGCCTGGATGAGCCGCATCACCTCACCGTGGTCGCGGGTGAGCTCACTGCCACCGAGCAGCCCGAGGACCACCTCGGCCACCTCACACTGCCCAGCGTGATTCTTCAGCTCGTGACCGCGCGGCTCGAATGCCCCGGTCGATCCCTGCATCACCTGCAGGAACGTGGCCGAGGCCCAGAGCGCCACCCGCAGCAGGCGACGTGCCCGGACGAGTGAAACCGAGGCAACGCCGGTCATCGCGGAGGTGCCGTTGATCAGCGCAAGCCCCTCTTTGTATCCCAAGCGCGTCGGCCGCAGACCGGCATCGGCCAGTGCCTCGGCAGCAGAGTGGATCACTCCGTTCCGGCGGACCTGCCCGGCACCGATGAGCGAGATCGCCAGATGCGCCAGCGGGGCAAGGTCACCACTGGCGCCGAGTGATCCCTGTTGCGGGACCAGCGGATGGATACCGGCGTTGAGCAGGTCGGCCATCAACGTGAGCGTCTCGGGGCGAACCCCTGAGTAGCCTCGCATCAGGCAGTTGAGCCGGGTGACCGAGATGGCCCGCACCGTCGTGTCCTCGAACAGCGGGCCGCCACCGGCCGCGTGGCTACGCAGGAGGTTGCCCTGCAGCGCCGTCTCGAACTGCGGTGGGATGCTTCTGGTGACCATCTCGCCGAACCCCGTGGTGACCCCGTAGATCGGATGCCCTTCGGCGCCCCATCGCTGGATCCGTCGATGCGTGGCGTCGACCATCGCGAGCTGATCGGCGTCGAGTTCCACCGGCTCTCGCTCGACGGCGATGTCGTAGACGTCGTCAATGGTCAATTCGCTGCCCCGAATCAGCATGCGATACTCCTTGAAGTCCCCGTGAAAAACTCATGGCCGCAGCATGATTCGTTTTCGAGTCGCGGTGGCCGCGCCGAGAGAAGCCTGACACGGAGGCCGGGGCCGCCGGTATCAGCCGATCGGCCTACACTTCGGGCGGAGCCGTCCTCCGACCCGGCCCGGGTCACAACGAGCTCGGTTAGCCATCCCGGTACCGGGTCGAAGAGGCACCGGCCGCCGGGGCGGGCCCGAACCCGAACAGTTCACCCGCTCCAATCGCGTGCCTTGTTACCGAGCAGCAGCACGTATCGGAGGCGCTCGAAGGGGGGCAACGGCATCGCCGATTGCCTGTCCCCTCAGAATTCAGGATGTCCTTGGGCTGCCGGGGCAATGCCCGCGCGTACGACTCCGATGCTGTGTAGTTCCAGCCGGCTGGTGTCGTCCAGTCTGCCAGGAGGCCCGCCCGATTCCCCGACAGCGTCGAGCGCGACCTCCCGGACATCTTCGGCGACGATCCGGCGGTCCCGCCGTTCCGGCCTCGAGGTTCCCGGCTGTAGAAGGCGATTCGGGGTGCGCAATCGGGTCGACGGATACCGAATCGAAAGGTCCCTCAGTCGCCCACTGCGCCGTGCTCGGTCCATGCCACGGCGCGCAGCGGGAACGAGCCCGTCCCGCGCACCGGGGCGGGCAGCGCGACCAGCCTGGCGCCGGTGTCGGGGACCGCGTCCAGATTCGTCATCTGCTCGATGATCGGAATGCCCGCACCGAGCAGCGTGTGGTGGCATGGCCGCGTCGGCAAGGACGTGTCGTCGACGTCGGACGAGTCGATTCCCACCAGTGCCGCATTGGCGGCGACCAGCGCCTCGGCGACCTCCCCGACCAGGAAGGGATGGCCGGGCCCTCGATACGCGGACGATCCCCATTTCCCCGACCAACCGGTGTGCACGAGCACCGCTTTGCCCCACAAGCGCGCGGGATCGCCCAGCACGTCCGGCCCCACCGCGCGGCGGCCCGACGCGCGGATCATCACGATCGGCACGTTGAACAACCGCTCCAACGGCAGCTCGGCGATGTCGGCGCCGCCGGCGTGGAAATGGAAAGGCGCGTCGATGTAGGTGCCCGTGGGGCCGACCATATCCACGCGCGCGATGTGGTAGCTCATGTCGATCAGCGGCGATCGGTCACGTGCCACAGCCGTCGTGACACGCGGTGCGGGCAGGGTCGGATCGATGAGCATGCCGTCCGAGACAGGATGGGACAGCTCCACGATCGCTCGGCTCATACCAGGGACGGTACCGCGCAGCGGATGCAGTCGTCCGAGGCGCGACGACACGGGAGTGACTCACGGTACGTTCGGACTCGCCGGTCGGAATCGGCTGATGCGCACAGGCCCCGAGAAGCGCAGAATGGAAACCGGAAGGTCATCATGCGACTACTACAGGGTCTACTCGGTCCGATACTGGGGATCCTCACGGCCGTGCTCGGCACGGTTCTGGGGCTGGTCGCCGCTGTGCTGTGGCTCGTCGGCGCGGTGCTGTGCGTGACGATCATCCTGATTCCGCTGGGCATCCCGGTCATCAAACTCGCCCGCCGTCTGTTCACGCTTTCCCGGCAGCTGATGCGTCTCCCCTGAAAGACTGTCGCCGCCGGCAGCCGATGAGATCACGTCCGGTTTTCGATGATTACGCCGGACTGCCCCGGCGGTACCGGTTGATCGCGATCACTCTTGTCCTCGACCGGATCACGGACACCGATCTGGTGGCGGCCTGCTGCCGAACCTTTTGTTTCCCAGCGGGTTTCCGGCGCGGCGGCGTCGGCGGTTCACCGGCGGCGAAGGGCGTGGCAGCAGGTAGCGTGTGCCGGTATGGCGACCCCCTTGGCGTATACGGCCACCTACTCCCATTCGGCCGACGCGCTTCGTGCGGCGCTGGCCGACGAGCAGTACTGGAAAGAACGCATCGAGGAGGTCGGCGGGGCCGACGCACAGCTCGTCGAGTTCGACGCCGCCGAGGACCGCCTGCACGTGCGGATGGTGCAGACCGTTCCGGCGGCGGAGCTGCCCAGCGCCATCACCGCGGTGCGGCCCGAGGGCCTGGTCATCACCCGCTGCGAGACCTACACCCGCGAGGGCGGCAGTTTCGAGGCCCGCGTCGAAGGTGTGCCCGCCCAGGTGAGTGGCACCGTCCGGCTCACCGAGAGCGACACAGCGGCCGAGGCGGTGGTGGCCGGTGCCGCCGAAGTCGGTATCCCGTTGTTCGGCAGGAAGATCGAGGCAGCCATCGTGACCCGGCTACTCGACATGCTGGCCACGGAGGCGGCGTTCACCGACACCTGGATCACCGACCACTGACCGTGGCTCTCGGCGGCGGCGTTCGTGGCTCGGTCCAGACCATGGCGTTTTGTGGCCGTTCCCAGCGACGCCGCGGGCGCAGTGGCCATCGCCCCCAACAAGCGCGACGCCGCCTTGCCCGCCGAGGCATCCGCGGCCTACCGTGGGCCTGTTTCGTCCAGCCTCCCCAGGAAGGCCGTGTGTGAATTCTCCTGCCCCGCCGTCCTATCCCCGTGGCGCGGCGCGGACCGCGCGGCTGGTGGCGGCGCTGAGCATCGTTGTCCTCGGGTTCGCGACCGGTGCGGCCGGACCGGTGAGCGCCCAAACGGAACTCCCGTCACCGATCGGCATGCCCCCCGATCGACCGCATATCGCCGGTACGACGTCCGGCCCGGGACGGTTGGTCGAGCTGACGGTCCACTCCGCCGCGATGGCGAACGAGGTGACCGTCCGTGTCCTGCCTGCCGCCGACAGATCGGCGCCTGCGCCCACCCTGTACCTGCTGAACGGGATCGACGGCGGGGCTGACGGGAACTGGCTCAGCCGCACGGATGTGGTGGAGTTCTTCCGGGACAAGCAAGTCAACGTGGTGATCCCGTTCGGCGGCGCAAGTTCCTATTTCACGGACTGGCGTGCGGATGATCCGATGCTGGGGCGGCAGCGGTGGGCCACGTTCCTGACTCGTGAACTGCCGCCGATCGTGGACGCGGAATTCGGGGGCAGCGGGGCGAACGCGATCGCGGGCATCTCGATGGCGGGCACGTCGGTGTTCCAGCTGGCCTTGGCCGCACCGGGGTTGTATCGAGCCATCGGCTCGTATTCCGGGTGTGTGCGCACCAGCGATCCGCAAGGTCAAGTGATCGTGAGCGCGGTGGTGGGTGGGCGCCGCGGCAACGTGGTGAACATGTGGGGTCCGCCGACGGATCCCGCGTGGGCGGCCAACGACCCGTATCTGCACGCGGACGAGCTGCGCGGTACCGCGATCTATGTCGCGAGCGGGACCGGCGCGCCCGGTCCGTACGACACTCTCGACAGTGCCGGGATCGAGCACAGCCCCGGCAAGCTGATCGACCAGCTCCTCATCGGCGGCGCCCTGGAGACATTCGCCGAACGCTGCACCCGTCAGCTGCGCGAAAGGCTGGATCAACTGGCCATTCCCGCCACCTTCGAGCTGCGCGGCAACGGCACCCATTCCTGGTCGTACTGGCAGGAAGACCTGCACAGCTCGTGGCCCGGGTTCGCCGCCGCACTCGGCACTGCCTGAAGCGACCGGCGCCGCTGGGATCAAGCGGGCGCGGCCACCTCACCGGTGTCGTGCTCGGCGCCGGAGCGGATCGGCGCGGGCCGATGCCCAAGGGCCGGGGCGATCAGCTCCACGGTGTCGTGCAAGATCTGTTCGTAGTCGGCACGGTGGAACTCGTAGGGCAGCTCCAGCCGCAGCTCCGACGTCTGCGCGAGCACCGGATCGGCCCGCAGCCGGTCGATGATCTCCTCGGCGGGGCCGACCAGGTCCGGGGCGAACAGGACACGCCGCTCCCCTTGTGGCGACAGGGTGCGCTCGTACCTGCTCGCCGCGTACTGCCGATACCGCTCGCGAGTCGCGCGGTCGGCGCTGTCGAACGGGACGATCACCCGCCCTACCGCGACCCGGGCGGGCCGGGCCGGATCCACCAGTCGGCGGTACTCGTCGAGCAAGCTCGATTGGGTGGTGCTGAAATCGTCGCTGCGGTCGCCGAAGACGATGTTCCCCGTCAGCAGATTCAGCCCGCTCTCCCCCGCCCAGCGGACCGAACGGATGCTCGCCCCGCCGTACCAGAGCCGATCGATCAAGCCGGGATTGTGCGGCTGCAGCCGGGGACGCTGGGTGTTGCCCGGCGAGTGGATCACCGTGCCCGCGGCACCGAGAAAGTCACCGCGCAGGTTCTCGATCAGCCTGGTGATCCGTCCGTAGGACAGATCGTAGGAGCGCCAGTCTCCGTCGAAGACCAGGTCGCCGATCAAGTCGGCATGCGGCGGCGTGCCCGCGCTGAAGCCGGCTTGCAACCGGCCCCGCGACAGCACGTCGGCCAGTGACAGATCCTCGGCCAGCCGAAACGGGCTCTCGTAACCGATGGGAATCACGGCCGTGCCCAACTGGATTCGGCTGGTGCGCTGACCGGCGGCGGCCAGGAACACCGCGGCCGACCCGACGCCGTGCTCGAGATGACGCTGCCGGATCCACGCACCGTCGAAGCCGAGACTCTCGCCGTACTCGAACAGCCGCAGCGTGTCCTCGAGCCCCGCGTAGGGATCGTCGTCGGGGTAGTTGCCCGGTGTCAGGAACGACAACGTCCTGATCCCAGGTGTTGTGTCGCTCATCGGGTTCCGCCGCGCTCGTACGGGAGCTTCGCACCGGCTTCGATCGCGACCGGCAGGCGGTTCTCCGCCGGCGGCAACGGGCAGGTCGCCAGGTCGGTGTAGGCGCACGGCAGGTTCGCGGACCGGTTGAAGTCCAGCTGCACAGATCCGTCGTCGCCGGGCGGGGACAGGTGCAGGACGCGATTGGCGGCGTAAGTGGTGACTCCCGAGGTCTCGTCGGTGAACAGGACGGTCAGACTGCCGGGATCCTTGCCGGGGAACGCGGTCAGGCGCAGCGCACGGCCGTCCAGCTCGAACTCCACCTGCCCCGGCGCGTCATAAACGTGTTCGAGTCCTTCGACAGCGGCGCCGACCGTGGTCGGCCGCGGCTCGGGGAAGGCGACATAGCGGCCGGTGACCACCCACTTCGGGTGCGGCGCGTAGGCGGGCGTGCCGTGAAACGCCGTGCGCAGCGGGTTGTCCGGATGCCGCGGGCGAACGATGTCGTACCCGCCGCGCTTGGCGACCTCGATCACCGCGTCACCCCACACGGCGTTCAGGCCACCGCGTTCGGGGATGGCGCCGAAGACATGCCGACCGCGCACCGATACCCCGTCGACCGCCAGCTCGTCACCGTCATCGAGAACCACTGTGACGCCATCGGCACCGGTGGACCAAGCGCCCGGCGCGTCGGGGAATCGTTGTGGCTCTTCGGTGAGCCAGTGCAGCGCGGTGATGGCCAGGAATCCGTGCGGGTCGGCAAGTCTCGACTCCTGCGCGCGGTGCCAGTCCTGCCAGTCGGCGACGAAGGCGTCGGTCGGAGTCGCGGCGGTGGCCTGCGCTGTCATGTGGTGCTCCTGGTCTGAGGATCTTCCTGTTCCCGGGTCGGCGCTGTCGAAGACCGGCGCCTCGGTCGCGCCGCTCTCGGCATTCCGAGGCCGACATGTCTCCGATCGAGGCGGCGGCGGCTCCTCTCAGGCAGCGAACGCCGGTGTAGCTGATCCAATCGCGTACACGCGCTAACGCACAGGATTGCGATCAGCGCGAACACAACCGCTGCGCACCGGCCCGGTGTGCAGGCCGGGCCGGTGCTCACCGCCACGGATACTCTGCGCCACGGCATTCTCACGGAGCGCTGGGATCTGCTGGCCGGTTCCGGCCGGGCATGAGGGATCTCGTCGATCCGCACCGAGAGTCTTACGGCAGCAACGGTTCAGCATCACCGTGGGACCTGGGCGGCAGAACCAACGACCCGTAGGCCGACGATCATCTGGTCGTGTGCGCACCGCCGTTGACATGGATCGTCTGCCCCGTGATGTGCCGGGCGTGCGGCGACGCCAGGAATTCGATCAACCCGGCGACATCGTCCGGATCGCCCGCGCGTTTGTCGTGCGTGGAGTCGATCAACCACGCGCGTCGTTGCTCGCTCAACTGCCCCTGGAAGAAATCGGTGTTCTCGATATACCCCGGGGCGACCGTGTTCACCGTGACGCCTCGCGGCGCCAGCTGCGCCGACAATCCCGCCGACCATGCCGCCAACGCCGCCTTCGCGGCGCCGTAGGAGCCCGCAGCGTATTCCGCGCCGATCGAGCCGACATTGATCACCGCCCCGCCGGGCCGCAACCGCTCGCGCAGCGCCGAAGTGGTCAGCACCGCGCTCAGCAAATTCGTCGACAGGTTCGCCTGCCACTGCGCGGCCAGCTCCTCCAACGACACTTCTTCGGCACCCCCGCCGGCGAGATCGGTGTTTCCGCCCGCCATGTTCACCAGCACATCGACTTCCGGCCCGACCGACTCGGCGAACCGCTGCACCGCCGATGGAACCGCGGCATCGCACACGATCCCCCGCACCCCGAGCTCACATGCCGTCTGCTGGAGCCGCTGCTGCGAGCGCCCGGTGATCACCACCTCCGCACCGCCTTCGGCGAATCGCTGCGCCACTCGGCGCCCGATCCCCCCGCTCGCACCGGTGATGACGACCGTTCCGCGCATTCTCTTCTCCTCTCGGTATATTTAGCGCTAAATGTACCGAGAGGAGACACTTCCGGCAATGACGCACGAACTGCGGGACGAGATACCGTCCCCCACTCAGATAGCCGCGGCATGGCGCCGGGAGCTGCCCGGCGCGCGAACCGAATCGATCGAGATACTCACCCCGCTGTGGCGAGTCGCCAAGCTGCTCACCGACGAACGGCAGCGCACCCTCCAGCGTTTGGGCATCGATGAATCCACTCTCGACCTGCTCAGCACCCTGCGCCGGTCCGGCCCGCCCTACCAGCTGACCACCCGCCAGATCGCCGCCCGCAGCCTCGTCACCGCAGGCGCCATCTCCCAGCGTCTGACGCGCGCGCAAACGGCCGGATTGATCACCCGGGCACCCACCTCGGCCACCCGGCGCGGTGTACTGGTCACCCTCACCCCGGAAGGCCACCGCCTCACCGAGCGAGTCGTGCCCGCCCTGCTGGACCACGAGACCACGCTCACCGATCGGCTACCCGCCGATCAACGCGCCGCACTCACCGCGGCCCTGCACACGCTCGCGGACGCGATCCGATCCACCGGAGCGGGGGATGCCGCCGGGTGACCAGCGAATGTCACGCACCGACGCGAAGCCGGAGGAAACAGGCCCGAGTCGCCCTCCGCCTAGCCGGTACCGGACAGATCCGCGGAAAGGTCCCGGGCCTGCACACCTTCGGGCAGGCGCACTTCCTCCACCGGTTCGGGCCGGTCGTCGTATTCCAGACGCAGCGCACGGCAGATCGTGGCATGCATGTCGTAGAGGGTGGTGATGTAGGCGAGCACGGCCCGTTCGAGCACAGAGAAGCAGTCGCTGATCTGCCAGTGCGGGATCGCCGCGATCTTCGCTTCGGGGACGCCGAGCGAGCGCATCTGCTTGCAGTGCTGGGAGAAGACGAATTGACTTCCGCGGGCGTAACCGGCCCGGCTCTGGCCCAATTCGCGCAATGCCGGATCGAGGGTTGCGTTGCGGTAGACGCCGAAACCGCGCACGGCGTGCCGGAACACCTCCGGCGATTGAGCGAACACCGTCCACCAGTCGCCGGGTGTGGCGTGGATCGTGCCGTGATCGACGGCGGGGTCCTTGTCGGGGCCCACACGCTCGCACGCCAGTCCTCGCTCAGCGCCGGACTGCAGCGCGCGTTATCCCCCGGCCCGAGTCTTCGACGATCCAAAGCTATTGGCAGGCAACTTCTCTTGCCCGGCACGGGTGGCGACAGCTATCGACCCCCATCGCGCTGAGTCCCGGCGAGCCATCGGCCCGCCGGGACTCAGCATGATCCGGCTCCCGCGCTATCCCGCGACCCGACCTCCCAAGGAGCCCCCGCTCGGCACGGAGCCGGCCAGGGCGTCCTCGACGCAGGCGTAGATGGGCTGGAGAGCGTCGAGGTCGAGGAGGGCCACGATACGGGTCACCACCAATGGACTGCCGACCACGCACAGCCGGACATCCCGGAGCCTGCACGCCTCGGCCTCCTCGGCCAAGGCCAGCATGGAACGGCAGGCCATGAAGCCGAGGCCGCCGGTGTCGATCACGATGGGGCCCGGCGCCGCGGTCGCTGTGACAACCTCCCGCAGCAGTTTGCGCCACGTCGGCAGAGTGTAGGCGTCGACCTCGCCGTGAACATGGACGATGGCCGCGTTGCCCCGACGTTCGACGGTCGCGTTCAGTCCGGGGAGGGTGCCTTCCGGCTCATCGGCCGGTGGTTGGGTGGGGTTGCTGAGACCGTGCAGTGCTGTGCTCATATGGGCACACTCGATTCGTTTCGCGCCTAGGGCGCTCAATTCGGGCCCATCCTGCATTCCTCAAGACAGACCTGTCTCTCTTTACTAACAGAGACAGGCCTGTCTGTACAGCGCTATGGTGACAGGGAGATGGAAACGCCGAACCTTCCACGCACCGCATCCGCCGCACCCGCGCGCGAGCGAATCCTCAGCACCGCCTACGCGTTGTTCACGCGCCGCGGTATCCGAGCGGTGGGCACCGACGAAGTGATCGCGCTGTCCGGTGTGGCCAAGGCAACGCTGTACAGGCATTTTCCGTCCAAGGACGATCTCGTGCTCGCCGTGCTGCAGCGTCGCGAGCAACTGTGGACGCTCGGCTTGGTCGAAACCCAGTCGCGGGCGCGTGGCAACACACCCGAAGAACAGTTGCTGGCGATTTTCGACGTCTTCCACGACTGGTTCCAGAAACGGGAGGATTTCGACGGCTGCTCGTTCATCAACGTGCTGCTCGAACTCGGAGCCGCGCATCCGGCCGGGCAGGCCAGCATCGGATACCTGGACAATATCCGGGCCATCGTGCGCGGCCGGGCCGAGGCGGCGGGACTGTGCGACCCGGACGATTTCGCCCGGTCCTGGCACATCCTGATGAAGGGCTCGATCATCTCCGCCGCCGAGGGAGATCTGCTGGCCGCCCACCGCGCCAAGCTCATGGCGCGAATGCTCATCGAACAGCACCGCCCCGTCGCGCCATAGCGACACGGGCGGCCCGGCCGACCGCCGCACAACCACCGGCGGCGCGGGATGCTCCCCCACCTCGTCACGGGTTCGAGATCGCCGGCCCTCCGACCGGGTCCTGCTGCCACGCTCGTCGGGGCGCCCCAGCCCGCGGGTGCCGCGGGATATCCGTATATCGGACCTGGTCATGGCCGGTGGAACTGCCACTGCTGGATATCGCTGGTGGCCGCGTAGCGCGTCAACCCGATCTGCTCGGTGCCGGGCTCATTGCCCGGCAGGGCCAGAACGAACTCGGCGGCGGGCCAAACGGCGATACGGTAGCAGGCGGGATGGGCTTCGTCGGTGCTGATCTGCCATCCCATCGGCGTCCCGCTGCATTCGACATGAACCCCCTCGGACACCAGACCGTCGCCGAGTCCGAGCCGGGTCCCGGTGCGCCCGTTGGTGATGTACCAGATCCCTCCGCCGAATTCCGGCGCGCTCGACAACAGCCAATGCTGCCAGCCGTCCTCCACACTTGCCTCCCCCACAACCGTGACCTGGTCAGCGCTGTCGAGCGCCAGCACATGACCCGTGCCGACGTTGACGATCCGATACACACCCTCGCTCAACTCAGCCATGATCCGTCGTCCTCGCCGTGTGGACATACCCCGCATACCACCGCCGACAGCAACTGCCCTGATGGAACCTCGACCGTGGTGCCAGTCGCTGATCGCGAGGGTTGCGGTTGATACCGAACTACCCGTCCCATAACCAGTGAACCACCTCAACAGACCGGAGTTCGCCGCGTGCGCAGCCGCCGGCGCTCGTCCCATGCCTGGCCGCCACCTTGCGGGCCGCGTGCGCCTCGGAGCCGCACCGGTGACCGGAACCCGCAAGCCGCTGTCCTGTTCTCACTCGCCCCCGACGAGTTCCGCCGCGAATATCCCTCGACATCGCGTGCGGTCGCCCAAGCCGGGTATGACGCTCGCACAGCGACCATCGCACATGCACGAGCACCCGAACGCGGCGCGAACCGCCGCATCGGCTACGGCCCGGACGATCGAAGGAGAGCGCCATGCCGGTGCTACACCGCACCTACCTCGTCCGCCTCGACCCCTCCCTGCGCGGCGAGAGTGCGACACCGAGAGGTGTGCGGGGGAAGTTTCTCGACTGGCTGCGAACCGACGACGCCGAGGTCGTCGAACTCTGCGGCGCGGATCGCGTCGTCATCTCTTGCGCACCGGAGACCGCCGACGAAATCAGGGACCTCGAGTACGTCCTGGACGTCGCGCCCCACGCGTAGCGTACCGGCGAGCCACCCCCGGTCGCCCGGATACCTGGGCGAAGAAACTCCGCTCGACTTGATCCGAACGCCGCACCAAGCCGACTGGCACCGAGCCGAGACTCCGATCGAACCCGGGCTCGTCGGCCGGTTCGCGGGCGGCAGCGGGAGATCTCAGCCGTTGCCGTAGACACGATCCGGCAGGACCAAAACCACTGCCCGGCGCTCCGCGGCCATCACTCTGTCGTACTCGGCCCAATCCTCGTGCACGCCACCGGCCGCGGTGAACACCTCGCGCAGCAGAAGCCGCAACCGCTCGGCATCGACGTCCGGGGCCGGGTCGTCGGGACCGACGACCCACACCGGCCCCTCGACGGCGGCCCATTCCCAACCGACGCGAATCACGACCGTGGCACGCGGCCGGGCACGCAGATTGTCCAATTTGCGGGCATCGCCGCGCACCACCATGCCCACCACGTCCGCACCGGTCGCCGGATGCCGCAACACACCCGCGTTGACGACGGACGATTGCATCGTGCGGTCGGCTCGCAGGGTGGAGACCACGCAGAGGCCGTGGTCGCCAGTGATCAGCCGGGCGAAGTCCGCGAGATCGGTCACGCCGGAAGTCTACGTAGCCGGGTCGGCATGTGCTGCGGGTTCGCTACCGGAGTCGACGCGGTGTGTGAACAGCAGCGGCCAGGGTAGTGCTGACCATATCGTCGCTGCGTCGACGCTGCCCGATGTCCTGTCGACGGGTCGCGCTCGCCATCGGCGACAGATCCACGCAAATGCAGAGCGATCTGAAGGCTGGTGGCGTCATGATCTCGCAGGTTCTGGGTGCCCGTGTCGTCCCGCACGCCGGATCCCGCTCGGGGGCCACGTCGTGACCGCGGGCGGCTCGTTCAGCTCGTCCCGGGCGGTGGTTCGCACCGATCGGCCGGAGCGGTACGGCAAGCAGTTGGTGTCGCATCTGGGGCGGCGCAACGGGGGCGAGTGGTCGGCGCAGTCCTCGTCGGGCTGGATCGACTTGGACTCCGGCCGCGCGACGGTCACCGTGCAGGAGGGCGAACTGCATCTGCGGATCGAGGCGGCCGCCGACGACCTGGCGCGGCTCGAGGACGTGCTCGCGAGGCACCTGGTCCGGTTCGGCGAGCGCGACCAGCTGAGCGTGACATGGCAGCACGATCCCGCCGTCGCGGATTCGACCGGTCCGAGCGGCGACCGCCCGCCGGAGAACTGACGCCTACCTTCCGTCCGCGCAGCCTCGAAGACCCATCGACCACACCGGCCGCGCCTTGGATCAGTTCGGCGTCCCCATCGAGATATTTCCCGGCTGGGACGACGAACTGCGGCGCTCGGTGACGCGCCCTGATGAAGACCGGTTCCGTGACCCGAAAGGAATACTCGTGCGACGCAGAACGATGCTGGCGGCACTGGCCGCGGTGACCGCGACCCCACTGGTGGCCTCGGGGTGCGACTCGCGACAGGAGCACGACACGGAGTCCGGCGACTCGGACGCCCTGCGCTTCGACCCCGAGAAATACAGCATCGAAGCCAAAGCGGTCGCCACCGCCGATGGCGAGCGGCGGATCACCTACCACCAGTACAAGGGCATCGTCTACGTCGCGAAACCGGTGGACGAGCAATACCAGAGCTTGACCGTCAGCGTCCCGGTCCAGATCGACGGCAACACCGTGGACGCGAGCAGGGCACCGATTCTGCTCAGCAACAACATCGGCGGATACATGTCGTCCTCGGTGACCAAGTCCGGCGGCACGCCCGGTGGCCTGCCGTCCGGCGCGGCCCCACCCAGCGGCGCGGCGGACGGCGGTGGAACGCCCGGCGGATCGGGCGGATTCGGTGACGGCGCGAATCGCACCAGCAACCCCGACCTCGCGCTGGCCGCCGGTTATGTGGTCGTCGAGCCGGGCGCGCGAGGGCGCGATCTGGTCGGCTCCGACGGCGTCTACTACGGGGTCGCTCCGGCGGCGATCGTGGATCTGAAGGCGGCGGTGCGGTATCTGCGGCACAACAGCGGGCGGGTGCCCGGCAACACCGACTGGATCATCTCCACCGGTGTGAGCGCGGGCGGCGCGATGTCGGCGCTGCTGGGCGCCTCGGGGGACAGCGACCGCTACCACCCCTACCTCACCGAACTCGGCGCGGCCGACGCCTCCGACGCCATCTTCGCCGGCGCAGGCTACTGCCCGATCACCGACCTCGAGCACGCCGACATGGCCTACGAATGGAACTGGGGCGCCAACCCGCCGCTGTCCGGTGAACAGGTCGACCAGACGGTGTCACGGGAACTCGCGACAGCCTTTCCGGCTTACCAGGCATCGCTGAATCTCCGAGGGCGCAACGGGTCCGGAGCGCTCACCGCCGACAACTACGCCGACCACCTGCTGCGCACCTATCTGCGACCGGCGGCGGGCAAGTACCTGAAGGCACTGTCGGACGCAGAGCGCGGCGCCTACCTGGCCGCGAACCCATGGCTGCGTTTCGACAACGACACCGCGACCTTCACATGGGCCGATTACCTCACCCACGTCGGCGCGCGCAAGAAGAACGTGCCCGCCTTCGACGCTTTCGACCTGTCCTCGGGCGAGAACAACGAATTCGGCAACGGCACCACCAAAGCGCGCCACTTCACCCTCTACAGCCTGCGCCATGCCACCGGTCATGCGAACGCGCGGCTCGACAGCGACCTGCCGGACAAGATCGAGTTGATGAACCCCATGTACTTCCTCGGCCGGGACGATCCCGGCCACGCCCGGCACTGGTGGATACGCGTCGGCACGAAAGACTCCGACACCTCCCTCACCGTCGTCGGCAACCTCGCCGCCAAGCTGGAGAATCTCGGCGCGGACGTGAACGCCGCCATGTATTGGGACGCGGGCCACGGCAGCAACGAAGACGCCGGGGACTTCATCGCCTGGATTCGCGGCATCACCGGCTACGCCCGTTAGCTACGCCCGATTCTCTTTCGGGGCGGGGATGGTCAACAGGCCGAGAATCGCCCGCGCCTGCTCCGCGGTCGGCGTGGGCAGGCTGCCGCGACCGTGGATGAAGCCGATGCCCAAGTACACCATCGCACCGGCGCGCAGCCGTGCTTCCTCCGGTGCGAAGCCCAGTTCCAGCATCGCTTTCTGCACCGTTTCGAAGATCTGTTGATCCAAGGCGCGCACCGTCGCTGCCACCTTCTCATCGCTTCGTGCCCATTCGCGCACGGTGGCTTCGGTGGCCCAGGTGCCTTGGTCGATGAGATTGGCGGCCATGTTGGCGATGCGCTGCTCGACCGGAACGGACTCGATCGCGCCGAGAGCGCGAATGATCTCGGTTTGCAGCGCGCTCCAACGGTCGGCCATCGCCTCCATGAGCTGTTCGATATCGTCGAAATGCCAGTAGAAACTGCCTTTGGTGACACCGAGTTCCTGGCACAGCCGGGGAATCTTGATGGCGGAGACGCCTTCTCGGGCGAGCAGTGCCAGAGCGCCGTCTACCCATGCCTCGTACGAAAGCCGCGGAGCGCGGCTGCGGCTGCGTTGCTGCGCCGCCGCTTTCCGGGAGCGCCGCGGTGCGGAGTTCGCGGTGTCCACGTCGGGGGGCCGGATGCTGTCGCCGGCCGGTGGCCGGTCGGCTGTCATCGGTGCGGCCCCATCTCGGTGGAAATCACCACTCGATGGTAGGTGACCCCGTCACGGGGCAACTTCAGCGCGGTGACTGTCCATTGCACCCGTCTGGCGATGGTGCCGTATCTGCCGGTCACCGAGCTTCTTTCGCGATCATTCCGCACGGACCCGATTCTTCCATTCAAAAGGGTACCGATAACTATACCCAATGGTATGGTCACCGGCGAGGGCGGCGACGAGGCCGCCGAGAAGGGTTCGACGATGAGACTGCGGATCGGGCGCCGAAGTTTTCTGCACGGCGTGGGTGCGGGCTTCGCCGGTTCGATGCTGGTCCGGACACGGGGTGTCGCCGAGCCGCTGCTGCCGCCCGGCATGGACAGTCCGCTGCTGTTTCATTCCCCGAGGGTCGAGCCGTTCGTCGATGAACTCCCCCGGCTGCCGGTTGTGCGCGGTGACCACCACGAGTTGGTCGCGGCGTCGACGACGCACCGTTTTCATCGCGACCTGCCGGAATCACCGGCGCTCGGCTACAACGGGATGTCGTATCTCGGCCCGACGATCGAGCATCCGGCGGGTAGGCCGCTGAGCGTGCGGTTCACCAACCGGATGGGCGGGCACCCGTTCGCCGCCGACATGGACACGACCGTGCACGGCGTAACCGAACGTTTCCGCACCGATCCGCCCTCGTCGTTGCACCTGCACGGCGGGGTGACGCCACCCGGAAGTGACAGGCGGATCGATGCCTGGGCGCAGGAACAGCCGGCGCGGTCGGCGGGCCGGCCCGGAGTCGATCGCGCGTTCTTGGTGCATCGCACCGTCGCCGATCCACGGTTCGTCGATGTCACCATCGATCCCAGCGACCGCGAACCGGGCAGCCTCTACGGCGATCCCCGGACCGCGAATTGGGCGGCGGGCGGGCTGGCGCGTTTCGTCACCGCTCGCAGCTGGTTGAGCACCTGGAGCGAGGAGCACACCCACGCCAGCGCGCCGAGCGATCTCGCAGGGGTGAAAGCGCCGACGCTGGTGATGGCGCTGCGGGGTGATCAGGCGGCTTTCCGTCGGCGAATCCAGGGAAATGCACGCCGCCAGCGCCGATCCGCGCGCAGAGCTGATCGAAATGCCTCATCTCATCCACTACTTGGTCGACCAGCCCGAGGGTCTCGGGCAAATCATCGAGCACTTGCGGTCCTGGCTGGTCCGGCGCGAGTTGGTGGGCTGAGCAAGCCGGGCCGAACGACCCGGACCGCATCGGATATCAGGAGAGGTCACCCATGTCAGTGGAAGTCCCGCCCGCGGGCGCGGATGTCGTCGCGCAACAGCCGTCGGTGAAGTGCCCGACCGCGTTCCGGTACTGGGAAGCGCGCCGGTCCCCCAAGGTTCGGCGCCTCGAGCGTCTGTTCGTAAAATTCACCGGGAATGAGCTGTTTCCCACCGACACGCAAGCGGTCGCGTTATGCGAGGACTTGTTCACCGGCGATCCGGTCGCGGAACGGTTCGTCGCCGAGGTGATGCACGGCGCGGCAGGCCCCCAGGCCGGACGACGGATGCTGGAAACCGCCCTCGCCGCAGGCATCGACGCCGTACCGGACGCGCCGGAGTCGATGCGCGCGCTGTTCGAGGAATTCGAGACGGTGCCCGAGTGGGTGGTGCCCGAACTGGTCGAGCAAGGCGCGGCGATCTGGCGACGGTGGGGCACGATGCTGTTCAGCTTCGCCGGCGCGGAAACACTGGAGATGTACACCGAGGCCGCTGTCGCGACCCCGCTGTCGCTGGCCGGCGGCTACGCCGGGGACAGCGCGCTGCGCCGCTTCCTGGAGACCACCCGCTTCTGGATCGATGTCTCCGAGCCCCGCGCACTGCTGACTCCGGGCTCGGCGGGACGTGCCACGGCACTGAAGGTGCGCATCATGCATGTCTCGATCCGCGCGAAGGTCGCGGGTCATCCGGAGTGGGACATGGACAGGTGGGGCCTACCGATCAGCCAGACCTACCAGATGCTGACCCTCCTGGGCGGCAGCGTCACCCCCGGCCTCGGATTGTGGGCGCTCGGCTATCAGACCACCCCCTCGGAAATCCGCGCGCTGCTGCATTTCCAGAAGTACATGGGATACCTGCTCGGCGTGCGGCTGCGCTGGTACCCGGAAACGGTCCTCGACTCGCTGCGGGTTCTCGCCATGACCATCGCGTCCCGCTCCTACGACGCCGGTAAGCACGGCGCGGAGTTGATCGAGTCCTACCCGGTGGCCTTCGCGCCGCGCGACGGCCACCGCGGGCTCACGCGACTGCGTGAGGCGTACAACTTCCGCATCAACTCCGTGTACTGCGCGATGTACATGGCTCCGTGGACGCGGCGCCGGTACACCATGCCCCCGGCGTTTCCCTGGATCGGCATTCCCCTCCTGCGTTTCCCCCTCATCACGGCGATGGAGATTTTGCGCAGAACCTTCCCGCCGTTCGCGCGGGCGCACGAGAAGCTCATGCTCTGGCACCGCGAGAACTGGTACCGCGCCCAGATGCAGGGCCGCGAAGCGGCTTTCGACGCCGGCGGGGCACTACGCCGATGACCTTCGCGCCGCGGTCGCCCTGCGCGCCGCGTCCGCGCCGACCCAGGACCCGATGCGCCACCGTCGTGTCCACCGACACCGAAAGCAGTTATGAGCACCGCAGAAATCGTCGAAGTGTGGAATGGGCCCGGCCGCCGGGACGGGGTACTGACCTCCGTCGAGCCCCAGCACGACGGACTTCACCCGTCGCCGAGCAAACTGGCGTTCGAGCACTGGTACTTCGACGCTCATCTCGACACCGGGCACGTGGTGATCGGCTTCCTGACCAAACGGCGACCGGAGGATCTGCCCAACGCCAAACCATGGGTGGAGATGATGGTGTACGCCCCGGACGGCACCCGCCGCCAGGTGTCGCGGCGGTATCCGCGGGCTGCGGCGGTGTTCTCGGCCGACACCTGCGACGTGCGCATCGGCGCCAACCACGCCCACACCGAGTACCCGGCGCACGGGCTGCCGATTCACCACCTGCGCATGGCCGAGGACGGCTTGGTCTTCGACCTGCGATTCCACAACGAGACCCCCGGTTGGATGCCGGGCAAAGGCGAGACCCGCTTCGGGACGCGGGATTCGTTCGGGTGGGTCGTCGCGGCGCCGCGCGCCCGGGTGAGCGGCGCCATCGAGCTCGACGGCGTCCGCCACGAAGTCACCGGGCGTGGATATCACGACCACAACTGGGGCGTCGGCGATATGAAGAAGATCATCGACCGCTGGCACTGGGGGCGGCTCTACGTCGAGGACTATTCGCTGCTCTACGCCTCGGTGCTGACCCAGCGGCGGCAAGGCGGGCACGAGATCAGTCCGCTGATGCTCGCCCGTCACGGTGACATCGTGTTGTCCACCGGCGAGACGGTGCTCACCGAAGGTCCGGCGCGATTCCACCCGATCGCCGGTCGAACGTATCCGGAATGGATCGAACTGCGCGTGCCGGGGAGCGTGGATCTGCGCCTGGTCGTCGAGAAGGTCATCCATGCCCACGATTTGCTCGATGACATCCCCGTCGCTCGATCACCACTGATCAAACCGCTGGTGCATCGGCTGGTCGGCCATCCCGGCTACTTCCGGTTCGAGTCGTCGTTCGAATTGACCGTCCACACCGGGACCGGCATCGAGACGCGCACCGGCTCCACGCTGCACGAACTGGTCGCCCTGGCCTGACCCCGGCCCACCACCCAGCTCCCGGAGACGAAGACCAGCCCATGACGAACACCCGTCCCGCCCGTGCCGCGGACCCCGATACCGCTTCCGCCACAACGCGATTCGCCTATCTGAGCGGCTTCGGCAACGAGCATCAGAGCGAGGCGATCCCCGGCGCGCTGCCCACGGACCAGAATTCACCACAGCGGGCGCCATACGGCCTGTACGCGGAACAACTCTCGGCGACGGCGTTCACCGAACCCCGAGCGGTCAACCGGCGTAGCTGGGTGTATCGGATCCGCCCTTCCGCGCAGCACGGTGCGTTCACCAGGATCGACAACCGGACCTTCCGCAGCGCCCCGATTCTCGACGGCGTGGCCGACCCGAACAGGTTGCGGTGGGATCCGCTGCCGGACACCTGGCCGCGCGGTGACTTCCTCGACAGCATCTACACCCTGGCCGCCAACGGCTCGGCGTTGCAGCGTCAGGGCATCGCCGTGCACATGTACTGCGCCACCGAGACCATGCGTGCTCGCTACTTCGGTGACGTCGAGAACCTTCGACAAGGCCAGCACGGCGGAACTGACACCGCAGAAGAGCTGAACCACCTGCCGCTCGCCCACCGTCGGCGCCGCCGGGGTCTACCTCCGATCGAATTTGCCCATCCGCGCGGTGACCGAGGGTTGCGATTGGCCGGCCCAGCTATCCGTTTCGTGGGCGATCACCTCGTTGACCCGGTAGGAGAAATCCCTCAGCAGTCCCATCCGGCGGTCTATCTCCCCGTTGGAATTGGCGGCGGCCCGCGAGACAGATGCCCATTCCAGTTGGAAGTCGCACAACATCGCGTTGATCGACTGCGCGCTGCGGAGATCGCGCATCCACGCGGTGGAGACGCCGAAGAAGCGGTCGAATCCGGCGCCTCCGGCCGCGCAAGCGAGCAGGACGTACCCCCAGCTCGGGTCGATGGCGTGCACTCCGGCGGTCGTCAGTAACGGCACCAATATTCCGAGTAGGCCCAGAACGAGCGTCGTCGCGGTGAGGGCCAGGCTGGTTCGCCGCTTCGTTAGGCTGTCCCGCGAGTACCAATCGCGCGCGTCTATGGCATACGCCTCGACACGTTGGAACAGCCGGGCAAGGGTCTCATCGGAACTCGACCAGTCGGCGGATCGGAGGTCCAGCGAAGGCGGCACTCCGAGGTCCTGCGAGCGATCCCCGCCGATGGGCGATCGGTGCTCTGTCACGGCCGTACTGTATCTCCCCTACCTCCCCGGGTTCATCTTTCGGCCGTTCCACCGGTCGATCGCACGGCGTTGCGCGCTCCCGCGCGTCGCCGATCCGGCACCTCCAGGGTCCGACACTGCGCCGCAACGGGTTTCAGCGAAGGGCGGGGTGACCGGCCCTCCCCTCCGACGAGTCGGGCCCCCCACCCCGGTCCGGCACTCGCGCGTACCCATCGCCGATGCTCCGCGGCGCTCGAGCCGGACCGCGATCGCCTTGATTCGACCCCGACCGTGCTGTCTACCGAACGGCGGTGTTCACGCGGGTGTGCGCTTTCAGGGAGGCGGTTGCGGCGTCGGCGGCGCGCAGGGCGCTGTTGATGGAGATCTCGCCGCGCATGCCGGGTGCGGCCACCATGTGGCCGACAAGGTAGACGCCGTGGTTTCGATCGATGGCCCGCTGGAACAGATCCCAGCCGAAAGCCGCCGAAAGATTCCCCGTCTCAGCGTGATATGTGACGACACTGATCCGGTTGGCCATTCGATCGGCGGTGCGTTCATCCCAACGAGCGACCGCCCGGCTCCGGTGGCCCGTACCGCCTCGACGCAGCAGGGGCACCCGCGATCAGTTGCTCGAACGGTGAACCGCCATCACGGAAGACAGCAGGATGTGACGTGGCCACCGCGCAGGCACAGCGGAGCGATCGAGTCCGATGCGCCATGGCGGCGAGAACTCGCGGCATGGCGGTGCCGGTAATCAGATCGCGCTGATCGCAATCATTCATCGAACGCTGCCCGCCTCTTAGTGTCCGGATACCCCCTTCTGCCGGGCCGTGCGCACGGACGACCGCGGTCGGGGACTGCCATATCCGCCTCGGTTCTCGACGCCGAACCATCCTCGATTCGGAGCGAAGTGCAGCCAACCCCGTGGTCAGCGAAGGACACTCGGCTCGAACGAGTACCGAGCACTGCGCCGGGAAGGCTCGCCGGTCTCCGGGCGGCCCTGTCGACGCTGGACGGCCACTGGGGTTATGTGAGCGCCGCGGTCGGCAGCGTTGTCACACTGATCCTGCTGTTCCAGCCGTGGCTCCGCGCCGCGGGGGCGGACGGCAAAGCCAGCGCGAACGCCTTCGGCCGGATCACCGCGACCACCTCGTTCTTGAACACCTGGTCGTCCGCGCAACCGCCTACCGCCCGCATCAGCGGTGCCCTGGCGTTGCTTTCCGCCGCCGCGGTCGTCGTCACCGTTTGCCTGGTCGCGGCGAACCTCCGGCTTCGCACGGACATTTTGTCGCACGCGGCGACGGTTTCCACCGTGACCACCGCCGCTCTCGTCTTGCTGACGGTGCTCTACATCAACAGCCAGGCCCCCGAGTTACGCGCCATGCTCGCCCGGACCACCGACCTGGGTGGGCAGATCGGAATGGTGACGAGCTGGGCCTTCGGCAATGGCAGCCTCATCGCGCCGGGAGTCCGGCAGGTCTCCTACGACACCGCCGGACTCACACATTGGGCCCTGCTCGCCGGCGTCACCTCGCTGGGCTCGGCCGTCACCGCCGTCGCCCAATGGACATATAACCGCCCGGCCATTTCTCTGCGCCGCCCGGCCATTTCTCTGCGCCTGCCGTGGCGCAGCGCCGGGGATGGACCGGCCCGGCGAGACGAGCGTCAGCCCACATAACGCTTCGGCGAGCGCGTCACCGGCCCACCCGGTGACATGTGTCGGCGCATGCCCGTTGCCTCGCAGGTCAACCAGCCGCGACGGCGATCTTCCCGGCCCGGTGGCCGCACGGTGGGGTATCTCTCAGTGGGGCGCCGGGCGCAGGTGCACGACTTTCGTCCGAGTCATCTCGTCCAGCAATTCGGGTCCGTAACCGAAGCCCGATCCGCTGGCCCGCCGCGGGTGCGCGGCTCCACCGGGCGCCCCACCGAACACAGCGTTGATCTTCACCGTGCCGACCGGCAATTCTCGCCAGGCGTGCTGGGCATGGGCCATCGAAGGAGTGAGTACGGTCGCCGCGAGTCCGTAGTCGTCGGTGGCGGCCTCCACGATCCCCTGCTCGAACGTGTCCACCCGCCGCACCGGCGCGACCGGACCGAAGGTTTCCTCCCGCATGATGCGCATGTTCGAATCGCAGTGTGCCAGCACGGTTGCCGGATAATGCGCACCGGCGCCGTCGGGCACCACTCCGCCGGTCAGCAGATCGGCCCCGAGGTCCACCGCGTCGCGCACGTGAGCGTGGACCTGGTCGCGATGACGCCGGTCGACCAACGGCGCCGTCTCCCAGGACTCGGCTTCCGCGACCAGCGCCGCCAGAAAGGCCTCCGCGACATCCCGGTGCACGAAGATCCTTTCGACGGACACACAGATCTGGCCGGAATTCGCGAACGCGCCGAGCGCCGCCTGCCCGGCGGCCCAGAGGGGATCCACCCCGGCGTCGACGACGAGCGCGTCGTTGCCGCCGTTTTCCAGCAATGCCTTGACGCCCGTAACCGCCACACTCTTCGCGATCTCCCGCCCCGTGGACGTGCTGCCGACGTGCGCGACGACGTCCACATCGGTGCGCGCGGCGAGCAGCGCGCCGATCCTCCCGTCGCCTTGGACCGTCTGCAGCACCCCCTCGGGAAGCGCACGGGCGAGCAATTCGCCGAGCAGACCGCCGGTATGCGGTGCGCGTTCGCTCGGCTTGTAGACGACCGTGTTTCCCGTGGCCAGCGCCGCGCCGAGCAAGCCGCACGACACCGCGACCGGGTCGTTCCACGGTGTCAGCGCGACGACGACACCGCACGGCTCCCACACCATGAGGTCGGTCGCCTCGAAGTCTCCTTGCAGGGTCTTTCCCCGGTGCAGTGGCCCCAGCTCGGCATACTGCTCCAACGTCGCGGCACCGGTCAGCACGCCTTGTTTGCCTTCGGCCCGCGGGCGTCCTGTTTCGGCACGGTTGAGCTCGGCCAGCTCGTCGGCGCACTCGCGCAGCAAGGCGGCACCGGCACGCAGTGCGGCGGCCCGCTCCGCCGACGCGGTGCGCGCCCACGTCGACTGGACCCGATCGGCCAACTCGACCTGCCGATCGATCTCCGCGAGGCCGGTCATGGGCACATGGCCGACGGTGGCACCGGTGGCGGGATCGAGTATCTCGATCATTTCGGTTGCCCGATTCTCGGTGGGAAACGTGACAGCGTTCGGTGCGCTCATATCGCGAGCCATTGCCTGGCACCCCCTGTTCAAACTCGTCGGCACCGCCGTCCGCGTCAGCGGGCACCGGGAGCGACGGCACACCGCACGTCGATAGCTGACAGATTGCTAACAGGTGCGGAAACCTGGTTTGGTCGCGGGAATTACCGGCAAGAGCTACCGGCATGGCCGCAATCACCGAACGGCTGACCGTGCTGCTGTGGCACGTGCACGGCTCATGGACGACGTCGTTCGTCCGAGGGCCGCACCGATACCTGGTGCCGGTGGTGGACGGCGGTGGCCCGTGGGGGCGCGGACGATGCGGCCGCGACTGGCCCTCCGCAGAGGATGTGCCCGCGACGGCGTTGCGCGACACCGAGCCGGACGTGGTCGTTCTCCAGCGCCCGGAGGAAATCGACCTCACCGAGCGATGGCTCGGGCGTCGTCCCGGCGCCGACATTCCGGCGGTCTACGTCGAGCACAACACACCACGTCCCAGCGCGGCCACCACCAGGCATCCGCTGGCGGATCGCACCGACATCCCGATCGTGCACGTCACCCATTTCAACAACTTGATGTGGGACAGCGGACGCGCGCCCACCCGGGTTGTGCCGCACGGCATCGTGGACCCCGGCGCGCTGTACACCGGCGAACTGCCGCACGGCGTGGCCCTGATCAACGAACCGATGCGGCGCGGAAGGATCACCGGAAGCGATCTGCTGCCCGACTTCGCGATGGCGGGACCGGTCGATGTGTACGGCATCGGAGCGGACGCCTTCACCACCGACCGACCCACCGCCCACCCGATTCGCGGCATCGGCGACCTCCGGCAGTCGGCATTGCATCCGGAAATGGCGCGCAGGAGGGTGTATCTGCACACCGCGCGGTGGACCTCCCTCGGATTGTCGCTCCTGGAGGCCATGCACCTGGCCATGCCGGTGGTCGCCCTCGCCACCACCGAGGCCGTCGGCGCCGTGCCGCCGGAAGCCGGTGCCCTCTCTTCCGACGTCGCGGCGCTCACCGCGAAGTTCCACGAATTCCTCCACGAACCCGACCTGGCGGTGCTCGCGGGCAAGTCGGGACGGCAGTTCGCGCTGGAACATTACGGCCTCGAGGTCTTCCTGCGCCGGTGGGATTCCCTCCTCGCCGAGGTCACCCGATGAAGGCAGTGTCCCGGAGACAGAAGGCGGAATCATGAAGATCGCGATGGTGTCCGAGCACGCCAGCCCACTCGCCGCGCTGGGCGGGGTCGATGCCGGCGGACAGAACGTTCATGTGGCGGAACTGTCCGCGGCCCTGTGCAGACAGGGGCACGAGGTCACCGTCTACACGCGCCGGGAGGAGGCGCAGGCACCGCACACTGTGACCACCGAACAGGGCTATCGCGTGATCCGCGTCCCGGCCGGGCCCGCCCATCCCCTGCCGAAGGACGAATTGCTGCCGCACATGGGCGATTTCGGCGCATTTCTGCGAGCGCACTGGCAGCATCAGCGCCCAGACGTGGTGCACGCGCACTTCTGGATGTCCGGCCTGGCCGCCCTCCGGGCCGCTCGCCCCGCCGCCCTGCCGGTGGTGCAGACCTTTCACGCCCTGGGGGTGGTGAAACGCCGCCACCAGGGGGCGAACGACACCAGCCCGGCCGACCGGGTGCGCCTCGAACGATTGATCGCCGCACAGACCGACCGGATCATCGCCACCTGCACCGACGAGATCTTCGAATTGGCCAGGATGGGTGTGCCGCGGTCGCGCACCTCGGTGATTCCGTGCGGCGTCGATCTCGCCCAGTTCACGCCCGACGGACCGCGCGCACCGCGGTCGGCCGGGCACCGGATGGTCAGTGTCGGCAGATTGGTGCCGCGCAAAGGTTTCGACACCGCGATCACCGCGCTCACCAGCTTGCCCGACACCCAGTTGATCTTGGTGGGCGGCCCGGACGACGGCGACGTGGCCGATGACCCCGAAGGCAGGCGGCTGCTCGCACTGGCGGCGGAACTCGGTGTGCGCGACCGGCTCCATCTGCTGGGCCAGGTGCCGCGGACTCGGATGGCTCCGCTACTGCGGTCGGCGGATGTGGTCGTGTGCACGCCGTGGTACGAACCCTTCGGCATCACACCGCTGGAAGCGATGGCTTGCGGGGTTCCCGTGGTCGCGACCGCGGTCGGAGGTCTCATCGACACCGTCGTAGACGGGGTGACCGGCAGGCTGGTCCCACCCCAGGCACCGGCCGAGCTGGCCGAGGCGGTCCGCGAACTTCTCGCCACGCCTGCGATCAGGCAGAGCTACGGTCGCGCCGGGCGCGAACGCGTCGAAGCGCGCTACTCGTGGGACCGGATCGCCACCGAGACCCTGCACGCGTACCGGCGGGTGGCCGCCGCGACCGTACAGGCGCAGAACGAAAGCGGGCCCTCCGACGGTCGCGCGGTCGGCCGCGCCGGGCACAGCGACGGGCTTGCCACCGGGTCATCCGCGATAGATCACAGCATTCCCGCGAACGGCCACGGGTAGGCGAGACCATGTCCGCACAATACGAACGCGCCTTGGTCACCGGCGGTTGCGGATTCGTCGGATCGCACCTGTGCGAACAGTTGCTGGACGCGGGCACGGCCGTGGTCGCGCTGGACAACTTCGCCACCTCCGCGGTGGACAATGTCGCCCGGCTGCTGGACCGCCCCGAGTTCGACCTCATCCAGCACGACGTCACCGAGCGGTGGCCGGCGCTGGGCTTCTTCGACGTCGTCTTCCACCTCGCGTCGGCCGCCTCGCCTCCGGACTACCTGCGGCTGCCGATCGAGACACTCCGCGCCGGATCGCTCGGCACTGCCAACGCCCTCGACCTGACCGAGCGAAACGACGCGCGATTCGTCCTCGCGTCGACGAGCGAGGTCTACGGCGACCCGGCTGTGCACCCGCAGCCCGAGCAATACTGGGGACACGTCAATCCGGTCGGTCCGCGCAGCGTCTACGACGAGGCGAAGCGGTACGCCGAAGCGTTGACCATGGCACACCGCCGGGAACGGGGGCTCGATACCGGAATCGCCCGAATCTTCAACACCTATGGCCCCCGCATGCGTACCGACGACGGCCGGATGGTGCCCACATTCATCGCACAGGCGTTGTCGGACGCACCGCTCACCATCGCCGGAACCGGCGAGCAGACCCGCTCCCTGTGCTACGTCGACGACACGGTGCGCGGCCTGCTGGCGCTGGCGGCCACCGACCACCCGGGACCGGTCAACATCGGCAATCCGCACGAGATCTCCGTGCGCCGCCTCGCCGACGAGATCCGATCGGTAACCGGCAGCCGGTCGGTGGTGACCTATGTCGAGGGCGCGATCGATGATCCGAAGCGGCGCTGCCCGGACATCACGCTGGCCCGTCGGGCACTGGGCTGGGAGCCGTCGGTCGGCAGAGCGGAGGGACTGCGCCGCACGATCGACTGGTTCGCGGGGCGCGCGAGCGAGTCTGCTGAGAAGTTGCTACGGCGATAGCAGTCGTGCATGAATCGGTTTAGTGGTGACTTCAGCGGGTAGCGCCACCCATATGTCAGCGGGCAGACCGACAGGTCCCGCGTCTCCAACAGAAAGGCGGCCCGTGCGCATTCTCGGAATCAACGCGGTATTCCACGACCCCGCTGCCGCCCTGATCGTCGACGGAGAAATCGTCGCGGCGGCCGAGGAAGAGCGGTTCACCCGGCGCAAACACGGCAAGCGGCCGGTGCCGTTCTCGGCGTGGGAGGTGCCCGGGCAAGCGGCCGCATGGTGCCTGGAACGCGCGGGATTACGTCCTGATCAGCTCGACGCGGTGGGCTATTCCTATGACCCGAATCTGGTCGATCATTCGCTCGGCGGTCTCGATCAGAACAGCGAACCGATCCGGACGGACTACGCGTTCCGCGCGCCCGCATTCCTCGCCGCCGCCTTGCCCGGCCTGGATCCCTCGATCGTGCGCTTCGTACGACATCATCTGGCTCATGCCGCGTCCGCGGCTCTCGCGGCCCCTTTCGGCGACTCCGCGGTCCTGGTGGCCGACGGGCGCGGCGAAAGCCATTCCTATCTCGCCGGAGAATATCGGGACGGCAAATTCGTCGAATTGGCGTCACAGCGGCTGCCGCACTCACTCGGGTTGATGTACGAGGAGCTCACCGAGCATCTCGGATTCACCCGGTCGAGCGACGAATACAAGGTGATGGCTCTCGCCTCCTACGGCACGCCCCGCTTCCTCGACCGATTCCGCGAACTGCTGTATTCCGTCCGGGACGGCGGTTTCCACACCGAACAGGTGTACTGGGAGGAATTCGCTCCCGCCGTGACCGGCGGTGCGCTCGGCCGGGACCATGCCGACCTCGCCGCGAGTGTCCAGCGGCGACTCGAGGACGTGTTGCTGGAACTCAGCTCCTGGCTGCATCGCCAGACCGGACAGCAGAACCTCACGCTGGCCGGTGGCATCGCGCTGAACTGCGTGGCCAACAGCCGGCTGCACGCCGACGGCCCCTACCAACGGATCTGGGTGCAGCCGGCAGCCGGTGACGCGGGCACCGCGCTGGGCGCCGCACTGCAATTGGCGGCCGAGTTCGGTGAGCGAGCCACCCCGATGCGGGGGGCCGCGCTCGGCCGCGAGTGGACCGACCAGGAACTGGAGGCCATTCTCCGTACGGCGAAGGTCAAATACACCAGAGCCGAGGACATCGCGGCCGAAGTGGCGCAAGCACTCGCGGACGACCACGTGGTGGCCTGGTTCCAGGGCCGCGCCGAATTCGGTCCGCGCGCCCTCGGGCACCGCTCACTGCTGGCGCATCCCGGCCGGTCGGCGAATCTCGAACGCCTCAACGAGGTGAAGGGGCGCGAACAGTTCCGGCCGCTCGCACCGATGGTGCTCACCGACCGAGCCTCCGAGATCTTCGGACGCGGACCGTTGCCGAGCCCCTACATGCTTTTCGTCCACGACGTGGATCCGGCATGGCGGGAACGGATCCCGGCCGTGACGCATGTGGACGGCACCGCCCGGGTGCAGACCGTCGATCCCGCGGACAACCCGATTCTGGCGCGGATGCTGTCGGAGTTCGACAAGCGCACGGGGTTGCCGGTGGTGATCAATACGAGCTTGAACACCGCGGGCAGGCCGATGGTCGACTCGCCACGCGACGCCCTCGAGTGCTTCGGTTCCGCCCCGATCGATCTGCTCGCCCTCGGCTCGTTCGTGGTCCGCCGCCCATGAACGCCCACACCGTGGACTACAGCATCGTGATCCCGACTACCGGCCGGGAAAGCCTCCGCCTGCTGCTCGAGTCGCTCGCCGCCGCGTCGGGTCCGAAGCCACGGGAAATCATCGTGGTGGACGATCGGCCACAGGGCGGGGAGCTGACGCTGCCCGAGACAGCGCCTCCGGCGCGGGTCATCCGGTCGGGTGGCCGCGGACCCGCCGCAGCGCGGAACGCGGGGTGGCGGCACGCCGCGGGCACGTGGATCGCCTTCCTCGACGACGACGTGATCACCGCGCCGGATTGGCCCGCCCGCCTGGCCGACGACCTGCGCGATCTGGACCAGCACACCGCGGCGTCCACGGCCCGCATCGAGGTTCCGCTGCCGAAGCACCGGCGACCGACCGACGCGGAACGCGCGACGGCACGGCTGGCCACGGCGCGGTGGATCACCGCGGACATGGCCTACCGCAGGTCCGCGCTGGTCGCGGTCGGCGGCTTCGACGAGCGGTTCCCGATGGCCTTTCGCGAGGACGCCGACCTCGCGCTTCGGGTCTGCCTGGCGGGGTACGCCATCGCGTCCGGAAACCGGCTCACGCGCCACCCGGTCCGCGAATCGGGGCCCATGGCGAGTGTGCGAGCGCAACGCGGAAACGCCGACAACGCCTTGCTGCGGCGGAAGTACGGCGCTCGATGGCGCCGGCGCATCGGCGAAGACCAGGGACTCCTGCCCCGCCACGCGCTCACCACGGCAGCGGGCGCGGCGGCCATGGCGCTCGGCATCGCGGGCCGTCACCGGTCCGCGATCCTGCTCGCGGCGGCATGGACGGCGCTGACCGGTGCGTTCGCCGCGCGCCGGATCGCGCCGGGGCCACGCACACCGGCGGAGATCGGCCGGATGACGGTGACCAGCGCGCTCATACCACCGGCCGCGTGCTGGCACCGACTGCGCGGTGAGCTGCGCCACCGGAACGCGACCCACACCTCGCCCTTGGCGTTGTTGTTCGACCGGGACGACACCCTCATCATCGATATCCCCTACCTCGCCGATCCCGGCCGAGTGCAACCGGTGCCGGGGGCGGTCGACGCACTGCGGAAGCTGCGCGCCGCCGGCGTCCAGCTCGGCGTCGTGAGCAACCAGTCCGGTGTCGCGCGAGGGCTGATCAGTCCCGAACAGCTCGCCGCGGTCAACTCCCGGGTCGAGGAGTTGCTCGGACCGTTCGCGACCTGGCAGGTGTGCGTGCACGGCGAGGACGACGACTGCGCGTGCCGCAAACCCGAGCCCGGCTTGATTCGGCAGGCCGCCGCGGACCTCGGCGTCGACGTCGGCAGGTGCGTGGTCATCGGCGACACCGGCGCGGATGTGACCGCCGCGATGAGCGCGGGCGCACGCGCGATCCTGGTGCCCACCGCGAGAACTCGGCCCGAAGAGGTGCATCGCGCGCGTCGCGACGCGACCGTGGCGCAAGATTTGGCCGAAGCCGTACGGCTGGCGATGGCGGGCGCGCCATGACAGGCCGGGCGCTGGTGGCACGCATGGACAACTTCGGCGATGTGCTGCTGGCCGGTCCGTGCGTGCGCGCGGTGGCGGCGCACGTCGATTCGGTGACGCTGCTGACCGGACCTCGCGGCCGCGCCGCCGGTGACCTCTTGCCCGGTGGGCATCAGGTCTCGAACTGGTGCGCTCCCTGGATCGACCCGGAGCCGCCCCCGGTCACCTCGGCGGACACCACCGCGTTCATCGAGCGGATACGCGCCCTCGAGGTGGATCTGGCGTTGATTCTCACCTCTTTCCACCAGTCCCCACTGCCGCTGGCGCTCCTGCTCAGGATGGCCGGAGTCCCCTGGATCGGCGCCATCTCCGAGGACTACCCCGGTTCGCTGCTGGACCTGCGTCATCGCGTCCACGGCGATCCGCCCGAAGCCGAACGCGCGCTGTCGCTCGCGCAGGCGGCGGGTTTCCGGCTGCCGCCCGGCGACGACGGGAAACTCGCCGTCCGGCAACCGTTGCCGAAGGTCGGTGGTCTCACCGGCGAACCGGGGTACGTGGTGGTCCATCCGGCCGCGTCCGTCCCGGCGCGGCAGCCGTCGTCCTCCCGTTCCGCGGCCATCGTCGCCGCGCTGACCGGCGCCGGACACCGGGTGATCGTGACCGGCGACCGATCCGACCGACCGCTGACCCACGCGGTCGCCGGTGGGCACGCCATCGACCTCGGCGGAGCCACCACGCTGCCCGAACTCGCCGCCGTGCTGCGCGACGCGAGCGTGGTGGTGGCACCCAATACCGGGCCCGCGCACCTCGCCGCGGCCGTCGGGACGCCCGTGGTCTCGCTCTTCGCGCCGGTCGTGCCCGCCGAGCGGTGGGCTCCCTACGGCGTGCCGGTGGCCATGCTCGGTGACCAACGCGCCCCCTGCCGCGGCAGCAGGGCGCGCGAGTGCCCGGTGCCAGGGCATCCGTGCCTCGATTCGATCACCCCGGAGCAGGTCGTCACGGTGGCGGAAGAACTCGGTGCGGGCAGGTGTGAGCGTCTGCGGACAGGAGGTGCGCGGTGATCGAGGAGCATTTCGCGGCTTTGGCCACGGCACTGGAGCGCACCAGTCGCTTCGCGCCGAATATCCGCAGGTGGGGACGGGAACTGGCGACCGTGCTCGACAACGGTGGCCGGTTGCTCGCGTGCGGAAACGGTGGCAGCGCGGCCGAAGCCCAGCACCTGACCGGGGAACTGGTCGGCCGCTTCCGCAACGAGCGGCGCCCGTTCTCGGCGATCGCCCTGCACGCCGACACCTCGGCGGGTACCGCGATCGTGAACGACTACGGCGGAATCGAACTGTTCGCGCGGCAGGTTCGCGCGCACGGCAGGCCCGACGACGTGCTCATCCTGCTGTCCACGAGTGGCACCAGCCCCAACGTGGTGGCCGCGGCGAAGGCGGCGCACGACATCGGCGTCACCACGTGGGCCATGACCGGCCCCGCGCCCAATCCGCTTGCGGCACTGTGCGATGACGCCGTGGCCGTGGAGGCGGCCACCACTGCCACCGTGCAGGAAGTGCATCTGGTCTTGGTGCATGCCCTGTGCTCGGCACTCGACGACGCGCTGGGGGTACCGACTTGAAGCCGTTGGTCGTGGTCGGCGACAGTATCCTCGACGTCGACATCGAGGGCGTCGCCGACCGGTTGTCCCCCGAAGCGCCGGTGCCCGTGGTGGACGTCGAACGCCGGTGGGTACGTCCCGGCGGGGCCGGTCTGGCCGCCGCGCTGGCCGCGCAGGCGGTCGCGGACGTCTCCCTCATCACCGCGACCACCGACGACCGGGACGGCCACACCCTCGCGCGGCTGCTGGGCCGGGACGTTCGAGTCGTCACGATGCCGCTGCGGGGCGAGACGGTACGCAAGACCCGCATCCGCGCCGCCGGTCAGTCCCTGCTTCGGCTGGACACCGGTGACGGGACGGCGGATGGCGGCCGGCTCACCGCTTCGGTCACCGGGACCCTGCGGGCGGCCGGCGCGATCCTCGTCGCCGACTACGGCCGAGGCGTCGCCGCGCATCCGCAGATCCGGCACGTGCTGACCGAACTGGCCCGGTCGGTACCGGTGGTGTGGGATCCGCACCCCCGAGGCCCGGCCCCGACGCCGGGTGCCTCGCTGGTTACGCCGAATCTGAAGGAGGCGCGCCAGTTCGCACCGGGATATGTCGAAGCCGACGAATTGGCGAAAGTACTCCGTGACCAGTGGGCCGCGGATTCGGTTGCGGTCACCACCGGTTCGGCCGGGGCGGTGCTGGCCAACGGGAAGCGTCTCACCGTGGTGCCGGTGCCCGCCGAGATACGGATCGCCGGGCACGCCGGTACCGACACTTGCGGCGCCGGCGACCGATTCGCCTCGGCGGCGACCGCCGCACTGTGCCACGGGTCCACGGTGGCCGAGGCGGTGTCGCACGCCGTGGACGCGGCGGCCAGGTTCGTCGCGGCGGGCGGCGCGGCCACGTTGTCCATCTGCGACAGCGCCGCTGCCGCGGAGTCGGACACCACGGAAACGGACGGGTCGGCGTTCGAGGTGGCGGCGAGAGTACGGGCGGCAGGCGGCAGGCTCGTTGCCACCGGCGGCTGTTTCGACCTGCTGCACCCCGGCCATGTGAGCCTGCTGCGCCGGGCTCGGGCCATGGGCGACGCGCTGGTGGTCTGCCTCAACTCCGATGCGTCGGTGCGGCGTCTGAAAGGTCCGCACCGCCCGATCGTCCCCGCGCGCGATCGTGCCCGGCTGCTCGTCGCCCTGTCCTCGGTGGACGCCGTCGTCGTGTTCGACGAATCCGCACCGAGCGCACTGCTGGACCGCCTCCGCCCCGATGTGTGGGTCAAGGGCGGCGACTACACCGGCGTCGACCTCCCCGAAGCCGCGGTGGTCCGCGGTTACGGCGGCGAGATCGCGCTGATTCCGACTGTTCGCGGTTACTCGACAACACAACTGGTCGCCGCGACCCAGGCCCGCGGCTGACACGACGTAAGGAGCGCGATGCGAACCCTCGGCAATGTCTTGATCACCGGTGGCGCTTCCGGGCTCGGCGCGGCGGTCACCGCCGCTGTCCGCGAAAACGGGGGCCGCCCCTATGTGATCGACCGGGTGGAGCCGGAGACGCCCGTCGACTTCGTGTGTGCCGATCTCGCCGACACGTTCGCCGCCGAACAAGCCGTGCGCGAACTCGTCGAACGCGCCGGTGGCCGGATCGACGGCGTGTTCACCGCCGCGGGAATCGACGCGTGCGGTCCCCTGGACAAGGTGCCCACGAAGAAGTGGGAGTACGTGGTCCAGGTCAATCTGCTCGGCACAGCCGCTGTCATCCGCGCCGCCCTTCCGTCGCTGCGTGAGAGCCGGGGCACGGTGGTGACCTGCGCCTCCACCCTGGGAATCAAGGCCGTCGGTGACGCGACCGCCTATTGCGCCTCGAAATTCGGTGTCGTCGGCTTCACCCGGGCGCTCGCCGCCGAAACAGCCGGCAGCGTCGGGGTGAGCTTGCTGATCCCGGGCGGAATGCACACCGCGTTCTTCGACGACCGCGACGAGCAGTACAAGCCGCCGCCCGAGGCGAAACTCAACCGGCCCCGGGACGTCGCCGACGCGGTGATCTTCGCGCTGCGGCAGCCGCCGGGCTGCGAGGTCAGAGAGATGGTCGTGTGCGCATCGGAAGAGGGATCGTGGCCCTGAGCCACCCCATTCTCGTGCTCCGCGCACTCGGGCTCGGTGACCTCCTGACCATCGTGCCCGCCCTGCGCGGGCTGAGAAACGCCTACCCGGACGACCGGGTGGTACTGGCCGCGCCGGAAGCGCTCCGCGATCTGGTCGGTCTCATCGACGCGGTGGACGAACTGCTGCCGACCGCGGGACTGGGTGCGCTTCGATGGCACGGCGCGCCGCCCAAGCTGGCGGTGAATCTGCACGGCAGTGGGCCGGAAAGCGTCCGGGACCTCCTGGCGGCACGTCCCGGCACTGTGCTGAGCCACCACCATCCCGATTTCCCCGATCTGCCCGGCCCCGAGTGGCACGACGACATGCACGAGGTGGATCGCTGGTGCCGGCTGTTGCGATTCGGACGCATCGACGCCGATCCCACCGCCCTGCTGCTGCCCGTGCCACCGGAGCCCGCCCCCGAGTCGAACGTGGTCGTGCTGCATCCCGGCGCGGCCTATCCCGCACGTCGCTGGCCGTCCGAACGCTTCGCCCGAGTGGCGCGGGAACTCGGCGCCGACGGCCACCGCGTGGTGATCACCGGTACGCGCGGCGAGATCCCCTTGGCGAACGCCGTCGCCGAACAAGCCGGACTACCGCCCTCGGCGGTGTACGCGGGACGCACCGGCCTGGCCCAACTCGCCGCGCTGGTGGCCGGCGCGGCACTGGTCGTGTGCGGCGACACCGGCGTAGGGCATCTCGCCACCGCCTTCGGCACCCCGTCGGTGCTGCTGTTCGGCCCCACGCCGCCGCATCGCTGGGGACCGCCCGCCACCGCGAAACACCATGTGCCGCTGTGGGCCGGGGCCGTGGGCGATCCGCATTCCGACCATCCGGATCCCGGGCTGCTCATGCTGCGACCCGAGCATGTGCTCACCGCCGCGGCCGGGCTGCTCGGCGAGAAGGTGCGCCATGGGTAGTCGCGTCGGAGTGGTTGGTGCCGGTTACGTGGGGCTCACCAGTGCCGCCTGTCTCGCCCACTGGGGACACCATGTCGTCTGTGTCGACAACGACCGGGCCAAAATCGCGGAACTTCGCGCGGGCACCGTCTCGATCGCCGAGCCGGGCTTGCCGGAACTGGTTCGGGAAGGGCTTTCGGAGAACCGGCTCGTCTTCACGCCGAACCCCGGCGAGTTGCACCGATGCGAAGTCGTTCTGCTGTGCCTGCCCACGCCGATGGGCACCAGCGGAACGGCCGACCTGGGTGTGATCGAGGAGGCGCTCGAGACGTTGTCCACCGTCCTGTCGCCGGATTGCGTGCTGGTCACCAAGTCCACCGTCCCGGTGGGGACGGCCGCGCGGATCCCCGCCCGGCCCGGTCTCGCGGGCACGCCGGTCGTCAGCAACCCCGAATTCCTCCGGGAGGGCCACGCGGTCGAAGACTTCCTGCGCCCCGACCGCGTCCTCGTCGGTGCGGCCGACGACGACCGGGAGGCAGCCGACCGCGTCGCGGCACTGTACGCCGCAACGGGCGCGCCGGTACTGCGATCGGACCCGGCCAGCGCGGAACTGGCCAAGTACGCCAGCAACGCCTTCCTCGCGGTCAAGCTCTCGTTCGTGAACACCTTGGCCGAACTGTGCGAACGGGTCGGCGCCGATATCACGCAGGTCACCGACGCGATGGGAATGGACGACCGGATCGGGCCGACCTTTCTCGCGCCGGGCCCCGGTTGGGGCGGATCGTGCCTGCCCAAGGACACGCGCGCGCTGCTGCGGGCCGCGGAGGCCTCCGGGGTGGACTTCGCCGTGATCCGTGATGCCCTGCGCGCCAACGACCGTCAGCAGGCGATGGTGCTGCGCAAGATCCGCCGCGCGGTCACCGGCACGGTCGACGGCTCGCTGTCGGGGACGCGGATCGGCGTGCTCGGTCTCGCGTTCAAAGCCGGGACGGGAGACCTGCGCGACTCGCCCGCCCTCGCGGTCGCACGACAGCTCACGAGGCACGCCGCCACGGTCACCGCCTACGATCCGTGTGTCCCGGCGGGCACCCCCGGCCTCGACGGCGTTCGGGTGGTGGACGACCCGTACCTGGTGGCCAAGGACGCCGGTGCGCTCGTAATCCTCACCGAGTGGCCCGAGTTCCGTTCGCTCGACTGGGCGAAATTCGCGACCGTCGTCGACCGGCCCGTCGTCGTGGACACCCGCAACCTGCTCGACGAGCACCTGCTGAGCGGCACCGGCTTCACCTTGCTCGGCACCGGCGTGTCTCTTCGAGGCGGACGGATCTGAACGGTGCGTCGGCACGCCGCTCCCCCGACCCGGACGGCCACAGCTCCAGCACCCCTGCTGCGGGACTTCGGCCGTGAACGCATCGGCCGCGCGAGTACGCGCCGATGGTTACGCTGTAGGCCAACACTGATGGAGGACGGGTTGATGCGGTCGGGGGCGGCATGACGGACGCGAACGACAATGTCATTTTCGTGGCGATGCCGGGCACCATCCGCGGGGAGAACGCCCGCTGGAAGGACGTCGCCCAGATCAAGAAACATCTGTACGAGCGGATCGCTCGTGAGGTGAGCGCACAAACCGGTGTCGAGTACCGGTTACGGATCGAGGTGGATGAGGATCGAGCCGGCAACATCCACCAATCGATGTTCGGCGCAGCGATGCGCGCACCCGTGTACATCGCAGACCTCACCGGCCTCAACGCCAATGTCTATCTCGAATTGGGAGTTCGCTGGGCGGTCAAAGACTGCGTGACCGTGCTGACCTGCCAAAGTCTGCACGACGATCTCGCGTTCAATGTCAGCCCCAGCAAAGCCGTCGAGTACGGCAACGATCCCGAAAAACTGGAGACTGCCGCCACGAGGGTCGCCGACATGATCGTGAAAGGACTTCGGCAGCCGGGGTACGTGGACAGCCTGGTGCGTCAGAACACCGAGTTGATCACTCTCGAGCGCCACGAAGTGGAGGAGCTTCGCGCCGAGAACGCGCGGCTGGCCCAACAGCGCGGTGACGACTTGGTCGCGGCCGCGCTCAATGCCGAGCACGACAAACGAATTCAGCTGTTGCGCCATGCAGTCGAGGTCAATCCAGCCAATGTCCAGGCGCATTTCTTACTGGGCGAATCGGCCATCGCGGCAAGCGAATACAACGACGCCATCCGGTACATGAAAGAGGCGGCGCGCCTCGAGCCATCATTCGCCTCGGCCTGGCGGGAACTAGGTGTCGCGCAGAGTCGGAACGGGGCGCTCGATACCGCGGTCGATTCCGTCCGTCAGGCTGTCGCCTTGAACCGCGAAGACGCGGAAGCCCATTCGATCCTCGGAGGCATCTACCGCCGGAAGGCGCGCAACCACTACGACAGCACCGGACGGTATGACCAGGTGATGCTCCGGCAGGCTCGGGATGCCTACGCGGAAGCAGGCAGGATCGACAATCGGAATACCTATCCCTTGATGAACCTCGCTCGAGTCGACCTGCAGCTCGCCGGAAGCGACGAAGCCCGGAGCCATCACGCACTCGCCGAATTCGAGGAGCTGGAGCCCCTCGCACGGTACAGCGCCCGCTCGGAGGGCGATAAGGACGCTTGGAAATGGTTCGACCTGGCAGACGCCTTGGCATTCACCGGCCGGACCGAGGAAGCTTTGGCAGCCTCGCGCGAGGGGTTCCGTAGATTCGAGGAACCACACCGGACATCGGCCGGCGCGGCGGCCGCGGCACCCCTGCAGGACATCCTGAACTCCACTCCATTGCCGACCGACATCGACGCGGCCGTCCGCGCGCTGGTCGCGTCATATCGCTCGGCCACGACGTGACACAGAGGAACATACCGGGACGCCCGCGGTCTCCGCGTCACCCAGGACCGCCTGATCGGGGTGAGTCCTGGTCCAGACCTGTCGCCGTTCGCTCCCACCCCGTCCGGCATCCGTCCCGATCCGGCGAGTTCCTCCGCCGGGCCAGATATCGGTTCGGTAACCCTCATCGGCGTTCGAGCGCTGCCGGACAACCAGCAGGCCGCGCGCCTGGGCCGAGCTTCCCCGCGCTCACGCCCTCATTTCGAGGCCAGGTCACGGTTCGATAACGCGCGAACCCTCCTGGTCGTGAGACGAGACAGGGCTTTTCTCCTTCTGGCATTACCGCCACACTATCGGTAACTGCTAGTTAGCCTCATGAACGTCGCGGAGCGGCAGCAGTACCGCCCCGCGCAGCCTCGGTCGCCGACAACGCCGATCGAGGTTCGCGTCCTATCCCATATCGAATCGCTACCTCGGTCGATCGAAGCGTCGGCCCGGAGAACGTTATGGCCATTCCAGCGTCCATGCCCAGCCCCTTCGATAGGGCCGGTACCGGCAGTCTCCCTGCCGTCCGATCGAGCCGCGGCACCACCGCGGACCCGGTGCGGTCCACCCGCGGTTTCGACGAGCAACTCGCGCCGCTGAGAATTCCGGCGCTGGTCCTGGGCGCCTTGATGATCTTCCTCGGCCTCGTGGCGCTCCTGCCGTTACGGGGATGGTTGCACGACTACGGCGCATGGCTGGTGATCGCCGCCTACCTGCAATACCTGGGCGTCGCGGTGACCTTGGAGATCTGGGGTCTGCGCATGACCGCGAAAGGCGGCCGCGCCAGCTGACAAGCGGCGGGGAGAGCGCGTACCGCGGATAGGCATCACCTTCGGCACCGACGAGGGAACCAGCGGTTCCAGCCCGAGGCTCCGCCCATTGCGGCCCCGGGATCGTTCGAGCGGCGGGCTTCGCTACGGCTCGGTCTGCGCGTTGGCGCCGACGCGCCAGGACTTGCCTTGACGCCGACGGCAAGGTTTACCGTTGCAACGCTGGTGTGGTGCGGAGGTCGCCGGTACGAGGATGCGACCGCATGCGACCGCGCCGCTCTCCGTCCGAAGGTCTCTACCGATAGATCCGCGCCGACGCGCGCGCAAAGGATTGTCTGTGAAATTCGCGATCAGTTACAGCACGCCGTTCAACGGAACCGATCCCGACCGGCTCGTCACGTTTGCCCAGCATGCCGAGAAGTATGGATTCGAGGCGCTGTATCTACAGGATCACATCGCGCTGTATCCCGGTGCGTCCTACGGGGCCGGAGAACTGCCGCCGGAATCGCCCTACTTCGATCCGCTGGATTGTCTGAGCTTCGTCGCCGCGGCCACGCGACGGCTGCTGCTCGGCACCGGTGTCCTGTTGCTGCCCTACCGCCATCCGGTGGTGCTGGCCAAACGCTTGGCCACCATCGACGTCTTGTCGGCGGGACGCATGCGGCTGCTCACCGTCGGACTCGGCGCCCTGCCGGGCGAGGCGCGGGCGATGGGGGTGGACTTCCACACCCGCGGTCGCCGCGCCGACGAGGCGATCGACGTGCTGCGGCTGCTGTGGTCGGGCGGCCCCGAGGGCGTCGACTATCACGGTGAGTTCTATGCCTTCGACAAGCTCTGCAGCTACCCCAAACCACTGGGGACGACCGAGCTTCCGATCCATGTGGGCGGATCCAGCCGAGCTGCCGCGCGCCGCGCCGGTCGACGGGGCGACGGCTACTTCGCGGGTGGCATGCTCGACGACGCCGAGCGTGATCTGCAAATCGAACTGGCACGCAAGGCGGCCGCCGAAGCGGGCCGTGACCCGGCCGCTCTCGAGTACACCCGCTGGGGCTCGGCCGATCTGTCGGTCGAACAGGTCCGGCAGCTCGAAGATCGAGGAGTGACGCGGGTCGTCGTCAACCTGGCCCCGGGGACGGCCGATGAACAGCACGACCGAATGTCGGAATTCGCCGAACGATTCGATCTCACGAGAGGTTAGTTCGTACGGCACACTTTCACCCGGCGACGGGGAGCTCGCCCGCGGAAACAGCGACGGCGGTGCGTCCGCCATCGACGTCGAGGACGATTCCGTGCACGAAGGCCGCGTCGTCGGAGGCCAGGTAAACGGCCGCGGCGGCGATAGCATCGGGACGGCCGGCACGTCCGGCCGGCGTACCGCGCATGAGCACCTCCGCCGGGGAGTCGAGAGCGGAGTCGGGGTCGCGGATGACACCCGGTGAGATGGCGTTGACCCGCACGCCCGATGCGGCGAATTCCGCTGCCCACGCGCGGGTCAGCGTTTCCAACGCGCCTTTCGTCGAGCTGTAGAGCGCACCGACGGGGATCCCGAGACGGGCCACCCAGGAGCCGAGTTTGACGAGCACACCGCTGCCCGCGTCGATCGACCGGTGACACGCCGCATACCTGATCGGTGCCGCAGGCGGGCCGCAAAGCGGACATTCCGGCTACCATCTGGCAAGTGCACGTTCAGCGATGGTTCCCGGCCGGCGATCCGCATCCGTCGACCTGGTCCGCAGCGGCCCGGAGCCGGCAGGCCGCCCGCGTCACCCGGACAAGTCGTCAGGACCGGTTTTCCCAGACCTGACAAGTTCGGCGCTCCGGAGCCGCCGCTGCGCGACCTAGGATGATCTCCCGATCCCGAGCACGGTGGGCCGCGAACGCGGAGGGAACGACATGCTCTCGACGACGAACGAATCGGAATTCTTCGGTCATCGAACCGGAAGAAAGAGGAGGGATGCGGGTGGGTTCGGCAGCGCGATCTGGGAAGCAGCGGGTTGTTCGTGGTCGGTTGAGAAAGACCGGCGCTGTCATGGCGACAGCCGTGCTCATGTCGTCGCTCGGGGCGACCGTGGCGACAGCCGCGCCGATCCACGCACCGATAGCGCGCGCACCGGTGGGCGGATACACGGAGCTATCCGTGCCATCCAGCATGGGGCCGATCAAAGTCCAGGTCCAGTGGGCGGCCCGCGGCGGGAACGCGGCGCTCTATGTGCTCGACGGCCTGCGTGCCCCGGCCGATCACAGTCAGTGGACGACCGATACCGACGCCCTGCGCCAGTTCGCGGACGACAATGTCACAGTGGTGTTCCCGGTCGGTGGCCACTCGAGCTTCTACACCGACTGGTACCGATCCAGTAGCACCAACGGTCAAGCGGCGACGTACAAATGGGAAACCTTCCTCACCAAGGAACTGCCTGCCTATTTGCAGGGATACGGCGTGTCGCGCACCAACAACGCCATCGTCGGCGCCTCCATGGGCGGCAACGCCGCGCTGACGCTGGCCGCCTTCCACCGCAATCAGTTCAAGTTCGCCGGATCCTTCTCCGGATTCCTGCACCCGACATTCCCGCTCTGGAACGAAGCGATGCGTGCCGCCATGTGGGATGAGGGCAACTTCAACGTCGATGACATGTGGGGTCCGGCCGGGGACCCCGCCTGGAGCCGCAACGATGCCACCGAACAGGCGGAATTGCTGCGCGGACTGCCGATCTACGTCTCGAGCGGCAACGGCCTGCCCGGGCCGCTCGATGTGCCGTTCGGATTCGGGAACACCGTCAACGCGATGGGGCTCGAGACGATGACGATCACTTCCGCCCAGATGTTCCGCGATCGGCTCGCGGAACTCGGCATCACCGCCCGCATCGACATCCTCGATGGAACGCACACCTGGCCCTACTGGCAGCAAGCACTCGCGACGGCGCGTCCGATGATCCTCGATACGCTCGGCGCGCACTGAAGGCGGCGGTCATCGGGTCGCGCAGCGGGACAACAGTCCGGAAAGCAGCACCGCCTGCGGTGGCGCCGACACCCGCGCCCGCACCCGTTTCGATCACCTGCTGCTGACTGTGCACGAACAACCCTGACCTGCGACCGCCGCGGGGATGTCGGCGCGACGAGCCGGGGCGCGAGGACCGCCTTCGCGCTATAGCGGGGCTCGAAGAGGCGCTCAGGTGCCACCGCTGCCGGAGCATCGAGAGGGTGGGGTGCGCTACCCGATTCACCGGCGCACCGGAGCCGTTTCGATGCCGGAAGACGGGGTAGATGCCGGGAGTGGGAAACATGCCGCCTAACGGTGTCGATGAGGCAGCGGTCGCCGCCGCGCGACAGGTGATCGAGCAGGCGAAGGGTGCGGTGATGCTGGTCTACAGCGTCGACGCCGACCACGCCTTCGCGATCCTGCGAACCGCCTCCCAGGACACCAACATCAAACTCCGCGACATCGCAGCCGCGGTGGTCGAGGAACTCCCCGAGATCGGCGCACCTCGAGACTTGGAAGCGCTACGAGAATCCTTGGATCGCGTGCTGTTCAGAGCCACTACCCACCAGCCGCACCACTGACAACCGCCAACGGCCCGTCGGAGGTCGGTAGCCGCCGAAGACCCGCCCGGCTCGGCGAGCGGGATGTGACGACTCGCGCCAGCGGGCGCTGCCGCCGGGCAGGGGGAAAGTGCTTGGTCCGGCGGCAGCGCGCGTATCCGACAGCGGGTACCGGCCACCCCCAGTGGTGACCAAAACATCTGTACCCGGCTGTTATTCGTCACAGCAGCGCCCAGCGTTACATGACGGCGCCATCTTTCGAGTGTGACGCTCGTCGCATATTGCCGCCGACTGCTGTCACCACATGATCAGGCGCCCGGGTGCCGTGTCCGGACCGGAGGTGCTCGGCACCGGTCAGGCGACACCGACCGTCGACGCACGAACGTTGCAGCCGGCCCCGCGAGATGGTTTGCATCAGTCCGATCGCCCAGCAGGTCGGGCACCCACGCAGTGCGAGCAGACCCACCGGTGCCAGCAGCAAGCCGAACATCCCGAATACCGGCAGCAACGCGATCGCGCCGATCAGCGCGCCGAATCCCACGACGCCGCGTATCAGGTGCCGGGGCACCGAGGCGCTGGCGAAGTTCTGCTCATCAGTCATTCTGTCCGCTCCTTTCCGGAGTTGGGTGCGGTGTAGTCCGCAGCTGGTGCTGCACCGTTGCCCGGGCACGGTGCAGCCGTGACTTCATCGCCGCGACACTCAGGCCGAGCATGCCCGCGACCATCCGGCCGCTGTACCCCTGAACGTCCCGCATGATCAGCACCCGCCGCTGGTCGGCGGGCAGCGCGGCGATCACCGTCGCCACTCGGGCGGCTTCGAGTCGCTGTACGGCCTCGTCCTCGGCCGACGCCACGAAGGAATCGGGCATCGGCTCGAATTGCCTTGTCACCGCGCGCCACTGCCGTACGCACTCGTTGCGGACGATGCGGAACATCCACGACGCCAGCGCACCGGAGGCCCGCAACGTCCCGATCTTGCGATAGAGGATGATCAGCGCTTCTTGTGCGGCGTCCTCCGCGTCTTCGGCGGAGGCGCACAGTGTGTGAGCGAACCGGCGCACATGCGGGTACGAGCCGGATACCAGTGCGGCGATCGCCGCGGCGTCGCCTTCGCGCGCCGCGGCGATCAAACGCTCGTCAGGCCAGGTGTGGTCAGTCACGCGAGCGGCTCCAGCGGCGGAGCACGGCAACGCTGCACCAGCCCACCAGCACGGTCGCCACTGCGATGGCGGCAATGATCACGACAACCTCCTCGATTCGCGCCGACCTGGTTGCCGGCACACGTATGAGAGGGCCGGACATCACCAAAGGATTCACCTCGAATGCCAGCACAGCCGATGCGGCGGGTTCGAGCAACTGCCGGGAGTTGCCCCAGCCTGATTGCCCTCACGCCGCTTCGGTACGCAGAATTGTCGCCGTGGCCGGTGGTTCGACTCGACCGTTGTTGTTCTTGGACGTCGATGGGCCATTGCTCCCCTACGGCACCGCCGCTCCCTCGGTGAGCGAGGTGGACTGGTCGGCATGGCAGCAGCCATCGAATCCGCTCCTGTCCGGGCTGACCCGAAGCCTCGGCGACCGACTGCTGGCACTGGACTGTGAACTGAGGTGGGCCACCGGCTGGGGTGAGGACGCCAACCGCGTGCTCGCGCCGATCCTCGGCCTGCCGCAGCTGCCGGTGGTGGCGTTGCCCGACTATCCCAGCGGCGACTATTTCGACGACGAGTTGCACTGGAAGACCAGAGCTGTGGTCACCTCGGCCGCCGGACGCTCGTTCATCTGGATCGATGACGAGATCAGGGAGCAGGATTCGGCCTGGGTCTGCGGCAACCACCACGGCCGCGCCCTGCTGCATCGTGTCGACGGCGTTCTGGGTCTGCTCGATACGGACTTCACAGCGCTCACCGATTGGCTACGGACGGCACCGTAGCTGTCCGGAGTGATCGACCAGCGCAGGCGAGTCATCCCGGCCACCACGAGGCACCATCCGCTCCACCGGCTCGGGTTCACCCGCGTGGGTAAGGTCTCGGCAGGGCCCGCATCCGGCGGGCGACCCGGAGAAGGAGTGCCGCGTCATGCCGCTGTTCGGCCGAGACACCGAGCTGAAGGACCTGCGCGCGCTCGTCGACGGTCCCGCAGAACGCAGCGGTATCCTCCTCCGCGGGGAGGCCGGCATCGGAAAGTCGGCGCTCGTGGACGAGACCGTCGCCGCCGCGGCCATCGCGGGGCTGCGGGTGCTGCGGACCGCGGGCGTCGAAGCCGAACAGAACTACGCCTACGCCGGACTGCACCGCCTGCTGTACCCGCTGCGCCACGGGTTCGACGCCTTGCCCCCACGTCAATACGAGGCGCTGACCACCGCATTGGGCCTGTCGGGCTCCGATGCGGAGCCGAGCACCTACCTGGTCGGGCTCGCCGCGCTGACGCTGCTGGCCGACGCGGCCGTCGAGCGGCCGCTGCTGATCGTCGCCGAAGACGTGCACTGGCTCGATGCCGCCGGCGTCGAGGTCCTCGCCTTCGTCGCCCGCCGTATCGACACCGAACCGATCGCCCTGATCGCCACACTCCGCGACGGCTACCACTCACCGCTCGCCGACGCGGAACTGACTCTTATGCGACTCGAGCCGTTGCCCGACGATCACGCGTCGGCCCTCCTGGACCACGCCGCACCCGAACTGTCCGCGCCGACCCGCCGGCGGTTGCTGGCCGCGGCCCACGGCAACCCCCTCGCGCTCACCGAGCTGCCCACCGTGGCCGACGGCCTCGAGGAATTCCTCCCGGCCCTGCCGCTGACCGAACGGCTCGAGCGCGCCTTCACCGCACGCAGCGCCACACTGCCCGCGCCGACCCGATCCGCGTTACTCGTCGCCGCGCTCAACGACAGCGACTCCCTCGCGGAAACGCTCACCGCCACAAGCGTTCTGCTCGGATCCACGGCCGAGCCCGCAATCCTCACGCCCGCGGTCGAGGCCCGGCTGATCGAAGTCGGCACCGACACGATGGCCTTCCGGCACCCCCTGATGCGATCGGCCCTCGCCGCCACGGCCACGGCCGACGAACGCCGGCGCGCGCACCACGCGCTCGCCGCGATAATCGAACGGCCGGACCGGCGCGTCTGGCAGCGCGCCGCGGCCACGATGGGTCCGGACGAACAGGTGGCCCTCGAACTCGAAGACCTCGCCGAACGGGCCCGCCACCGCGCAGGCGCGATCGCGGCGCTGGAGCGGGCTGCCGCCCTGACCGACCACCCGGACCGGCAAGCGGACCGCCTGCTGCGCGCGGCCGAACTCGCCGTCGACTCCGGCCGCCGCGCCACCGCCGAACGACTCGTCCACGCCGCGCGCGCACTCCCCCTGGCACCCCGCCACGACGCCACCGCAGCCTGGTTGCTCAGCGGATTCGACGACGGAGTACGCGAAGATCCCTCCCGCATCGCCGAATTGGCGGCGCTGGCAGCCGCCGTCGCCGCGGAGGGCCACGCCGACGCGGCGATGCGGATTCTGTGGGGTGCGGCCATGCGGTGCTTCTGGTCCGAACCCGGCCCGGCCACCCGTCGCGCGCTCCTCGTCGTCGCCGACGAACTTCCCATACCCGACGACGACCCGCGCCTGGTCGCCGTCGCCGCGTATGTGGCCCCCTTCGAACGCGGCGAACGCGTTCACCACCACCTGCGCGCATTGGCCTCCGGCATCGGCCGCGACCCCGAGACCGATCGTTTCCTGGGCAGCGCGGCCCTCCAAGTGGGCGCCTTCGACCTCGCCGTCCACTTCTCCACCGCGGCCGCGCCCGGCCTGCGCGCCGCGGGCAAGCTGGGACTGCTGCCGCGCGCGCTCACGGTGCGGGCCTGGAGCCTGACCCGGCTCGGCGACCTCGCCGCCGCGGCGCCCGTCGCGGCCGAAGCCGCGACCTTCGCCCGCGAGACCGGGCAACCCTTCATGCACGGACTGGCCGTGGCCGTGCAAGCCGAGATCGCCGCACTGCATGGGGATTATCCGCACGCCGCCGCCCTCGGCGCGGACGCCGAACGGATCGGCCTCGCCTCCGGCGCACGGCCGGTACTGGCCACCGTCCAGCTCGCTCGCGGGATCGCAGCCCTCGGTGAGGGACGATTCGACGACGCCTTCGCCGATCTCCGCCGGATGCACGACCCCGGTGATCCGTCCCACTCGCCGGCCCTGCGCGCGTATTTTCTCGCCGAACTCACCGATGCCGCTATCCGGGCCGGGCAGGCCGACGCCCTGCGGGAGCTGCTGCGCGAACTGGAACCCGCGGCTGCGTCCACACCCGCACCCGCCCTGCACATCGGATTGCGCTACGCACAGGCCCTGCTCGCGACGGAAACCGCCGAAGAGCTTTTCACCGGTGCGCTGGCCGCGGACCTGAGCGGCTGGCCCGCCGAACGCGCGCGACTGCACCTTTCCTACGGTGAATGGCTGCGGCGGCAACGCCGGGTCGTCGAATCCCGGACCCATTTGCGCACGGCCAGGGAGGCTTTCGACGCTCTCGGGTTCGCCGCCTGGAGCGAACGAGCGCGCCTCGAACTGCGCGGCGCCGGCGAATCGAGCCCCAACCGGAGCCCGGACGCCCGCGAGCAGCTCACCCCGCACGAGCTGAGCATCGCGCGCTTGGCGGCTCAGGGCCTGACCAACCGCGAGATCGGGCAGCGGCTGTACCTGTCGCATCGCACCGTCAGCACCCACCTGCACCGGATCTTCCCCAAACTCGGCGTCAGCTCACGAACCGATCTCGCCGGACTCCTACCCGCCGGAGACGACACCACCGCATAACCCCTCCGCGCCGGATGACGGACAGCGTGTACGTCATCCGACGGTCGCGGCAGCACCCGCGCGATGCCTAGCGTCATGGGCGTGGCCGGCCAGGGCTCGCACCCAGCCGCCCGCCCGCAGACGACACCCACGCAGGAGTTCCGATGACCATCAGCAGACGACGACTATTCGGTGGAGCACTCGTGGCGGGCGCCGCGGGCCTGGCCGCCACCTCGCTGGGCGCCTGCTCCCCCGACCCCGCCGCTCCCCCGGCCACCACGCCGGACCTGCGTGCGGGATCGGGAGCCAACACCACACTCGGTCCGATCAAGCGGATCGAGGCCGGCGTCCTCGGCGTGGCGTACGCCGAATTCGGCTCCAGCACAGGGCAACCCGTAGTGCTGCTGCACGGCTGGCCCTACGACCCGTACAGCTACGCCGACGTCGGGCCGCTGCTCGCCGCGGCCGGCTACCGGGTGATCGTCCCGTTCCTGCGCGGATACGGCCCCACCACCTTCCTCTCCGACCGGACCGTCCGCAACGGCCAACAGACCGCCATCGCGCGCGACATCGTCGACTTCATGGACGCCCTGCACCTCGACACGGCCATCCTCGGCGGATACGACTGGGGCGCGCGGACCGTCGACGTCATCGCAGCGTTATGGCCACAACGCTGCGCGGCGATCGTCTCGGTGAGCGGATACCTGGTCACCCAACTGGCGGCCCAGCAACAGCCCCTCGCGCCGGAAGCCGAACTCGGCTGGTGGTACCAGTACTACTTCGCCACCGAACGCGGCCGCCTCGGCTACAGCCGCAACCGGCACGAATTCAACAAACTGATCTGGCGGCGCGCCTCACCGCGCTGGAACTTCGACGACGCCACCTACGACCGCAGCGCCGCCTCCTTCGACAATCCCGACCATGTCGACATCGTCATCCACAACTACCGCTGGCGGCTGAGCCTCGCACCCGGCGAATCGCAATACGACGCCTACGAACAACGCCTCACCGGAGCCACCATCTCGGTACCCGCCATCACCATCGCCAGCGACTTCGACGGAGCGGCCAGAGACGGAAAACCCTACCGGGACAAGTTCGTCGGCAAATACCAGCACCGAGTCCTCGACGGCATCGGCCACAACGTCCCGCAGGAAGCGCCGCACCCGTTCGCCCAGGCGATCATCGACGCCGCCCACCTGTGACCAGCGACTTGGCGCAGAGGCAGTCGATCGCTCGCCGGCATGCCCCAGCCACCATGCCGCTGCGCCCAATGGGTGGTGGGCAACGCGTATCGCGCATGGTGGCCGCGCCGGTTCGTCAGTGGCCGAGTTCCTCGAGCGTGCCGTGCCGCCGCAGACGGCCGTCCGTTCCGAGTTCGACGATGGTGTCGACGCCGATTCGCGCCAGGAACGGATGGTCGTGGCTGACGACGAGGACCGCGCCCCGGTAGCCGGCGAGTGCCTCGACGAGCTGCTCGACGCTGGCGATGTCGAGGTTGTTGGTGGGCTCGTCGAGAATCAGCAGTTGGGCGGGTGGGTCGGCGAGCAGCAGCCGGGCCAGCGAGACGCGGAAGCGTTCACCACCCGAGAGAGTCGACACCGGCCGGTCCACGCTGTCGCCACGCAGCAGCAGCCGGGCCAGCTGATTGCGGATGGCGGCCGGTGGGGTGGTGGTGGCGACGGCGTGCACGTTGTCCACCGCGCCGGCGTCCTCGACGAGTCCGTCCAGGCGTTGCGGCAGGTAGCCGACGCGGTCGGTGAACAGGGCGCCCGTCACGTGCCCTGGCGTGTGAGTCCCGATGCCAAGCAGGTTCTCGATCAATGTCGATTTCCCGGCGCCGTTGGGTCCTACCAGCGCGACCCGCTCGGGGCCCTGGATGACGAGGGTGTGGTCGCCGTCGCGTAGTTCGGCGATGCGCCTGCCGCGTGGCACGTCCGGGTCGGGCAGGTCGAGGTGGATGTGTTCCTCGCGGCGTACGCGAGACGCGGCGTCATCGAGAAGTCGCTGAGCGGTGCGGACTTTCGCGTCGAGACCGGTGCGCATCGCGCCCGCCGAGGCCTGTGCTCTACTGGCGCGGTTGCCGGCCAGGATGCGCGGGATGCCGCCGTGCTGCTGCGTCGCTCGTGCGGTGCGCTCGCGGCGCGCGAGTTTGGTCTCGGCTTCGATCCGCTGCCGTTTTTCGGTCTTCAGTGCCTGTTCTGCGGTCCGGGCCGCCTGCACGGCCGCGGACTGTCGCTGTTCGAGATGTTGTTTCCAAGCACTGTAGGGGCCGCCGAACACCTCCATCGCCGCCGCGTGTAGTTCGGCGGTGCTGTCCATGCGTTCGAGCAGTTCGAGGTCGTGGCTGACCACGACGAGGGTCCCCGGCCAAGTGTCGACGAACGCGCCCAGTCGCGCGCGCGTGGCCCGGTCCAGATTGTTCGTCGGCTCATCGAGCAGCGTGATCGGAGTGCGGCGGATCCGCAGCCCGGTGACGGCCGCGAGCACGGCTTGCCCGCCGGAGATCTCGTCGACACGCCGGTCGAGATCCCTTGCGGTGAAACCGATCTCGTGCAGCGCCTCGTCGGCGCGCGCTTCGATGTCCCAGTCGTCGCCCACCGCCTCGAAGTGCCCTTCGTCGGTGTCTCCGGATTCGATCGCGCGTAATGCGGCGAGCGTGCCCGCGATGCCGAGCAGTTCGGCGAGGGTGGCGCCGTGGCCGAGGGTCAGCGTCTGGGGTAGGTAGCCGACTTCGCCCGCGACCTCGATGTGGCCCGAGGTGGGCGTCAGGATCCCCGCGATCAGGCGCAGCAGGGTGGACTTGCCCGCGCCGTTGCGGCCGACCAGTCCCGTTCGTCCGGCGCCGAAGACGCCGTTGAGCCGCGCTAGCGCGACGCTGCCGTCGGGCCATTCGAACGACAGATCGTGCAGCGTGATCGGCGAATGCGTAGATGTAGGCATGGGTGGTTCTCCTTGTGCCCGTGAGGGATGCTTTGCGTTCGAAGCCCGCTTGCGGGCTGCGCACGCGGCAGCGGGCAGCGACGATCACCGTGGAACTATCGGAGACGTCAGGCCCGCGGACGATTACCGCGCGATGAGATCTTCGAAGGCTGGGGCGACGGGCACCGTGCGCCGAGGCCGATGCCACGACCTGTCGACGACATGGTGAGGGTGCGCACAAGGGTGTCCGCGCGATACGTGCACGCGCGACTCGGCGGTTCATCGGAGTGATGAACGCCCGACCCGGAGACGCCGCCTTCGAACAGGCGGCTACAGTCTGTCGACCTCGATGAGCACGCGGCCACCCTATCACCGGCTCGCACGCCTGTACCTGCCGGTCGCGGATACTCTGACCCGGTGCCCATTTCGTTCGACACCGGTCGGATGCGGCAGGTCGACAACGCGACCTGGCGCGATCCCCGGACCGGTGACACGGTGAACGTGACGTACTTCGGCCTCGTCCCGGACCTGCCCGCGCCGCTCGAGGACCTGACCACTCTGCGTCGTCGCCTGGCCGAGCGCAGCGCCGAGAACGGCTGCCTGATCGAGGCTTTCGTGGTGTGGCTGGACGCTCAGCCCGCGCTGTTGCGAATGGAGAAGCTGCCGTTGCCGAACCAACCGCAAGGCTTGGTGTTCGCCGCGTCCGTGATCGTCCCGAAGGCCGACAGCAGCGCGGTGCTACAGATCCTTTGTCCCGAGGCGGACACCACCGGTGTGCGCGAAGCCGTGCTCGCGACGGAGATAGGTTTCGACAACATGTATCCGCCGCATCCCTACGCGCCCGAGGTGCGGGGGCGGCTGCCGTTCAACGTGGCCGACGACATCCGATGGGACGCGAAATTTCCCGACCATCCACTCAGCCGTGCCCGCCGCTGGATCGCACACACCGTCCCGACCGCCCGGCTGGCCCCGGAATTCGCGGCCCTGCCCCCGTTCGCCGGCTAACCGACGCTCGGTGACACCGACTCCCGCATGAAGGGCCTGCGCAACTTGCTACCGTGACGGCGACAGCAGACATCTGACCGTCAGTGGAGCTGATCTCGATCCGGCTGTATCAGACACCTCCGCAAGGATTTTGCTTGAAACGGTGCTCACCGGAGTTCGATCCGGCCGAGATCGAAGTGCCCCCGGGACACGAATTCCTTGTTCGACCCGAAAATCGTCGATCGGCGTCAGCGGGTGATGCGTCGACGAATTCGAGGACGTACGCGGCGTGATATCTCTTTCGAAGCATCCGACAGGACGAGTTATCGCAGCAGAACTGCTCGCAGCACAATGTTCCGAAATTCCCGATGGTTCGAGTTGGCTTCTATCCTTCGCAGCGAAGCCGTATCTTTCAGCACCCGTCGGCATTTCAGACCCGCGCGATGTCATCTTCGCCGAATATCGCCGAGTGACGAAAACCCGCCAGATCGTCCGCCGGGTTCACACGGGCACGGATGTGGTAGCTCTTCGGCTCGTCCGGTGGGTATTCGCTGTTCGAACCGGGTCCGATGGGATAGCCCAGTAGCACGGACGATGCCCGATGCGGCCGATCTCGCCCTGGCGTCTCGGCGATGAACAACTCTTGCGGTGGTAGTACGGCCAGGTCGTATACTCGAAATATGGCGGATGAATCGTCCTCCACCGAGTTTCCCGATGCGCCGGTTCTCGTGGTGCAGACCAGGGAACGCGTCTATCGGCTACGCGCCGGGGGCGCATATAATGTCGGCCGGGATCCAGAGGCCGACGTCGTCGTCACCGATCCGCGCGTATCTACCTTGCATGCCGTTCTGGAACGGGATGCGGAAGGTTGGAAAATCGAGGACGCGGGCAGTCTGAACGGAACGTTTTTCGACGGTCACCGCGTCGAGGAGATGGTGATCGACCACGACGAGACGTTCCAGCTGGGTCACGCCGTCGACGGCGAGCAGTTGGCCTGTTCCTTGGAAGGACAAGATGGGCGACCCGCCACCGAGGCCGGTGGTGAGGCCGGTGGAGACACGATGCTCGTCTCCGATCCCGGCTACGACCTCGACGACGAAGCCACGGTCACGAAGTTCCTTCCCGGTCTCCCCCGGCGAGTTTCGCCTCCGACTGTTCACCCCACCGCAGTCGTGCGGATCACCGAGCCCACGCTCCGGATCGGGCGGGCCGCCGACAACGACATCGTCACCCCCGATCTCATGGTCTCCCGCCATCACGCCGAGTTGCGCACGATCGGCGCGGGTAAGTACCAGATCGTCGACCTCGACAGCCACAACGGCACCTATGTCAACGGCTCCCGAGTCGAGACCGCGGACCTCGCCGACTTCGATTCGATCGGTTTGGGGCATACCACCTTCCGGCTGGTCGGCGACGAGCTGCGCGAGTCCGTCGACACCGGCGAGGTGTCGGTTTCGGTGCAGAACCTCACGGTGCGGACACCGGAAGGCAAAGTGCTCCTGGACGGGGTAGGGTTCCCCATCCCGCAGCGCTCGCTCGTCGGGGTCATCGGGCCGAGCGGGGCGGGCAAGTCGACGCTGCTCGGCGCGGTCACCGGATTGCGGCCCGCGACGGAAGGGACGGTCCGCTACGACGGACGCGACCTGTACACCGATTACGACGAGCTCCGGCACCGGATCGGACTGGTCCCGCAGGAGGACATCCTGCACAACCAGCTTCCGACGCGGCGCGCGCTGCTCTACGCGGCCGAGCTGCGCTTCCCCGGTGACACGGGACGCGAGGAGCGCGAGCAGCGGGTCGACGAGGTGCTCGAAGAACTGGGCCTGGCACGGCACGCGGACACCCGCATCGACAAGCTCTCGGGTGGGCAGCGCAAACGGGTGAGCGTCGCGCTCGAGTTGCTGACCAAACCGTCGCTGTTGTTCCTCGACGAACCGACCTCCGGTCTGGACCCCGGGCTGGACAAGACGGTCATGGAAATGCTGTCCGAGCTGGCACACGACGGGCGGACGGTCATCGTCGTCACACACAGCGTGGCGAACCTCGATTCGTGTGACCGTCTGCTGGTCTTGGTGCCCGGCGGCAAACTGGCCTATTACGGACCGCCCGCCGAGGGTTTGCAGCAGTTCAGGAAGCGCACCTGGGCCGAGGTCTTCCAGGCATTCGACCGCGATGAGGACCACGACTGGGCCGGTGAATTCCAGGCTTCGCCGCGCTTCGAGCAGTACGCGGCGGTCGCACCGACCGACGATGTCGGCGCGGCGGAAGTGCACGCACCCGCGCCACCGCCCGCGCCACAGTCCAAGTTCAGCCAGCTCAGTACGTTGTGCAGGCGATATCTGGCGGTGATCGCCTCGGATCGCAGCTATTTGGCACTACTCGGTGTGATGCCCGTACTGCTGGGCGGCTTGATCGCCGCGGTGCCGTCGGGCGAGGGATTCATCGGGGCGCCGGGAACCAACGTCGATGCCCCGACCAAGCTCATGGTCTTGTCCTTCGCCGCATGCTTCGTGGGCACCGGCAACTCGATTCGCGAGATCGTCAAGGAGCAGACGATCTACCGCAGAGAACGCGCCGCGGGTTTGTCGGCGGGGGTATATCTGATGTCGAAACTGCTGGTCCTCGGGGTGATCACCACCTTGCAGGCGGCGGTGCTGGTATTGGTCGGCACGATCGGCGTGAGCATGCCGCCGAAAGGGCTTTTCACCTCCGTCGAGCTGGAGCTGATCCTCGCGATGGCGCTGCTCGGCATCGCGTCGCTGGCTCTGGGCCTGCTGGTGTCGGTGGTGGTGGACACCTCGGAGAAGACACTGCCGCTGCTGATCGTGCTCTCGATGGCACAGCTGGTGCTCACCGGCGGGCTGGTGCGACTGCCCGGCACACCCGTTCTGGAGCAACTGGCCTACATCGCGCCGTCCCGCTGGGGATTCGGCGCGGGAGCCGCCACCCTCGACCTCGACACCCTCTCACCGCACACGGGCGCACCCGACCCGCTGTGGAAGCACACCCTGGGCACCTGGCTCGTCGATATGGGAGTCGTGGCCGGTCTGGGGGCCGTATTCCTCGCTCTGGCGTGGTACCGCCTGTACCAGTTGCGCCCGCGTCGCCGCGGCGCCCGCCGCCCGAGGCTTTGACGTCGCGGCCAGGAACGCCACCTAGCCGCATCACACCGTCATTCATTGGGCCATCATGTAGGTCATGAGAAGCGCAGGGACGCGACCCGCGCATGGATCGAAGTCGCCTACAGCTGGATATCGCCCAGCCTTGCCTGCGCAACCACAGTTTGCAGGCGATCAGGTGGCCGAAAACTTGTCTCGTCATCGAAGGTTCCGCACCGCAGGTTTCACGCTTACACTGAGCCGTTATATAACGGCACGTTATCCAGGTGCGCGTGAACGGCTCGTTCGCCGCCCTCGACGAATGGATATCGACATGGTGGCGGCTTCGGCGAAACCTTCCGACTGGTCTTTCGAGCGCAAGGGCACCGAGTGGGTCGCCGATGAAGAGCGCCGAGGCAAACCCAGGACCCTTTTCTGGCCGTGGGCCGGTACCAGCTGCAATGTACTCTTGGTTTCGTTCGGTCCGTACGTGACGGCGCTCGGTCTCGACTGGCATCTGGCCGCCCTGGCCGCGGCGATCGGTGCGGTCCTTTCCTTCCTGCTGCTGGCCCTGGTGTCGTTGGCCGGACAGCAGGGCGGGGCCGCGACCATGGTGGCCGGTCGGGCGGCGTTCGGATTCCATGGCAACAAGGTCCCGACCGCGATCAGTTATCTGGCGCTGGTCGGATGGGAGACCTTCTCGGCCGTCCTGGCGACGCTCGCCGCTCGCACCGTGATGCGTCGACTCGCTCCGGCGGCGGATACCAGGCCGCTGATGGTCTTCACTCTCCTCACCGTCATCGTGGTGAGCACGGTGCTCGGAATCTACGGCTGTCACGTGATTCTGCGGATCCAGAAGTGGTTCGCACTGACCTTCACCGCCCTCACCGTCGTCTACATCGCGCTGACTCTGCCCAGGATCTCGTTCGCCACCCACGGCCACGGCGGCCTGGGCACATTCGCGGGCGGAGTCCTGCTGATCGCCAGCTTGCTCGGTCTCAGCTGGGTCAACTGCGCGGCCGACTACACCAGGTATCTGCCTCGCGAGACCAGCAAACGCGCGCTGGTGGGATGGGTCACCTTCGGCGGCACCGCACCCGCGGTAGTGCTGATGGGATTCGGGACGCTACTGGCGGCGGGCGATCCGGACGTCGCGGCACTGGCCGAGACCGATCCGATCAGCGCCTTGTCGGCACATCTGCCCACTTGGTTCCTGGTGCCGTACCTGATCCTGGCGTTGGTCGGCTTCGTGTCCGGCTCCACCATCGGCCTGTACTCCTCAGGGCTCGCGCTGCAGACCTTGGGTGTGCGGATGCCTCGGCACTACACCGTGCTGATCGACGCGGTTCTGATCGCCTGCGCCGGCGGGTATGTCGTTTTCGCCGCTCCGGGCTTCTTCGCCCCGTTCCAAGCCTTTCTGACCACCACGGCGGTCGTCATGGCGGCCTGGTCCGGGATCTTCGTGGTCGACCTCTGGCAGCGCCGGCGTGTCGGATACGACCGGACAGCGCTGTTCAGTCCGGTCGGCGGCTACGGCGGGGTGAACCACGCAGGGATCGGCTGTCTCTGCGTGGCTGTGATCGTCGGGTTCGGGCTGATCACTTCCCCCGATCCACACATCGGCCCGCTTCTCGGATATCTGTTCACCCCCGCCGCCCGAGCGAGCGGCCTCGGCAGCAGCAACCTCGGCATCTTCGTCGCCCTCGTCCTTGCCGCGCTGGGATACGCGGCGCTGCATCGAGTGCGCCCGGTCGCCGAGCCGCCCCTCGGCGAGAGCCGGGAAACCGAGCCGGTCCGCGTGAGTGCGTAGACGCGACCGTCGTCGAGCCCTCATCCCTCCGGATCCAGGCCCGACCGTCGTGCGACCGCAGCGTCCCCGGCGCTGTGCGCCCGGTCGACCGAGTTGTTGCTAGCATGCTAGCTTGCTAGCATTGCTCCATGGGCGAGGAAGTGAAGCAGTTCAACGTCTATCTGCCGGTCGAGTTGATCAAGCAGGTCAAGTACCGGGCGATCGAGTCGGAGATGTCGTTGTCGGCGCTGGTCACCGACGCACTGCGCGCCTACCTCGCCGACGAGCACCCGCAGTCACCGTCTGGAGAGGATCGACAATGACGACCGAGGGCATCGAGGCCGTATTCCTGGAGACCCACAACTGGGGCAGGATGGCGAAGTTCCTGCAGGGATTGGGTTTCGCCGTGGAGTTCGAGACCGATCACCACTCCGGCCGGTTCCGCAACGGCGACGGGCCGTACGTTTTCGTCGCCGAGGTCCCGCCGACGCAGCAATCGCGCACCCAACTGGTGCTGAAGGTTCCGAGTTCGCAGGAATCTCCGGGCGACGGCGTGGAGATCGTCACCGGCTTCGAACCGACCCACTACGGCACCCAGGAGATGACTGTCCGCGACCCGGACGGGCGACTGTGGAGCCTGCAGGCGCCGGGCGGGGAGTGAGGCAATGGCACACGAGACGCTCACGCCGGACAGCACCGCCGTCCGGGTGGCACTGTGGCGTGCCCTGCACGTCCTCGACGACCCGCCCCCGCACGTGTTCGACGATCTCACCGGCCTGCGCCTGGCCGCGCCCGAGGAGGGCTGGCGGCACCGCCCGGACATGGATCCGCGGACCACCGCACCGATGCGCGCGGGCATCGTGTCCCGCGCCCGCTTCCTGGAGGATCTCCTCGCCGAGCAAGCCGAGCGCGGGGTAGATCAGTACGTCGTGCTCGGCGCGGGGCTGGACACCTTCGCCCAGCGCAGGCCCGACCTCGCCGCACGGTTCACCGTGTTCGAGGTCGATCAGCCCGGACCCCAGGCGTGGAAACGGCAGCGTCTCACCGAACTCGGCTTCGACATTCCGCCGTGGCTGCGGCTGGTACCGGTCGATTTCGAGATGGACGCGTGGTGGCGGCGGCTGACCGAGGCCGGCTTCGACCCCACTCGCCCGGCGCTGGTCGCCTCCGCCGGCGTCTCGATGTACCTCACCCGCGAGGCGAACATCGCGACGTTGCGACAACTTTCGCAGCTCGCGGCGGGTTCCACTCTGGCCACGACATTCCTGCTGCCACTCGAACTCGTCGACGCCGACGAGCAGCGACTACGCCGGTTCGCCGAAGAGGGCGCCCGCCGGTCCGGCACCCCGTTCCTCAGCTTCTTCCGGCCCGAGGAATTGGTGGAACTGGCCGAAGACGCCGGCTTCGCAGCCGCCCGCCACATCTCGTCCGCCGAGCTGACCACCCGCTACTTCGCCGACCGGACCGACGGCCTGCGGCCGGCCGAGTCGGAGCAGATCGTCATCGCGACGACTTGATCGGCACCGACCGACCCCATGAACCGCATCGGATCGGAGTTCGAGTCGGCGTTTCACAGCTCCCGATGAGTTCTCGAACTCCGATCCGACCGATCCGACGTGAACGGCGCGATGTCCCGCACCGAGCGACGGCCTCGAATTCCACCGCGCGGTTCGAGTTCGCCTGCGGGTGCTGTGATCAGCTGATCTCGACTTGCGCCCCGTCGGTGAAGCTGTGCCCCTTGGCGACACAGGTCACGCCGGCGCCTTTCGGCAGGCCCCCGATGCAGGTGACGCCCGCGTAACTGATGCGGGTGCCCTGATACACCTTCCCCTCCGGACGCTGCACGTCGGTGATCCACCGGCTGCCCGGACGACCGTGTGCGCCGGCCGATCCGAAGGTCGGATGCGCGGGAAGGAACGGGATGTCGATCGCGACATCGGAGATAGGGACGATGCCCCACAGCGTATGGCCGGGCGAAAGGTCGCAGCCCACATCACCGTTCGGATGGATGGCACAGTTGGAGGCCCCGAGCCACCCGGAGAAGTACACCGTGTCACCGACCATGAAATCCGCCGGGTCGGCCTCGATCAGGTTGGGATTGTTCACGTCCGGCGTCGCGGAGGCCACAGCGGTGCCGGTCAGCGTGACCGCCACAGCCGCGGCGGCCGTGCCGAGGAATGTACGTGTGTTCATGATCACGACCTTAGACTCGTCGTATGCGAGCGCGGATCGCGCCGATCATCATGTCGAGTTCCGCATCGCGCGTCGGCGAGCAGGGCCGAATCATTCATCTGGTGGCGAGTGCTTCGCCGCGGATCCACTGGAGCAAGGTGGGGTTGTCGACAGTGGTGACGACGCTGACGGTGGCCCGGAGGTAACGGTCGTCGTCCAGCAGGGCCAGCATGCTCGCGGCCAGGTCCGCACGGGCAGTGAACCTGCTGTCGGCGTGGCCGTCCACGATGGTGTAGTCGGTGACCGACGGCAGGTGGTAGAGGCCGCTCGGGCGCACGATCGTCCAGTCCAGACCGCTGGCGCGGACCAGCGCTTCCATCCGCCGCATGTCGTCGTACAGCGTCTTGCCCAGCACCCGCGTCACGTAGGGCAGCAGTATCCGGTTGAAGAGGAACCCCCCGTCGGAGTACGGGTGCGGCTCGACCCCGCTCGAGCTGACCACGGCCAGCCGGCGTACCCGGTGCCGATCCATCGCGGCGACCATGTTGGCCACACCACGCGAATAGGTGGTGATCGGTTCTTTCCCCGCGGGCACTCCGAGTGTCGACAGCACCGCGTCCCGCCCGGCCACTACGGCGTCGACGGCCGCCGGATCGAGCACGTCGGCACCGGCCACCTCGAGCCGATCATGCCGCAGCGGAAAGGAATCCGGCTGCCGGGTGACCGCGGTGACCCGATGACCGGCGGCCAGCGCCTGTCCGGTGAGCAGGCGGCCGGTGGGACCATTGGCTCCGAAGACCGTGATACGCATGACGACTGTCCTTTCCTGGTTTCCACACTTATTGCAAACGTCCAGGAAACTGCGGGCAGCGCGCCGAGCGTCTGCGCCACTAGTTCGTCGGCGAGCCATATACCTCCGGCCCACCTCTACTGGCTACACGTCAGCCTTTCCGAGTAACTGGACGACCACTAGACGCCTGCGACAGCGCCCAAGTAACAGGGCGGTCGTATGACGTGCGTCACCGGCAACACCCTCCGCACAGCGGCGGCGAAGGGCGATCGGCGCGTAGCCGCATAATTCCGATGACCGGGCGGGCCCCGGCATGGATCGGCGCCGCGTCCGACACAGGCTGGTCGGACAGCCCGGGTAACCCCTAGGCGCTCATCGTGTCGGCATGGACCAGGTGCAGGCCCCGAATCCACACCGGTAGTGGGGCGGATGCCGTGGGTGGCCAGTAGCTCTGTCGAGGAATGGTCGTCGACCCGGGCGAAACCGAAGGCCATCGCGGATTTCGTCTGCCGACCATGTGCTCGGCTCGGACACGACCGCCGCTTGACCCGCCGCCTACCAGGTGAGAGCATCGCTCTCTAGAAAGAGCGGTAGTCACTGGAGGTAGCTATGTTCAGCACTGTCAAGGCGCTCAATGCCGTTCTGATGTTCTTCTTGGAACTGAGCGTGCTGGCGAGTGCCGGATACTGGGGTTTCACCGCGAATGCGCAGTGGCCGATCAAGGTGGCGGCAGGCATCGGCGCGCCGGTGCTCCTGGGGGTGCTGTGGGGGCTGTTCGCAGCCGGCGGCGGGAGCAATGCCACCTTCCCGCTGCACGGCCCAGCTCGGATGCTCTTCGAACTGGCGTGGTTCGGCGCCGGTGCGGTGACGCTCTACGGCGTCACGTCCCTACCGCCGGCCGCCATCCTGTTCGCCTGCTATCTCGTCAACGGCGTCCTGCGCCTGGCATGGAACCAGGTGTAGTCCCGAAGGCCGGGCCACGGCCGAAATATCTGGTCCACTTCACAATTCGTCCGCTCCTCGATTTGGATGGTGGAACATATTCCACGAATCGCTACGAGTGGCGTGCATCACGTCGATATCGTCGCCACCAACAATTATTCGGACTTCGGGCGCAGGGGGCCAGGATGCCGGACGAGAGAATCGCCCCGACAATTTTCGATCGTCGCGATTTCCTCGCGTACGCGGCAGGTTTCGCCGCCGCCGCGAGTGTGGGGTCGGCGCCGGTGCCCACCGAGGCGCAGGCACAGCCGGCCGGACCGTTCGCCGCAATCGACGCCTTCATCTTGGACACGGTTCGCGCCGTATGCGTGATGGTGTTCCCTGGGCCGGACGAGTGGTCGCGGGTGCAGGGCACGCCGCGGCCGGGGCCGGGGCCGATCGAGGTGGGTGGCGGCGAGTTCATGGTGGAACTGTTCGATCGCTACCTGGCCATGGGTGACCAGCTGACCAGGCCGCTGGTCTCGGCGCTCGCGGCGGGATTGAACGATCTGGGCATTCCGGCACCGCTGCTGCTGGGGGTGTCTCCCGAGCAGGGCCGGACCATCGACCAGGCGCTCGGGTACGTCTACTCCGATCGGACGCTGCCGTTGTCGGTGCTGGTCGCGCTGGTACTGACCTTCGGCGCACTGCTGGTGGCGCCCGGCTCCCTGGTCGGGCCGCTCGGTTCCCCGTTCGCCCGGTTGAGCCTGCGCGACAAGTGCCGGGTGATCGAGTTGGTCGAGCGGCCGCTGCCGGAGCTGGTCTCCCTCATCGATGGCGGTCTGCCGGGGCCGTTGCGTGGCTCGGGCACCGGCTTCCTCCGGTTCGCGGGCGGAATTCTGCTGGAGGGCACGGCCTTCGGGGTGTACTCGGAGCTGGAGATGTTCGATCCGGTGACGCGCGACGTCGCGGGCCGCCCGCCGTCGTGGGACCTCACCGGTTACCGGCCGGACGGGTTGGTCGAGGGTCATCCGGATCTGATCGGCTACTACCAGGGCCGCACGGAGGTGCCGGCATATGCGTGATGTCATCGTGATCGGGGCCGGTGGCGGTGGTCCCGTGGTCGCCGCGGAGCTGGCCGGGCGCGGGCTGGACGTGCTGATGCTGGAGGCGGGGCCGCGTCATGCCGCACCGCGCGAGCAGTGGTCGCACGCGGAGAACGACGCGAACAACCCCAACGACGGCTTCTTGCGGTTCGGTCCGCAGGATCGCGGCAAACCGGCTTGGTTCCGGGAGTGGGCGAACAATCTGTTCGTATGGGAACTGTCCGGTGTCGGAGGCACCACCGCTCACTATTTCGGCAATTGCCCACGGCCGTTTCCCGGCGTCTTCCAGGGTTATTCGGGCCCGGACGCGGCCGCCTATGATCGTGCGCACGAATTTCCGTTCGGCTACGAGGAGTTCGTGCCGTATCTGGAGTGGGTGGAGACGACGCTGCCCGTGCAGACGGCGGCGATGGGGACGAAGGAGAGTCTCACGTTCCGTGGCTGCGAGAACGTCGGCCTCCCGGTGCAGACGTCGCGCACGACCACCGAGGCCTCCTTCCGGCCGCAACAGAACGCCATCCTGCAACCGGGTGGCAACGCAGGGCGCAGCGACCGCACCGATCTGCTGACCTATCCGGCCGCCACCGGCTGCACCTTCTGCGGGCATTGCTTCCAAGGCTGTTACGAGCCGGTCCACGCCCCACGCAACTTGTTCGCCAAACGCTCGACCGACAACAGCTATGTGCCGCTGGGCTTGGCGGCCGACGCGGTGCGGCCCGGCGGCAGGCCGGTCGAGCTGCGCGCCGATTCGTTCGTGCGGACCATCAACTGGGAGGAGCGCGGCGGTGCGGTGGTCGCGACGGGCGTCAGCTGGCGGGAGAACAGCAGCGGCGCGGAGTTCACCGAGGAAGCTCGGGTAGTGGTGCTGGCGGGCGGAACGACCCAGAGCCCACGACTGTGGCTCGACAGCGGACTGCCCAACCCCAACGACTGGGTGGGCCGCGGGCACACCGACCACTTTCTCGACTGGGTCATCGGCAGTTTCGACGAGTACACCGGTAACTCCAAGGGAGCCAACTCTTCGGCCCGCATCGACTTCCCCGGTCACGGCGGCATCGAGAACGTCGGCCTCACGCCGGCGATCCAGGCTTTCACGATGTGCCTGTCCGACAGCGGGATTCGGGGCGTGTACGACAACGGTCGCGGGCCGTCGGGCCCATGGGACGGGCGCGCGGGCCGCCTGATCGGCGAGGAACTGATCGAATTGCTGACCGACGGGATCGACCACCTGCTCAACTTCCTGGTTCTCACCGACGACCACGTCGAGCCCCGCAACCGGGTCACCCTGTCGCTGTTTCCCGCCGACGAGAACGGCGCGCCCGCCAAGCTCGATGTGGCACGGCGGCAGCGCAAGCCGCAGACCATCGCGAACCGGGAGTTCATGGCCGCACGCGCGGCGGAGATCATGCGGGCGGCCGGCGCCAGAAAGGTTTTCCGGATGGACTGGGCGCCACTGCTGCTGCACGTGCACTCCTCGATGCGGATGGGCGCCTCCCCCGCCAACTCGGTGCTCGACCCCGACGGGCAGGCCCGCCGGGTCCAGCGGCTGTTCATCGCGGACAATTCCGCGCTCCCCAACGCCCTCGGCGGCCCGAACCCGACCCTGTCCAGCCAGGCGCTCGCCACCCGGACCGCCGAGAAGATCTTCGGTATCTACTTCGGCGGTGACACCTGGGTCGACAAGGAGTCCCCCGTCGTCACCACCGATCCGCGCATCACGGCGCGCATGGCCCAGCTGGGGCTGTGAGACATCCGACCTAGTCGGATGGATGCGCTGTCAGACCGGGTCTGCCGTGGCACGGTTCGGCGGGCACAGACTTCCCGAGGCCGGGGCACGCAGGCGAACCAGTCGGGGAAGCGGGCGACGAGCCGGGGTTCACCGGCGACGCTGATCCGGGCGAACGACAAGTCCGCGAGGCGACTGCTCGGCCTCGACGCATATGGGTTGTGCCACAGAGCTGACCGTCAGCGTTTTGGGAGGTTTCGTAGGCGCTCCGACCGACGTTGACAGGCGGTGGGGGTCGTCTTATCTTTCATCGCGCCGACATGGAATGTGCCGGTGACACAGCTGCTCCGCTGTCGTGACGAGAGGTCGTCGATGTCGGCACAATCGTTGACGAACCACGGTCGGTTCGGCAGACATCGTGACGGTGTTCTGCGTTTCCTGAAATCCGGCATGGTGACCACCGCGCTGGTCGTCGCGGTCGCGGCGCCGAGTGCGACGGCGCAGCCGAACGGGCCGGAGCGTACCGAGACAGCGGTCGCTTCCTCATCGCCGATCACAACCGTGGCGGAATCGGTTGTGACTCTGCGAATTCCCTTGCCGGAGTCGGTCGGGCCGCATCCAGCCGCCTGCGACCGGCTGTCGTATCTGCGCTACCGGGATGCCGCGGGCCCGGCCCGCTCGGCGGACGCCGACGCCGTTCTGGTGGCGCAACCGGGGATCTTCGAAGGCGCGGGCGCGTTCGACAGCGTCGCGCGCAATACCGTTGCCGCGGCGGCGAAGCAGGGCAGGCATCTGGAGTTCTGGGCGTTGGATCGTCGCTCCAACTGCCTGGAGGACCATCTCGGCATGCGGGCCGGTCTCGCATCGCGCGACGTGCACCTCGCGATCGACTACTACTATCGCGGCGCCGATATCGACGGCCGCCACTTCGGCGGCGTGGTGCCGAACGAGCGGCTCGGGTGGCTCGGTCGGGTCGGCGTGGCGCAAACGGTGCAGGACCAATACGATCTGCTCACCGCCGAACTGCCGGATCCGGAATCGCGCAAGCGAAAGACGCTGTGCGGTGGCCATTCCCTGGGCGGAGTGCTCACCGCGTTCTTCGCCGAATGGGATTTCGGCGGTGTCGCGGGCGCCGACCAGTGCGCCGGTTATTTCGCCCTCGACTCCTCGATAGACACCTCGCTGTCCGCCCTCAACGGCATCCCCGACATCCTGGACCTCTCCGTCGGCGGCATCGGCTCCGCCGCGGCCGAGGCCGCGCTCGACGGCGGTGCGATTCCCCGCGTACTGGCCTTGCCCGCGGTCATCAATCCGGAGACGATGAACCTGCTCGGCATCGCGGGACTGGCCGCGTATCTCGCGCCCGACACCGAATCCGACCTGGCGGCTTACGTTCCCAGCAGCCTCAACCAGGAAGCCACCTACCGCGTCCTGATGTCGCGGAATGTGGCCGCCGCGGCCACCGGCTCGCCGTCGGTGCGCGACTTCCGGATCACCAATGCCGCCGCGCTCGGAGCGTTCCTCGACGCCAACTCTCAGCCGCTGGCGCTGCTGCAAGCCGGATTCGGCTTCTTCGACGGCGGCACCGTAGTGGACAAGGACTTCCCGCTTCCCGGTGACGTCGCCGCGGTACCCGCACTGCGTGGCCTCACCGGCATGTTGTTCGGCCCGGATCGCAAAGCCATCCCGGATCAGCCGAACGGCCCCCTCTACACCTGGCGCGACTACGACGACCCGGCCGTGGCCGCGGGCGCGGCGGACCGCCACGGCGTGCCGTTCACCGACGCCACCCATGAGGTCACCGACATCGCGGATCTCTCGCGCAGCCTGGCGGCGCAACCGCTGGACTTCACCGAGTGGTATTTCCCGATGAGACTCGCGTTCGACGTCTTCCAGTCGCAGGCACCCGAGCTCACGCGCCACCGCACGCACCCGGCCGGCATCTTCGCCAATCCGACGATCAACCTGATCGGCGGCGCCGGGGTCGTCGTCGCGGCCGGGGCGCGTGGTCACGGCGAGACGGTGACCGCCCCCGGCTACCACCACATCGACGTGCTCACGGCCGCCGCGAGACAATCCGGCGGGCAACCGGAGATCATCTCCACCAATCTGGCCCGCTTCGCCCTCGAACGCGTCGATCGGCCCTGATCCCCAGCGCCCTGCCGCGGAATTCAGCCCGCCGAAGGCGCGCCCTCAGGCGGACAGCATCTCGCTCGATACCCGCCACAGCCGGGCGGCGGCGTCGGGATCGAGCGCGTACGCGGCGACCCCGTTGCGGGCGCTGAGCACGCCGACCTCGGCTTCGCCGCAGTCTTCGAAGTAGCGCCCCCCGACACCATCGAGCAAGGGCGACGTCGCGACCAGAACGGATGTGGCCGCGCCCTGCTCCGGCGTCTTCCACATCATGCGCGCCCCGCCTGCGGCGGCTCGGAGCCGCGCGAGTTCCTCGTCGGACACATGGCGCTGCAGATTGGTGCGGATTCCGCCGGGCATCAGCGCGTTGACCGTGATGCCGTCTTCGGCCCATCGCCGGGTCGCTTCCACGGCGAACAGCACGTTGGCCGTCTTGGACTGCCCGTAGGCAGACCACGGATCATAGGGGCGGCGCTCGAAGTGGATGTCGTCGAAGACGACCGGTGACCGATGATGCGCACTGGAACTCACCGACACGACGCGCGCACCGCCCGCCGCGGCCAGGGCCCCGTGCAGGCCGGTGGCCAGCGCGAAGTGGCCGAGGTGGTTGGTGGCGAACTGCATCTCCCAGCCCTGCGGTGTGCGCGTCAGCGGCGCGGCCATCACACCGGCGTTGTTGATCAGCATGTGCAGCGGTCCATCCCATCCGGCCACGAACGCCGCGACGGACGCCTGATCGGACAGATCGAGCGAAGCGACCAGCACTCGCTCGTTACCGGTGGTGCCGGCGATGTCGGCCGCGGTGCGTCGCCCCGCTTCGAGGTTGCGGACGGCGAGGGTCACCTCGGCACCGGCCCCGGCCAACGCCCGCGCGGTCTCGATGCCGATTCCGGACGAGCCGCCGGTGACGATGGCCCGCCGCCCGGTGAGGTCGATCCCCGCGATCACCTCCGCGGCGGTCGATTCGGCGGTGAACGGGGTGATGATTCGGTCGGTCATGACAGGTCCCATCTCGGTAGACTCGAACCGGAGGACACTCCGGTACTCCCTGTAACCGGAGGAGCCTCCGCTTTGTTCCCGGGAGGACTCGATGACATCCACACGCCCGCTACGCGCCGACGCGCGACGCAACCGAGACCGGTTGCTCGAGGTCGCCGTGCGCGCCTTCTCCCACGAGGGACCGGAGGTCACGCTCGAAGCCATCGCCAGAGAAGCGGGCGTCGGCATCGGCACGCTGTACCGCCACTTCCCCACCCGCGAGGCGCTCATCGACGCCGCCTACCGCAACGAACTCGCTCGGCTGTGCGATTCGGTCGACGATCTCTTGACCGCCCTCCCGCCGGACCAGGCGTTGCGCACGTGGATGGACCGTTTCGTCGACTACATGACCGCCAAACGCGGGATGGGCGACGCCCTGCGCGCACTCATCGCCTCCGGTGGCAACCCGTTCTCCGAAAGTCGCGACCGCCTGACCGCCGCGGTCACCACCCTGCTCCGTGCCGGAGCGTCGGCCGGAACGCTGCGGTCGGACGTCGCACCCGACGACGTGCTCGTCGGCCTCAGCGGCGTCTCGCTCGCCACCGAGAACGCGGAACGCCGGGAACAGGCGGGCCGCCTGCTCGACCTGCTCGTCGACGGCTTACGTCCTCGCCCCTGAGCCCCGACCGCACGCGGGCAGCACCGGGTGCTCACTCCGCCACGGACGCCGACCCGCTCCCGAGCCGACGGGCCTCTCCCGCTCCCGCGTCGAATGAAGCGAGCAACACCCGCCCCTGGCGCGGATTTCTGCGACCGCCGACGCACCGCGCGCGTCGTCGCGCCCGGAGACGATCCCGTGCGCGCCCACCTCCCCCGCCTGGAATCCGCAGGCCGGGGTCACCCGCCACGTCTTCGGCACCAACCCCGGCAGCCCGGACACTGCACCGAGCCCCCGCATGGTTTTTCGCTGAAGTCGCCTATTTCGATCCGGGTGACCGTAATGCTGGCCGGGACGGGGTGAGCGTGGTTTTCTCTGAGCCGATCGTCGGGTTCGAGCGAAAGGCGCTGTGATGAATGACCGTGTTATCCCGCGATTCGTCTTCCGCGCGCCGTCGGGAATCGAACGCGCGGCATCGATTACTCTTTGACGGCTCGCGCCCCCGGACGACCGATCGCAGACAGGTACGGCCTGATCTTCGGCTGACGATGGGAATCCCGTGAATCTATGGAACTACATCCGAGGGCGGGGCGAAGTTCTTGCGTTCCTCACGTATCAACATGCCTCCTTGGCGTTCCAGACGGTCTTGGTCGGAACGATCGTCGCCGTCCTTGTCGCGGTGGCCGTATATCGGCTCCCGCTGTTGTCCGCGCTTTCGCTGACCTCAAGCCGGGTGGCCCTGACGATCCCATCGCTGGCGCTGCTGGCGATCCTGCTGGTCCCATTCGGACTGGGTGTGGTCCCGTCCTTCGTGATGCTCGCGTTCTTCGCGGCGTTGCCGGTGATCGGCAACGCGATCGTGGGTTTACGGTCGGTGCCGGCCTCGGTCGTCGAATCCGCGCGCGGGATCGGCTTTTCGCGATGGCGCATTCTGCTGACTGTCGAATTGCCGATCGCCTGGCCGGTGATCCTCACCGGCATCAGGGTGTCCACCCAGATGATCGTGGGTGTCGCCGCCATCGTCGCCTATGTCCTCGGACCGGGCCTCGGATCGCTGATCTTCAACGGCCTTTCCCGCCTCGGCGGCGCGAACGCCCTGGAGATGGCGCTGACCGGCACCATCCTCATCGTCATCATCGCGCTGGTGTTCGACGCGCTCCTCGTCCTGCTCGGACGCCTCACGATCGCAAAGGGACTGTCATGACCGACGATGTGACCAGTCAGCCCGCACCGGAGCGCAACGTCACCGGTGCGTCCATCCAGCTGGACTCGGTCGTCAAGCGCTACAAGGGCCAGCACAAGCCTGCGGTGGAGCGTCTCGACCTGGAGATCGAGGCGGGCCAGATCGTCGCGTTCGTCGGCCCGTCCGGGTGTGGCAAGACGACCACACTGAAGATGATCAACCGGCTGATCGAGCCGACCGAGGGCCGGATCTTCATCGGCGGCCGCGACGTCACCAGGGAGGACCCCGACAAGCTGCGGCAGTCGATCGGGTATGTGATCCAGTCCGGTGGCCTGTTCCCCCATTGGACGGTCGCCAAGAACGTCGGTGCCATCCCGCGGGTGCTCGGGTGGGACAAGAAGCGGATCGCCGAACGCACCGAGTACCTGCTCGATCTGGTCGGTCTCGACCCGGGCACCTTCGCCGACCGGCTGCCGAAGGACATGTCCGGCGGCCAGCAGCAGCGGGTCGGCGTCGCGCGCGCGCTCGCGGCGGACCCGCCGGTGCTGCTCATGGACGAACCCTTCGGCGCGGTCGACCCGATCACCCGGGTTCGCCTGCAGGACAGCCTGATCGCGATCCAGCACGAACTCGGTAAGACCATCGTGCTGGTCACCCACGACTTCGAGGAGGCAACCAAGCTCGGCGACAAGGTGCTCATCCTGTCCGAGGGGGGCCACGTGGAGCAGTACGCGAGCCCCGAGGAGATCCTCACCGATCCGGCCACGCCATTCGTGGAGGAGTTCGTGGGCTCCGGCGCGAAGCTGGCGTATCTGACCGTGTCCCGGGTGCGCGACGTCGCCTACGACGAGGTGATCACCGCTCGCGTCGGCGAGTCGGCGCACAGCGTGATCGAGCGCGCGAAGGCCGCCGGACACACCTGGGTCGTCGTCGTCGACGAGGCCGGACGGCCGCGGTCGTGGCCCTCGCTCGGCGAGCTGGCGACCAAACCGGAGGTCTCCGACTACCTCGATCGGCGATTGCCCGTCGTCGCGCGATCCTCGACTCTCAACGACGCGCTCGACGCCATGCTCGCCACCAGCCAGGGCGCCGCGCTCGTCACCGACGGTCGCGGCGCCGTCCTCGGCTCGCTCGGCATCGGCACGGTCACGGAGGTGATCCGGAACAAGCTCGCCGAAGGGCGCGCCGACGAGGAGGACATCTCCTACACGACCTACGTCGACGGAACCGACCCGGCGCCGACCCCGGTGGTCGCCGCCGACGACGAACCCGGATCGGCCGGGCAGTCATGAGCCGCCTGCGCCGCGTCCCGCTCGACGTGTGGTTCGAACCGATCATCATCCTCGTCATCGGCGTCGGATACGTCATCTGGTATCGCTCGACGACGTTCACGCCGACGGAGAAGGCGTCCCTCGGTTGGGCCAACCTACAGACCACGATCCTTCAGCACGTGAAGCTGACCGTCGTGGCCACGGTGATCGTGGTGGTCGTCGCGATCCCGCTGGGCATCGCGCTGACCCGGCCCGCGTTTCAGCGGCTCGAGCCCATCGCCGTCAATATCGCCAATGTCGGCCAGGCCGCACCTGCCGTCGGCCTGCTCGTCTTGTTCACCTTCTGGCTGGGCACCGGATTCCGCACGGCGATCGTCGGTCTCGTCGTGTACGCGGTGCTGCCGATCCTGCAGAACACGATCGTCGGGCTTCGGCAGGTCGATCAGCGCACGATCGAGGCATCGCGGGGCATCGGTTATTCCGCTTCGCGGACTCTGCTCCAGGTCGAGCTGCCGCTCGCGGTGCCGGTAATCCTCAACGGGGTGCGCACCGCGCTGGTGATCCTGGTCGGCACCGCGACGCTGAGCACGTTCATCGGCGCGACCAGCCTCGGCACGCTGATCACGACCGGGGTCACCCTCTTCCTGCCGAAACTGCTCGTCTCCGGCGCGGTTCTGGTCGGGCTCCTGGCCTTGCTCATCGACTGGCTCGGCAGACTTGTGGAACTGGCCGCGACGCCACGGGGTATCTCATGAAATCGCCACGAGCACTGGGGGTCACGGCGCTGTCCGCGCTCGTCGTAGCCGTGATGCTCGCCGGGTGCGGCCTGGTGAGTTCGTCGGGAACCTTCCACGACGCGCGCCTGCCGGACGGTGAGCGGCCGCTGGACGGGGCGAAGCTGGTGGTCACCTCGAAGAGTTTCACCGAGGGCGTGTTGCTGGGCAAGATCACCGCGACCTACCTGGCCGCGGCGGGTGCTGAGGTCACCGACCTGACCGGGGCGCCGGGTTCCGCCTCGTCTCGGCAGGCCCAGCTCAACGGTGACGCCGACGTGCTCTGGGAGTACACCGGCACCGGCTGGGTCAACTACCACAACCAGACCGAGACGATCTCGGACCCGAACGAACTCTGGCAGCGCGTCCACGACATCGAGAAGCGCGACCACGACCTGGAGTGGCTGCCGCCGGCCGAGTTCAACGACACCTACGCGTTCGGCGTGTCGACGCCGACCGCCGAACGCCTGAAGGTCCGGTCCCTGTCGGACGTGGCGGCGCTCCCCGTCCCCGATCGGACGTTCTGCGTCGACGACGAATTCTTCAGCCGCTCGGACGGTTTCATTCCGATGCTGCGGAAGTACGGGATCCCCTACAACGATCCGAACGGTGTGCCGTCCGGCAACGTCACACGGATGGACGCCGGTGTCGTCTACACGGCCACGGCCAAGAGCGCCCCGTGCAATTTCGGCATGATCTACACCACCGACGGCCGGGTGAAGAACCTGAATCTGGTCGTGCTCGACGACGACGAGAAGTTCTTCCTGCCCTACAGCGGCACAGCGGTCGTGCGCGGCGCGATCATCGACCGCTATCCGCAGTTACGCACTCTGCTCGGAACGATTTCCGAGCACCTCACCGACGAACTGATGCAGGACCTCAACGGCCGCGTCGACATCGATGGTGAGGATCCGGCCGACGTCGCTTACGACTGGCTGAAGAGCGAGAAGCTGATCCGGTAGAAGGCGGTCAACCTCTTTCCACTCCCAATCTATAGCGCACCGGGGGGCTTGCGGCAAGACCCGGGTCATGCCGCAGAATCGCTGGCCGTGGCCAGAACCTGCGGAAATGGGAGTAGCGAAATTCGGGACGAAAGCAGTGTCCGCGTGAACTACGCAGGATCGTCGAGCCGGAAAGAGGTGGGCTCTGTGTCGGCTCAGGGGTACGAAGACGAATTGCGGTCCGAGCGCGACTACGTGGCCGGGCTCTACACGCGGCTCGACGCCGAGCGGGCGCGGGTGAGAGGTCGCTACGCCGCGGCGTTGCGGGGAACCGGCGGGACGCCGATGGAACGTGATGTCGAGGTGCGCGCGCTGGCCAAGGAGGCGAAGCGGCTGGACGTGGCGGACAACGGGCTGTGTTTCGGCCGGTTGGACACCCTCTCGGGCGAACACTCCTACATCGGCCGGATCGGCATTTTCGACGAGGAGAACGAGTACGAACCGCTGTTGCTCGATTGGCGGGCCCCGGCCGCGCGCGCGTTCTACGTCGCCACCGCCGCCAGCCCGGAGAACATGCGCAGACGCCGCCAGTTCCATGCTCGCGGGCGCACAGTGGTCGATTTCACCGACGAGGTGCTCGGCCGCCCCGGTGGTGGCGAGCGAGGCGACGCGGCGTTGCTCGCGGCGGTCAACGCGCCGCGCGGTACCGGCATGCGCGACATCGTGGCGACGATCCAGGCCGAGCAGGACGAGATCATCCGGCTCGACCACCCCGGTGTGCTGGTGATCGAGGGTGGCCCCGGCACCGGGAAGACGGTGGTGGCGCTGCACCGCGTCGCGTACCTGCTCTACACCCAGCGGGAGCGGATGGAACGCAACGGCGTGCTCGTGGTCGGCCCCAACCCGGCGTTCCTCGATCACATCAGCCGCGTTCTTCCGTCGCTGGGTGAGACGAACGTCGTGTTCATGACCACCGGCGACCTGGTGCCCGGCCTGCGCGTCACCGCAGAGGACACCCCGGAGGCCGCCCGGCTCAAGGGCTCGCTGCAGATCCTGGACGTGCTCGCGGCAGCGGTGGCCGATCGGCAGCGGCTGCCGGAGCAGCCACTGCCGATCGAACTGACCGACGTCACGGTGCGCATCGACGCCGAGACCGCGGAGTGGGCCAGGCAGGAAGCGCGCGCGAGCGGCCAGCCGCACAACGAGGCCCGCGCGGTGTTCCGCGACATCGTCACCTGGGTGCTCACCGAACGAGCGATAGCCCGGATCGGCCGAGGCTGGCTGACCCGCGAGGAGCGCGAAGCATGGGAGAACCTGCGCGCCGACCTCATCGCCGAACTCGCGGACAACGACCAGTTCACCGCCGCACTAGACGAACTCTGGCCGATCCTGACGCCGGAAACTCTGTTGGCGCAGCTGTACGAGTCCCCGGAGCGCTTGACGGCGGCAGGCGCCGACGGGGCCCTGAGGCGCACCCACGGCGATGCCTGGACGGTATCGGACGTGCCGCTGCTCGACGAGTTGGTCGATCTGCTCGGCCGCGACAAGTCGGACGACCGCGCGGCAGAGCGGGAACAGCAGGCCGAGGCCGCGTACGCCGCCGGTGTGCTCGACCTCCTCGTCAGCCGTGAGGACCTGATGGACGACGAGGACCACCTGCTGGCCCAGGACATGCTCTACGGGCATGATCTGGCCGATCGCTTCCTCGAACGCGACACTCGCGAACTCGCCGAACGCGCCGCCGCGGACCGGGACTGGACCTACCGGCACGTCGTGGTCGACGAGGCCCAGGAGCTGTCCGAAATGGACTGGCGAGTGCTGATGCGGCGCTGCCCCGGCCGCTCCTTCACGGTGGTCGGCGACCTCGCCCAACGCCGGTCGGTCGCCGGAGCGACCTCGTGGCACACGATGCTCGAGCCGTACGTGCCCGGCCGCTGGGTCTATCGGTCGCTGTCGGTGAACTACCGCACCCCGGCCGAGATCATGTCCGTCGCCGCCGCGCTGCTCGCCGAGTTCGCGCCAGGGGTGCAACCACCGGAGTCGGTGCGCGCGTGCGGCGTCCTGCCGTGGTCCAGGCGGGTCACCGAGCACGAATCAGCCACGGCCATCGAGGATTTCGTACGCGAGGAAGCCGGTCGCGAAGGTACCAGCGTCGTGATCGGGCCGCCGGATGTGCCGGGCGCGGTGGCGGCGTCGGAGACCAAAGGCCTGGAGTACGACGCCGTCCTGGTCGTGGAACCGGAACGGATCCTCGCCGAAGGACCACGCGGAGCGGCCGAGCTCTACGTCGCTCTCACCCGCGCCACCCAGCGTCTGGGCGTCCTGCACCGGGGTCCATTGCCGCAGGCCCTGACCGGGATGGCCGAATACGGCGCGGCGGGTGGCCACAACCGCCCGAGCGGAGACCTGTCGCACTCCTACCCTTCCGGGTAGAAGACGAACAGCGTGCAGCCGGTCGTGGTCGCGGGCACATGCCACGACCCGGCCGGGGCGTGCAGAAAGGTCCCGGCCGGGTAGTCGCGTGCGCCGTCGTTGAACGTGCCCGCGACCACGTAGACCTCCTCCGGGCCGGGCTCGTGGACATCGCGGCGCGGCCACGAGGTACCCGGGTCCATCTCCAGCACGTTGGCCTGTGCTCCGGAGGGGCCTTTCCAGAGGTGACGTAGCCGGATGCCGGGGAAGAGTTCGCGAACCGGGGATTCGGTGACGGAGACGGAGGTGTAGCCCTCCTGGGCGAGGATCTCGGGATGCATGCCTCCCACGGTGCCGCGCGCGGCGACGCCCGGTAAGTGTCCGGTCAGTCATCACAGGGTATTTTTTTGCCATGCATCGTGTGGTGGCCCTGGTGCGTCCGGTGCAGTCGACGTTCGAACTCGGCTGCGCCGCAGAAGTATTCGGGACCGAGCGGGCCGGTGTGCCGCAGTACTACGAGTTCGAGGTGTGCGCGGAGACGCCGGGCCCGGTGGCGACGACGTCCGGCTACGCGCTGTCGGTGTCGCGGGGACTCTCGGCACTGGCCTCCGCGGACACCGTGCTCATCCCCGGCTGGGCGCCGGTGGACGCACCGCTGCCCGACCGCGTGCGCCGCGCGCTGCTGCGGGCGCACGCTCGTGGGGCGCGACTCGTCACGATCTGCTCCGGGGTGTTCGCGCTGGCCCGCACGGGGTTGCTGGACGGACGTTCGGCGACAACGCACTGGGCCCGCGCCGCCCAGCTGGCACGGGAGTTTCCCAAGGTTCGCGTGGAGCCGGATGTGCTCTACGTGGACCACGGCGATGTCGCTACGAGCGCCGGTGCGGGCGCGGGTATCGATCTGTGCCTGCACTTGGTCCGGCGCGACCACGGCGCCGCCCACGCCGCGCTCATCGCGCGGCACATGGTGATGCCCCCGCACCGCGAAGGCGGCCAGATACAGTACGCGCCGCCCCCACCGCCCGCCGACGCGCTGGACGGCCTCCTCGAATGGGCCGGAGCGCGTCTCGGGACACCGCTGTCGGTGGGCGATCTGGCCGCGCGTCTCAGCGTCTCGCCCCGCACACTGGCCCGGCGCTTCGCCGATCAGCTCGGTACGAGCCCTGGCGCATGGCTGCTGTCGCGCCGGGTGGCCGAGGCGCGCCTCCTGCTGGAGGAAACCGACCTGCCGGTGGAGGCGATCGCGGCACGCGTCGGCCTCACCTCGGCGGTGAATCTGCGCCGCCGCTTCCGCGCCCAGGTGGGCACCACCCCGGGCGCCTACCGGCGAGCGTTCCGAAACCCGTAGGTCACGGAAGACCCCGTCGACGCGCTCACCGCCCGGTCAGCACAGACTGGCGGGATACGAGGTCGGCGCACAGCGGATTCGGCCCGGAAAGAGTTGCGCCGGAGTGGTTCCCGGCACCGCGGACGGCGCGGTGGACGCGGGTTCACCCACCCGGGCGCTGGCTCGCGGGCAGCCGGCAGCCCACGGTCGCGGTGATCGTCATCGACCGGGTGTCGGCGAACACCGACAGCTCGGTGTTGCTGTCCCCCTCCGCGCCATCGGCCCCCTCGAACGTGACGTGCCGGTCGGGCGAGGAACTATCGCCGGGCAGGATATCCGTCGCACCCACCGACGCGGCCAGCGCGCGGGCCGTCTCCTGAAACCCCGGCCACGCTCCTTCGGGCAGCGAGCCGTCGGCTCGGTAGCGCGGCAGGACGACTCGCCTGCCGCCGGTGTGCTCATAGGGGCCGTAACAAGGGCCCAGGGCTCGCTCCTCGGCGCGGGTCCACCGCAGCGCCGGTTCGATCGCCGAGGCAGCGGCCGCGATCTGCTCGACCACCGCCGCCACCTGCCGCTCCGCTACCTCCGAAGACGGCAAGGCGGCCAACTCGGCTGTCGCCGTTGCGATCTCCTCGGCGGACGGCGGCGGGGCGGGCTCCCCGAGCAGGGTGGCGCATCCGCCCGTCGAAACCACCACCGCGAGTGCGGCGGACCAGCGCAGTGCGGCGGCCGACCTGCGCAGTCCGGTCATCGTCGCCTCCCGCCATCCCCGCGGCCACACATCGTGAGCGCGCTTTTGCCGCAATCGTATTCGGGACCGGCGCCACGAGAGCGATATCGCGGGCGCGCCCCACTTCCCCTCGGGTGCCGACGGACGCGGCCGGGCGGTTCGTCGTCGAAGGAGATCTCGCGATCCATTGACTCAATGAAACAATCTTTGTACTTTTGCATCATGACCGAGGGCAGCGACGGCGTCGACGAGAGGATCATGGACGCCGCGCTGGAACGCATCCTCCAGGTCGGGATCCGCCGGGCCAGCCTCGAGGACATCGCCCGCAGGGCCGAGCTCAGCCGGATCACCATCCATCGCCGGTTCGCGGGCAAGGACAACCTGATCGAGGCGGTACTCGCGCGCGAGACCCGCCGCATGCTCGCCGAGGTCACCGCGATCGCGACCACCACCGCCGACGTGGACGCCCAGATCGAGGACACGATGCTGTACGTCCTGCTGCAGACCCGCATCCACCGGCTGGTCACCCAGCTGCTACGGGTCGCGCCCGAGGAGGCGTTGCGCTTTTCCACCGTGCAGGGCGAACGCCTGGTGTCCATCGGAATCGACTACATCGTCGGCATGCTCACCCACGCTCAGGCCGCGGGCCTCGTCGACGACTACGACCCGCGCCCGGTCGCCGAACTCGTTGCCCGCCTCGCCCACTCGCTGATGCTCACCCCCGGCGGCGGCGGCGTCGACTTCACCGACGACGCCCACGCCCGCGCCTTTGTCCGAACCACCATCGTGCCGTTGATGAAGCACGGCATCACCCGCCCCGACGAGGAGCCCACCCATGACCACGTCCGCGACCATCCCGGCACGGCACCCCGACCGGCCCCGTAAAGCACCCGGTCTCGGCCCGTTCGCCGCGCTGCTGCGCATCGGGAAACCGTCCCCGCAGCGCTGGCGGCTGCTCGGTGAATCACTGCTCGTCGGTGACGAGCCGATGGACCGCCTCGTCGAGTGGATGTACGCCGAAGGCATGGCTGCCACGCGGCCGCTGTTCGAGCGGGCACTCACGTCGGGCATCGACAGCATCCCCGGCGCTCCCTCGCCGCTGCGCGACTTCTTCACCGTCGTCGAGGACACCCCGGCGTGGGTCGACCCCGAACTGTTGCGCGACGGCGAGCGGGTGTTCCGTTCCGGCGGCAACGACGGGCTGTATTTCGCACGCGACGTGTCCTTCATCGGCGGCTACCTGGCCTCCGGGTTCAACAAGACCCTCCTGCGCACCGGCGCCCTCGAGAAGGGCCCCGCCCGCCGTTTCGCCGAGACCTTGCAATGGGCGATGGACGTGTCCACCGAGAACGGCATGGACCGCTACGGTGTCGGCTACCGCTCCACCCTGCATGTGCGGCTGATCCATTCCCTGGTCCGCAGGCACGTCGCCGCCATGCCCGACTGGCGCACCGACGAATGGGGACTGCCGATCAACCAGACCGACATGGCCGCCACCCTGGTCGGCGCCCTGCTCGCGCCCGTCGTAGGCGGCATGGCGCTCGGTGTGATCCTCTCCCCCCGCGAGCTGGCCGCCGCGGCCCACCTCACCCGCTACGTCGGCTGGCTCATCGGCGTCGAAGAACACTGGCTACCCAACGGCTTCCGCGACGGCATCGCCATTCTCGACCACTGCCTGACCGCCATCACCAACCCCGACGAGACCAGCCGCCAACTCGCCCGTCCCATGGCCGACGATCCACTGCACTGGTCCTACCCCGACCTGCCCGGTCTGCGAGGCCGCCTCGCCCGCGCCCAGCACCTGTCGGTCAGCAGCGCCTTCCTCGGACCCAAAGCGATGCGGATCCTCGGACTGCCCGCCTATGTCCCGCCCTGGTACCCCGCGTTGCGCATCCCCGTCAACCTCGTACGCACCGCCTACACCCACCTGACCCCCGGCGGACTCGACCGCGCCGCCATCCACGGCCGCAAACAGCAGGAAGCCTTCCTGCGACGCCTGATCGGCGAGACCAGTGCCACGATCGGCCACTCCGCACCGCAACTGGAACGAACCGCCTGATCGCCCGCCCGGGCGTCCCGACAACCCGCCGGAAGCACCACCCGGGCGGCCAGTCGGAGAATTTCGCGATCGGCAAGGAGACGGTTGTGTCAGGTCCTTATCGGCTCATCATCTGGGGCCCCGGCGACATGGGCGGACGCGCCTTGCGCACGGCCCTCGAGTCACCCGATTTCGACGTCGTCGGGGTCAAGGTGTTCAGCCCGCACAAGAACGGCAAGGACATCGGCGAACTGGTCGGCCTGCCACCGGTGGGCCGCGCGGCGACCACGTCGAAGGCGGAGATCCTCGCCCTCGACGCGGACTGCGTCATCCACACGCCCACCACCCCGGCACTGGTGCAAGGCGCCGACCAGGACGTCATCGACCTGCTCGAATCGGGCAAGAACGTGGTTTCGGCTGCTTCCTACCACAATCCGTCCATGCCGACCTGGCTGTCCGCCTCGCGGTCGCCGCTCACGGTCCTGCGCACGGTGTCCGGCATGAAAGTCACCGGCGATGCCTTCGGGGGGCGACTGCGTAAGGCGCTGGCGGCATTGCGCCTCGGTATGCGCGTGGTGGACTCGGCGGCCGCGCGGCCGCTGCGCCCCGGTCTGGAGCGGCTGGCGGGTGGCGTCGTGGACCGGGTGATTCCCCGGCGGGCTCCGGGAAGCCGGCTGCAAGCGGCCTGCCTGGCAGGTGGCGTCTCACTGCACGGTACCGGCCTGCACCCCGGGTTGATGGTCGAACAGGTGCTGCTGCGGCTTGCCGGAGTGCTCGACGAGGTGCGGGAAGTGCGGTTCCTGGAAGTCGGGGATCTCTCCGCCGCACCCGAAGGCATGTGGGGCGGCTTGGAGAGCCTCGGATTCGGCATGCCGCTGGCGGCCGTGGACTCCGATCACGCGATCGGCCTGATGCAGCACTTCTATTTCGACGCCGTGCTCGGCAACGTCGCACACGCGTTACACGGCGTAGGTCCGGACGCGGTGCGGGTCGAACGACACCTCTACCCCGTTCCGGCGCGTGTCCGGGTACAGGCCGGAGGCACGGTGATCGAACCGGGCGCCGTCGGGGCGATCCATATGACCTACCGCGGCTACATCGGCGAGCGCCTGTTCATGACCAACGAGGAGTGCTGGCACGTCGGGGCGGGCAACGCCCATCTCGGGCCGGATCATCCCAGCAGCCTGGCCGGTGGCCATGTGATCACCCTCGTCGGCAGCCCCGGTGACATCGAGATGCGCAACGAACTCGACGACGAGGCCTACAGCGGCGATTGGTCCGCCGTCACCGACATCTCGGTCGCCGCGATGCTCGGCGTGGTTCCCGAACTGTGCGCCGCGCCGCCCGGCGTGGTGATGCCCGACCTGCGTCCGCACTACCTCGTGGAGTCCTGATGAGTTCGCCCACGCTTCCCGTCGCGGTGCTCGGCGCCGGCCTGCTCGCCGAACGGATCGCCGATCGCATCGACGCACGAGCCGACCTCCGGGTGGCCGCGCGCATATCGACCGCGCAGACACCGCCCGAGGACACGAAGTGCGTCGTCTATGTGCCGGACTTCGCGGAAATCACCGCCGATACTCCGAAAGCCGCACTCCCGCAGCTACTCCGGGACGGCTACGATGTGATATCGACCGCACCGCTCGACGGGCGGGTCCCGCTCACCGACCTCCTGGACGCCTGCCGCACCGGGCATTCGACCTTCCACGCGACCGGCGCCTTCCAGTCCACGATCCCGGCTCGGCTCGTCCGCTCCCTGGCCGAGGTCACCCGCGGTATCCGCCGCCTGGAACTCGTCGAGGAACTCGACCTCCCGCAGGAGGCGGTGTACCCGTGGAACGCCCTGCACGACATCGGCATAGCGACAACCGACACCGATGCCGCGGGGGTCGGCGCCGCCGCTGTCGACGGGTATTACACAGCCGGACTCCGCGTCCTGCACGAGGCCGTCTTCCCCGGCCCCGCCGATACCGCCGCGGCCCCGGGCACCTCGGTGGATGTGATCGCCGACGACTCCGGGACCATCCGAGAAGTGATCGTCGACCGGGACCTCGGCCCCCGGCTGAGCTACCGCTCCATCTGGACCACGGCCACCGCGGACCGAGCACCTCTGCGCTACCGGTTGGTCACGACGACCGAGACCGCGAAGGGGACGGCGAACGTCCGGTTCCGGTTCACCGACGGACTGCATCCGGCCGACTATCTGACATGCGTGAACGTGGTCGACGCGATTCGCCCGATCCACGAGCACGAGCCCGGCATAGCTCGACGAGATCTCTCGATCACCCGCCTGCTGCCCGACGACCGGCTCTTCGGCTGACCGCTCGGCCGCCTGGCCGAGAAGACAGCGACCGGTTTCCGATCGTCCTCGCGCACGAGCTGTTCCACCTCTCCGCCCTGGAAGGACACCGCCGCACAGCCCCGCTTTGTCAATGCGTCCTGATGTCCGGCACCGCGCGCGGAGGCCGGATTCCGCGCCGCGGAACCGGTTCGACGCATCGACGACTGCTGCGCGGACCTGGACGAACAACCCTCGGCGGGCCGCGACCGCCATCCGCACGGTGACGACGGACGGCAGCCCGGCCCGCCGCATTCACCACACTCATCGCGCATGGGTATGCGATGTTGCCGACAACGTCACCGGTGGGCTATCTACACTGACAACGCTGACTGCAACCGGGTCGATGCCTTGTCCGAAAACCCCACCGCGACGGAGAAGCCTATGTCCGGCCGACGAAATCACAAGCGCTCCAGCAGCATCCGTCGCTCCGACACCGTGCCGGCGATCCGATATCCGGCCCGGTCCATCATCGACACTCTGCTACCGGCCATGATCTCGCGCCGCAGCAGTGCGCCCGGTACCGACCTCGGCCTCGTACACATCTGGGGTTTCACCGGCACCGGGGACGACGACACTTCGAGCGCGGCGGGTTTCGCGGAATTCTCACCCGACGACAGCCCCACGGTCGCGGGCTCTCCGATCCTGGACATCGCCGGGCGGATGATGGCGGGGATGCACGGCCGCCTGTGGGGATTCGGGCTGGCCCACCGGGCCGCCGCGGACGCCGTCGTGCACGGGATCGACCACCAGCCCGACACGATTACCGGCACACCGCCGGACGAACCGTCCACCACCGAGGAAGTCTGGGCGGCAAGCATTTTCGACGCCCGCGGCAGGGAAACCACCCAGCTGCGCTACGTGCACATGCCCGAACTCGAACCGATCACCTTCGACGACGACACCCTCGACCGGCGCAGCACCATCCACGACTGGATCGACCGTGTCCAGACCGGCGTCATCTCGGCGCATGTCTGGGCCGCGGCCCTGGCCCTGGATGCCCAGCGCAACCGAGCCGTCCTCGCTCAACTCGAACAGCGGCTACTGAGCTGACCGAGCGCCGAACCAGCGGCCCAGCGATTCCTCGAGGCCGTCCAGGTCGCCGCCGTCGGCAGCCCAGGCAACGCAGCCGTCGGGGCGGACCAACAGGGCCGAGAGCTTCTGCGGCTGCGTGGGTTCCGCCGTGACGACGCGCACCCGCCCGGACCATCCCGCCACTCGGGATCGCAGATCAGCGGAATCGGTGAGGTCGAGTAGGACGGCCTCGGCGCCGGTGAAATGCGCACCGAGGCGGGTGCCGTCGGCCAATTCGATATCGGGCGTGGCCGCTCCGATCAGTGGATGTCCCCCGCCGAGGTCGTAGCGGTGCTGCACACCGGAGATCTTCTCGAACACGCCGGTCGCGCCGTCGCGAGAGGCCAGCAGTTCGGCGATGACGGCGCGCAGGGCGCGGCTGCGGGCATCGGTGCGCATCAGCGCGACCTGCGCCCGCGTCCACTCCAGCACCCATACGCCGATGGGATGGCGCTCGGCGGTGTAGGTGTCGAGCAGCCCTTCGGGCGCCCAGCCGCGCACTACACCGGACAGCTTCCAGCCGAGGTTGACCGCATCACCGACCCCGAGGTTCAGGCCCTGTCCCCCGAAAGGCGAGTGCACGTGCGCGGCGTCACCGGCCAGCAGCACCCGGCCCTTGCGGTAGTCGGGAACCTGACGGGTGTTGTCGGTGAAGCGGGTGGCCGAATGCACGGCCGTGACCACCACCGGGACTCCGGACACGGTGCGGATGCTCTGTTGGAGTTCGGCGGCCGTCACGGGTGTTTCGCGGTCGGCGGGCGGCCCGTCCAGTTCGACGGTGAGTACACGGCCGGGCATGGGTCCGTAGGTGTACATGCCGGACGGGGTCGTATTCCAGCCCATTCGAAGGTCCTCGGCGCCGGTCATCTCCACGATCGCCTGATGGCCGGTGATCTCCGGACCCACGCCAGGGAACTCGAAGCCGCCGAGTTTGCGCACGATGCTGCGCCCGCCGTCACAGCCGACCAGCCAGCCGGTGCGCACCGTATGGTCTGCGCAATCGACGGTGACGCCCTCGCCGTCGTCGGAGAACCCGACCACCTGCGTCCCGCGCCGGATCTCCACGCCGAGGTCGGCGGCGCGGCGAGCGAGTATCGCCTCGATGGACTGCTGTGCCACCAGGAAGACCTCGGCGGCGGGACCGAGTTCGGCGAATCGCGGGTCGTCGAAGTCGATGGCGTCCACGTCCAGCATGATGCCCGCGAAATGCCCTGCCGCCGGCCGCCGTCCATCGGTGACCAGCGGCATTCCGCCGTCGCGGCGGAACTGCGCGAACCGCGCGAGTGCGGTCTCCTGCTCGGCGCGCAGTTCGGGGAGCAGTCCGCGGCGGTACATGGCCTGGGCGGTCGGCACATTGATCGCACCCGCCTTGATGGTGCGATCCGGCTCCGCGAGGCGCTCCACCACCAGCACGTCCACCCCGCCCAACCGCAGCTCGCAGGCCAGCATGAGCCCGACCGGCCCGGCGCCGACCACCACTACGTCACGTGTCTCGTTCATGAGAACCACTGTGCGGCGGCTTCATTGCGCCGCACTTGCACGCCACTTGCGTCTCGCGGCAGCGTCCACCGCGAGGACGACCGAGTCTCCGTGCACCGGGCGACTCCGCGTGCCCAGCACGGCGGGGTGCGGATCAGCCGATCTCCGATCGCGCGGCGAGGTCGCGAGACGCCGCGTCGAGGACCCGGCCGAACGCATAGGTGAACAGCGGCCGCACGATCCGGCGGGTGAGACAGCGCCGATGAGCGGCCACGAACTCGAGCCGGCTGGTTCACCGAACTGAACCAGCGGGGAAAACCCGCAGCTCGGGGGCGTTACACTGCGGGGGTGGCAGCAGTGACATCGCGGGCCGGACAGGCGGCTTCGCGCGGGCGGATCGACAAACGGCAGGCGATCCTGGACGCGGCGTTCGTCGTGTTCGCGCGCCGGGGCTACGCGCAGGCGTGTGTGCAGGAGATCGCCGAGGAGGCCGGCGTCGCCAAGCCGACGATCTACAACCACCTCAACGACAAGGAAACCCTGTTCCGGCACGCGCTGACGGCCGTCAGCGACGCGGTGCTGGCCGAGAACCTGTCCGTGGTGGATCGGTTGCGCAACCCCGGCCCCGACTTGCGCGCCGCCCTCGAGGATCTGGCCTACCGGCTGATCCGGGTGTGCTGCGCCGAGCGGTCACGATCGCTGCGATGGCTGACCTACAGCCAGGTCGCGCAGTTCCCCGATCTGATCGACATCGTCGTGAGCCGCACGTCCGACCGACTGGCCGAAGCACTGGCCGACCGGTTGGCGCGCCTGTCGCTGTCCGGCCGTTTGCGCGCGTGTGACCCGGCGACCGCAGCGGAACAGTTCCTCGTGCTGATCACCGCCCCGATGGAGGGCCGCTCGCGGCTGGGCACCCGCAAGGTCCCCACCGCCGAGATGCACGCGGTCGCCACGGCGGCGGTCGACACCTTCCTGCGCGCCTACGAGGCGCCGGAAAACCGGTAAGCCCGCAGCCGATGAGCCTGCATGCTCGACCGTGCGCGAGACCCGCGCATGAGACACCGAGTGCGACATTCCCGGCACCATCTCGGTCGCGCTCGGTCTCGGGGCGCCGGTGTACGGCTTCGCCGAAGCGGAGAAGTACGGGTGGGGCTCGCATGGACCATCGGCGCTGGCTCGGCCGGGAAACATGACCGGCCCACCGAGAGCGCTGTAGGCATGCACTGATCACCGGCCGACGGAAGAGGCTGTCGGGCGCTGCCGACCCATACCACCGTCCGGCTTTCGCGAATATGGTCCGCCGAGCCTCCTGAAGTATCTGGCACGGCGGACGGATCGATCACGCTGCGATAGCGCGGGTTCGACGGCTGGTCGATCACTCACGAGTCCGGGAGCCACGGTCTTCGGTGGGCACCGGCAGTGTCGTCCGGGACGATTCTCGACGCCGACCCCGGCCGCATCGCCGTCTTGCCCGAATTCCGGAAGGCGGCTCGCAGCGCACCAGGCTTCGACGGCGCGGTGGGCCGCGCGATTCGCGGTAGCCCTCGGCGGAGTGGATGCAGCCGGAGGGCGGTGAGGGCGCTGACCACGGTCGAGTGGACCGGCAACCGTGCGATCACCGGGTCGGCGGAAGCGATCTTGGCGATTGTCGGGCTCGGGCTGACCAGGCTCACCGCGGTGGCGTGGCCACGGCAGCGGACGGCTTCGCGGGCCAGTGCCAGCAGCGCGCGACAGGACAGGAACTCGAGCTTGGTCGTGTCGACGACCAAGCCGCAGGAGGAAGCCTCCGCGCATTCGATCGCGCGGCGGATGTCCTGGCACCACACGGCCAGGGTGAACGCGTCGGCCGTGCCCCGCGTCGACATCACCACCGCCGGGCCCTGCCTTCGCAGACTGCTGGACAACCGCGTCCGCGGATCGGCGTTCTTGTTCGATGCGGCCGCCCGCTCGAGGTCGGACGGGCGGGGTTCGGCTGGAGACTCCATGACGCTCCCGATTCGATCCGAGCACACCCACGCGGCGCGCTCCGAAGCCGGATCGTCCTGCACTTCTGAAGACACATCCGGACCACCGTCCTACCACGCACAGCCGGGACCGGCGCGCGAAGTGGACGAATTCCCCGGCCCGAAATGAAAACGAGATCCATTCGCTCCAGTTCCGTTCTCCGCACCTGGTCGTCCGGGTCGATTCGAGATCACGTGCCGGGACGGGCGGCAATGTCCGCGCCCCGGAAGCCCGCGCCCTGAGGCGCCCGGAAGGCACTGTCGAACGCAGCTACCGATCGTGTGGCGCGACGGAGCCGCGATCGGCGCGAGCACCGCCGCCACCGCGACCATCGATGATCACCGCGGTATCTTCGCCGTGGCGATGACGACCCGATCCTTTCCCGTCCACCCCGCTCAGGACGCCGCCGAGGAAGATCGGGCGTGACCTCGATCGGCGGAGAAGACGAATTCGTCCATCGGCTGTCGCCGTTCGCGACCGTCCCGAAGAACACCCAGCGCACCGCCACCACGCGAGCCCTTGTCGGTTTTCGAGGAGCAGCGGATACGACTTCCACCACACAGGCGGCGAAAGAGCCTGCCCGAGTGTCACATCCACCGACACCTCCAAATTCCAGACTGCGCAGGTCACACAGTCCGGCAAATTAACCGCGCCGCAACGTGATCCACTCGGCCTCGTCGTCGCCCGGAGTTGGCCGACACCGCGACGAGCCCACCGGCGAGGTAACTCTGGGTGAACGGCTCGTGCGGCCGGATCGTCCCCCGTATCCTGAATCCGTAGGGAGAGCGGGGTGATGACCATACGAGGTGTGCCACCCCCGCCTACTCCAGACATCCCCCATCATCAGCGGCGGACGCGCATCGGCCGCGAAACACTCTTCCCCGCAACGGTTTTCACACCGACCTCGGCACCCGATCAGTTGGGCCCCGCTGGTCGGGCCGAGTGACGGCGAATCGGCAGAGAGGTCCCGTGCGGGGATTTTGGCATCCCTGGAGCAATCCGAATGCCGATCTGCTGAAGGTTGTCAAATGCGTTGCATATCTTGCAGTTTCGCTATCAATTGCTACACTCAGATCGTGCACCGTTAGCCTAGCTAACCAGCGGCAATATACGTCCTGGCTCACCCAAGACCGTGGGGTCGCCCGGAGTTCTCCGCCACTGAAGTGCGTGCACGTTCCGTTGTCGGCAGTTCCAGGGAGTTCGCTATGGACAATCCGCACGTTCTGGTCATCGGAGGCGGCCCGGCCGGGTCCACCACCGCAGCCCTGCTCGCCAAGTCGGGGGTACGGGTGACCCTCCTGGAACGAGATAAGTTCCCGCGCTATCACATCGGCGAGAGCCTGTTGGCGTCGGTGCTGTCGACCCTGCGTCTCTCCGGCGCCTACGACGCGGTGGCCGCGCACGGCTTCCAGGTCAAACGAGGAGGCTACTTCCAGTGGCAGAACGACGACTGGCTGCTGGACTGGTCCAAGCTGGTGGACGCGGAGGCCTGGTCGTGGCAGGTCGAGCGCGACGCCTTCGACGAACTGCTGCTGCGCAACGCCGCGGAGCAGGGCGCGGAGGTGATCGAGCGGGCGACGGTCACCAACGTCCTGTTCGAGGGCGAGCGGCCGACGGCCGTCGAGTGGACCGTCGAGGGTGACGACCGGATCCACACCACCGGGATCGACTTCCTCGTCGACGCGTCCGGACGGGCCGGCGTGCTGGCCAAACACCAAGTCGTGGAGCGCCAGCAGCACCCGGCCTTCCGCAACGTGGCCGTTTGGTCGTATTGGGAAGGCGCGCACCTACATCCGGACAGCCCGGAGGGTGCGATCAATGTGGTGTCCACGCCCGAGGGCGGCTGGTTCTGGAACATTCCGCTCTCGGACGGCCGCCACAGCGTCGGCTACGTCGTTTCCGCGCGCACAGCCGCGCCGAAGCTTCGAGAACAAGGCCGGGAGGCGTACTACCTGGAGACCATCGGCGAGAGTGCGGCCATGGGCAAGCTGCTCGCGGGCGCGAAGCAGGTCGCGGGGGTCAAGGCGGAGCAGGACTACTCCTACACCTCCGACCGGTTCAGCGGTCCGGGCTGGGTCGTCGTCGGCGACGCGGCTTGTTTCCTCGATCCGTTGCTGTCCAGCGGCGTGCATCTGGCGACGTACTCGGGGCTGGTCGCCGCCGCGGCGATCGCGACGGTCTCGCGCGGCGAACTGAGCGAGTCCGCCGCTCTGGCCTTCTACGAGCACGCCTATCGCCGGGCCTACACGCGATTCCTCGTCCTGGTCTCGCGCATGTACGAGCAGTACGTCGGCTCGGAGGAATACTTCGCGCATGCGGGCACGCTCACCACCGGGCACAGCGGCGACACGAAGCAGGCCCAGTTCACCGAGATCATGGCGGGCCTGACCGACATGGACGAGTCCTCGGGAGCGCAACAGCGCACCGCGACCGAAACCATCATCTCCGCGGCCGAACATCTCCACGCGGAGTCGGCGAATCTCGAATACATGGGTCACCTCGACATGTCCGTGGTGTGGGATCACTGGCGCGACCCCTTGGCCGACACCACCACCGGCGAGCTGCGAATCACCACCGAACCGGTGCTCGGCCTGACCGATCGGCCCAGGACAGACGAGGAAATCGAAGCCGTGGCCCGGCCCGTACTCCCACCGACCACAGCCGGTGCGCCCATTCTCTAGCGCCGGTCTCGTACGGATCTCTCGTGATAGTCAGTGCACGGAGCCGGTCGTGACGATCACGCACACCGGCCCCGAACCACCGGGTGATTGCCCGCCCGGTGGTTCGGGTTTCCGAAACCACAGCGAAATAAGGCGATTCGGCCACCCTCTGACCAGGATGCTGCTGGCGAGCGACGGATTCACCACGCCCGCCCTGTCCGCGATATTGGGCACCGAACTGCACGTGCGGGTGTTGCGCCAAGACGCTGTCGCGGCCGGGCTGCTGCCGAACGCAGTCACCGATGCCCTGCGCGTGTCCGGTACCGATCGCGTCCTCGTGCGCCACTCCTGCCTGGTCAACGCCGACTTGGTCACCGCGTCCGTCAACTACGTCGTCGCCGGGCGCTCGGACGCGGCCGCTTCGGGGTTGGACGATGTCGGGACGCCGATCGGGTCCGGCCTGATCTCCCGTGGGGTATCCCAGCGGCGGCACCTCTTGCGCACCGGCGTGACGACGTGGCCCGACGGCCGGGTGTGCGCGGCGCGCGCGTACGTCATGCTGCTCGGAGACCAGCCACTCTGTTATATCCGGGAATCGTTCAATCCCGACGTCATTCCCTCCGATTTCACCGCCACGACCGGCGACGATCAGCCTTGGGCCGACGAACCGGCGCTCGTGCGGGCGGCAGCCCCCGGAACTCCGAGACAACTGTTCCCCACGCGCGATCTCCGGGGCAGCGTGCGGCACGGCGAGATATCCGCGACCTCACCGAACGGCGCGCGGCGTTCGCGGCCGATGCCAGCACTGGTTCACCCGGACGAATGCAACTCGCTCACAACCAGTTTGGCGAAGGTGGCCCGCGGAGAGGGTTTCGTGCTACACCTCGGCGGGCGCGAGGGAACATCGTCAGGGGGCGAAACCCGCGCAGTCGCCGACCGCCGGACGCTGACGCACGCCGCGGCGGCGGTCATGGCGCATGTGCTGGGAGAAACGGCCGTCGCCATAGAACGAGCGCCCAGGCGGCAGCCCGGATACTCTCGCGCCGCCGAGGCGCTCGGCGAGTGGCCCGGTGACCGCCTGCCACTCACGCTGTGCGTGAGCATGCTGCACCGGGCGGCGGATCGGTGCCGCGAGCCGGTGCGACGCGATCTGCTCCGCACGGTCGGCGGACTGTTGCCCATCGCCGCGGTCGCCCCGCCGGGCGCTCACGAACTGTACAATTCGATTGCGCCGCTGCGTATCTCGCGCGAGCCGACACTGCCGAACGCCGCCGCATCGACTCGTCCGGGACCGGACGGGCTGTGGTGGGATCGTTCGGCACACCTGGTGTGGATCGGCAACCCCGCGCGGGACCGGGTGCGGTTCGCCGCGAGTGTCGGCAACCCCGTCGCGGTAGCGCTCGGTCCCACGACCACCCCGCACGACGTCGAGCGCCTGTGCCGGGCGCTGAATCCGCAGCGGCTGCCGGGCAGACTCACGCTCGTGCCTCGGCTCGGCGTCGCCCGCACCCTCGACACGCTTCCGGCGTTGTTCGCCGCGGCCGCCGCGTGCGAGACCCCGGTCTGCTGGGTGGGCGACCCGATGCCGGCCAGGCGGACGAGGCACGGCCCCGTCACCCTTCGCACAGACGGTGCCATCGACGCGATCCACGCGTTCTTCCGAGCCTGCCGGGCGACCGGCACCGTTCCCGGCGGCCTGCATCTCGCGTACGGGCCCGATGCCGTCATCGACGCGCGGAGTGACCGGGAAACCGGCAAGCTTCCCGTGGACCGCCGAAGTCGTCGCGCCCCGGGTTTGGATCCCGCGGAGATCTTGCACTGTGTCATCGCCGCCCTCGAGCTGCGTGCCACCTTATTCCCGTGACGCGGTAGTCGGCGCTCCGCCGGGCGCGCCCGATGCCCGAGGATCCGCTGCCCGGCCGACGGAAGGCGGAGTTCCGGGGAACCGATCGGACGGCGGATCGTCACCAGTGGCGGGAACTCGAATTCCCTACCGACGCTATATCATCGCCCGGTTGGATCGGCGCGGGTAAGTGTGTTTTTCCGCGCCGAACTCGGCAGGCGGGTCGGCCATCATGCGGGCGTCGCCGAGCCCGCTGACGGAATTACCACCAGAACCGGCGATAATTTAATAATAGGGAACCGCTCTGAATCGGACGGCCGCGGTCCCGCCTGCCCCGCATGCTGCGCTCCTGACCGGCGATTGCCGCTCACGGGCGGTTCGAGTCGTCCTACAGCATGCAGAGCGAAATTCAGGAATAATTGCCGTTCACTTGTCGAGTGTCACAAAACCATACGATTCGCGATCGAACCGCTACACTTTCGTTATTCTTCGGTCGGGTACAGGTGAGGTGCCGCCCGGGCCGGGCGGGGCCGTGTCAGAGGTAGGCATTTCAAGCCGTGAGCAAGTGGTCTGAGCTACGCGAATCCGCTGTGGGAGTGGTTCGGTCGAGCCAGCGTGATGTCCGTGGTCGAGTGGGTGTCCGGGTACGACTGCTGGCGATCGTCCTCATATCGAGCGTCACGCTTCTCACGATCGGTGTGGGTGCGGCGGGCTACCTGGTGCATTCCGCCCGGGCAGCGAAGGAATGGGCGGAGCTGGCCAGCAGTACGACGACGCCGGCCATTCTCATGGTGCAGTCGTTCCAGGAGGAGCGGCGCTTGTCGCTGTTGTATCTGGCCGGTGACACCGACATCGTCGGCGGACTCACCGCCGCGCGCCAACGCTCGGACGCGGCGCTGGCGGCGGTGATCGCCAAAGGCGATGCCGCCCGCAAACTGAATCCCGGCGGGTCCGCCTCCGACATCGAAGGCTACAACAAGCTTTTCGCGCTGGTTCCGACGCTGCGCGGCGGGGTCGACAGCCGGCAGGCCCCGCCGAAGGAGGTGTTCGAAGTCTTCAGCGGGGTCATCGGCACGATCATCGCCGCCTCGACGCTCGCCGCGCGGGTGGCGCCGGAAGCCGACATCGCCATGGAGCTGAGCTACGGCGTCGAGCCCCTGCGCGCGGCCGAAGCGTTGTCCATGGCGGACACCCTGGGCGCGGTGGCGGTGACCGTCGGCGAACACACTCCGGAGCAGGTGACCGAATTCAGCCGATTGCTCGGGGAATTCCGTGGTCAGGTGGCATACGCCGGCCGCGTCCTGAAGGGCAAGCGCCTGGCTCAACTCCAGGAGATCACTGGTGGACCGGCTTATCAGAAAGTGATCGCGATGCAGGACGCCGTGCTGCTGCGGGGGCCGGTGGAGGCGGGCACCGACTTCGACGAGTCCACTCGCGAGGGCACCGGCAGAACCCAGAGCGGCCGCTCGACCTCGCGAAGCGAGCCGTTGCCCATGAATGTCGCGGCGTGGCAGGAGGCTTCCGGCCAGGTCGGGACGAACCTGTTGAAGCTGTGGGACGACCAGAGCCGCGACGCGCACGCCATCGCACGCGAGCGCGGCGACCGGACCGCGCAGCAGTCCATGCTGGGCGGCGCGGCGGTGCTGCTGGTCGCGACGCTCGCCTTCCTCGCGGCGCTGGTGCTGGCCAACCGATTCATCGCGCGAATGCGGCGACTGCGGCGCGACACCCTGGAATTGGCCGACCAGCAGTTGCCCGAAGTCATGCACCGACTCGGTCGCGGCGAGAGCCTCGACTCCGAGACCGAATTGGCGCGGCTCGATTTCGGTACGGACGAATTGGGCCAGGTGGCCGACGCCTTCAACCGCGCCCATGTCGCGGCCGTGTCGGCCGCGGTCGCGGAAGCGAAGACCAGGGCGGGCGTCAACGCGGTGTTCCTCAACATCGCCCATCGCAGCCAGGTCGTGGTGCATCGCCAGCTCGCCCTGCTCGATCAGGCCGAGCGTCAGGAGGAGAACGCCGACCAGCTCGAGCTGCTGTTCCAGCTCGACCACCTGGCGACGCGGGCACGGCGCAACGCGGAGAACCTCATCATCCTCGGTGGCGAGAAACCGGGCAGGCGTTGGCGCAAGCCGGTGCCGCTGCTCGACCTGGTCCGCGCCGCCGTCGCGGAAAGCCTCGACTACGCCAGCATTCAGACCGGCAGGCTGCCGGAGTCCCAGGTGTCGAGCAACGCCGTAGCCGACCTGATCCACTTGATGGCCGAACTGATGGACAACGCGACGGCCTTCTCACCCCCGCAGGCGCGGGTCGAGGTGTCCGGCGTCATCGTCGGGCGCGGTGTGGCGGTCGAGATCATCGACCAAGGCCTCGGCATGTCGGAGGCCGACTTCGCCGCGCGTAACGAGTTGCTGTCCAACCCGCCCGATTTCAGCGTGGTGTCCCTGTCCAGCGACACCCGGCTGGGGTTGTTCGTGGTCGCGAAACTGGCCCACCGTCACGGTGTCTCGGTGCGTCTGGGTGAATCGGTCTACGGCGGCGTGCGAGCGGTGGTGCTGATTCCCAACGCGCTTCTGCAGTCGGGGACGCAGCCACCCGAACACAACGACGGTGACAGTATCGAGCCCATACAGACACCGGCGCCGGAGCACGCGCCCCCTCGGCCCGCACCGGTCCCGGGACGGTCTGCATGGTTCACCTCGTCCTCCGAGCAGTCCTGGGCGCAGGGCCCGCACACCGACGGCAGTCGCGGATTCGACTCCGGGCCCGCACCGCACACCGAGCCCGCTCCGGATGGCAGGCCGCCGTTGCCGCGCCGCCGCCGCCAGTCTCCCGACGAGCAGTCGGCGCCGCCCGCCGCGGCACCGGCACGGCAACGGACCGCCGATGAAGCACGCAATCTGATGAGTGCCATCGAGAGCGGGACCCGCCAGGGACGCCGGAAGCGTCCCGACCTCGACTAGTCCGCAATTCCATACACATTCAGAAGGCGACGATGACTACTTCCCAGGGAACCGGCCTCGGTTGGCTGCTCGACGAGCTGGTCGCCGGACTCGTCGGAGCCCAGTCCGCGGTCCTGCTGTCCTCGGACGGGCTGCTGATCGGCCATTCGGCTCAGCTGGACAAGGCCGACGCCGAGCGATTCTGCGCGATGGCATCGGCACTGCACAGCTTGTCCCGCAGCGTGGGCCACCATTTCGACGCGGGTGGCGTCTGCCAGACGGTGGTGGAACTCGATCGCGCGGTGCTGTTCGTCACCACGGCAGGGGCCAACGCGTGCCTGGCGCTGATGGCGTCCGAGACCGCCGATATGGGTATGGTGGCCTACGAGATGAACCAGACGGTGCAGCGAGTCGGAACCCACCTGTCGGTCGATACGCGCCCGCATCCGCCCGCTTCGACACGGCCATGAGTTATCAGCACGATCCCTGGTACGAGGAAGACGCCGGTCCGCTGGTCCGGCTCTTCGCCATCACCCGCGGCCGGGGTCGTGCCGTGCGCCGGGAACTGAACTTGGTCACCCTGGTGGTCGACGGCGCGCCCGGCTCCGCGCTACGGCGCACCGAACCGGAATACGCGGCGATCGTCGAGTTGTGCCGCACTCCGCAGTCGGTGGCCGAGGTATCCGCGCGACTGCGCCTGCCACTGACGATGACGAAGGTCCTCATCGGCGACCTGCTCGACGACGGCAGGCTGATCTGCCGGTCGGCCCCGACCGCGACGGGACCGGAGTCGGATCTCGGCCTCCTGCGCGCGGTGCTCGACGGCATCCGCGCGCTCTGACCGGCCGGTTTACTCAGACCAACTGCGCGGCAAGCCGTTTCGCGTTCATGTAGGCGATCGCCTCGATCGAGACCATGGGGTTGACGCCCGACGCCGTGGGGAAGCAGGACGCGTCGGCGACGACGATGTTCGCCGCCTCCCAGGTGGCGCCGTCCGGGTTGGTGGCCGATGTCTGCGGCGAGCCACCCATCCGCGCCGAGCCCATGATGTGCAGCGCGCCCAGGGAACACTGTCCCGGACCGTACCCGGCGGCCCGGCATGCGGCCGCGAAATCGGCATGCGACCCACGCCGGCCGGGCTCATAGGAGACGCCTGCTTGGTGCCCGGAGAAGATGCGCTGCGCGCCCGCTGCCTCCAGGATGCTCGCCGCCCCCTCGAACCCGGTGTGCAGATGGGCGGCATCGTAGTCCGACAACCGGTAGTTGACGATCGGCTCACCGCCGCGGTCGACGGATACGGTGCCCGAGTCACGGTCACGAGTGATGATGCCGATCGCGTTCGAACGCGCGAAATCGAGCATGGTGGCCCGATGGTTCGCGGCGCCGCGCCAGCTCATGAAGCCGGTGGCGAGACCGGGATGGATCGGGCCGGTTTCGTAGATCACGCCGTAGCCGTCGCCATCCAGGTCGCTGTGCCGACGGCAGATCCTGGTCTGCAAGCCGCCTTCCCACGGCCGGATCTCTTCCTCGAACACGCCGAACACCGCGGCCGCCGGATGCAGGCGCAAGTGGCGGCCGATGTTGTCGTTGCGCAACCCGGAGCGACGCAGCAACGCCGGAGTCTGGATCGCTCCGGCCGCCACCACCACCGCCCGAGCGCGCACCTCGATCGCCACGCCGTCGGAGGTGACCGCCGAAACGCCCTGCGCCCGGCCGCCTCGCACGGAAATCCGGCGCACCTCGGCGTCCACGACGAGCCGCGCGCCCCGATCGGCCGCATCGGCGAGCCAGGTCTTGGTCACCGACTGCTTGGCGCCCAGCCGGCAGCCGTATCCGCAGCGACCGCACTCCACGCCGGCATCGCAGGCGTCGGTGACATTGCGCGGCAAGGTATCCACTTCCCAGCCCAGCGCCTGGGCGCCGCGTTCGAGAACACCGTCGCGGGCCGACAACACCGACCGCTGCTCGGTGACGCCGAGCCGACGGCGCACCACCTCGAGCGCTTCGTCGAACTCGGCCTCGGCGAACTGGGCGGCGCCCAGCGCCGCCCACTCCGCCCGGACGTCCTGCGGCGTCGGCAAGGACGTGCTCCAGTTGACGACCGTCCCGCCGCCCAGGCAGGTGCCCGCGACGAGGGTGATCTGGCCTTCGGTGGAACCGGGCGGGCCCGGCGCGTACAGGTGCTTCAGCCCGCCGAGTTCGCCTAGGCCGAAATCGCGGTCGTCGTAATAGTTTCCGCGCTCCAGCACGACGACGTCGAGACCCGCTTGGGCCAGCACCGCTGCTGCGACACCGCCTCCGGCGCCGGACCCGACCACGACGACATCACAGTGCAGTTCGGTGGTTTCGCTGTAGCGCAGCGGAGACAAGGCGGGCGCGGGCGCGGTCTGGAGCGGACCGGCCGGAGCCGGATAACCGATCTCCTTCCACAGCGGATTGACGCCGGCGGGGCCGGGGGTGATGTTGTAGGACAGCAGCGACGCTTGTTTGAGCGCCTGGAAGAGCACCCGCACCGACTCGATGCGGGAATCGGCGAGCCGCAGCAACGCCTGTTCCCGTTGCTCCTGCGTCAGTTGGGAGAAACGCCGGGGACCGCTGCCGGTGAGCAGGCCCGCCAGCCGCGAATCCCACAGGTTCAGCAGCGTGGCCAGTTGTTTCTTCTCGGCCTCGCGGGGATTGCGGCCCAGCAACTCGAAGACGGTATCGACGGCGCCGAGCGCGCTCGCCGACGGCAGCGTCAGTCCGTCGCCCGGGTTGAAGGTGTCGCAGATGATGTTCATCGCCGCGCGTTGCTTGGCTGTTGGTTCCATGTCGAGCAGTCCCCTTCGTTTCGCCAGTGAGTTCTATCACACGATATGAACAACCACTAACTAAAGCCTCGTTTGCCCAGGTGAAGGCGGCTTACCCAGGAGAATTGATAGCCACATAGTGGTGCGGGCACTACGTCGGCCTTCCGGCCGCACCCTGCGGGAGACGCATCACCCGGCCGTTCACGCCGGGATGACGACTGCCGCCGCGTGGCCGACCGCCAGGAACGCGTGGACGACCGAGACGAGCGCGGTGCCGAGTTCCGCCGTCGGGTCCCCGCCGGTGCGCGGCCGCGCCAGCGACCACCGGGTGAACGTCCGTTCGGCGTGCACCGCGAGACGCAGCAACTCGGCGCGATACGACCCGAGCAGCGGCTGCTCGCAGGCCCCCAGCGCCGCGGCGGTGAGCTGGGCGCAGCGACCTATCGTCACCACGACCTCGAGCACCTCGTCCGGCACCGCCGTGATGACATAGGCGTCCGCGAGGGCGGCCGCCGCGTGCGTGCGCTCCAGGACGCGGCCGAGGGCATCGCCGAGTTCGGAGAATTGCGCGCGGTCGGCGGCCACCGGTCCGGACGCCAGGGCAGCGCTCAGGTTGGCCATGATCACGCCGAGTGCGTGCTCGACTCGGCGCAACCGATGGAGAATGCCGGACACGTCGACCGGAGAGCACCCGAAATCAGCCAGCACCGTCGCCGCCTCGACCAAAGTGGCGGCCGCCGCACGGAAATAGATCTCGGTCGTCGCGCTCGCCGGTACCGTGCCCACACCCACTCCTCGGGTAGTAACCCTCGATCGGCCGCCTCCGCGTGTCGGCGCCGACCGGACAACTTCGACCGGATAGCCTCGGCAACCCTGCGTCGTGCGGGCAGCAATCCCACGAAGCTACCCGGATTGCTAATAATATCCCATAACATATCGCGAGTCTGAGCTGGTAGATAGATGAAGCTTATCGAAACAGCGATTTACTTATCGACCGGCGACCACCCGGTGGATCTGCTGGCTACGACCAGGCACCGAACCCGCTCCGACACGACCTCGCAGAGACAATCGCGGCGCGATCGTCGACCAGGCCCGCCGCGCCCGATCCCTCGGCGATCTTCGAGTGACCGGGGGAGCCGACCACCCGCCGGTACGAGCGCGATGATGGAGCGGACCCGATGATCATCGAGAGGATCCACGGATGGACCGTCTGAGGCGCTGCTTGGTCGCGGTGGTCGTCCTGCTCGGAGCCGCCGCCGGGTGCGCGGACACCGAGCGCGAACCGCCGCCTGCCCGCGGTGCGATCGTATCGACCACTCCCCTGCTGAGTCTGCCGCCCGAGCAGACCGCGGCGATGTTGGCCGACGGCGATATCCGCACGCCCGTCCGTAACGGCGTCGACGCCTTTCGCCTCGAGTACCGGACGATCACCCCGCAGGGCGAGCCGACCACCGCCAGCGGGCTGGTGGTGTTGCCGCGCACCGACTCTCGGCGGCTGCGGGTGGTCAGCTACGAACACGGGACCATCACGCTGAAGAGCGACGCGCCGTCGGTCGACACCCGCAATCTCTCCGAGCGGCTGCGCACGGTGGCGTTCGCCGCCGCCGGGTACGCGGCGACGGCACCGGATTACTTGGGCCTCGGCAACGGTCCTGGAACGCATCCCTACACCCACGCGCCCTCCGAGACCAGCGCCTCGGCCGACCTGCTCCGCGCGGCTGAATCCCTCGCGGCACAACAACACCGGGAGCTGGACCCGAATGTGCTGGTGACCGGTTTCTCCCAGGGCGGCCACGCCGCGATGGCGCTCGGCAAAGCGCTACACGCCGGAACGATCCCCGGTTTCGGGGTCGCCGCCCTGGCCCCGATCAGCGGCCCCTACGACCTCCAGCACGTTCAGGCGCCCGCCGCGCTCGACGGACGGGTCGTACCGGGTGCGGCGGTGCTGTTCCTCTCGTATTGGCTCACTTCGATGAACCGGATCCACCAGCTCTACGACGATCCGACCGAAGCTTTCCAGCAGCCCTATGCCGACAAAGTGGAAGAACTCTTCGACGGCTTCCACAGCGAGATCACCATCGTGACCTCGCTGGCCGCCACCCCCGCGCAAGTGCTGACACCCCGGTTCCTCCAGTTGGCCACCGAGCCGACCGGCGCAGCCGCCGCGGCTGTCGCCGAGAGCGACGGCACCTGCGACTGGCAACCACGGGTGCCGATCCGCCTCTACGCTTCCCACGGCGACCGCGCCGTCCCCTATCCCAACGCCGAGCACTGCCTGCAAGCTCTCGGCAGCGGCAGCGGCAACGCGACGCTGCGCGACCTGGGCGAGGTGGACCACGCCGGATCGGCCCGGACTGCGCTCCCCGAGATCCTCGTCTGGTTCCAGCAGAAGTTCCCGCCGAACTGACCGCGGCAGGTCGCGGTCGTCCGTCCGGCCGAACGGACGGTCAGTGGGATGAGGCGGACTGCGTTTGCGCCTCGAAGGGCGAATCGATCCCCTCCGTCGCGAGTCGGATATCCAGGCTCGCGATCCGGCCGGAAGCGTCGAACTCCACTTCACCCGCCAGACCGTCGCCGCCGAATTCCAGCCACCGGTAGTCGTCGAGGAATTCGGTGACCAGACCCCGCCGGTTCAGATAGCTGTACACGGCGCGCCGGTGATCGGTCAGGGGCAGTGCGCCGAAACCATAGGCCAGGACGCGAGCGAGACCCGAGGGGGTGGGCGCGGGCAGTTCGAACGCCGGATGGTCGATCAGAAACGCGACGCAGGCGCCATCGATGACGCCGCAGTAGGAGTTCCAGCGCCCGCAGACGATCTTCGCGGCGTCCGCCATCAGCCCCGCTACCTGATAGGGCTCCGGGGCCGCGCCACCGAGCACCACCGGCAATTCGGCCGAACACAATTCGGCGACACCGTATCGAAGGCCGAACTCGCGCACCGTCTCCGCGGCACGCAGCAGCGAACGCGGGTAACCCCAGGGATTGACCCACCCCCACAGCCACGTCTCGGCGTCGGCCGTGCCGAGCAGATGGACGTCGGTGCACACGAACGAGCCCTCGTCGCCGGCGAATTCGAGTCGGCGTTCTTCCAGGTCGACCTCCCACACGTGTGCGCCGAGCACGTCTTCGAGGTGGAGCCGATGCTCGAGTGACAGCAAGCCCGCGTCATCGAGAAGTCTCGTCAGTGGCACGGATTGGGGCACCGCGTCAGCGTAGTCAACGCGGAGTCACCGCTGCGACGCCGCGCCTACGACGGCTTCCTGCCGGGCAACGGGTGGGAAAGGAAACCATCGGCGAACAGCTGCATGGAGCCGCACCGATCGCACCGGTAGGCATGCTGCTGGACGACCTGCTGGCCCAGCTCGCTGGGGTGATCGGTCATGAAGCCGGTATGTCCGGTGATGAAACCGAGGATGCCGAGGTAGGTGCGCTGCCGCTCACACCAAGGGCAGGTCAGGTCCACGGATTCCCGCCTGCGGCGTATCTCCGCTTCCTGCTGCTCGATCCGCCGTTGCGCCTGGTCGATGTAATGCCGGGCTTCCGACACCGTTACCCGACGGGCTTCGCTCCACGGCCCTTCGTAGACCCCGTCGACGGCGGTGCGAAGATGCGCGAACTCCGCCTCGGAACAGCGCACCAACCGGGTACCGCGGAAACCACCCTCGGCGCGGTAGGTGATCTCGGCCCGCGAAACGCCCTGCGGCAGACCTCTGTACAGTTTCACCCGCTTCGGATCATCCGCATCCGGCTTGAATTCGATCCCCCGCTCCGACACACCCTCACGTTACCGCCGAGCCGGCGGCAATGGGCCCCACGCGGTCACGGCTGCTCGGCCGTTGATCCCGAAGTCCGCCTCGGCGGCCAAGTAAGCAGAACCTCTGATGCTGGCATCGGTGATTGGTGCGGGCCGCACCTCGGGTTGCCGCCTGACCATTACGCCGCCTGGAGAATGCTTGCCGACCTCAACCGCGGGGATATGTCCACTGCGAACTCCTGCCGCCACAACAGGTGCTGCGGAGGGTACGTGAAGCATCCGGTGATTGGCAGTTCGTCGACCGGCCCGCGGGCCTCGGGATCGCGCGGGTCGCGGCATGTGCGGACGGGCTGCTGTCACACATCGGCAGGTCATCGCTATTGTGAACCACAAGATCACCATTGAGTCGGGACTGGACCGGCGTGGCCGAGTCGACTCCTGGATCGGAAAGAACGGCGTCGGATCATGGCAGAGGACCTGATCGTGACCGGGATGCTGGTGATACCCGGGTCCGAGCTACGGGAGCGGTTCTCGCGGTCGTCCGGGCCGGGAGGCCAGCACGTCAACACCACCGACAGCCGAGTAGAGCTGTCGTTCGACCTCGCCAACTCGCCCTCGGTGCCGGAGTGGCTGCGCACCAGGATGCTCCACCGCCTGGCCACCCGCCTTGTCGACGGGGTTCTCACGGTCGTCGCATCGGAGCGACGCGAACAGCTGCGAAACCGGGCGGCCGCCCGCGAACGCCTGGCCTCGTTACTACGTGACGCCGCTTCCGCACCGTCACCTGTTCGCCGCCCCACCAAGCCCTCGCGCGGAGCAAAGGAACGTCGTATCTCCGCGAAGAAGCGGCGCGGCGTCACCAAACGCAACCGCCGCGCCCCTGACGACTAGCTGGATCGACCACGGACGTCGGTAACCCCACACCGATCCGATCTCCACCGGAGCGAGGTGTCACGCAACTGCGGGCCTCGCCTCGACACCAAGACGCCATTTTCACGAAATGTTTTCAGGACGGCTTCGATCGCCGTCCCGGCGGCCGCGTGCGGTGGCTCGCCCACACCCCTCAGGCCGGAACAACCGATCGCACCAGCAGTTCGAGCATCGTCAGCTCCGTCGCGTCATCTTGGGGGTGCGTGAGCAGGGCCTCGATCACGAAGGTGATGTTCTTGGCGGCCGGCGCCACTGTTGATTCCGTGGCGCCCGCGGCGCGCAATTCCTCGGCGAGGATGTGATCGGCGGTGGCGTGGAACCGGTCGTGCCACGCCGCGATGGTCGGGGACAGGCCCGCGCGGGCATGCACGGTGTCGACCAGCATGCGGGTGTCTCGCAGCCAGCGCACCACCCAGCACAGCCGCTCCACCAGCGGAAGATCCGTCAGCTGTTCGTACCCGGCCAAGGCGGTGGCGAAGTCCTTGTCCAGGACGGCGACCAGCACCTCGTCCTTGGCCGTGAAATACCAATAGATCGTGTTCGCCGTGACTCCGGCGCTGACGGCTATCCGCGCCATGGACGCCTTGTCGTAGCCGAGTTCGCGGAACAGGCCCTGGGCTGCGGCGACGATCTCGTCGCGTTTCTCGTCAGCGTCGCGGGGACGGCGGTTGCGGGGCATCCGACCACTCTATCTTGATTCACATTCAAGACACATCTACAGTCTTTCTTGAATGCCGATCAAGATCTGACTGGCAGTCGCGATCGAGCCAGCCGCCACAGTCTCAGGAGTGTCGATGACCGCCACATATGAATTCACCCGCGCGGAAACCGGGTTCTCGTCGCACGGAACACGTTGCGCAGCAACTGTTTTCCGACCGACGCTCGATATCGGTAATCTGGACGCCCCGAGGCCGGTGGTGGTGATGGCACACGGATTCGGGGCTCCGCGGGCACATCGGCTCTACGCCTACGCCGAATCATTCGCGCGCGCCGGATACCTCGTGGTGGTCTTCGACTACCGATACTGGGGCGACAGCGATGGACTGCCGCGCCACGTACTCGACATCACCGACCAACTCGACGACTGGCGCACCGCGATCGCCTTCGCCAGGACCCTGCCCGGCGCCGACCCGAACCGGATCGTCGCATGGGGCACCTCGTTCTCCGGCGGCCACATCATCACCCTCGCGGCGAGCGGCGAAAAGCTGGCCGCGATCATCGCTCAAGTTCCGCATGTGAGTGGCCCGGCCGCGGTGCGCGCCCGAGGCGTCCTGTCCGGACTGCGCCTGTTGCCCGCGGCGATCGAAGACACCGTCCGCGGTGCTCTCGGACGCGAACCCCGCTACATCGGCGGCATCGGCCACCCCGGCGACCTGGCGGTACTGACCAGCCCCGACGCCATGCCCGGGCTGATTCGTCTGGAACAGCAGGCCGGCCTCGACGGTTCGGAATATCCGCGCACCGTCGCAGCCCGCATCGTCGCCCGCATCGGTCTCTATTCACCGGGCCGCAAAGCAGCCGCGGTCAGCTGTCCCGCGCTGATCCAGATCGCCCGCGCCGACCTCGTCACACCCGCCGAACCCGCCCGCAGGGCCGCGACGAAGATGCCGCACGCCACCGTCCGCGAATACGACCTCGGCCACTTCGACCTCTACCTCGAGCCGGCCTTTCCGACCGTCGTCGCCGACCAACTCGGCTTCCTGAACACCGCAGTCCCCGCCTGACAGGTACTCAGTCGCCGAACGTGGCGCCCGACTAGTTGTTGGCGCGTTGGATGGAGCGTCGGACCAGGCCGCGGATGCCGGGGAGCTGGATGGCGCGGAGCATCAGTTCGCCGGCCCACACATGTGCGCGTGATGGCGGAGCGAATCGGCTGATTCCTTTCCGGGCCAGTGCCTGTCGTTTGTGTACTTCCGGGCGCAACGCCCTCTCCCAGGTGTCGAGAGCGGTGGGAATGTCATCGCCGTGTGCCGCCAGCGCGGTGCCGAGCTGGTCGGCGCCGTCGAGGGCCAGGGCGGCACCGTAGCCGGCGAATACCGTTACGCACCATGCCGCGTCCCCGAGCAGGACGACTCGGCCGTGACTCCAGCGGTCCATCACGATTTGGCCGACCGAGTCGAAGTAGGCGGCGGGGTCGGCCTCGAGTTGGTGGAGGGCGTCGGCGACGCCGCCGCCGAGATCCCCGAACGCTCGGGTGAGGGCAGGCGCGGCGCCGAGAGCCAGTTCGGTGCCGGTGTCGGGGCAGCGGTAGGTGAAGAACGCCGAGGACCGTTCCGGTCCCAGGTTCATCACCGCGGCCGTGCGTCCGGGGCCGATAAAGGTGGTGCCGACGCCTCCGGGTACGTGCTCGGGAACTGTTTCCAGCGGAAATGCGCCGACCATGTGGCCCAGGTCCACGAAATATTCGGGCTCGGCGCCGAATACGAGCTCGCGGACTCGGGAGTGCACGCCATCGGCGCCGACGAGGAGTTCGGCTCGCAAATGCGTGTCGTCACCGAGGGTGACCACGACTTCCCCGGGGGTCTGGGTGACGGCCTGCACGGTGGTGCCGAAACGGATGTCGGCGAGGTCGGCCACGGCGTCGTATAGCGCCGACTCCAAGTCGCCGCGGAACAAGCTCAGTGCCCGGTTTCCGACAGCGGCCTCGGTGACAGTGGCCGGAATCCTGAACTTCTCCCGGCCGTCCGCGTGGACGAGGACCGAGGTGAAGAATCCGATATCGCGCGGGGTCAGCGCCGGTACCAGCCCGAGCCGCTCGGCAGCGGCATATCCGGGTCCGTGCAGGTTCATCAGGTAACCGCTACTGCGACGACTCGGCGCGCGTTCGACCACGACGACGTCCCAACCTTGCTGATGCAGCCGCAACGCGGCGGCCAAACCAGCGATACCGGCGCCGACGACCGTCGCCCGCCTGCCCGATGTCTCGGCGTGCTGGTGCGCGGCGTTCTCGAGAGCTTCCATTTGCGACTCCTGGATGGATTTGTTGTCGGCGAAAGTCATCCACGAGCTATCGCCATGCCGTCAACTAGTAGTTGACGAGGTCGCAATCGTCAACCTATGGTTGACGTATGGATCGACAGCTGCCACTGCGCGACGTGATCGTCGCGATCGAGCGGGCCCACCCCGATAGGTGCCTGGACCAGTTGGCAGCAGCAGTGATTCACGCTGCGCATTGGTTGCGGGCGGCCGATCAGCTGCTCGACTATTTCGTGGACCAAGCCCGGCACGCAGGCATGCCCTGGGCGGAAATCGGCGCCCACCTCGGCGTCTCCAGGCAGGCCGCGCAGAAACGATTCGCGACCCGCGTCGCAGAGCGCCACGCGGCTACCACCCGGCTGTGAGGCGCGGCAGACAGGAGGAACCAAGATGCCAGAAGCACCGATAGCCACCGGCGCCCCGGCCAGCCGTGGTGTTGTCGCCGGCCCGGTCCGGCTGGTGCACAGTGTTGACGACTTCGACGCGGTTCGGCCGGGCGATGTCATCGTCTGCCGCACGACAGATCCGTCGTGGACAGCGCTTTTCAGCCTTGCCGCAGCGGTGGTGACCGAAACCGGCGGAATTCTGTCCCATGCGGCGATCGTGGCCCGCGAGTACGGGATTCCAGCCGTGGTGGCGGCCGACGGGGCGATGGAGGCCCTGGCGAAACATCGGATCATCTCGGTCGATGGGACCAATGGACACGTTCATGCCGTTCGCTCGACCCAACGTTGATGTCGCTTCACCAGGCATGGCTGCTCGATACGAAAGGGAGGTCCGGGATGACGCACGTTTCCCGTAGTTCGTTGCTCGCGTTGCACGCGATCCGCCTCGGCGGGTTCGTTGATACGCAGGCGGTGGCCGACCGATACGGAATGCCCGTCGGCCTCGCCGAGTCGCACGTGCGGGACTTCCGAGGGCGTGGTTGGATCAGCCGCTTCCGGTTCGGGTCGGACGCGGGGTGGTCGCTCACCGAGAGCGGGCGTGCGGAGAACGAGCGACTACTCGCCGACGAGCTTTCCGAGTGTGGGGAAAAAGCGTTCGTGAAAGACGTCTATCGCGAGTTTCTCCCGCTCAACGCACGGTTGGTGCGGGCTTGCACCGCCTGGCAGTTGACCATCCTTCCCGATGGCAGCATGCAGGACAACGACCACGGGGACGCACAGCGGGACCGGCCGATCCTGGCCGAACTGCACAGCCTCGCAGCGGAATTGGTTCCGCTGACGATTCAGCTCACCGAGCGACTCGCCCGGTTCTCCGGTTACGACACTCGGTTCGCCGCGGCCGTCTCCCTGGCCGCCGACGATCCCGAGATGGTCACCGGCACCAAATACGATTCCGCCCACCGAGTTTGGTTCGAACTGCACGAAGATCTGATTGCCACGCTGGGTATCGACAGGGCACTCACCTCCGGCCCCTAGGTAGGTAGGTTCTCCCAAGCCCGGCGGTTCGGGCTGTCCAGGACAGTGCCCGGGCCGCGCTCCGGAACTGCGCCGTGGACATAACTCCTCTCGGGCACAAAAGTGCCCCGGCTGCTCGCCAGGCGAAATGCCGAGATTCCGCCACGAGGTCCGAGACCTTACAGCGATCGAGCGGGCGCAGCTAGACGTCGGTCGAACTCCCCGTCCCGCGCCCCGACACAAACGCGTCCCATGCCGAGGGCGAAAATACCAGCACCCCACCTTGGGGATTCTTCGAGTCACGAACCCCCACACGCCCGCCGTCCAGATGCGCTATCTCGACGCAGTCACTACCGGCGGAACTACGAGAGCTCTTGAACCAGCGCGCTCCGGATAGATCAACGGACACAGTCGAACTCCTTCGCTGCCTGCCGCAGCAGGCGTTTGCTACTCGGCACGTCCAACGCTACTCGCTTCATGACTTCGATTGCAGCTCGATAGCGGCGAACAGTACTGGGTCGCTCCAGGTAGATATCACCGGTATAGCTCTGAACGTAGACCACCGGCGGCTCCAGCACCCGCCCGTCGTCGTCTGCCGCGAAGTCCAGAATCGTGAACGGTCCGGTGGAGGTCCCCAGCGGGTACCCGGCCCCGAATGGAAGCACCTGCACGCGAACGTTCGGCGGCAGGTCCGCGAGGTGACGCAACTGCACTGACATGACGCGCGGGCCGCCGACCACTCGCCTGGTTGCCGCTTCGTCCAGCAACAGCACCGCATTCAGCGGCGCGATATCGCGGGTGATGAGCCCTTGCCGGTTGCGCCGAACCTTGACTCTCCGCTCGATCTCCTCGGCGGTATCCATGGGGAAGTACACCCGGTCCAGCGCCCGCGCGTACTCGGGGATCTGAAATATTCCGGGCAGCAGATCGGGACGGTAACTCGTGAGACGGGAGGCCGCCGCCTCCATCTGGATGTACGCGTTGAACGTCGGATTCACCTGATCGGGAAACTCGTCCAACCATGACGGTGTCCTCCCCTGCGCCGCCAGCGATTCCAACACCGGCAGCATGTCCACCCGCTGATACAGCCTGCACAGCCGCCGCAGGTCCTCATCGCGCACGACCACGTTCGGCGCACCGGTCTCCAACCGATGCAGTGTCCCCGCCCCGCGCCCGATCGCCCGCGACGCCACCTCGATGGACAGCCCGGCCTCCTGCCGCATCCCGCGCAGGCAGCGGCCGAGACTGCGGTGTGGAACGCCCCCGGTCCCGCGAATGCCGGCCTCGACCTGCCGATCCTCGCCGCCCGCTTCCCGCTCCCCCATACTGTTTGCTCCCTTCTGTGGAATATCCGCACTCGCGAACTGGAATGTTCCGAAAGTCGTTGTGGAAGGCCATATTTCGATATCTTGGAGCACATTGTGCAGGATCGCTGGAAGGTGTCCAGGGCTTTTGCCACTTTCCATAGCGAATTTCCGCGGGAATAACCACACCGCCCGCGTCCGGTGCTCCACTCACCGCGTGATCGGCGCGGCGAACTCCCCGTTCGCCGCCATTCGACCAGCGGAGGACCCATGACCAACGCACTACCGCAACGCGTTCCGTTTCCCCGGTCACGCGCCCCCTACACGGGCGTGCCACTGCCCGTGCTCGAGCGCTACGCGGACGCGCTGCGGCAGTGGGCCGCCGCCCCCGAACGTCCCGGAGGCGGGGTGCCGACCCCTCCCCCGCCTCCGGTGACCCTCACCGAAGTCCTGTCATGGACCGAATAATCCGACGGCGTCCGGTCAGAGCGCGGAGGCCGTGACCATGCGCCGGTACTACGTCGAAGTGCACTGCTGCGGCCCGCGCTGGCTCATCTATGTGCCCGCGGTGAACCGCTGGACGGTGACCGGCGACAAGTCCGCGATCCGGTCCACCACCCGCCGGATGATCGCGGCGATGACCGGCCACAGTGACCACACGTTCGACCTCGACCTCGCCGCGGGCCGGGTGCTGCGCGACGCCGAGGAGTTCGCGGTGTGCCGCCGGGAGTTGACCCGGTGGCATCCGCCCGGAGAACAGGTGAAGCGCCCACACCCCGAGTGACTTCGATCCGAGGACGGAGGTCGCGGTGATCCGAGAACACATCCGCGGCGGTACCTCGAACCCGGTCGCCGCGTGGTGAGCGACTCCGGCGCAGGGCCTCTCGGGTTGCGACGGATAGTATGAAACCTCGGTCATATCGGGAGTGCCGGCTGTTCTCGCGAGAGATGCGTCGAGGGGTGACGTGCCGTCCATGGCTGAGTCGAACCTGAGCGGAGGGAACATGGTGGGGTCGATGGTTCGTACCGGATCGAGTCTGCTGGCAGTCGTCGTCGGTGTCGCAGTGCTGGCGGCTTGCGATCGAGGGAGCTCAGTCGATTCGGTGGCGGAGCCGAGCGGGGCGACGACCTCGACAACAGCCAAACCAGCAAGCTGCCCCGCCCTGTCTGCCGATCCCCTGGTTACCAAGGAATTGAAGACCGCCCTGGCAGCGACGCACCTACCGGAGGGAGCGTGTCTCAATTCTGTGGACGTGGTGGGAGATCCCAGCCGACTGGATGACATGGTATTCCTCATCACCCTCGATGTACCCACGGCGGCAACGCCGGATGATCTCCGCCCCATCGCCACCGACATCGCACATGTGTGGAAGCAAAGCGAACTCGGACACAGGACGGCCGAGCTGGATATCACCAACTGGGGGTACGCCGGAGCGAAATACATGGAGTACCTCAGGGACGATGGTTTTCGGAACCATCCATGGAACGGGACGCCGTCTCGCGAGGCCGAACTGGCGATATGGACCGTCACAGCCAAGGGATGAACGCGACTCCCGAAGGGCTGGTGGAAAGAAGCCGACATCAGTGCGCTGACTCTCGGTTCACTGCTGTCGCCGCCGAAGGCGAGGGGGACGATCCAGCTTCGGCGAGCCGGTCCCCCGGCAACGAGGCCGCGGCCGACTCGACCGGTGACTTCGTGCGGCACCTGCCGACGTCAATCGCCGACATGTGGGTACGCCTGTTACACCTCACCTTTCAGTTTCTGGGCGGCCAGGAAGCGCGCTACCGAACGGGCTTCTACGAAGAGGGGATCAACGACGCGCTGGCGGCGATTCGAAATATCGCAGGATAAGACTCTCTGATCCGATTGCGCACACGCTTTCGTCCCCTACGACCACCAACCGAGGCTTCGAGCGCCTGTCGACCGAGTTCCAGCGGCGGCCGCTGCCGACGCTGTTCACCGCCGGGGACCGGGACGATCGGACCGAGTCGCTACAACGACACCGTCGTGCTCACGCGAAACTTCCGCGCCATCTCGCGCCGTCGAATGTCTTCGTCGGGACCGGCGGAAGTCTGGTCCGGTGCGCGTCGGGCTCCGGCGACCATGGTGCGCCCTGTCGTCCCTGGCCGAATGCGCTGCGGTGCCGGTCGCGGCGATGACCGACAGTCATCCGTGTGGCAGCGGCAGTCACCGATTACGTCATCCGACAGAGGCGGCGGGACGCGGGCGCTGCCTAGCGTCGATGGCGACCGTATGCGGTCAGGAGCCGGAGTCTTCCGAGGGAGTTGCGATGACCATCAACAGACGACGATTGTTCGGCGGAGCGCTGGCCGTGGGCGCCGCAGGGGTGGCCGCCGGCTCACTCGCCGCCTGCTCGGCCGCGGAGTCGACGACCGCCACCGCACCGGCGGGCGCAGCCCTGCGCGCCGGGGCGGGCGCACACACAACCCTCGGCCCCGTCCGGCAGATCGACGCGGGGCTGCTGAACGTCGGTTACGTCGAGTACGGCTCCGCCACCGGCACACCGGTGCTGTTGCTGCACGGCTGGCCGTACGACCCGTTCAGCTACGCCGACGTGGGGCCGCTGCTCGCGACGGCCGGTTACCGAGTGATCGTGCCCTACCTGCGCGGTTACGGACCGACGACGTTCCGGTCGGAGCGGACCGTCCGCAACGCCCAGCAGTCGGCGATCGCCCGCGACGTGGTCGATCTCATGGACGCGCTGGGTATCGACGCGGCCATCCTCGGCGGATTCGACTGGGGCTCACGCACCGCCGACATCGTCGCCGCGTTATGGCCGCAACGCTGCCGGGCCCTGGTCTCGGTGAGCGGGTACCTGGTCACCTCGCTGACCGGCAACCAGCAGCCGCTGTCCCCGCAGGCCGAACTCGGCTGGTGGTATCAGTACTACTTCGCCACCGAGCGCGGCCGCCTCGGCTACGCCCGCAACCGGCACGACTTCAACAAGCTGATCTGGCGCAACGCCTCGCCGCAGTGGAACTTCGACGACGCCACCTACGACCGCAGCGCGGCGGCGTTCGACAACCCCGACCACGTCGACATCGTCGTCCACAACTACCGCTGGCGCCTGGGGCTGGTGCCGGGCGAACCGCAGTACGACGGCTACGAGCAGCAACTCGCGGCCGCTCCGGCCATCACCGCGCCCACCATCACCCTGGCCAGCGACTTCGACGGCGCGGCCAAGGACGGCGCGGCCTACCGCGGCAGGTTCACCGGCCGATACCAGCACCGGGTGCTCGACGGCATCGGGCACAATGTGCCACAGGAGGCTCCGAAACCTTTCGCCCAGGCGATCATCGACGTCGACCACCTGTGAAGCCGGCGCGTCGAACACCCGTGGTACTGCTGCACGGCGCGTGGCTGCACGCGTCGTCGTGGCAAGGGTGGACACGGTCTCTCACGAGCCGGGGGTACGCGGTGAGCGCTCCCCATTGGCCGGGTGAGCCGGACACCGTCGCCGCGACCCGCGCCGATCCCTCCGGGTGGCGCGGTCTCGGGCTGGCGGCACTGACCGCGCACTACGCGCGCGTCGCGCGCTCGTTCGACACTCCCCCGGTGCTCATCGGCCACTGCGTCGGCGGCCTGATCGCCCAATACCTGCTCGGCGCGAACCTGGCCCGGGCGGCCGTAGCACTGGCGCCGCTGCCGCCCGGCGATCTCACCGGGCCGGTCGTCGCATGGCCGGCCGTACCGGAATCCCCCGGCGAGCCGGCCCGCCTGTCGCTGCGCGGATTCCGGGAGATCTTCGCCAACGCGGTCGAGGCGGGCGAGGCCACCGCGCTCTTCGGCCGACACGTCGTCCCCATGCCCCAGCGGCTGCTCGGTGACCTCGCCGCACGAAGCGAACCCGGTCGGCCCGGCCTGCCGGTGGACACCGGCAACCGGGACCGCGGACCGTTGCTGTTGGTCTCCGGACAGGAGGACCGCCTGGCGCCCGATTCGATGACGCGGGCGATGTACAAGCGCTATGGCGACTCCGTAGCGGTCAGCGAGCTCGCGCAGTTCGCCGACCGCGGGCATTCCCTGGTGATCGACAGCGGGTGGCATGCGATCGCCGATCATGTCCTCGGCTGGCTGACCGAGCACGGCATCCGGGCCGGATCGGGCGGCGCTCAGTTCTGAGCGCTATCCGGCGCTCGTCCCTCCGGCACAGGGGTGTCGCGGGTGAGCGCGTCCCGCAGGGCGGCGCGGGTCGTGATGCCCAATTTCGGGAAGATCCGATACAGGTGCGAGCCGACGGTCCGCGGCGACAGGTGCAGCTGTACGCCGATCTCCTTGTTGGTGAGTCCCGCTGCCGCCAGATCGGCGATCCGGCGCTCCTGCCAGGTCAGCGTGGCGGGCTCCGCGGCTGCCCCGGCAGCGCTGACGCCGAGCGGACCCAGTTCGGTCCGCGTGCGTTCGGCCCACGCCGCAGCGCCGAGCCGATCGAACGACGCCGCGGCCGCCGACAGGTAGTGCCTGGCCGTCGTCCTGCTGTTGGCGTGCCGGAGCCGAAGCCCGTGCGCCGACCGGATCCGTGCCAGCTCGAAGGGGAAACGTGCTGCCGAGGGATGACTCTCGGCACGAGCCACCATGTCGGCGGCGCGCGCGTCGTCGTCGGCGGTCATCGCCGTGGCGCCGAAGGTGAGGATCGCCAGGCGCGGGGAGATCGCAGGCAGGCCGGCCTCCCACGCGGCGGCGGCATGGGCGCGCGCCTCCTCGGCGCGCCCGGTGTGCACGGCGGCTTCGACCAGGTCCAGCAGGCTGCGCGAGGCCTGATAGGCGTACGGCGCGAACTCGCCAGGGGGTGTGATGCCGATGGCGTGCAGATAGGCCGCCTCGAAATCGCCCGCGGTGAGCGCGGCGGTCGTGCCCGCGGCGTCGGCGGCCTGGGTGAGGAACCCGAGGCCGCGCGGCCGTGCCCAGGAATCGACCACCGCCTGCAGTTCGCGGGCCTCGTCGAGGCGCCCGCGCAGCGCCGCCAGTTGCGCCAGATAGCCGCGGCTCTGCTGGGCGAACAGGTCGTAGCCCAGGTCGACGGCCCGCCGCAGCGACCGCAGACCGGTCCGCTCGGCCTCGTCCCATTCGCCGGTCGAGGTTTGATCGAGCATGATCAGGTGCAGCATGACGATGCCGCTGGCCACCGCGCCGGTCTCCAGTTCCCGGTCCACGATCCGCTGCAGGTGTGGGCGGTAATCCACCGCGATGTCCAAATGATAGGACGAGACCGCCAGTCGCGTGACGTCCCACGGCTCCAGCTCCGCCAGCCGCGCCGCGGCCGACTCCACCCGCGGCGCCACGCCGGCGCCGTGGCGCACCACATCGCTCCACGAGTCGCGGTAGATCCGCGAATGCGGCGGCAGCTCGCCCATTCCGGCGAGCAGGTCACGGGTGCTGGTCCACATCCCGGCGTCGCCGGCGTACTGACTGATCGCCAGCAGCAGGTTCACCAGTCGGACCAGCACCTCCGGCTGCTCGCGCGCGCCCCGGGCGGACAACTCCTCGATCGCGGCCGACACGCGGCGATGCGAGGTGCGTACGTCACCGTCCTCGTACAGCGCCGAATACGCCGAGGCCAGCACCGCGGCCGGTGACTCGTTCCCGCCGGGGGCCGGATCCGATTGCACGATCCGCTGCGCCTGTCCCAGCCGGGCCGCGTGCCCGGCGACGAAAGCAGCGTCGCCGAGGCGGCGCGAACGGTCCTCGTGGTTCTCGCTGAGCTGGGCCGCGCGGGTCAGCCATGCGACCGCCGCCATCGCCCCGCCGCGGCGGGTCGCCGATTCGGCCGCCGCCTCCAGCGCCGCGGCCACCTGCTCGTCGGGATCGATGGTGGCCGCCGCCAGATGCTTGGCCCGGCGCTCGACGTCGGCATGGTGCACTCGCGCCAGCGCGGCGTGCGCGGCCCGCCGCTGGTTGGGCGTGGCCAGCTGCACCACCGCCGAACGAACCAGCGGATGCCGAAACATGAAATCGCCTGTGCGCAGGTCTATTTCGAGTAATCCGACGCGCACCGCCTCCTCGGCGTCGCGCATCCGGTAGCGGCTGACCGGCCCCACGGTCGCGGCGGCGCGCGCACCCACCCCGTCGAGCGCGCCCTTCAGCAGCTCCGCGCGCACGGTCTCGGAAAGCGCCGTGATCCGCCCGCTGTACAAGCGCTGCAACCGTTTCGGCAGCGGGACCGCGAGCTCGTCGATGACCTCGTCCGAGGTGTCCGCCGCGCCGACGATGTAGGCGGGCAGCTCCAGCAGCGCCAGTGCGTTACCGCGCGCGTGCTCGAGGGTGAGGCGGCGAGTGCGTGCGTTCAATCCCGGGTGGCGCTGGTCGAGCAGGCGGGCCGCTGCCTGCTCGGACAACGGCGGGATCGTGGTTTCGGGCAAGGCGGCGGTATCCAGCCGAGAGGGGATGTCGGCACGCAGTGCGATCAGCATCTTCACCGCGCTGCCGGTGAGCCTGCGCCCGACGAAACCGCACACCTCGGCGCTGGCGGCGTCCAGCCACTGGCCGTCGTCGAGGACCAGCAGTAGCGGCCGCTCCCGCGCGGCCGCGCCGAGCAGGTTGAGCACGGCGATACCCAGCGTCATGACCGAGGGCGGATCCCCGGCCCGCTGCCCGAAGACGGCGTCGAACGCGGCGCGTGCCCCCTCGTCGAGGTCGCGCGCGTGCGCCAGCAGCGGGTACAGGAACTGGTGCAGCCCCGCGTAAGGCAATTCCGATTCGGCTTCGACGCCGGTCACGCGCAGGACCTCGTGCTCGGAGCGCTCCGCCAGCTCGGCCGCGTGCGCGAGCAGCGCGCTCTTGCCCACACCGGTTTCGCCGCGCAGGATCAGCGACCCGCCGCCCCGGGCTGCCACGAACGAGAAGAGCCGCGCCTGCTCGTCGTCGCGGCCCACCATCGCCGCGGCACATGACTCCATGTCGGTCGCTCCTCTCCCGCCTGCGGCAAGACTAACCGGTCGGTTCCAGGGCGACGACGCTATGCCGCGGCGGCGATACCGAGGTCATTCGACCGCTCGCGCGCCCGGCACGAGCCACCGAAGTGCCGCGGAAGATACGTCACCGCTACGTCATCCGACGGATTCGGCGCTGTGCCCTCGGCAGCGATGCTCGACAGGCAGCCGGAACCGTCACCGCGGGCCGGCGGCACGGCCCGCCCGTCGGGCCACCGGACACCGGCGTCCCGCCCGTCCGGACTTCGTACCGATGCCCAGGAGCAGCCTCATGACCACGGTCCGTTTCCATTTGCAGTCCACCCTCTCTCCGGCCGAGGTCGTGCGGGTGCTCACCGACTTCGGCCCCGGCCGTGCCGAAGCGTGGCCGACCATCGACGCCGAGCACTTCGTCGTGCACGAACGCGGCGAGACCTGGGCCGAGGTCACCGAGGGCACCGCAGCCGCCTGGGAGCGGGCGCGCTACGAGTGGGAGCCGGGGGGCGACACCGTCCGGATCAGCACGCTGGACTCCAAGCTCTTCGGCGCGGGCGGCGGCTGGGTTTTCCGGGCGGTGCCGCGGAACGAAGGCTCCCGCGTCGAGATCGAATTGCTCCGCACGCCAAGCACTCTGAAGGGCCGAGCCCTGGCCGTGCTGCTGCCCCTGATCGGTCCTTCCTCGCTGCGCAAATCCTTCGCCGGCCCACTGCGTGCCGCCTGACCTGCCCCTGACTCATCCACCGAAGCGAGACCATCATGAAAGACACCCGACGCCGCGGCATCCGTATCCCCCGGCTCGCTCGCGCGGCGACCGCGCTGGCGGCCGTCGTGGCCGGGGGCGCGCTGGCCGTGGCGTGCACCGCGAGCACCACCACCCACGCCGACCCCACGCCCGACGCGCCGCGACCGACCATCGTCCTCGAACACGGGGCCTTCGCCGACGGTTCGAGCTGGAACGAGGTCATCGAGCGCCTCACCCACGACCGGTATCGCGTCGTCGCCGCGGCGAATCCGCTGCGCGGACCCGCCGCCGACGCCGCCGCGCTGAAAGCCTTGCTCGGCACCATCGACGGACCCGTCGTCCTGGTCGGGCACTCCTACGGCGGCTCGGTGATCAGCGCGGCGGCAGCGGGCAATTCCCAGGTGGAAGCACTCGTCTACGTGGCGGCATTCCTGCCCGCGCCCGGGGAGACGGCGCTCGACCTCACCGGCCGCTACCCCGGCTCGACATTGCCGGCCGCCCTGGGCCGCATTCCGTCCACCGGCGCCGACGGCATGACGGGTGAGGACCTCTACATTCGGCAGGACGCGTTCCACGACCAGTTCGCCGCCGACGTCTCCGCCGCTCGCGCGGCCCTCATGGCAGCCACCCAACGCCCCATCGCGCAGTCCGCTCTCACGGAGCCCGCCACAGCGGCGGCCTGGACCGACAAGCCCACCTGGGACGTGATCACCACCGAGGACCGCAACATCCCCGTCGCGGCCCAGCGATTCATGGCCGAACGCGCCCACGCCCACGTCACCGAAGTGGCCACCTCGCATTCGGTGGCCGTCTCCCATCCGGGCGTCGTCGCCGACGTCATCGAACAGGCCGCCCAGAGCGCGCACCGATAACCCGAGAACAGGACAACCCGATCATGGACATGAAATTGGAAGTCGTCGTGCTGCCCGTCGCCGACGTCGACCGCGCGAAGGACTTCTACACCGGACTCGGGTTCCGCCTCGACGCCGACTTCACGGTGGACGAGGGATACCGCGTCGTCCAAGTGACGCCGCCGGGTTCGGAAGCCTCGATCATCTTCGGCACCGGCGTGGCGACCGCGGACCCCGGCACGCTGCACGGGCTGCACCTGATCGTCACAGATATCGAGCGGTCCATCGCGCAACTGCGCGAACGCGGCGTCGAGGTCGAGGGGCCGTTCCGCGACGCCACCGGGGTGTTCCACCACGCCGGCACCGCGCAGCGCGTCGCCGGGGCGCACCCGCGGCGCGCCAGCTACGGCTCCTTCGCGGCCTTCCACGACCCCGACGGCAACAGCTGGTTCCTGCAAGAAGTCACCCAGCGGGCACCCGGCCGCTGACGACCGAGACGAAAGCACTGTCATGACAGACGAGAACTCTCGGACCTACGACGTCGTGGTCCTCGGGGCAGGCCCGGTCGGCGAGAATGTGGCCGACCGAACCAGCGCCGCCGGACTGCGCACCGTCATCGTGGAAGCCGAGCTGGTCGGCGGCGAATGCTCCTACTGGGCTTGCGAACCCAGCAAAGCGCTGCTGCGGCCCGCCCTGCTGCACGCCGAGGCCCGCCGGGTACCGGGCGTCGCCGCGGCGCTCACCCGACCCCTCGACGCCGCGGCCGTCCTGGAACACCGCGATCGCATGGCCGCCCACTGGGACGACCGCGACCAGGTCGACTGGCTCGGCTCCGCGGGCATCGCCCTCGAGCGCGGGCACGGGCGAATCACCGGCGAGCGACAGGTGACGGTCGAGACCCCGGACGGCGCGACGCTGGAACTCACCGCCCGGCACGCGGTGGCCGTCTGCACGGGCACCCGCGCGGCGCTACCGCCGCTGCCCGGGCTGGAGACGGTGCGCGCGTGGACGAGCCGGGAGGCGGCCAGCGCCCGCGCGGTGCCCGGCCGACTGGTCGTCCTGGGTGCGGGCGTGGTCGCCGCCGAGATGGCCACGGCCTGGCAGGCGCTCGGCGCGCAGGTCACGCTCGTCGCCCGCGAGTCCCGGCTGCTGCCCCGCGTCGAGCCCTTCGCCGCGGAACTGGTCGCCGACCGACTGCGGGCGGCGGGCGCCGATCTCCGCTTCGCCACCACCATCGTCCAGGCAGAACGGGCGGGCGGACCGGACGACGGCGTGCACGTCACGCTCGTCGACGGCGGCCGGATAATCGCCGACGAACTGCTGCTGGCGACGGGACGCGCACCCCGCACCGACGACATCGGACTCGAAACCATCGGACTGACCCCTGGGCAGTGGCTCGACACCGACGACACCTTCGCCGTGACCGCCGTCGGCGGTGACTGGCTGTACGCGGTCGGCGATGTCAATCACCGCGCGCTGCTGACCCACCAGGGCAAATACCAAGCGCGGATCGCGGGCGCCGTCATCGCCGAGCGGGCCCGCGGTCTCGCCCTCGACACCGGCCCGTGGGGGCGGCACGCGGGCACCGCAGACCGGGTGGCGGTGCCGCAGGTGGTGTTCACCGACCCGGAGATCGCCGCTGTAGGTCTCACCACCGACGACGCCGAGCGCTCCGGGCAGAAGGTCGACGTCGTCGATTACGACCTCGGCCGGATCGCCGGCGCGCTGCAACACACCCCCGACTATGGGGGCCACGCGCGGATCCTCGTGGACCCGGACCGGCACGTGGTGGTCGGCGCCACCTTCGCCGGCGCGGGCGTCGCCGAACTGCTGCACTCGGCCACCGTCGCGATCACCGGCGAGATCCCGATCGACCGCCTCTGGCACGCCGTCCCGCCCTTCCCCACCATCAGCGAGGTGTGGCTGCGCCTGCTGGAGACCTATCGCGACCAGCGACGCTGACCCTTCTCCGCCGGCACGGCCGCGGTGCGTCCGTGGCTGGTGCTCGCCCTGCGTCATTCAGCTTGACACCCCTGTAAACCCGGGCTAGCTTCAGGTGGCCCAGATCACACGTAGGGATCGGGCCGCCGGGATCGCACAGGCTGCATTGCGGCGTCGAATCGGTAGCTCGACGGGGCGGTTCGGCATTCACGCCCGGGCCCCGACCGGCCTGGAAAGGCATTCAGAATGGGTATCAAAACCGGTCGAATCGCCGCTGCGGCAATGGCTGCGGCATGCGTGTTCTCCGTCGTTTCGTGTGGTGAGGACAGCAGTTCCGACACCGGAAAATCGTCCATCGCGCCGGGGGCCGTGGCGAACGGCGAACCGATCAAAGTGGGGCTGTTCAACCCTTCGAAGGGGCCTGCGACGCAGGCGGGTGTGACCACGGGCAAGAACGCCGCGATCGAATACATCAACAAGCAGATCGGCGGCATCAACGGCCGCCCGATCGAAGTCGTCGACTGCGGGATCGACAACACCTCGCCGGAATCGACCATCTCCTGCGCCAACCAATTCGTGCAGGCCGGGGTGGTCGCGACCATCGACGGCTACAACGCCGAATCCTCGGCCGCCATGCCGATCCTGACCTCGGCGGGAATCCCGCTGATCGGCCAGATTCCGTTCAACACCGCCACCGGAGCGGTCACCGAGAACCGGGTGTTCTTCGGCCCGCCGCCGGCCGCCTTCCTGGTCGGCTTCCTGCAGTCGCTCAAGCAGGCCGGGAAGAATTCGCTGACTCTGGTCAATTCCGACCTGCCTCAGGCGCATCAGGTGTTCGACCAGCTCCTCGCCCCACTGGGCAAACAGCTCGGCATCGACGTCAAGAGCGCCTACTACCCGCCCGCCTCCCCCAATTTCACCGCGCTGGCCTCCACCATCGCCGACGGCAATCCCGCCGCGGGCGGCCTGATGACCTCACCCAACGACAACACCTGCAACAAGCTCGCCCAGGCCCTGAAATCGGTGAAGTACACGGGCACGATCTTCCTCGCCGCCTGCACCGAATTCGTCGAGGTACTCGGCCCGCAGGCCGTCGGTTCGCAAGCCTATTCGCCGGTGTGGCTGCCGCCCGCCGTCGATGCCGCTCCCGAACCCGCGAAATCCAATCTGAAGGTCGCCGAGCGGTTCATCGAGAACGCCGGCGGGACCGCGGGCTTCTACGCCTACGGAACCTTCGCCACCTTGGTCGATTTCGCCCAGGCACTCACCGCGAAGTCGCCGGCCGAATTCACCGGACCCGCGATCCTGGCCGCACTGAAGGGCCTCACCGACTACCAGAGTTTCCTCGGCCCGAAGCTGACCTGCGGTAAGGCGACCAGCCCGAATTGCACCACCGACATGTTGCTGTTCGAGGTCACCGCGGACAAGAAGCAGGCGCCGGTGACCGGTGGTTTCCTCACGCCGAGCCCCGAGGTCCTGAAACTGATCCCGGGCGCGGCGTAGCCGCCTGAGATGACTCGGGGCGGGCCTTCGAATTCGAGCGGCCCGCCCCTGAAATCTACGGGCATCAAAAGGAAATCGGGATCACATGGCCCAGTTCTTGCAATTCGTCTTTCTAGGTCTGTCGACCGGCGCGGTATACGCGGTCCTGGCCTCCTCATTGGTCGGCGTGCACGCCGCGACGGGAATCATCAATTTCGCGCAGGGCGCTTTCGCACTCTGGGCGGTCTATGTCGTGGCCGCGCTGCGCACCGACGGCACCTTCGTCCTGCCCGTCGGCAGTCTCTCCCTCGGCAGTGCGGACGAGCCGACACCGATGGCGGCGGCCGCGGCGCTCGGCGTCGCCGCGGCGGCGGCCTGGTCGCTGCTCGCGCACCTGCTGGTGTTCCGGCCGCTGCGCCAGGCGCCGGTGCTGGCCCAAGTGGTGGCATCGGTCGGGCTCATGCTGTTCATCCAGGCCCTGGTCGGGTTGCGGTTCGACACCGAAAACCTTTTCGCGACACCGATTCTGCCGCAGAGCACATTGACCGTGGCCGGTGCGACGGTCAATGTGTCGGATCTGATCCTGGCAGGCGTCGCGATCGCCGCCGCGATCGGCCTGCGCGCGTACTTCACACTCACCACCGTCGGGATCGCGACCCGCGCCGGTTCCGAGGACGAACTCGCGGCACGGCTGACCGGCTACTCGCCCGACCGGCTCGCCGCGATCGTGTGGGTGATGACCGGCGCCGCCTGCGGGCTGATCGGCGTCCTCGCCGCTTACACCATCGGTCTCAACGAGACCAGCTACACCTTCTACGTGATACCCGCATTGGCCGCGGCACTGGTCGGACGGCTCGCGTCGTTCGGTGTGGCCTGCGCCGCCGGCCTGGTACTCGGCTCGTTCCAGGCGGTCATCCTGTGGGCCGACACCAAGGACTTCTGGCCGAACTGGGCCCAGGCCGGGCTCGGCGACGCGGTGCCCTTCGTGATCGTCATCATCGCGCTGTTCCTGCTCGGCGGCAGGATCCCGGCGCGCGGCTCGCTCGGATCGGTGAAGATGCCCGCCGTCCCGATTCCCCGGATCCGGGTGGCGCCGACGCTGGCCGTCGTCGCGATCGCCGTCGCGGCCATCGTGTCGACGACGGGCACCTGGCGATTCGGTGTCGTCACCTCGATGATCCTGTCGCTGATCGCGCTCTCGCTGGTGCTGCTGACCGGCTATCTCGGTCAGATCTCCCTCGCCAGTATGGCTTTCGCGGGCACGGCCGGATTCGCGTTGTCGAAGCTGGCGGACAACTGGCACGTGCCGTTCCCGCTCGGCATGATCGCGGCCGCGCTGGTCGCCACCGCGCTCGGCATCCTGGTCGGCGTGCCCGCGCTGCGCATCCGCGGCGCACAACTGGCGGTGGTGACCCTGGCGGCCGCCCTGGCCATCCAGAGCTTCGTGTTCAACAATCCGTCGCTGACACCGGCGCAAGGCAATCTCATCGCCGACCCCACCCTTTTCGGCGTAGATCTCGGCGTCCGGGAGGGCACCGATCTGGTCACCCTGCGGTTCGCGCTGATGGTGCTGGTGGTGGTCGCGATCTGCACGCTCGGGGTGATGCGGATCATGGGCGGCGCCACCGGACGGGCGCTGCTGGCGGTGCGTTCCAACGAGCGGGCGGCGGCCTCGGTCGGCGTCGACGTCGCGGCGACGAAACTGCTCGGCTTCGCCGTCTCGGCCTTCCTCGCCGGCATCGGAGGCTGCCTCATCGGCTACAGCCGCGGGCAGCTCTCGGCAGGGTCGTTCACCGTCATGATCGGCCTGACGGTGCTGGCGATGACCTACGTCGGCGGCATCACCTCCGTCACGGGCGCGTTCATCGCAGGCACCACCGGCCCGCTCGGCGTCGGCTACGTATTCCTCAACCAGACACTGGAACTCGGCGAGTATTACGAGCTCATCGCCGCGGGAGTGCTGCTGCTGATGGCCGTGCTCAACCCGGTCGGCGTGGCCGGGGCGATCACCGAGGCGACACGCCACTCGAAAGCGGCGATCGCCCGTCGATCAGGCCGCGAGCCCGCGGTCGCACCGGCGCCGGGCGCGAAGGACAAGGCGGCGGCACATGTCTGAGAACACGACCTTGTTGCGAACCGAGCGACTGTCGGTGCGCTACGGCGGCGTGGTCGCCAACTCCGACATCGACATCACCGTCGACGCCGGTGAGATCGTCGGCCTGATCGGGCCCAACGGCGCGGGCAAGACCACCTTCGTCGACGCGGTCACCGGCTTCACCGATTCGACCGGGCACGTCACCCTCGAAGGCGTCGCGCTCGACCGGTTCGGACCGCATCGCCGTCGCCGTGCCGGACTGGCCAGGACCTGGCAGGCCGGTGAACTGTTCGGCGACCTGACCGTGGAGCAGAATCTCGCCGTCGCGCTGCAACCCACCGGTCTGCGTTCCCTGCTGACCGACATCGTCGGGCGGTCCGCGCCACCGCGCGAGACCATCGACGCCGCACTGGATCTGGTGGGCGTGCCCGGTGTCGGCGACCGCCGCCCCGGCGAACTCACCCTTGGTCAGCAGAAACTCGTCGGCGTCGCCCGCGCCCTCGTCGGCGGCTCCCGGGTGGTCTTGCTCGACGAACCCGCCGCGGGGCTCGACACCCACGAAAGCGTCGAATTCGGGCAGCATCTGCGCCGCGTCGCGGCCTCGGGCATCGGCGTGCTGCTCATCGACCACGACATGCAGCTGGTGCTCGACATCTGTGCCCGCCTGTATGTCCTGGATTTCGGCGTCGTCATCGCCAGCGGCGAACCGGCCCTCATTCGGGAGGACCACCGCGTGATCACCGCCTATCTGGGCACCGCCGCACACGGCGAGAACGCGCGACCACCGGCGACGGGCGACCGACCGGCAGGAGAGAACGAATGACCAGCCCCGCTCCGAGCCGCCCGCCACTGCCGCGGACGGCACCCGCCCTGAGTATCGACGAGCTCACCGTCGGCTACGGCGGCGTCCCCGCGGTGCGCGAACTGCGCGCGCAGGTCATGCCGGGCGAAATCCTGGCGCTGCTGGGCCCGAACGGCGCAGGCAAGACCACAACTCTGCTGGCGTCGGTCGGTGCGCTGCCGATCATCTCCGGCACCATCACCGCGCTCGGCGAACCTTTGGACCGGCGCGTGGAACACAACGCGCGCCGCGGCGTGATCCTGGTGCCCGACAGCCGCGGGGTGTTCCACCGCCTCTCGGTCGAGGACAACCTGCGCCTGGCCCGCCGCAAGAACAGTCCCGCTCTGGACGACGTACTCGACTACTTCCCGAAGCTGCGCACGCTGCGCACCCGCCGCTGCGGCACGCTCTCCGGCGGTGAACAGCAGATGCTCGCCCTGGCGAAAGCCCTTCTGTGCGGGCCGAAAATACTCCTCATCGACGAACTCAGCCTGGGGTTGTCCCCCATCGCGGTGGAGGAGCTGCTGCCGCGGTTGCGCGAGATCGCCGACGACCAGCACATGGCCGTGGTGCTGATCGAGCAGCACATCGGACTGGCGCTGTCGATCGCCGACTCGGCGGTGGTGCTCCACCACGGCAGGGCAGCACTGACCGGTTCCGCGACCGAGCTGCGGGAGCGCCGGGACAAGGTCGAGGCGGCCTACTTCGGTAACCTCGAGGACGCGGCGGACGATCCGGCGCGGAACTGACGCTCGCGGCGCCACCTCCGCGGCGGCCGAGCTCGCCCGGAGGTGGCACCGTCAGGCGAAGAGTGGAGGGAGTGTGACCGAGACCGGGCACCGGGATCGGCGCAAAGGCGCGCCCGCGCGCCGCAGCACTCGCAACCGTCCGACCGACACACAGCTGCTGGACGCGGCATGTGCGGTGATGGCGGAGGTGGGCGTCGATCGCGCCACCATGGACGCCATCGCCCGCCGAGCCGACACCTCGCGGGTGACGCTCTACGCCCATTTCGGCTCGCGCGACGCCCTCGTTCAGGCCGTGATCGAGCGCGAACTCGGCAAACTCACCACCTGGATGTTCGAGATCTACGATCACGGCGAGACGATGCACTACGGTCGGCGGGCCAGGTACTCGATCGAGTCGCTGTTCGACTACGCGCGCCGCCATCCCCGCGGCTTCCGTGTCCTGCTCGACAACCGATACGACGACGCCCATCCCGGGCGCCGACTATCGGCCGCTCTCGAACCCCGTATCGCCGAAGAACTGCGCGCCAACTACGCCGAGCGTGGCACCCCCATCGGCCGCGGCGCCGACACCCTCGCCACCATGCTGCTCGGCATCAGTCTCGACATCGCCTACCGGGCGGTCATCGTCGACGGCGCGGACATCGGCGTGGCCTGCGACCTGGCAGTCACCGCTTCGCTGGCGACGCTGCGCGCGATCGACCCCGGCCAGCTACGCGCTCTCGACACCACTCCCGCGCGAGATTCATGAACCGTCACCTCACCGCCCTGCGGCCGCGCCGACTGTCCTGCCCTTCAACATGAACCCCCACGACCTCGACGACAGCCAAACCAGCAAGCTGCCCCGCTCTATCTGCCGATCCCCTGCGGCGGTGTCTTCGATCCCAAAGAAGCCGAGCAGCTCGGCTGACGGCTGCCCGAAGGCCGTTCGCCCTGAAGTTTCGGACAGCCTGGTTGCTGGACTCGGCGGGACCCGAGGCCATAAGTCGAGAAGTGGGTAACGCCGACATCCCCTGCGCCGGGGCTACCCGCCCGCCGCTGAACACACCGCCGAGGGACGTGCCGCAGCGGCGAGCGACGGGCCGGACTGCGCCGGTCATCGGGGCGGGTTGCATCCGGACGGCGGGCAGGGCGCCATCGGCGCTTGCCGGTGTTCTATCCCTGGATGACGTACTGCACCTGGACCGAATTCGTTCGGCTTACCAGTCGTACAGCGGGTCACCCCTCGGCGCCGGCCGCGCGCTGCGCGACACGGGGAGTTCGCGATGTGCCGCCGGGAGCTGATCCGGTGGCACGCGCCTGACGAACCGGCGGAACGCGCACCCTCCCAGTGACGCGGCTGCGAGAACCCCGGTCGCCGTGATTCGAGAGAAACGCGGCGACCTCCTCCGCGCAGACGCATCTTCCTCTGTTCGGCATCAGTCAGCGGCCTCGAGTTCGACACTCCGACCGGAGGTGGGTACCATGCCTGAGCATGAGCGACGGGGGGAATCCGACGCCGGGGCAGCATCTCTCGGTCGCGCCGGAGCATGTTCGCAATATCGGAACGGATGTCTACGAGCTGGCTGAGTCGTTGCGCACCGCTTTGGATTCCGCCGCGACAGATGTCGACGGTGTAGTCAATGGTTCCTGGACCGGAATCCTGGCCTCGGAGTTCGCCGAAGGCTGGACCGACGTCCGCGATGGGGGCGGTCGGATAATTACCGCCCTCACCGAGCTGGCGGAGAAGCTCGGAGTCAGCGCGCAGACATACGAATCCCGCGACGGGAGCAATGCTTCCGTCCTGAACAGCTCCTTCAGTCTGGATCTGCCGTGACCACGGAATTCACGGTCGACCTCGACCACCTCGATGAAATCGTCTCCCGACTGGCGGCGCTGGCCGGGTTCGTCGCAGACCACCTCGATGAGATAGACAACAAGGTCGCTACCCTCGCTGGGAGCGGCTGGGAGAGTGTCGCCGCTACGGCCTACCATGATGCTCACCGTGAATGGATGATCGGGGCAAGGGAGTTCACCGACGGTATCCGAGAAATGAGCGATGCAGCACGCAAGGCTCACACCGGCTACAGCACAGCGGTAGAGGAAAACCTGAAGATGCTCCGAGGGGGATGAGCGGTGCGCGTCAATTGGCAGACCTACTACGACGCCGCCAAGCAATGCCACGACCTCGCCACCGAACTGCGTCGCGCCGACAAGCCCGTACATGATGCCGTCAAAGGCGAGTGCGCAGGTATGGCCGGTGATGCCCCCGGCTGTAAACAGTGGGGCGAGGCATACGACCGTTACGCGCGCGACACCATGCAGACGTGCACGCATCTGGCCGACGCACTCACCAACTTCGGCAATGTTCTCTACGCGAATGGATACAGGTACGGGAAATCGGACCACGCCCACCCACCACGGCCGACCCTCAACCAGGCCCCCGAATACAAGGTCTCCATCCCGACCTCCGTCCACGACAACGGTGACGGCGTCAAACACAACGGTGGTGTGGAGGAGTTCTTCAGTGAGCTGACCTCAAAGATAGTCAGCACATTCGAGAAGCTGCCCAACGGTGACGTGGACAAGCTCGCCAAGGCCGCCCAGACATGGAAGACCTTCGCTGAAAATCGGACCATCCAGGAGGCCCCCGCCAGGATCAGTGCGATATCGGACCTGTTCGACGGTATGGACGCTGCCGAGAACCGTGCGTTGATCCAAGAAAAACTTCAGGCGCTCGAGTCAGGCGCCAACCTGCTCGCCTCCGCGTCACTGAACGTCGCAGCACCGGTCGCCGAATACCACACCTCGACAGTCGAGGTCGGCGAAGGCATAAAGTCGGCGATGAACAGCTTCGCGTGGGCCGTTGGACTCCTGGTCACCGGCGCGATCGTCGGAGCGATTTTCAGTTTCGGCGGCAGTATCGCCGTCGCAGGAGGCGGCGTCACCGTCGCCGCCTCCGAGACGATCAGCGCCATCCGGGGCCTCTATACGAGCAGGCGGCTCTTCCAGATCCTCAAGATCACCTTGGCTGTCAGCGTCACCGTGGGCGTCATCGACGCCTTCGACAAGGTGCCCGATCTCAGCTCGACCATCACCGCTCTCGCCGCGATCATCGCCATGAAAGCCGTCATCGACGATGATTCGCCCTCGGTGCCGTCGGAGACCGAGGACGACGCAGTGGAGAAGCGGATCGCCAAAGCCATCGCCGACCATGCCAACGGCCGGGCGGAGCAGGGGGACGGCAGTCACTACGTGTCCGGAGTGCCCCCCGAGAAACTCGCCGATTACGTCGAAAGCGTCATCAGCGGCACGAGACCGGGAGTGGAGGTCAGGTACGACCTCCGAGGTGGCCGGGTCGCATACTGGGATCCGAGCACAGGAGCTGTCGTGATCGAGGACGGTGAGGCCGGAACGGTACATACTCCGAAGGAAGGAAAGGCGTACTTTGACGATCTGGAGTGACGCAGAGTGGAGCCGGGGATGATTTCGGTTCGCCCTGAACGAGAGGTTTCCCTCAATGTCGAGCAGTTCAAAGCGGTTCGACAACTGACTCTTCAAATAGCGAATGTCCGGGAAGATCTCCTGATTCCCCTGGGCTGGAACGCCGGAGTCCAGGACTACCTGCAGCGACTCGTCCGCTCGGTGCCCCGCCAACTGGACCCCGATGTGCGAGTGAGAGTGGTCGCCGCCGAAGGCGAGGTGAACGATCCAGCATCGGCGAGCCGGTCCGGCAACAAGGAGGCGGCCGAGTTGACCGGCGACTTCGTGCGGCACCTGCCGACGTCCGTCGCCGACGTGTGGCCGCGCTTGTTGGACCTCACCTTTCAGTTCCTGGGCAGCCAGGAAGCGCGCTACCGAACAGGCTTTTACGAAGAGGAGATCAACGACGCGCTGGCGGCGATTCGAAACATTGCAGGATGAGAGCCCTCTGGTCCGATCTCTCGAACGAATGAACACGACGAGTACTCCGGAAACCATGACTGAAGAGATGACGGTTCGCCGCAGATTGCCGCTCGCGGACTCCCCGCCAGTTCGGAACTCCTCGGGGCATTCTGGTACGACCGGCTCCGACACCGAGTTGATGACGGGCCGACAGGCGCTCGGTCGTGAGTCGACGCGGGTCGGCTTCGCTGTGCTCGCTGCCGCGTTCGTTCTCGACATGCTGCTGCACATCGCCGTGGGCGCGACGGTCTGGTACATGATGGGGCGATACCCGGACACTGCCGTCTCGCCGATCGTGACCGGCGTGGCAGCCGGTATCGCCGCCTCGTTCGTCCACCGCACGCTGCTGCAGCGGCTGTTCCGAACTACCGCGGGCAAGGCGGTGTTCGGGCTCCGATTGAGGCAGGCCGACGGCGCCTACCCGAGCCTGTGGCAACTGGTCGAGCAGTGGTTTCACGGTGTCCTGGCCACGATCGGAGCAGCCTTGCAGCTTCTCGGTTGACCTGCCCGAATACTTTCGGCGGTGTCTTCGATCCCAAAGCACCTGGGCCGCAACGTGTTAGCTTTACTCTTCACACATCCGGTCGGTTGAGGGGGGCCGCCTCGTCAGCTTGTCTCCAAGACAACTGATTTCGCTTCAACGGCCGCTGTGGGCGGTCTGTACACCGAGTGAAGAGATGTGAGATTGACCGAAGTATTCAAAGCGGCACCGGCCGAGATCGCGGGCATGTCGACCCTCATGGGGACGATCGGAACCGACCTGCGCAATGCCTCCGCCTACGTCAACACCCATGCCAGCCCATCCGACAAGCCTTTGGGGCAGATCATCTCCGAGATCGTGCCCGCCTGCGGTGAACTGGTCGATTTCACAGTGCAGCGGTTCGCCGAGTTCGCCTCGATCACCACGGTTTCGGCCACGAACCTCAACCGTGCGGCCTGGATGTACCACGAGCAGGATCAGAAGAGTTACGAAGCACTGAACCGGGCGACCCTCGAATACCCCACGACTGCCCCGACCGGCGCGAACGCCCCACAGCAGGGCGTCACCGCCGCGTATGCGAACCCAGTGGCCTACACCGCTCCAACGATGGTCTCGCTCGGACCTCCGGACACCATCGAAGAGGACCTGGTTCGCAAGATCGAAGAGAAGAGTGGTTGGTTGGGCGACTTCAATCAGGGCATCCGGCACGCCACCAACAACGAGTGGAGCCCCCTCAACCAGCTCTTCGAGCCTCTGAGCGGCAACTGGAACGAACTAAAAAGGATTGGAGCGACTTACCGGATTGCTGGAGCTGCGCTCGAGGACAGCTCCAAGAACCTGTCGTGGGGCGTCAACAAACTCAGCGCCCACTGGGACGGTAAGGCGGCGATCTCGTTCGAGGACCACAGCCGAAACCTCAGCGCAGCGCTGGAATGGTGGGGACCGGTCGGCCGAACTGTCGACTTCGTAATGACCACGCTGGTCCAGCAGGTCACCGACGCGTGCCTGGCCATCGCAAACAAGCTGAAAGAGATGCTGGAGGCCGAGGTCGACATCTCCGACGGCAAAAGCGTGGTCAAGGTGGCGCTGAAAAAGGTGCCCGTCGTCGGAACCGCCTATCAGGTTGCCAGCTTGGCCAACATCGTGCTCAGCGTCTGGAACACCATCAAACCACTCCTGGAGAAGATCAAGAATCTGGTCACCTCCGCCAAGAACCTGCTGTCCAGCATCACCGGCAGCAAGAGCGGCGAACCTGGCAAGTTCACGCGGCTCAACGAAACCCTCTCCCCCCTTACCCAGACCGCTGTCAACGCGCAACAGGCTGCGATCGTCAGCTCCGATGTCGCGCGAATCGCCGCTGGCGCCGAAACACAGCAGACGGCGCCCCAGCAGGGCTACGACATCGGCGCAAACCCCTGGGAGAACGGATGATCGACCCCGATCTCGACCCCGAGGTCGAAACACAGCTGCGAGCGTTCATGGCTTCGGCCGCGGACCTGTCCACCGCGACCATTCAGCTGGACAATGTGTCGCTGGACGATATCGTGCAGCCGATTCAGGTCGAGGAGAACTTCATGACCTGGCTGGCCACGGCGCCCGACGCCTCACCGCAGCTGCGCCAGTATGCCACCCAGGTCACCGCCGGATACTGCACGTGGCCGGAAATCGAAAAATACCTTGCGCCGAGCTTGCCGCCCGAGGTGGTGGCATTGAAATCCTCGCCGCGATACATATGGATGTGGGCCGTGAGCGAGCCCGATCCCCCGGCGACCACGGCCTCGAGCGCGCCTCCGGGCAGCCCGCCGCCACGCCCGGAACAAACGACGCAGATCCCGGACCGCCGCCGGGTGCGGGAGCCCGATACGGTTGGGCCCAGCGATTGGCCGGACGACTTCGATGATCACCCCAGCACGCAAAGGAGCTGGCTTGTCTAGGTTTGCCCGCACGCATCTCACACTGATCGCACCGGCGGCGGCCGTCCTTGTCATCACGGGATGCTCCGGCGCGGACCACGATGCCGCAGACACGCCCGCACCGGTAAGCAGTACAGCCAGCACGTCGTCCTCCACCACGCCTGCCGCGCCCAGCGTGAGCCCGATATCGGGCCTGGATGTGTGCACCTTGCTGACCCCGGACGAAGTCTTCCACGCGATCGGCGAGCGAGGGCTGGCGCCGCAACGAACGATCGACGAAAAACACGGTCAGATAGTCGCGGAATCCTGCAACTGGGGTTCGGAAACAGAGGGACTGATCTCGGTGAGCTGGATGCGCGAACCGATCCCGGCGTGGGGCGAAAACGCACAGTCACACGCGTTCACCGACGCCGTCGGCCGCCGCGTCACTCTCAATGCATGGGAGGGCAAGGCGTGCACGGCTTTCGCCGAAAGCGCCAATGGCAACCTGGGAGTCAATATCGTCCCGTCCGATGCGTCCTTGACCGCTCGGCCGTCGATCCCAGGAGACGATATCTGCGACCGGAACCGATCGGCGATAGTCGCGGCCTTCGAGCGGGCGCAGCCCGCATAGCATCAGGACCGGCCGACACGTGCTCCGCGGAAGTTACTAGCTCGGCACCCGGTGATCGGGAACCAGAGCCCACGGAGTCCGATCACGCAAGACTTGGCGCGGTGGAATCGGTTGGATCGGCTGTCGGCCGGGACCACGCGAGCCGCTGTCGTGTCTCAAGGCAGCCGGTCGAGGAATCTGCGTACCTCCGCGGCTTCGCCGCTCCCAGTGGTCGGCAGGCGCAGCAACTCGAAGTCGTAGCGCCGGCAGATTTCGTCCTTCAATGCGTCGCGGTCGCTTCGTGGGTGCTGAAGCCGTCCACTTCGATGGCGCCGACCTTCTCATTGGATGATGTCGAGGATCGTCTGCGTCTTCCCGGTGCCGGGCGGGCCGTCGATCACCGAGATCGGCTACCGCAACGCATTGCGCACCGCGTCACTCTGGCTGATGTTGGTGCGGAACGGGTACACCGCCAGCGGCATCTCGTCGCCCGGTCGGGGCCCGTTCGGCGCCTGCTCGAGAATCCGGGTCAACGCGCTTTCGGGGTGAATGAAGCTCAGGCTTTGGCGATTTCGGAGCAGGACGCCGGAATCTCCGTTCATTCTCTCCGCCACCCTCCGCCAGTACGTCAGCACATCCTGCGAGCGCGGGGTGAAGGCGGCATTCGGCAGCACCTCCACACGATTCGCGCTGTAGGTGTTCCATTCGTCCTTACTGCGCACATGCCACCACGATCCGCCTCGGGCAGTCCGGTGAACAGCAAAGCCTCGGTCACGTCCTCCGGGAATCCGTCGATGAACAACTGCGCGTGCCCGTTACCTTTTTCGTGGGTACCGCGATCGGGCCCACGGTCGCCAGGCTCGGTATGACTTCTTGCCCCTGTCTTTCTCATGATCCGGGGGGTGG